>NZ_AKIW01000018.1 GCF_000282635.1 Variovorax sp. CF313
CGTGTCGCTGCGCCAACCCCCTGCAGGGAGCAATACCTGCGGCCCGGCAAAGCCGGTTCCGCGGTATTCCTGGAAGGGGCCGGCTCTTCCTTTGCTCAGCCGCCGGCGGCCAGCACGCCCTGGAAGAAGCCCCGCGCCGATGCCAGGCAGAACGGCGGCGCCAGCGTGCCGTGGTACGCGAGCATGACCGCCTGCGCCTTGTCGGACGCGCTGCCCGGCGTGTTCTGCGCCAGCAGGTCCTTGGCCTGCGCGAAGCCGGCGCGCGCGGTCGAGTAGGCGTCGATCGCGGCCGAATCCTCCAGGTCCACCACTGCCAGCGCGGCGGCCGGCACGCCCTTGGCGCGGAAGTAGCCCGAGGTGGCGCGGGTGCTGAGGAAATTCACCGTCGGGTCGTTGGCGCCGCCGCACATCAGCATCGGCCGGGTCGGCACCCAGTTGCGCAGGTCGTTGGCGACGGCCGCCTTGCGGAAACCCGTCGCCGGCTTGCAGTCCAGCGGCGAGGTCGTGCTCAGCGACGCCGCCGTGGCCGGCAGTGCGTTGCCGGGGCAGGGCGCGGCCAGGATGTCGCCGGCCGCTTGCGTCAGGAAGCTCTGCTTGATCAGGTTGTTGGCGCCGTAGAAGATCGACAGCGAGGGGCTCACCGGCCCCGGCGTGGCATTCGCCGGGAACAGCGCCAGCTGCGGCAGCTTGCCGCTGGAGAACAGCGTGCCGGGCGTCAGGCTCGGCAGCAGGGTGTCGATGCCGGTGGCGTACTGCGCTTCGTAGATGTCGCTGGTGGCGTTGTAGACGTTGCCGAACTGCTGCTGCCAGCTGGTCGACAGCAGCGGCACGAACAGCGTGGAGCCCAGCGCCGGCCAGCCCAGGTAGGTGTAGTCGGACAACAGGCTGATGGCCGAGGGCGCCGACAGCGGTGCCGAGGCCGTCACCGTCTTGCCCGTCGCCTGCATCTCCCGGTGCGCCGCCATCGCGACATAGCCGCCCTGCGAGTAGCCGGTGATGAACAGCGAGCCGGCGTCGTTCGCGTCGATGCCCGAGAAGGTCTTGCGCGCGGCCGTGAGCGCGTCGACCATGTCCTTGCCCTGCTGGTCGCCGTCGAGGTACGGGTGGTAGGGCAGCGTCGACTTGTCGTAGCCCGCGTAGTTGGGCGCCACCACGATGTAGCCCTGCGCCGCGAACATGGCGGCAATCATCAGGCCCTCGCCTGCGGCCGGCTGCGTGCTGTCGGTCCACTTGGCGAGGTTGTAGGCCTTGGCGGCGGTGGTGCCGTGGGCATAGAGCACCACGGGCCGCTGGCCGCCGCAGCCCACGTCGGTGCCCGTGGGCACCATGATCGCGGCGGTGGCGTTGGTCGCCTCGTTCTTCGCGCCGATGGTGCGGTATTCGAGGTAGCGCACGTCGATGCCGCACTTGGGCGCGCCGGCCACCTGCAGCACCGACCTGCCCTGGTCGCTGGCCTGGAGGTTGGCCTTGAACTGGTCGGCGGTCAGCTTGGCCGTCTGCTCGGGCGGGTTGGTGACCACCGAGCCCCGGCCGGTGTCGGCTACGGGCGGCGGAAAGCCAACGCCGATGCCTACTCCGCCACCATCCCCGCCGCCGCAGGCGGACAGCAGCAGCAAGGTTGCGCTTGCGAGCGCCGTCCAGGCGGCTGTCTTGCGCATCAGGACGAACGAGTGGGGGCGTGGCTTGGTCAAGGCATGTCTCCTGCGTTGGATTTGTACTGAATAGAACGGCCGTCCGATTCTGTGCAGTGCCATGGCCGCGCGCAAGCGGCATTTGCCATCAGAAGATTTCAGTACCTGGCAGGGTCGCGCAGGCCCGCCACCTGCCGTCAGTTGTCCTGCGAGGCCCAGTCGACCAGTGCGTCGAACGCGGCGCGCGCCGCCCCCGCGTTCTCGCCGTTGGCGATGGCCACCAGCACGTAGCGCCGGCCGCTCGCACCGTCCACGTAGCCGGCCACGCCGGAGGCATCGCGCAGCGTGCCCGTCTTCAGGTGGGCCGAGCCGCCCGAGCGCAGCGTGCGCTTCTTCAGCGTGCCGTCCACGCCCATGGCGGGCAGCGAGGACATCAGCTCCGGCATCACCGGCGAACGCCATGCCACCTGCAGCATCTTGCCGAGCGCAGCCGCGCTGATGCGCTCGTCGCGCGACAGGCCCGAGCCGTTCTCGAACACGGGCTGCGCCTCGCCCGTGCCGATGCGCTCGCGCCACCACTGGCCCAGCGCCGCGCGCGAAGCCTCGAAGGTGCCGCGGTTCTTCTGCGTGAGCCCGATCGTGAGGAACAGCTGCTGCGCCATCACGTTGTTGCTGTACTTGTTGATGTCGCGGATCACTTCGGCCAGCGGCGGCGACTCGAACTCGAAGGCCGGCTTCAGCCCCGCCGGCGCGCGCCCTTCGCGCATCTGCCCGCCTACGCGCCCGCCCATCTCGGCCCACATGCCGCCGATGGCCCGCATGGCGTAGGTGCGCGGGTCGCCGTAGGCCACGGCCCAGTTCTTCTCGCCGCAGGCGGCCGGAAAGCCGCCGTTGAAGCGGATGCGGTTCACGTCGCTGAAGTCGGGCCGCAGCGCGGCGCGCCAGTCGCCGCATTCGCCGGGCACGAGCGCCACGGTCGGCGGCATCGCCACGCTCGCGAGCGGGGGCTCGTAGCTCACGCGCGCGATCTGGCCCGTGCGGTCGGGCGCGAAGTTCATGTTGACCGACTTGAAGTTCACGAGCAGCGCATCGGGCGAGGCGTTGTAGGGCCGCAGCGGCTCGCCGTCGAAGGCCGACGGGTCGCCCTCGACCGTAGTCTCGAACGCGCCGCGGTCGATCACGATGTCGCCGCTCACCGTGGTGATGCCCAGCCCCTGCACGTGGCGCAGCAGCAGCCACACGCGCTCCAGCACCAGCTTGGGGTCGCCCTGGCCCTTGATGTACAGGTTGCCGTTGAGCACGCCGTTGTTCACCGTGCCGTCGACATAGACCGGCGTGGTCCAGCTGTAGGCCGCGCCGAGCAGGTCCAGCGCGGCGTAGGTGGTCACCAGCTTCATGATCGACGCCGGATTCACCGGCGCCTGCGTGCGCCAGGCCAGCCGCGGCGGGCGTGTGCCGTCGGCCTCGGCCACCAGCATGGTCACGGATTCGCGCGGCACCTTGGCGCGGGCGAGGGCGGCGTCGACCTGGGTCGGGAGGGCCTGCTGGGCGGATGCGCCGGCCGAGGCCAGCGTTGCGAGGGTCAGTGCGAGGGCGGCGCGGCGGAAGGCAAAAGGCATCCGCCGATTATCCCGGCGGGAACAGGTGCAGCTTCGCGTGGTACAGCAGCATGACCGTCTTGGCGTCGGCGATGCGGCCGTCGGCCACCATGGCCAGCGCCTCGTCGATGCCGAGCTCCAGCACCTCGATGTCCTCGCCCTCTTCCGCCAGCCCGCCGCCTGCGCCGATGCGCATCGAGGACTCGTACGGCGCGACGAAGAAGTGCAGCTTCTCGGTGACCGAGCCCGGGCTCATGAAGCTCTCGAAGATCTTCTGCACCGCGCCGAGGCGGTAGCCGAGCTCTTCCTCGACCTCCGCGCGGATGCGCTCCTCGGGCGCGGCGTTGTCCAGCAGGCCGGCCGCGGCTTCGATCAGCAGGCCGTCGTGGCCGTTGACGAAGGCCGGGTAGCGGAACTGCCGCGTCAGCAGCACGCTGCGCTGCGCGAGGTTGTAGGGCAGCAGCGTGGCGCCGTTGCCGCGGTCGTAGGTCTCGCGGTGCATGCGCTGCCACTGGCCGTCGTTGCGCCGCCAGTCGAAGGCGGTGGTGCGCAGCGTGTACCAGTTGTCGGAAAGGAGGGTGACTTCGTGCACCCGGACGCGGTCTTGGATGGTCATGGCTGCGAGCATACGTGCGTATTCGTGCAAAAACAATGAAAAACGTGCAGTCCATCGGCCACGCCGGTACCATCGGGCAATGCTCACCAGCCAGCGCAAGCAACACATCCTTTGGGTCCTGAAGCGCGACGGCAACGTCGTCGCGAAGGCGCTCAGCGACGAACTCGGCCTGTCGGAAGACACCATCCGCCGCGACCTGCGCGAGCTGGCGGCCGAAGGTTTGCTGCAGCGCGTGCACGGCGGTGCGTTGCCGGTCGCGGCGGCCGAAGCCGACTTCGCGCGGCGCCAGCAGCTCGCGCCCGACGAAAAGGTGGCCATCGGCCGCGCGGCCGCGCGCCTCGTGAAGCCGGGGCAGGTGGTGTTCATCGACGGCGGCACCACCGCCGTGCAGCTCGCGCGCCACCTGCCGGCGAGCCTGCAGGCCACCGTGGTCACGCACAGCCCGTCGGTGGCCGTCGAGCTGGTGGCGCATGCCGGCATCGAGGTGGTGCTGATCGGCGGGCGCCTCTTCAAGCATTCGGTGGTGGCGGTCGGCTCGGCGGCAATGGCGGCCATTGCGCGCATCCATGCCGACACGTACTTCATGGGTGTCACCGGCGTGCACGCCGAGGCGGGGCTGACCACGGGCGACCTGGAAGAGGCCGAGATCAAGCGCGCGCTGATGGCGTCGGCGGCCGAGACGGTGGTGCTGGCCTCGTCCGAAAAGATCGGGGCGGCTTCGGCGTGGGTGGTCAACCCGGTGGCCTCGGCCACCAGCCTGCTGGTGTCGCCGGACGTGCCGGCCCGGGCGCTGGCGCCGCTGCGCAAGGCGGGGCTGGCGATTCTGCGCAGCGATACCGGCGCGTGAGCCCGGGAATTGGCCGCCCCTCGATAATCGGCGGATGCCCCTCGCCTTGCCCAAGCTGCTCGCCTTCGACACCAGCACCGAGCACCTGTCGGTGGCCGTGCTGCACGGCGACACGCTGCACGCCCACAACGGCGTGGGCGGCGCGCAAGCATCGACCACCCTGCTGCCGCTGATCCAGCAACTGCTGGGCGAAGCCGGGCTCGCGCTGGGCGAACTCGATGCCATCGTCTTCGGCCGGGGCCCCGGCTCTTTCACCGGCCTGCGCACCGCCTGCTCCGTGGCGCAGGGGCTGGCCTTCGGCGCCAACGTGCCGCTGCTGCCGGTCGACACGCTGCTCGCCGTGGCCGAAGAAGCGCGCCACGCCTTCGGCGCGAAGCAGGTGGTCGCCGTGCTCGATGCGCGCATGGACCAGCTTTACGCCGCGCGCTACGACTTCGAGGCCGACGGCCCGCTTGGCGGAAACGACGAGCCCCTGCTGCTGTCGCCCGAGGCACTTGAAGTGCCCGCCGGCTGGGCGCTCGCCGGCAACGCCTTCGCCGCCTACGGCCCGCGCCTGGCCCCGGCCGCCGCCCGCCACGACGCGCTGCCGAGCGCCACCGCGATGCTGCGGCTCGCCCCCGCGCTGCTCGCGGCCGGGCGCACCGTGCCGGCGGCACAGGCCTGGCCGCTCTATGTTCGCGATAAAGTGGCGCAAACCACCGAAGAGCGCGCCGCCATCAAGGCGGCCGCAGCCGCAGCCCATTGATCGCATGAGTGCCGTCCTCCAGCCCGTCGAAGCCCGCCTCGAACCGCTCACCGTCGAGCGGATCGATGCCGTCTGCGCGGTCGAGCAGACGGCCTACAGCCATCCGTGGACGCGCGCCAACTTCACCGACTCCATGGCCGTGGGCTACCACTGCCAGTGCCTGCTGGCGCCCGGCATGGCACCCGGCGTGAGCTCGCCGCTCACCCAACTGGGCGAGACGCTGATCGGCTACTTCGTCGCCATGAAGGGCGTCGATGAAGTGCACCTGCTGAACATCACCGTGGCGCCGGCCTTCCAGCGCCAGGGCTGGGCGCCGCTCATGCTCGAGGCATTGGGCGGCTGGTCGCGGGCCGAGGGCGCGCAGTGGCTCTGGCTCGAAGTGCGCCGCAGCAACCAGCGCGCTCTCGACATCTACCTGCGCAACGGTTTTCGCAGCGTCGGCGTACGCAAGGGCTACTACCCGGCGCACGACGGCAAGCGCGAGGACGCGGTCGTCATGAGCCTGCGCTTGAATGAAACAGGCAGCGCCTGGGGAGCCTTGCGATGAGCGCGGTGCAGACATTGAAGCTCGACGCCCGCCAGCGCGCGATGCTCGACGAGATGGGCGTGAAGGTCTGGTGGCCGGTGCCCGAGGCCGCCGAGGCGGCGCCTGGAACGGCTTCCGCAGCAGCCACCGAAGAGGTGGCGGCGGTCGTCCGCGAGCGCGTGCAGGCTGAAATGCCGGTGGCCGCACCGCCGCCGCCCGCGGCCCGGTCCGTCGCGGCACCCGTGCCGCCCCCCGCACCGGTCGTTCGCCCGGCCGCTGCGCCACTGTCCGGAGGCGCCGCCGTGCTGGTAGAGGCGCCCTGCCGTCTCTATGCCGACGCCGGCGCCGAATCGACGCAGGGCGGCTGGCTGGTCGTGGCCGACATGCCGCCCGAGGCCGACGGCCGCCACGGCGAACCCTTTGCGGGCGACGCCGGCCGCCTGCTCGACAACATGCTGCGTGCGCTGAAGCTGCACGACGGCAAGACCCCCGTGCACCTCATGCGCACCCACCGCGGCGTGGCCGCCGGCCAGCCCGGCAGCCCGCGCGCCATGGACGAGGCCTTCGACGAGCATGCCGCGGCGCTCGCACCGCGCATCGTGCTGGCAATGGGCCCGCTGGCCGCGCAAAGCCTGATGCGCAGCGGCGACCCGCTGGGCAAGCTGCGCGGCCGTGCCGTGCCGCTGGCTTCCGCCGGCGGCGCATCGGTGGTGGCGACCTACCACCCCGCCTACCTGCTGCGCAATCCCGCCGACAAGGCACGCGCCTGGGCCGACCTCTGCCTGGCCGCTGAACAGGGTTGACCCGCTTCGCCAGCCCCTTGCAGGGGCAACACCAGCGGCCCCGGGAAAACCGGTTCCGCGGTGTTTCACGCTCGAACCGGGGGCGTGTTTCCTGGCATCCTTAAAATCGGACCCCATGACTTTCCTCGACAAGCTGGCCGCCGCACAGCAAAAAAACGGTTCCTTGCTCTGCGTGGGGCTCGATCCGGAGCCGGCCAAGTTCCCGGGGCATCTCAAGGGCGACGCCAGCCGCATCTATGACTTCTGCGCCCGCATCGTCGACGCGACGGCCGACCTGGTCATCGCCTTCAAGCCGCAGATCGCCTACTTCGCGGCGCACCGCGCCGAAGCCCAGCTCGAGCAGCTGATGGAGCACATGCGCCGCAATGCGCCCCACGTGCCCGTGATCCTCGACGCCAAGCGCGGCGACATCGGCTCCACCGCCGAGCAGTACGCCCTGGAGGCCTTCGAGCGCTACGGCGCCGATGCGGTGACGCTGTCGCCCTTCATGGGCTTCGACTCGGTGGCGCCGTATCTCAAGCACGAGGGCAAGGGCGCGTTCCTGCTGTGCCGCACCAGCAACCCCGGCGGTTCCGACCTGCAGGGCCAGCGGCTGGCGGATGTCGAGGGGCAGCCCTTCCTGTACGAACACGTTGCTCGCCTGGCGCAAGGCCCGTGGAACCTCAACGGCCAACTCGGACTGGTGGTAGGCGCGACCTACCCGGCGGAAATCGAGCGTGTGCGCGAACTCGCGCCAACCGTGCCGCTGCTGATTCCGGGCGTCGGCGCCCAGGGCGGCGATGCGGTCGCCACCGTGCGCGCCGGCTGGCGCGCCGATGCGCCGATCATCGTGAACTCGTCGCGGGCGATCATCTACGCGTCGTCGGGCGATGACTTCGCCGATGCGGCGAAGAGCGCCGCGCGCACGATGCGCGACACGCTCGAAGCCGCCAAGTAAGGCTCGCCCCCAGGCCGCGCACTTCGTGTCGCTTCGCCAACCCCCTACCGGGGGCAACACCTGAGGCCCGGCAAAGCCGGTTCCTCGGTGTTCCTGGATTGAGCCTCAGGCTCGGCGGAGGCGGGTAAAGGCTTCGAACTCCCAGTTCCGCATCCCCAGCAGCAGCGTGTAGCCCTCGCGGTCCTTGGCGGCCAGCTTCTGGTCGGTCTGGTGCTGCTGGGCGAAGTCCTGCGCCACGCGCTGCAGGCGTTCCAGGAAGGCCGGCGCCAGCGAGCGGCTGATCTGGCCGTGCACCAGCAGCAGGCCCTCGGCCGGGCCGTCGAAGCCGCCCTTGTAGTAGTCGAGCACCACGTTCTCGCGGAAGAACTCCATCACTGGGCCATGCGGCCGCCAGCGGAAGGTCTTGGCGAGCTTCAGGCGATACCGGTTGAGCGGGCGCAGCTCGATGATGCCGATGCGGTCCAGCTGGGCCAGGAAGCCGATGCATTCGGCCTCGCTCACGCGGTAGGCGGCCACGATCTGCTCCAGCGTCCACTGGCTCAGCACGCTGATGGCCACCAGCAGCAGCTTCTTGTCCCTGACCACGGCCTTTTCCTGCTCGTGCGTCAGCTCCTTCAGCAGCGGCTGGGCGTCGGCCACGCGGCGCGCCAGTTCGGCGAAGTCGATCTTCAGCGCGCGGCAGATGGCGTCCACGCGCGACAACGGCATGTCGCTCTTGGCCAGCATCCGCTTGACGCTGGATTCGGCCATGTCGAGCGACCGCGCCAGGTCGGCGTAGGTCATGCGGGCGCTCTTGAGTTCGTTCTTGAGGGCTTGGACGAGATCGACGGTGGTGCTCATGGCCCGGAAGCGTACACGGGCGCCTGCAAGTATCAATTGGAGATACCGGTAGGAGTGAATTAGTGCCTCGTATCGATTCTCGATGCCTGTGGAGCGGCCCGCGCCTAAATTTGCGGCCCGTACCGACCCACCCACCGAGGACCGCCATGCTCCTGTCTCTTGCCAGCCGACTCAGCCGCCGCGAACGCGGATTGCTTTTCACTTTCGCGCTGCTCACTCTGGTCGCCTTCTTCGGCCCCGCGCTGCCCGCCGCCGAGGTTGCCATCGCCTCGGTGTTCGCCGACAACCGCGCCTGGCACGGACTGCCCAACGCCATGGACGTGCTGAGCAACATCCCCTTCGTCGTGATCGGCCTGTGGGGCCTGTACCGGCTCAACCGCATCGACCGCTCGCACCAGGAGGCGCTGTCGCAGTTCCCGCTGGCCCCGCCCGCCAGCGATCCGCCGGACAACACGCTCGACTGCGCCTGGCTCTTCTTCGCCGGCCTGATCGCCACCGCCGCGGGCTCGGCCTTCTTCCACCTCGTGCCCGACGCCCCCCGGCTCGCCGCGGACCGCGCCGGCATGGCGGTGGCCTTCGCCGGGCTGATCGGCGTGGCGGTCTGCGAGCGGGTGAGCCAGCGCGCCGGCTGGCCCGCCGCCTGGTTCGCGCTGACGGCCGGCCTGCTCTCGGCCGAGGTGTTCCAGGAGACCGGCAACGTCATGCCCTGGGCGCTGGTGCAGTTCGGCGGCATGGCGCTGGTGGTGACGCTGGCGCTGGCCACGCCGATGCGCAAGTCGGTCGGGCTGAAGCTGGGCTGGGTCATCTTCTTCTACGTGCTGGCCAAGGCTCTCGAACTGGCCGACCACCAGATTTATGAATTCACGCGGCACACGGTTTCGGGCCATACGCTGAAGCATCTGACGGCCTCGCTCGCCGGGCTGCCCGTGGTGCTCGCGCTCCACAAGCTCGAAATGCGCTGGGAAGCCGCACTACGGCACAATCCGGGCGCCGCCGCCGTGGCCGCCTGAGGAGCACTCTTCGAATGACAAATCCCGCCGCTGCCGCAGCCACACCCGTGGCCCACGAAGCGAACGCCCACGCCAACCAGTTCGCCCTCCTCAAGCAGCGGCGCTTCGCGCCTTTCTTCTGGACCCAGTTCGCGGGTGCGGCGAACGACAACCTGTTCAAGTTCGCCTTCACCGTCATGGTGACCTACCAGCTGCAGCTGGGCTGGATGCCGCCGGCCATGGCGGGGCTGGTGATCGGCGCGCTGTTCATCCTGCCGTTCCTGCTGTTCTCTGCCACGGCCGGCCAGCTCACCGACAAGTTCGACAAGACGAAGATGATCCGCTTCGTCAAGAACCTCGAGATTGCGATCATGGTGCTCGCGGCCTGGGGCTTCGTGCGGGCCGACGCGGTGGTGTTGCTGGGCTGCGTGTTCCTCATGGGCCTGCACTCCACGCTGTTCGGGCCGGTCAAGTTCGCCTACCTGCCGCAGGTGCTCGACGCGCGCGAACTCACGGGCGGCAATGGCATGGTCGAGATGGGCACCTTCGTCGCGATCCTGCTCGGGCAGGTGGCGGGCGGGCTGCTGGTGGCGGTGCCGCAGATCGGCCACATGAGCGTGGCCGTGGGTTGCGTGCTGCTGGCGCTGGTCGGCCGGGGCGTGGCGCAGGCCATACCAAAGGCGCCGGCCACCGACCCGGGGCTGGTCATCAATTGGAACCCGATCAGCGAAACCTGGCGCAACCTCAAGCTCGCGAACCAGAACGTGGTGGTGTTCCGCTCGCTGCTGGGCATCTCGTGGATGTGGTTCTTCGGGGCGGTGTTCCTGAGCCAGTTCCCGAGCTTCGCGAAGGAAGTGCTGCACGGCGACGAGCAGGTGGCCTCGCTGCTGCTGGTGGTGTTCTCGGTGGGCATCGGCGTCGGCTCGCTGCTGTGCGAGACGCTGAGCCGCCGGCAGGTGGAAATCGGCCTGGTGCCGCTGGGCGCCATCGGCATGAGCGTGTTCGCCGTCGACCTTTACTTTGCGTCGCGCGGCCTGCCGGCCGTGCCCGAGATGGGCATCGGCGCCTTCGTGCGCCAGGGCGCCCACTGGCGCGTGATGGCCGACCTGGCGCTGCTGTCGCTGTTCGCGGGCCTCTACAGCGTGCCGATGTACGCGCTGATCCAGTTGCGCAGCCAGCCCACGCACCGCGCGCGCATCATCGCGGCGAACAACATCCTCAATGCACTGTTCATGATCGGCAGCTCGGTCATCGCGGGCGCGCTGCTGGGCGCGGGCTTCACCATTCCGCAGATCTTTTTGTTCACCGGCATCGCCAACGCGGTGGTGGCGTTCTACATCTTCATGCTGGTGCCCGAGTACCTGCTGCGCTTCGTGGCCTGGGTGCTGTCGCGCTTCGTCTACCGCTTCGACATCAAGGGCGAGTCGCACATTCCCACCGAGGGCGCGGCCGTGCTGGTGTGCAACCACGTGAGCTTCATAGACGCGGTGCTGCTGATGGCGGCAAGCCCGCGGCCGATCCGCTTCATCATGGACCACCGCATCTTCAAGGTGCCGGTGCTGGGCTGGCTGTTCAAGCTGGCCAAGGCCATTCCGATCGCGCCGCAGAAGGAAGACCTCGCGGCCTACGAAGCGGCTTTTGCCAAGGCGATCGGCGTGCTGCGCGAGGGCGATCTGCTCGCGATCTTCCCCGAGGGCGCGATCACGCGCGACGGCGAGCTGCAGCCGTTCAAGGGCGGCGTGATGAAGATCCTTGAAGGCGCGCGCGCCCAGGGCATCGAGCCGCCGGTGATCCCGATGGCGCTGACCAATCTCTGGGGCTCGTACTTCAGCCGCATCGAACTGCGCGGCGGCGAGCGCGTGGCCATGGCCAAGCCGTTTCGCCGCGGCTTCTTCAGCCGCGTGGGGCTTAACGTCGGCGGTCCTGTGCCGCCGGTGGAAGTGCAGCCCGAGTCGCTGCGCCAGCGTGTGAGCGCCCTGCTGGCCGCCTGAGGCGCAGCTCCTTTCCGGCGCGCAAGGCGCCGGAAAGTATCGGTTGCAGATACCGGCGGCGCTGAAAACCGCAACTGGTGCAAGAATTCAAGCCCCGCGGTGCGGGAGCGAACCATCATTCGCCCACCTTCACTACGCCGCGAGGCACACATGCAACCCCTCTCATCGACCACGACCGTCTTCATCCAGCGCGACACGCGGGCCTGGCAGTTCCAGGCCTGGGCTTCGTTCGCGATCGCCGTCTTCCTGTGCGCCACCGGCCTGAGCTGGCTGCCGGGGGAGGCGCTGGACCGGGCGTTCATGGTGATGGGCTACGTGTTCTGCCTGAGCACCGCCTTCATGCTGGCCAAGTTCGTGCGCGACAGCCAGCAGGCCGCCGAGCGCAGCGCCGAAGCGACGCGCGACGTGCCCATGTGGAAGCTGGTCGTCTGGGGCAGCTTCTTCACCGCGATGGGCCTGACCGGCTGGGGCCTCGTGCGCATGGAGATCAACGAGGCCTACAAGGCCTTCCTGGGCGTGAGCTGGCTGTTCCTGATCAGCTCGGCCTTCACGCTGGCCAAGACGCTGCGCGACCGCCATGAAGCCGACATGGCCGAAGCCCGCCTGCAGGGCCGCCGCATGGCCCGTGCCGAAGCTGCTGCTTCTGCTGCCGAATAACCCGCGTCCGATCAACGAAAGCCCATCATGAAAAAGTCGATTGCCGCCGTTCTCGTCGCCGCCTGCACCGCCTTCGCGGGCATCTCGGCTCCCCTGCGTGCCCAGGCGCAGAGCGACGCCTCGGTCGCCCTCTCGCTGATGCCTGTGGCATCGGTGGTGGTCGCCGCCTCTGCGGTTGGGGCCTCGGCCACCGCGGCGGTCGCCGTGCCTGCCGCGCTGTCTGTGGGCGGCTCGACGCTCACCGTGATCGCGGTCGAAGCCTCTGCCGACGGCACGGTGTACCTGCTCGAACGCGCTTCGGACGGCGCGCGCGCCAGCATCAAGGTCGCGGGCCGCGCGGCTGACGGCGTGTCGAAAGCCGTGGGCACCAGCGTCCTCGTCAGCGTGATCGGCACCGGCGTGGTGCTGTCGGCCTCCGGCGAGGTGCTGGCCTTCGTGCCCAACGCCATCGGCCGCGCGCTGCTCCACAACGAGAGGTTGTCGTGAACCGGGCACTGCCGCTGCTGCTCGGGCTTGCGGTCTTGCTGCCGATGCAGGCGCAGGCCGGCCGCTCGTGCGGGCAGGTCAAGCCAACGCCTGAAGTGATCGTCAAGGGCATGCAACTGGCCGAGCGCACCTCGCAGGCGCTCGACGCCAGCGGCGCGCGCGTCGTGATCCTGGCGCGCGCGGGGCAGGACCTGAGCAAGTACGGCCTGCGCTACTCGCACCTGGGCATCGCCTACAAGACGGATGCCGGCCCGTGGCGCGTGGTGCACAAGCTCAACCAGTGCGGGACCGCAGTGGCCGCCGTCTACCGCCAGGGGCTCGGCGAGTTCTTTCTCGACGACCCGTGGCGCTACGAGGCCGCCTGGGCCGTGCCCACGCCGCAGGTGCAGGCGCAGCTGCTGGCCGCGCTGAACGAACCGCCCGCGCGCATCGTGCGGCTGCACACCGCGCCCTACAGCATCGTGAGTTACGCCTGGGGCCAGAAGTACCAGCAGTCGAACCAGTGGGCCGTCGAGACGCTGGCCGCCGCCATGGAGCCCGCCACCATCGGCAGCCGCGCGCAGGCGCAGGCCTGGTTGCAGTTCAAAGGCTACGAGCCGACCGTGCTGAAGCTCGGCCCGCTCACCCGGCTGGGCGGGCGCGTAGGCTCGGCCAACGTGGCCTTCGACGACCATCCGAACGACAAGCGCTTCTCGGATCGCATCGAGACCGTGACGGTCGATTCTGTGTTCGCATGGTTGCCGCGTGCCGGGCTCGGCGCGGCGCCGGTGACCTTGAAGCTTCAATAAGAACGTGGAGAAAACAACATGAGCAAATCCTTGCGCCTTTCCGAAAAATGGTTCCGCCGCGGCCTCTGGCTGGTGGCGCTGGTGTTCGCGAGCTTCCTCATCGGGCTCGGCAGCACCGTCGTGAGCGACCTGCCCCAGGTCGAGCGCGTGCGCGGCATCGACGACTTCATCGACAAGCCGGCGGCCGAGCCGCTGCGCGCCACCGTCAAGGCCTCGGAAGCCGCCGAGCTGCAGGCCGCGCGCGACCTCGACCAGATCCGCCTGCAGCTCAACGCCGCGCAGCAGGCCAGCGCCAATGCGCGCGAGACCTTCGGCAACTGGATCTCCACGCGGCGCGCCACCGCGCAGCCCGATCAGGACACCGAGCTCATCGCGCGCACCAAGGCGCTCGACGCCTTCAAGCAGAAGGAGGAGGAGCTGCAGCGCAAGGTCAACGCCCAGCAGAAGATCGCGCTCGACGCGCGCCAGGCCGAGCAGCGCGCCTCCGAAGCGCTGTCGGTGCTGGAGCGCGACGCGCAGCTCAAGCTCGACGCCGAGTACCGCCGCATCGAACTGCGCGTATTCGCCTACCGGCTGGCGCTCACGCTGCCGCTGCTCGTCGTGGCCGGCTGGCTCTTCGTGAAGAAGCGCAAGAGCACCTGGTGGCCGTTCGTGTGGGGCTTCATCTTCTTCGCGCTGTTCGCCTTCTTCGTCGAGCTGGTGCCCTACCTGCCGAGCTACGGCGGCTATGTGCGCTACGTGGTGGGCATCCTGCTCACCGTGCTGGTGGGTCGCTACGCGATCATCGCGCTCAACCGCTACCTGGCGCGCCAGAAACTCGCCGAGCAGCAGCCCGACCAGGTGCGCCGCGAGGAGCTGAGCTACGACGTCGCCCTGGCGCGCCTGGGCAAGAGCGTATGCCCCGGCTGCGAACGGCCGGTCGACCTGAAGAACAACGAGATCGACTTCTGCCCGCACTGCGGCATCGGCCTGTTCGACCACTGCGGCCAGTGCGAGACGCGCAAGAGCGCGTTCTCCAAGTTCTGCCATGCCTGCGGAACCTCGGCGGGCGCGCAGACGCAGTCGCCGCACACACCTGTGACCGGCACTGCGCAATCGGTCACGCCGGGTGCCCCGGTTCTGCCGGCCACGTAGCGGAACCGCCGCACGGGCGTGCTACAACCCCAGGGCTGCGGCACGCAACGCCGTGCCGCGGGTTTTCCCATTCACATTGACGGAGTACACCCATGAGCATTTTCGGCAAGATTTTTTCCAAGATTTTTCCGTCGGCCAACGCCGCTGAAGTCGTCGCCGCACCGCCGGCGGCTGCACCGGGCGCGCCGGCCGCTGCCGCACCGCCGCCTGCGATCCCGCTGGGCGACGTGCCCGCCGTCCTGGACGCGATGCCTGGTGCCGCCGGCCTGAACTGGCGCACCTCGATCGTCGACCTGCTCAAGTTGCTGGGCCTGGACAGCAGCCTCGCCGCGCGCAAGGAACTGGCCAGCGAAATTCTCTACAGCGATGGCGAGCCGGGTTCGGCCGAATGGAACATCGGCCTGCACAAGCAGGTGATGAGCCGCATCGCCGCCAATGGCGGCACGCTGCCAGCCGAACTGCGCGACTAAGAAGATCGGTACCCGGGAATTTTCTTTTTCCAGAAACACCGCGGAACCGGCTTCGCCGGGCCGCAGGTGTTGCCCCCGGTAGGGGGTTGGCGAAGCGACACGAAGTGCGCGAAGCCTGGGGGCGAGCCTGTTTCAGGTCCAGCCCGCATCCACCACGTAGTCCTGTGCGGTGCACATGCGCGAATCGTCGGCCGCGAGGAACAGCGCCATTGCCGCGATGTCTTCCGCCATCACGCGGCCCGGCAGGCACTGGGCCGCATCGATCTCCGCGCCCGATTCGGGCTTCACCCACAACTTGATCTGCCGTTCGGTCATCACCCAGCCCGGCACGATCGAATTCACGCGGATGTTCTGCTTGCCCAGGTCGCGCGCCAGCGAACGCGTGAGGCCGCGCGCCGCCGCCTTGCAGGCCTGGTACACCGGATAGCCCCGGCCCTTGATCATCCAGCTGATCGAGCCGAAGTTGATGATCGATCCGCCGCCCAGCGCACGCATGTCGTCCGCCACTGCCTGCGCGGCAAAGAACTGGTGCTTGAAGTTGACGGCCACGAGGCGGTCGAAGTCCTCGCTGGTCACGTCGGCCATCTCGTGGCGGCGGTCGTTGGCTGCGTTGTTCAGCAGCACGGCGATCGGGCCGAAGCGTTGGCGCACCGCGTCGATGGTGGCGCCGAGCGCGGCCGTGTCGGTCACGTCGCAGGCCTGGAACAGCGCAGGGTGCTCGCCTTGCAGCTGCGCCGCGAGCGCGTTGCCGGCGGCGGTGTCGAGGTCGCAGAAGCCGACCTTCGCGCCCTGTGCGTGAAAGGCCCGCACCAGCGATTCGCCGATGCCGCTGGCGCCGCCGGAAATGAACACGGTGCGCCCGGCCAGCGACGGATAGCGGGCGGTGTAGGGAGAAGATGCGTTGGTCATGGGAATGCGGCAACAGCAGTGGAAACGGAAGGCAAGCGTAGCGGATGAGCGGGCCCCCGGCGAGCCCGGGGTTGCCGGTCGGCGTATGGCTTCCGGCGAATGGGCAGCGCCGACGGGCGTGGCTACGCTCCTGCCCCATGACGAACACCTTGCCCCGCCGCGCCGTCCTGGCGCTCGCGCTTCTTCCCGCCGCCCTGGCGGTGCGTTCCGTGCGCGCACAGGCGCCGGCGCCCGTGCAGCTCTTCAAGGTGGTCTCGCCGCGCGACGAGGTGATCGTGGGCGCCGACGCGGCGCTGCTCGGCGCGGGCTCCGGCCCCGCCGTGGAGCGGCTGGCCGCGCAGCTGGCCGCCAAGGGCCAGCTCACGCTGTGGCAGCACGCCTCGCACAAGGACTCGGGCGGCGCGCTGGTGCAGGCGCCGCTCAGGCAGATCGTGGTCTTCAAGAACGAGGCGCTGCGTATCGAGCCCTACGCCACCCCGCTGCCCATCCAGGCCCCGAAGTAAGAAGAGGCCTCAGACGCCTCGTGCCCGCTCCGACTTGAAGCGCGCGCGGAACTCGGTGAACGAGCCCGCGTCGAGCGACGCGCGGATCTCGCGCATCAGGTTCAGGTAGTAGTGCAGGTTGTGGATGGTCGTGAGCATCGGCCCGAGCATTTCGCCGCAGCGGTCGAGGTGATGCAGGTAGGCGCGGCTGAAGCCCTCGCGTCCGCCGTCGTTCCACGAAACGCCCGAGGTGCCGGCGCACGCATGGCAGGTGCAGCTGGGGTCGATGGGCTGCGGATCGCTCTTGTGGCGTGCGTTGCGCATCTTCAGGTCGCCGAAGCGCGTGAACAGCGTGCCGTTGCGCGCATTGCGCGTGGGCATCACGCAGTCGAACATGTCCACGCCATCGGCCACGCCCTGCACCAGGTCCTCGGGCGTGCCCACGCCCATCAGGTAGCGCGGCTTGTTCGCGGGCAGCCGGTGCGGCGTGTGGCCCATGATGTGCAGCATCTCTTCCTTGGGCTCGCCCACGCTCACGCCGCCGATGGCGTAGCCCGGGAAGTCCATGTCGACCAGCGCGGCGAGCGACTCCTCGCGCAGGTTCTCGAACATGCCGCCCTGCACGATGCCGAACAGCGCGTTCGGGTTCTCCAGCCGTGCGAATTCGCTCTGGCAGCGCCTGGCCCAGCGCAGGCTCAGCTCCATCGAGATGCGCGCCTCGGCCTCCGTCGTGATATGGCCCTTGGTGTCATAGGGCGTGCACTCGTCGAACTGCATCACGATGTCGCTGTTCAGGATGGTCTGGATCTGCATCGAGACCTCGGGCGTGAGGAACAGCTTGTCGCCGTTGACGGGCGAGGCGAACTTCACGCCTTCCTCGCTGATCTTGCGCATCGCGCCCAGCGACCACACCTGGAAGCCGCCCGAGTCGGTGAGGATGGGCTTGTCCCACTTCTCGAACTGGTGCAGCCCGCCGAAGTTCGCCATCACGTCCAGGCCGGGGCGCATCCACAGGTGGAAGGTGTTGCCCAGGATGATCTGCGCGCCCATCTCCTCGAGGCTGCGCGGCATCACGCCCTTGACGGTGCCGTAGGTGCCCACGGGCATGAAGATCGGCGTCTGCACCTTGCCGTGGTTGAGCGTGAGCGTGGCGCGGCGCGCGTGGCTGTCGGGGTCGGTCTTGAGGAGTTCGAAGTTCAGCATGTCGTTCAGTCCGTTTGTCGCGCGAGCAGCATGGCGTCGCCATAGCTGAAGAAGCGGTAGCCGTTGGCGATGGCATGGGCATACAGCGCCATCACGTGCTCGTAGCCCGCGAAGGCCGAGACCAGCATCATCAGCGTGCTCTTCGGCAAGTGGAAGTTCGTCACCAGCAAGTCGACGTGTTCGAACACGAAGCCCGGCGTGATGAAGATGCGCGTGTCGCCCGTGGCTTCGCCGCTCTTGGCCCACGATTCGAGCGTGCGCACCGTGGTCGTGCCGACCGCAACGACACGGCCGCCGCGTGCCTTGCATTCGGCAATCGCGCGCTGCGTGGCCTCGGGCACCTCATAACGCTCGGCGTGCATCGTGTGTTCGGCGATGTTCTCGGTCTTCACCGGCTGGAAGGTGCCGGCGCCCACGTGCAGCGTGACGCTGGCGCGCTGCACGCCGTGCGCATCGAGCTCGGCCAGCAGTGCCTCGTCGAAATGCAGTGCGGCGGTGGGCGCGGCCACCGCGCCGGGCACGCGTGCGAACACGGTTTGGTAGCGGCTCTCGTCGTCGGCCGAATCGGTGTGCGTGATGTAGGGCGGCAGCGGCACGTGGCCGCAGCGGGCCATCAGCGCGTACGGGTCTTCGCCCGCGTCGCTCTCGAAGCCGAAGCGGAACAGCGCGCCGTCTTCGTCCGGCCAGCGGCCCAGCAGCGTGGCGCGAAAGCCGCCGACCATCTCGAGCGTGGTGCCCACGGGCGGCTTCTTGCTGACCTTCATATGGGCGACCACCTCGTGGCCCTGCAGCACGCGCTCGACCAGCAGCTCGAGCTTGCCGCCGGTCGGCTTCTCGCCGAACAGGCGCGCCTTGACCACGCGCGTGTCGTTGAAGACGAGCAGGTCGCCCGCGCGCAGCAGCGAAGGCAGGTGTTTGAAGATGCGGTCGACTGGCGCGGGCCCCGTGCCGTCGAGCAGGCGGGAGGCGGTGCGTTCGGTGGCCGGGTGTTGCGCCACCAGCTCGGGCGGCAAGGCGAAATCGAAATCGGAAAGCGTGAAGGCGCGCATGGTGCTTGAGGGCCGGACGGGCCCGTGCCAAGGAGGCATGGGAAGAGAAGGATGCAGGAAGCGGGCGATTGTCCCATGGGCTGGAATCACGGGCTCGGCAGGGGGTTGCCGAGGCAGAATCGACGCATGGTCGATTCCTACGTCGCGCGCGTCCCGCCAGCCCCTGCTCCTCCTTCCGAAGGCGAGCTCTTCAAGAAGATCCTGGGCGGCGCCTGGATGGGACTGCACCCCGACATCCGCCGGCGCTTCGACAAGAACCCCTCGCCCGGCAAGGCGCTGCATTACCTGGGCGCGCTCAGCGAGTTGCGCTGCTCGCGCTTCGGCAAGCTGCTGGGGCACCTCACGCAGCCGATGATCCAGGGCGCGCTGATCCCCTACAGCGACAGCCACTTCCCCGTGGAGATCCAGGTCTACGCCAAGCCCGGCGACCCCGCCATCTACAAGCAGCGCATCTACCGCCTGCACGGGCGCAAGCCGATCCAGTTCACCAGCTTCATGCGCGAGAGCGAGCGCGGCGAGGTGCTGGAGTACGTCGGCATGGGCCTGGGCATGAAGCTGGTGCTGAGCGTGGAGAACGGCAGCCTGCATTTCCAGAGCGACGGCTATTTCTGGGACGTGTTCGGCTGGCGCATTCCGCTGCCGGGCCTCTTCACGCCGGGCAAGACTTTTCTCTGGCACCACAACGAGACGCCCGAGCGCTTCAACATCCGCATCGAGATCCGCCACTGGCTGATGGGCACCACCTTCACGCAGGTCGGCGTGTTCGAGGAAGTGGCCGAGCCGCAGGCGGTGGCCGCATGACGCTCGACACGCACCTGCTGGCCCTGCAGCTCATGGCGGCCCAGGGCGTGCTGGGCGCTTTCGACACGCTCTACCACCACGAGGGCACAGAGGCGCTGCCGCGGCGCGGCACGGCGGCGCGCGAGCTGGCGATCCACGCGACGCGCTCGTCCATCTACTGCGCGCTGTTCCTCGGACTGTCGGCGTGGGCCTGGCACGGCGCGTGGGCGTGGGTGCTGCTCGCGGTGTTCGGCGTCGAGATCGTGCTCACGCTGTGGGACTTCGTGGTCGAGGACGGCAGCCGCCTGCTGCCGCCCACCGAACGGGTCACGCACACGGTGCTGGCCATCAACGCCGGCGCGTTCATCGCGCTGCTGGCGATGAGCGCGGTCGGCTGGGCCGCGCAGCCGACCGCGATGGTGTGGCAGCCGCACGGCTGGCTCAGCGCGTTCCTGGCGTTGTGCGGCGTGGGCGTGGGTCTCTCGGGCCTGCGCGATGGCTTCGCGGCGCGCGCGCTGTTCGGGCAGCACAAGCAGGCGCAGGCGCGCGATGCCCTGGCGCCGGTGCGCTTCGGCACCAAGCCGCAGCATGTGCTGGTCACGGGCGGTACCGGCTTCATCGGCCAGATCCTCGTGCGCCACCTGTTGGCCGACGGCCATGCGGTGACGGTCTGGACGCGCGATGCGCGCTCGGCCGCCTGGGACTTCGGCGGCGCGGTGCGCTGCGTGCAATCGCTCCACCAGGTCCCGGCGGCCGACGATGTCGACGTGGTCGTCAACCTCGCGGGCGCGCGAATCCTGGGCATGCGCTGGAGCGAACGGCGACGCCAGCAGCTGCTCAGGAGCCGCGAAGGGCTGACGCAGCAGCTGGTGGCATGGATCGCCACGCGGCCACGCAAGCCGTGGCTGCTGCTCTCGGGCTCCGCCATCGGCTACTACGGCGTCCAGCCGCAGGGCCACGCCGCCGAACTCGCCGAAGATGCGCCGCCGCAAGAGATCTTCATGTCGCAGCTGTGCCAGCGCTGGGAGCAGGCGGCACGCGCCGCTGTCACGCACGGTGTGCACGTGGCCTGCATGCGTTTCGGCTTCGTGCTCGGCCACCAGGGCTCGCTGCCGCAGTTGCTGATGCCGGTCCGGCTCGGCATGGGCGGGCGGCTGGGCAGCGGGCGGCAATGGCTGTCGTGGGTGCATGTGCATGACCTGGTCCGCGCGATGGCGCATGTGTGGAGCGTGGCCGAACGGGCCGCGGCCCCCGCGACTGCGCAGGCTTTCAACTTCACCGCGCCCGGTGCGCTGAGCCAGGAAGAATTCACCCGCGTCGCCGCCAGCGTGCTGCACCGCCCCTGCTGGATGCCGACTCCCGCGGCGCCCGTCAGGCTGCTGCTCGGCGAGCAGGCCGACCTGCTGCTCGAAGGCCAGCGCGTGGTGCCCGCGCAGTTGCTGCGCACCGGCTTCCAGTTCATGTTCCCCGATGCCCGCAGCGCCTTGGCGGAACTTTGCCGCCCGCGCTAGAAGCCCGTCCGTGCCTCCCAAGAAAGCCCCGTCCCCTGCAGCTTCCGCGAGTGCCGCCGCGCCGGTGCCCGCAGGCCCGCCCGGCAGCGGCCTGAGCCAGGTGCAGCGCGCCTTGCGCAAGCTGGGCCTCGTGCGCGACATCGACTTCGCGCTCTACCTGCCGATGCGCTACGAGGACGAGACGCGCATCGTGCGCCTGGCCGACACGCGCGACGGCGACATGGCGCAGGTCGAAGGCGTGATCACCGAATGCGAGGTGGTGTACCGCCCGCGCCGCCAGCTGCTGGCGACCATCGACGACGGCAGCGACACCTGCCAGCTGCGCTTCTTCAACTTCTATCCCTCGCAGCAGAAGCAGCTGGCGGTCGGCGCGCGGGTGCGGGTGCGCGGCGAGGTGCGCGGCGGCTTCGTGGGGCGGCAGATGATGCATCCGAGCGTGAAGGCGGCCGGCACCGCATTGCCGAATGCGCTCACGCCGGTCTACTCCACCGTGGCCGGGCTCGCGCAGCCGGTGCTGCGGCGCGAGGTGCGTTCGGGCCTGGCGCGCGCGGTGCTCGACGAGACCATTCCGGTGCAGATCGGTCTGCGCGGCGCGTGGGATTTGCGCAGCGCACTGAGCTTCCTGCACTACCCGACGCCCGACGTGTCGATTGCCGCGCTCGAAGACCACAGCCACCCGGCATGGCAGCGCATCAAGGCTGAGGAACTGCTGGCGCAGCAGCTGTCGCAACTGCAGGCCCGGCTGGAGCGCGCGGCCCAGCGTGCGCCGGTGCTGCCTGCGCCGGCCGAGCCGGTCGCCACTTCGCTGCATGCGCAGCTGCTCGCAGTGCTGCCCTTCGGCCTGACCGGTGCGCAGCAGCGCGTGGGCGAGGAGATCACGGCCGACCTGCACCGCCAGATCCCGATGCACCGCCTGCTGCAGGGCGACGTGGGCTCGGGCAAGACCGTGGTGGCGGCGCTGGCGGCGGCGCGCTGCATCGACGCGGGTTTCCAGTGCGCGCTGATGGCGCCCACCGAGATCCTCGCGGCCCAACACTTCGGCAAGCTGGTCGGCTGGCTCGATCCGCTGCTCGCTGCGCGCGGCCTGCGCGTGGCGTGGCTCACGGGCAGCCAGAAGAAGAAGGAGCGCGACGAGATGTCGGCGGCGGTGGAGAGCGGCCAGGCCGCGTTGGTCATCGGCACGCACGCGGTCATTTCCGAGAAGGTTCGCTTCAAGAATCTCGCACTGGCCATCATCGACGAGCAGCACCGCTTCGGCGTGGCTCAGCGTCTTGCGTTGCGCGGCAAGGCCGTCGGGCACCTGGAGCCGCATCTGCTGATGATGAGCGCCACGCCGATCCCGCGCACGCTCGCGATGAGCTACTACGCCGACCTCGACGTCTCCACGCTCGACGAGCTGCCGCCGGGCCGCACGCCCATCGTCACCAAGCTGGTGGCCGACCATCGGCGCGACGAGGTCATCGACCGCATCCACGCGCAGATCGCGCAGGGCCGGCAGGTGTACTGGGTGTGCCCGCTGATCGAGGAGAGCGAGGCGGTCGACCTGCGCAACGCGACCGAAACGCGCGACGAGCTGGCCGACACGCTCGGCGAGCCCATCCAGGTCGGCCTGCTGCATTCGCGCATGCCCACGGCCGAGAAGCAGGCGGTGATGGCCGCATTCACCGCCAACGAGATCCAGGTGCTGGTGAGCACGACCGTGATCGAAGTGGGCGTCGACGTGCCCAACGCCTCGCTGATGGTGATCGAGCATGCCGAGCGTTTCGGCCTCTCGCAGCTGCACCAGCTGCGCGGCCGCGTGGGACGCGGTGCGGCGGCCTCGGCCTGCGTGCTGCTCTATGCGCCGGGCGACAGCGGCCGTGTTGGCGAAGCGGCGCGCGCGCGGCTCAAGGCAATGGCCGAGACCGGCGACGGCTTCGAGATCGCGCGGCGCGACCTGGAGATTCGCGGTCCCGGCGAGTTCCTGGGCGCGCGGCAGTCGGGCGCACCGCTGCTGCGTTTTGCCGACCTGACGACCGATACGCTGCTGCTCGACTGGGCCCGTGAACTCGCGCCGGTCATGCTGCGGAAGCACCCTGACCTGGCCCAGCGCCACATCGACCGCTGGCTCGGCACCAAGGCCGAGTACCTGAAAGCCTGATTCCGGGACCGCAACGCAAATGAACCTTCGATTCGTGGAAGCCTTCCACTGGGCGGTGGCGCTCAAGAGCATCACGCGCGCCTCCGAGAAGCTGCACCTGACCCAGTCGGCCCTGTCCAGCCGCATCGCCGCGCTTGAGCGCGAACTCGGCGTGCTGCTGCTCGACCGGCGCGACAAGCAGTTCCGCCTGACCGTGGCGGGGCAGCGCTTCCATGCCTTCGCGCAGAAGCTGCTCGAGATGCAGATGCACATCAAGGCCGAGATGGGCTCGGGCGCGGCGCGCGAGACGGTGCTGCGCGTCGGCGCCATCGAGTCGGTGGTGCACAGCTGGCTCACCGGCTGGCTCAAGCACATGCAGGCCACCCACCCGGACTTTGAGCTCGAACTCACGGTCGAAACCACGCCGGTGCTGGTCGACCAGCTGCAGCGCGGCAAGCAGGACCTGGTGTTCGCCGCGCTGCCCGCCGCCGGCGACGGCGTGCGCACGCGCGCCGTGCCGCCGATGCCCATGTGCTTCGTCGGCCACCGCGAGCTGCACCTGAAACGGCGCTACCGCCTGGCCGACCTGCTGTCGCTCGACCTGCTGACCTTCCAGCGCGGCTCTCAGCCGCACGTGGCGCTGCTCGAGCTGTTCCGCGAGGCCGGCAGCCCGCCGCCGCGCGTGCACGCGATCTCTTCGATCTCGGCCATGGCCCAGCTGGTCGAGGCGGGCTTCGGCGTCGCCACGCTGCCGCGCGCGGTGGTCGAGCCGCTGGCGCGGCGCCTGCCGCTGCGCGTGCTGCCGTGCGAAGACACGCTGGAGCCGCTGCCCATTTACGCGAGCTACCGCGACGACCCGTCGTCGCCGCTGCCGGAGGCCGCGCTCGGCTCCGCCGTGGTGCATGCCTCGCACCGCCAGGGGTCATCGAAAAAATCGATGAGCTGAGCGAGAAACTTTGCGTTGGCGTTCGTGAGCGCGCATTCCCACAATCCGGCGCATCACAACACAGCGATGCATTGCGCATCGGGAACGCCATGTCGAGCCGCCATTCCTTCGAACAACAACCCGGTCCCTCGAGCAGCGCGCTGGCCGTGCGCCTTGCCGCCCGCAGCGGCGCGCTGAACACGCACACCAGCGGCCTCGCCAGCGCCCACGCGCAGGGCAACCTGGTGATCCTGCCGAAGTCGCATGCCGGCGACTTCCTGCGCTTCTGCCAGGCCAACCCCAAGCCCTGTCCGCTGTTGGGCGTGTCCGAGGCCGGTGACCCGGCGCTGCCGGTGCTCGGCGAGGACATCGACATCCGCACCGACCTGCCGCGCTACCGCGTCTGGCGCGAAGGCGAACTGGTCGACGAGCCTACCGACGTTCGGGCGCTCTGGCGCGACGACCTGGTGAGCTTCGTGATCGGCTGCTCCTTCACCTTCGAGCATGCGCTGATGGCCGAGGGCATCGCGCTGCGCCACGTCGCGCAGGGCCGCAACGTGGCGATGTACCGCACCTCGATCGAGACCGTGCCGGCGGATCCGTTCCGCGGGCCGATGGTGGTGTCGATGCGACCGCTGCGCGCGGCCGACGCTATCCGCGCGGTGCAGATCACCTCGCGCTTTCCGGCCGTGCACGGCGCGCCGGTGCACATCGGCGATCCGGCGCTGATCGGCATCCGCGCCATCGGCGTGCCGGACTACGGCGATGCCGTGGAGGTGATGCCCGACGAGCTCCCCGTGTTCTGGGCCTGCGGCGTGACGCCCCAGGCCGTGCTGGCGGCCGCGCGGCTGCCGTTCGCGATCACCCATGCACCGGGCGCGATGCTCGTTACCGACCTGCTGCACCACCGCCTGGCGGCCTTCTAGGCTGCCCTTTTTTTCACCCGAGACCCAGGAGACCACGACCATGAAGAGCACCCTCGATGCAGCCCCCGCGGCCGGCGATGCGCCTGCCGGCGAGAACTGGCTGCGCACGCTCAATCCCAACGAGAAGCGCACGCTCGCCGCGTCTTTCAGCGGCTACGCGGTCGACGCGTTCGACTACTACACGCTGCCGCTGGTCACGCCGATCCTGCTGTCGCTGTGGGGCATGAGCAAGACCGAGGTCGGCCTGATCGGCACCGCCACGCTGGTCGCCTCGGCCATCGGCGGCTGGGTGGCGGGCATCCTGGCCGACATGTATGGCCGCGTGCGCATCCTGCAGCTGACGATCCTGGTGTTCGCGATCTTCACCTTCGCCTGCGGCCTGTCGCGCACGCCCGAGGAACTGCTGATCGCCCGCACGCTGCAGGGCCTGGGCTTCGGCGGCGAATGGGCGGTGGGCTCGGTGCTCATCGCCGAGATGATCCGGCCGGCCTACCGCGGCAAGGCCGTGGGGCTGGTGCAGAGCAGCTGGGCCATCGGCTGGGGAGCGGCGGTGCTGGTGTCGATGGCGCTGTTCTCGTTCCTGCCTGCGGAGATCTCGTGGCGTGCGATGTTCCTGCTGGGCCTGCTGCCGGCGCTGCTGATCGTCTTCATCCGCCGCTCGATCCGCGACCCGGAAATCTACGTGCAAAGCCGAGCTGCCGTGGCGCGCGGCGAACGCAGCGGCAATTTCCTCGCGATCTTCAAGCCCGGCATGCTCGGCACCACGGTGCTCGCGAGCCTGCTGTTCACCGGCATGCAGGGCGGCTACTACGCCATCGGCGTCTGGCTGCCGACCTTCCTGAAGAACGAGCGCCATCTCACCGTGCTGGGCTCGGGCGGCTACCAGTTCATGTTCATCGTGGGCGCCTTCATCGGCTACCTGTGCGGTGCCTACCTGTCGGACCGCCTTGGCCGGCGCCGCGCCTTCATCCTGTTCGCCGTCGGCGCCGGTTCGCTGGTCTATGCCTACACGCTGCTGCCCATTACGGACGGCCTGATGCTGCTGCTGGGTTTTCCGCTGGGCTTCTTCATGTCGGGCATCTTCAGCGGCGCGGGTGCCTTCCTGGCCGAGCTGTTTCCCAACGAGCTGCGCGGTTCGGGGCAGGGCTTTTGCTACAACTTCGGACGCGGCATCGGCGCCACCTTCCCCGCGTTGGTCGGCGTGCTGAGCGACCGCATGCACCTGCCGCTGGGTACCGCCATCGGCGTGTGCGCGGCCATCGCCTACGCCATGGTGGTCCTGGTGGCCCTGTGCCTGCCCGAGACGCGCGGGCGCGATCTGCGCCAAAACTGATCCGGCGCATTCCCTCTTCGTTCGCGTGACCGCCTGCCCCCGGCAGGCAGGCCGCCTGCATTGAACCGAGAGCGCGCATCACCGCGCGCCGGGACGAACATGAACATCGACTTGAACAGCGACCTCGGCGAGAGCCTGGGCGTATGGCGCATGGGCGACGACGCCGCCATGCTTTCTCTCGTGAGCAGCGCCAACGTGGCCTGCGGCTTCCATGCGGGCGACCCGGCCGGCATTTTGCGCACCCTGCGCCAGGCGAAGGAGCGCGGCGTTGCCGTCGGCGCCCACGTGGCCTACCGCGACCTCGTAGGCTTCGGGCGCCGCAACATGGACGTCGACAGCGCCGACCTGCGCGCCGACGTCATCTACCAGATCGGCGCGCTCAAAGGCCTTGCCGCCGCTGCCGGCACCACAGTGCGCTACGTGAAGCCGCATGGCGCGCTCTACAACACCATCGCCCACGACGAGCGCCAGGCGCGCGACGTGATCGCTGCCATCCGCGAGGTCGATCCCGGCCTGTGCCTGGTGGCGCTGGCGGGCTCGCCGCTGCTGGGCTGGGCGCGCGGCGAAGGCCTGCGTGCCGTGGCCGAAGCCTTTGCCGACCGCGCCTACACGTCGCAGGGCACGCTGGTGTCGCGCCGCGAACCCGGCGCGGTGCTGCACGACGCCGACGAAGTGGCCGCGCGCATGCTGCGGCTGGCCACCGACGGCGTGGTCACGGCCATCGACGGCAGCACGGTGCGCATCGAGGCCGAGTCGGTCTGCGTGCACGGCGACAGCCCGGGCGCGGTCGAGATGGCGCGCCAGGTGCGCGCGCGGCTCGAACAGGCAGGCGTGACGATCCGCTCCTTCGTGGATTCAGCCGCATGACGATGCGCTTCCTGCCGGTCAACCTGAATGCGGTGCTGGTCGAGCTCGACGACCTGCCGCAGACCCTCGCGCTGCTGGCCTCGTTGCGCGCCGAACCCATCGCGGGCATCGAAGAATTGGTTCCTGCCGCGCGCACGCTGCTGATCACTTTCCGCCCGGCTGCGATTGCGGCCGATGAACTCGTGCGGCAGGTCGGCGGGCGCAGCCTCGACGCGCGCGAGACGCGCATCGACAAGCGCATCGAGATTCCCGTGCGCTACGACGGCGAAGACCTGGCCGAGGTGGCGGACCTGCTCGGCATCACGCCCGAAGAAGTGGTGTGCCGCCACACCGGCAGCGACTACACCGTCGCCTTCACCGGCTTCGCGCCGGGCTTCGCTTATCTCTCGGGCGGGCATCCGAGCCTGAACGTGCCGCGCCGCACGGTGCCGCGCACGCGCATTCCGGCGGGCGCGGTCGGCCTTGCGGGCAGCTTCAGCGGCGTCTACCCGCAGGCCAGCCCCGGCGGCTGGCAGATCATCGGCATCACCGATGCGCCGATGTGGGACCTGGCGCGCGAGACGCCGGCGCTGCTGCAGCCCGGCGACACGGTGCGCTTCGTGGATGTCACCGGATTGCCGCAGGCTGTGCCTGTGGCCGCGGCGTCCGCGCCTTCGCCACCCGCTGCTATGGAAGGCGGCTGCGCCTTCGAGATTCGCGCTGCGGGGCTGCAGGCGCTGCTGCAGGACGGCGGCCGGCACGGCCAGGCCGGTCAGGGCGTGTCGGCCTCCGGTGCGATGGATCAGCGCTCGCTGCAGGCGGCCAACCGGCTGGTCGGCAACGCATCGGACATGGCCTGCGTGGAGATCGCCTATGGCGGCTTCCAGCTTGCATGCCGTGGCGACGCGGTGGTCGCCATCACCGGCGCGGACGGCCCCGTCACGCTGACCCGCGCCGATGGCGCGAAGTGGCCGCTGCCGCGCTACCAGCCCATCGCGCTGGCCGATGGCGACGTGCTGGCGCTGGGCGAGCCGCAGGCCGGCATCCGCAGCTACATCGCCGTGCGCGGCGGCTTCGACATCGCGCCCGTGCTCGGCAGTCTCTCGACCGACACGCTGGCCCGCGTCGGCCCGCCAGCCATTGCCACGGGCGACGTGCTGCCCGTGCGCACGGTGGCCACCGGCGCCGTGGTCGGTGCGCCCGAAACGCCGCCGGCGGACCTGCCCACCGTGCAGGAAGAAGTCGTGCTCGACATCGTGTTCGGCCCGCGCACCGACTGGTTCACGCCCGATGCGGTCGAGCTTCTGTGCAGCCAGCGGTGGGCGGTCACGCCGCAATCGAACCGCGTCGGCATCCGGCTCGCGGGCGAGGTGCCGCTGGCACGCGCCAATCACGCAGAGCTGCCCAGCGAGGGCACGGCGCGCGGCTCGATCCAGGTGCCGCCCAGCGGCCAGCCCGTGCTGTTCCTGGCCGACCATCCGCTGACCGGCGGCTATCCCGTGATCGCCTCCGTCGCCACCCATCACCTGGACCGCGCGGGGCAGATCCCCGTGAATGCGCGCGTCCGCTTCAAGCCGATGGCCGACGCCGGCTTTGTTGAAACCCTTGCACCGTGAGAGCCTCCCGATGAAAAAACTCCTGATCGCCAACCGCGGCGAAATTGCCGTGCGCATCGCACGCGCCTGTGCCGACCACGGCGTGCAATCGGTCGCGGTGTACGCCGATGCCGACCTGAATGCGCTGCACGTGCGCATGGCCGACGAGGCCTACGGGCTCGACGGCAACAAGCCCGCAGACACCTACCTGAACATTGCCAAGTTGCTGGCAGTGGCCAAGCGCTGTGGCGCCGACGCGGTGCACCCGGGCTACGGCTTTCTCTCCGAGAGCGCGGCGTTCGCGCAGGCCGTCATCGACGCCGGCCTCACGTGGGTCGGCCCCTCGCCCGCGGCCATCGCGATGCTGGGCGACAAGGTGCAGGCCCGCAAGCTCGCGATGAAGGTCGGCGCGCCGCTGGTCGCGGGCACGGCCGATCCGGTGAAGAACGCTGGCGAGGTGCTCGCCTTCGCCGAGAAGCACGGCCTGCCGGTCGCGATCAAGGCCGCGTTCGGCGGCGGCGGCCGCGGCATCAAGGTGGCGTGGCGGCTCGACGAGGTGGAAGGTCTCTACGAATCGGCGGTGCGCGAGGCGGTGACGGCGTTCGGCCGCGGCGAGTGCTATGTCGAGCAGTTCCTCGACCGCCCGCGCCACGTCGAGGCGCAGGTGCTGGCCGACACGCACGGCAACGTTGTGGTGCTCGGCACGCGCGACTGCTCGCTGCAGCGGCGCAACCAGAAGCTGGTCGAAGAGGCGCCCGCGCCCTTCCTGAGTGACGAGCAGCGCGAACGCATTCACCAGTCGGCGCGCGACATCTGCGCGGAAGCCGGCTACACGGGCGCCGGCACGGTCGAGTTCATGCTGAGCGCGAGCGGTGCGATCTCTTTTCTCGAAGTGAACACGCGGCTGCAGGTGGAGCATCCGGTGACGGAGGAAACCACGGGCATCGACCTCGTGATCGAGCAGCTGCGCATTGCCGAGGGGCTGCCCTTGTCGATCAGGCAGACGCCGGTGCCGCGCGGCCATGCCTTCGAGTTCCGCATCAACGCCGAGGACGTGGGGCGCGGCTTCATGCCTTCGCCCGGGCCGGTCAAGGTGTTCGATGCGCCTTCGGGCCCCGGCGTGCGTGTCGATGCCGGTGTGGATGCCGGCTCGCAGGTGCCGGGCACCTTCGATTCGCTGATGGCCAAGCTCATCGTCACCGGCGCCACGCGCGAGCAGGCCGTCGCGCGGGCGCGCCGTGCGCTCAAGGAGTTCCGCATCGAGGGCCTGCCCACGGTGCTGCCATTCCACCGCGCCGTGATGGCGCACCCCGACTTCGTGTCGGGCGATGCATTCAAGGTGCACACGCGCTGGATCGAGACCGACTTCGCGAATGGCGAGGCCGCTGCGATGCGACCTGACCCGATGCCCGGCACGGCGCTGTTGCGCACGGCGATCGAAGTGGATGGGCGGCGGATGTCGCTGGGCTTGCCGGCCGTGCTGTTGAGTGGTTTGTCGTCTGCGGCTGCTGGTGGTGCGGGCATCGCAACGGCAGAACCGGCAGTGGCAGACGCCGCCGCCGTGGCCGCGCCGGTATCGGGCACGGTGCAAGGCTGGAAGGTGGCTGATGGCGACGAGGTCGCGGCGGGCAGCGTCATCGCCGTGATGGAGGCGATGAAGATGGAAATGCAGGTGCTCGCGCACCGGGCGGGGCGCATCGCTTTCTCGGTCGCCGCGGGTGGATACGTGGCCGCTGGCGCCGCCATTGCAACCATCGGCTGACATCGCGAGCCGGCTTGGGCAGTGATGAAAACCCTACTCGCCGCTGACGCAGTTGTTGCATCGCAACATGCTTTCGTGGCGCTTTTTTCTTGCCATACGACGAAAGGGCTCGGATTCCAGAAAGCGCGAATCGGGTGATTACTTCCCGATGAAATCTTTCGCGCTCAATGCCTCGTGCGACATGTTTTTACCCGGAAAACCGTCTCAGAAATTGTTGAAACGGCTTGTACATTGATTCGGAGTTAACGCTGCCGATTCATTCAAGACGTGGAGAAGTTCATGAGCACGGTCGATCCCCTGGGCGATGCATCTCCCCTCACTTCCGGCCAGATGGCCATGTGGCTCGGCGCGAAGTTCGCCTCGCCCGACACCAACTTCAATCTCGCCGAAGCCATCGACATAGAAGGCTGGATCGACCCCGCCGTCTTCATGGCGGCCATGCAGCAGGTGACGCAGGAAGCCGAGGCCACGCGCCTGCACTTCGTCGATACCGCACAGGGAGCGCGCCAAGTCGTCGCGCCGGTTTTCACGCGCGAGATTCCCTACCTGGACTTCAGCGGCGATGAAGATCCGGCCGCCGCGGCACAGGCCTGGATGCACGCCGACTTCAGCCGCAACATCGACCTGGCGGAAGGGCCGCTGTGGCTGTCCGCGCTGATTCGCATCGCACCCGAGCGCCATATCTGGTACCACCGCAGCCATCACATCGTGCTGGACGGTTTCGGCGGCGGGCTGATCGCGCGCCGTTTCGCGGACATCTACAGCGCACGCATCGCCGGCACCGACGTGCCCGAGGCTTCGCGCCTCGCGCCCATCTCGCAGCTGGCCGAGGAAGAAAAGGCCTATCGCGAGTCCGGCCGCTTTCCGCGCGACCGCCAGTACTGGACGGAACGCTTCGGCGATGCGCCCGATCCGCTGAGCCTCGCCTCGCACCGCTCGGTCAACGTCGGCGGCCTGCTGCGCCAGACCGCGTACCTGCCGGCCGCGAGCGTGCGGGCCTTGCAGGGCATCGCGCAGCAACTGGGCACCACGCTGCCGCAGATCCTGATCGCCACCACCGCGGCCTACCTGTACCGCGCCACCGGCGTCGAGGACATGGTGATCGGCATTCCGGTCACGGCGCGCCACAACGACCGCATGCGGCGCGTGCCGGCGATGGTGGCCAACGCATTGCCGCTGCGGCTCGCGATGCGCCCGGACCTGCCGGTGCCGGAACTGATCCACGAGGTCGGGCGGCAGATGCGGCAGATCCTGCGGCACCAGTCGTACCGCTACGAGCACCTGCGCAGCGACCTGAACATGCTGGTGAACAACCGGCAGCTGTTCACCACGGTGGTCAACGTCGAGCCCTTCGACTATGACTTCCGCTTCGCCGGGCATGCTGCCAAGCCGCGCAACCTGTCCAACGGCACGGCCGAGGACCTGGGCATCTTCCTCTACGAGCGCGGCAACGGGCAGGACCTGCAGATCGACTTCGACGCCAACCCGGCGGTGCACACCGCGCAGGCGCTGGCCGATCACCAGCGCCGGCTGCTGGCCTTCATGGCGGCGGTGATCCAACAGCCTGGCCAGGCCATCGGCCAGGTCGACCTGCTGCAAGCCGGCGAGCGCGAGCAGCTGCTGGTGACGTGGAACGACACGGCCCGCCCGGTGCCCGACACGAATCTCGCCGCGCTGATCGAGGCGCAGCTCGCCGCTCATCCGCAAGGCATCGCGCTGCGCTTCGACGGCGAGGCGATGCGCAACGACGAGCTGAACCGGCGCGCCAACCGCCTCGCCCACCTGCTGCGCGCGCGCGGCGCGGGACCGGAGCGCACCGTGGCGCTGGCCATTCCGCGTTCGATGGAGCTGATGGTGGCCTTGTTGGCCACGCTGAAGACCGGCGCGGCCTACCTGCCGGTGGACCCGGACTTTCCGCAGGACCGCATCGCCTTCATGCTCGGCGACGCACGGCCGGTGTGCCTGGTGACGACGGCGGCACTCGCGGAGGCGCTGCCGGCCGATGCCCCGAAATTGCTGCTCGATGTAGCGCAAACGTTTGCGGAACTGGGGACTTGTGCCGACACCGATCCCGGCATCGCCATCGATCCCTCGCACCCCGCCTATGTGATCTACACCTCCGGCTCGACCGGAAGGCCCAAGGGCGCGGTCGTGCCGCACCGCGCCATCGTCAATCGCCTGCGCTGGATGCAGGACCGCTACGGCCTGCAGGCCGACGACCGTGTGCTGCAGAAGACGCCGTCGAGCTTCGACGTGTCGGTGTGGGAATTCTTCTGGCCGCTGATCGACGGCGCCACGCTGGTGCTGGCGAAGCCGGGCGGCCACAAGGATGCGGCGTACCTCGCGGCGCTGATCGCGGACGAGGCCATCACCACCCTCCACTTCGTGCCGTCGATGCTGGAGGTTTTCCTGCTCGAGCCTACGGCCTCTGCGTGCACCACGCTGCGGCGTGTGATCTGCAGCGGCGAGGCTTTGTCGCCCGCGCTCCAGTCGCAGTTCCAGCAGCGCCTGTCGTGCGAACTGCACAACCTCTACGGACCGACCGAGGCGGCCGTCGATGTCACTTCATGGGGGTGCCCGCGCACGCCCGAAGAGGAACCGTCGTTGAAGAGCGTGCCCATCGGCCGGCCGATCTGGAACACGCAGATGCACGTGCTCGACAGCGGCCTGCAGCCGGTGCCGCCCGGCACCACCGGCGAGCTGTACATCGCGGGCATCGGCCTCGCGCGCGGCTACCTGAATCGCCCGCTGCTCAGCGCCGAGCGCTTCGTCGCCAACCCCTTCGGCGAACCCCAGCCGCATGTACCGCAGCGGCGATCTGGTGCGCTGGCGCAATGACGGCAGCCTCGATTTCCTGGGCCGCGCCGACCAGCAGGTGAAGATCCGCGGCTTTCGCATCGAGCCGGGCGAGATCGAGTCGGTGCTGCTGCGGCACCCGCAGGTGACGCAGGCGGCCGTGATCGCCCGCGAGGACGTGCCGGGCGAGAAGCGCCTCGTGGCCTACGTGGTCGCCGCCGCCGACCCGCAGCCGGCCGAGCTGCGCGCCCACATGGCGCGGGCGCTGCCCGACTACATGGTGCCCTCGGCCTTCGTCCACCTGCCGCTGCTGCCGCTGACCCAGAGCGGCAAGCTCGACCGCAAGGCGCTGCCGGCGCCCGAGCAGCGGGCCGCGGCGCACCATGCCGAACCCCGCACGCCCACCGAACGGCAGCTGGCCGCGCTCTGGGCCGAGACGCTGCACCTGGAGCGCGTGGGCATCCACGACAACTTCTTCGAGCTCGGCGGGCATTCGCTGATGGCCATCCAGCTCGGCATGCGCATCCGCCAGCAGCTGCGCGCGGACTTTCCGCATGCCGAGGTCTACAACCGCCCGTCGATCGCCGAGCTTGCCGCATGGCTCGACAACACCGCCGGCGCGGCCGAGGCGCTCGACCTGTCGCGCGAGCTCGACCTGCCCGCGCACATCCGCAGGCAGGATGCTGCGCCGCCGCTGGATGCGAAGCGGGTGTTCCTGACCGGCGCCAGCGGCTTCGTCGGCAGTCACCTGCTGGCTGCGCTGCTGCGCGACACATCGGCCTGCGTGGTCTGCCACGTGCGCGCCGCCGACGAGGAGGCGGGCAGGCGCCGCCTGCAGTTCACGCTGGCCCAGCGCCAGCTCGGCGCGATCTGGGACGACGCGCGCATCATGGTCGTGACCGGCGACCTCGGCCAACCGCGGCTCGGCCTCGACGACAACGCCGTGCAGTTGGTGCGCGACGGCTGCGACGCCATTTACCACTGCGCCGCGCAGGTCGACTTCCTGCATCCCTATGCGAGCCTGAAGCCCGCCAACGTCGACAGCGTGGTCACGCTGCTCGAGTGGACCGCGCAGGGCCGGCCCAAGAGCATGCACTACGTCTCGACGCTGGCGGTGATCGACCAGAACAACGGCAAGGAGGGTGCCGTCACCGAGCAGTCGGCACTGGCCTCCTGGAGCGGGCTGGTCGACGGCTACAGCCAGAGCAAGTGGGTCGGCGACGCGCTGGCCCGCGAGGCGCAGGCGCGCGGCATGCCGGTGGCGATCTACCGGCTGGGCGCGGTCACCGGCGACCACACACACGCGATCTGCAACGCCGAGGACCTGATCTGGCGCGTGGCGCATCTCTATGCCGACCTGGAAGCGATTCCCGACATGGACCTGCCGCTCAACCTGACGCCGGTGGACGACGTGGCGCGCGCCATCCTCGGCCTTGCGGGCCGGCAGGCGTCATGGGGCCAGGTGTTCCACCTGATGAGCCAGGAGGCGCTGCGGGTGCGCGACATACCGCCGGTGTTCGAGCGGCTCGGCATGCGGCTCGAACCGGTGGGGCTCGAGCCCTGGCTTGAACGCGCGCATGAACGGCTCGCCGTCGGGCAAGACCGCGACCTTGCGGCGGTGCTGGCCATCCTTGACCGCTACGACACCTCGGCTACGCCACCGCAGGTCAGCGGCGCGGCCACGCATGCGCAGCTCGAAGCTATCGGCGCAGCGATCCGGCCGGTCGACCGCGAGCTGCTGCAGCGCTACTTCGTCGACCTCGGCATCGACACCAAGGCGCGCCGGGCCCTGGAAACCAGCACGTCCTAGGAGGAGCGACATGGCACGCTATCTCATCGCCGCAACCGCCTTGCCGGGACACGTGCTGCCGATGCTGGCCATCGCCCAGCACCTGGTGGGCCTCGGGCACGAGGTGCGGGTGCACACCGCGAGCCGGTTCAGGGCGCAGGCCGAGGCCGCTGGCGCGACGTTCACGGCCTTCGAAGCCGCGATCGATTTCGATCATCGCGAGCTCGACCAGCGTTTCCCGCAGCGCCAGCGCCTGCCGTCGGCTCATGCGCAAATGTGCTTCGGCCTCAAGCACTTCTTCGCCGACGCCATGGCCGCGCAGCGCGCCGGCCTGCGCGCGATTTTGGATGACTTCGAGGCCGATGCCATCGTGGTCGACACGATGTTCTGCGGCACCTTCCCGCTGCTGCTCGGGCCGCGCGAGCAGCGCCCGGCGGTCGTGGCCATCGGCATCTCGGCGCTGCCGCTGTCGAGCTGCGACACCGCCTTCTTCGGCACCGCGCTGCCGCCGTCGTCCACGCCGCAAGGGCGCGTGCGCAACCGGGCGATGAACGCCAACCTCAAGCAGGCGATGTTCGGCGAGGTGCAGCGCTACTTCGATGCGCTGCTGACATGCGCGGGCCTGCCTGCGCTGCCGGATTTCTTCATCGACGCCATGGTCAGGCTGCCGGATCTCTACCTGCAGCTGACGGCCGCATCCTTCGAATACCCGCGCAGCGACCTGCCCGCCTCGGTGCGTTTCGTCGGCCCGCTGCTCGCGCCCGCCAGCCGCGACTTCACGCCGCCCGACTGGTGGCATGAGCTGGACGATGGCCGCTCGGTCGTGCTGGTCACGCAGGGCACGCTGGCCAACCAGAATCCGGCGCAGTTGATCGGCCCCACGCTGCAGGCGCTGGCCGGCGCGAAGGACATCCAGGTCATCGCCACCACCGGCGGCCCGCTGCCGGCTGCGCTGGGCATGGCCATTCCGGCCAATGCCCGCGTGCTGCCTTTCCTGCCTTACGACCGCCTGCTGCCCAAGGTGCATGCGATGGTGACCAACGGCGGCTACGGCTCGGTCAACCATGCGCTGAGCCTCGGCGTGCCGCTGGCGGTGGCCGGAGCCACCGAGGAAAAGCCCGAGATCGCGGCGCGCGTGGCCTGGTCGGGCGCAGGCATCAACCTCGGCAACGGGCAACCGGCCGCGCGCCAGATCGGCGACGCGGTGCGAAGGCTGTTGAGCGAACCGACCTACCGCCAGCGTGCGGGCACGCTGCGCGAAGACTTCGCGCGCCATCACGCGCTGGGCGAAATCACCGCGGCCCTCGCGGCGCTGCACAAGGCTGCCCCCGAGTCCGTGGAAACGGCTTGAATCTCTGCAAGGAAATCGACGATGAGCAATCCGTTTGACGACAAGAACGCCACCTTCCTCGTGCTGGTCAATGAAGAAGGACAGCACTCGCTGTGGCCGAGCTTCATTGCAGTGCCCACCGGCTGGGAGATTGCGCTGGCCGCGACCGACAGGGCGGCCTGCAGCGCCTTCATCGAGGCGAACTGGACCGACATGCGGCCGCGGTCCCTCGTGGCCGGGGATTGCGACGCCATCAAGGCATGAGGGCGTTCGCCCTGCATCGGCGTGGCGCTGCGTGGGCGTATGCGTCGCGGTTCCGCGTGCCGGCTGCAGGTGGTGAAGCGGCCGAGGGCTTTGCGCAGAACAAGGAACACGCCGAGCCAGCGGCGCGAGATGAGGGGCGGATGGTCTCGAGCCTTGCGCCGGCTACAAGCTGGAATGCTCGACCCGCTTCCGGGAAATAAGCACCAGGACGCTATCGCGTGCCAGCGTCGCGAAGCGGCCCTTCGGGATGGCCCCAATATGGGGCGACGGTCCCCGAATCGGGGCGGCTTGCATCTTGCGCACCACATTTGTTTTCGACATGGGTGCATGAGCCTTGTATACCACTGGCATGATTCATGCGGCTCGGGGATGGCACGGCCTTTTGGCGACCAGGCGTGCGCTCGAGATCAAACCCACAACTACTCTTCTTTGTTCAGGAATCATGAAATTCAGCAGATTGCAAATCGTTCTGGGACTCGCGCTCAGCGGTCTCATGGCAACCGGCGCAGTCCATGCGCAAAGCGCGTTGGACACCATCCTGAAGAACAAGAAGATCGCAATCGGGGTGCCTCCTGATTTCCCGCCTTATGGATCCATGGACCGGGACTTCAAGATGCATGGCTTGGACATCGACATGGCCAACTACATCGGGGCCAAGCTCGGCGTGGAGGTCGACCTGATACCCGTGACCAGTGCCAATCGCATTCCATATCTGCAGAAAAGAAAAGCTGCATTGGTCATCGCCACCTTGGGAAAGAATCCGGATCGCGAGAAGCAGATCGACTTTGCCGCCGCGTATTCGCCTTTCTATCAAGCCATCTTCGGTGCGAAGACCTTGAGCATCAAGAACTTCGCCGACCTGTCGGGGAGGTCGATCGCAGTCACACGCGGCTCGGTCGAAGACCAGGAACTCAACAAGGTTGCACCAGCAGGTGCCGATATCAGGCGCTTCGACGACAACACCAGAACCGTCGCGGCCTTCGTGTCCGGACAGGCCCAATTGATCGCCACGGGGGCATCCGTCGCGAACACCGTCATGAGCAGCAATCCCTCGCTCGGCATCACCTACAAGCTGCTGTTGAAAGAGAGCCCGAACTACATCGGAGTGGCCAAGGGCGAGGATTCATTGCGGCTGAGGGTGAACGGCATCATCGACGAGGCGAAGAAGAACGGCGAACTGGACAAGTTGTCGATGAAATGGCTGGAGCGCCCGGCGGGCGAGCTGCCGCAGTAGATCCGAATCGCCACGACACGGTTGAGGACGCTCGTCGTCGGGCTCGGGTGCGTGCCCGTATCGGCGACGCGCCAGTCCAAGGCGAACTGACGCTGCTCCTTCGGCGCAATGCCGGCCTGGCTCACGGCCCGACGCCAGCGCGCCAGATCCGATTGCATCCTTTGTGCGAGCGACCTTCGACCGCTTCCGCGATTGCCGGTGCGGCACCCTCGCAGGTCGTGCTCGAACCGCTCGCTGCGTCCGACCCACGATTGCAATTGCTCCAGACGTGCATCCACTGTGGAGTCAAACTTTCCCTTCGGCTTTCTCGATATGTTCAAAAAATGAGATTCAGCCACTCATTTTTAGGGCCATTCGAATGCTCGTTACCGTCCCTTCGGTGCGTCACACTGATGGCGGTCATGCCTGTCTAGACGTTCGAGCCAGTCAGCGCGACAAGGCTCATCCAATCCGTCGTCCAGTTCGTGCATGCCGATGCCCGCCAGGATTCATGTTGAGCCTGCAGTTCGGGCACCCCGCTGACATTTCTGACTTGCCTGGCCATTCGATGTGACAACGCACGTCACTCATGCGTGTGCGGCAGCCGTGGCAGCGCGTGCAATGCATCCATCCGTGCTACCGAGATCGCTTCGTGGAGCCATGCAAGCGCGTGGCATGCACTTTGCGGAATCTATTTTTTACATATTTGCGATAGATGACACATCCACTGAACGACGACGGGAATGACTTCCTGCTGGATCGCCGTGTTTTCTTTCTCGGCACCGCGGGCGCCTTGGCCCTGGGCGCCGCAGGTTGCGGCGGGGGAGGTGGAGGGTTTTCGACGGTAGGGGGAATTCCCGCGCGGCAGCAGTCGCAACAACAGATATCGGGTGCAACTCCCGATGCCACTGGCGCTGTCGCTGCCACCGATCCTGTCACCGCCACCGATCCCGTCGCGCCCGACCCGACGGCTCCTCCGACGCATGTGAGGAAGCTCAACCACCCCGGCCTGCTGCACACGGAGGCCGACCTGAAACGCATCCGGGACAAGCTGGCCGCCAGCGCGCAGCCCTGGGTCGCTGGCTGGAACATGCTGCTCAACGGCCGCCGCGCCAACCTCGATGCGAAGCCGGTCCCCCTGGAGACCGTGATCCGCGGCGTCGACGGGCAGAACTTCGGCCAGATGATCGTCGACATGCAGCGCGCCCTTCACCTCGCGCTGCGCTGGAAGATCACGGGCGACGAAGACTACGCCAGGAAGGCGGTGGAGTTTCTCAACGCCTGGTCGTCGACCCTGACCAAGCTGGGTGGCAACTCGAACGTCTTCCTCGCCTCGGGCCTCTATGGCTACCAATGGGCCGATGCCGCCGAGCTGATGCGCAGCTATGCCGGCTGGGCGCCGGAGGACGTCACCCGTTTCCAGACCATGCTGCTGAAGGTGTTCTATCCGTTGTGCCACGACTTCCTGGTCAATCACAACGGCACCGAGACACGAAAGGTCACCCACTATTGGGCCAACTGGGACCTGTGCAACATCTGCTCGATCTACGCGATAGGCGTGTTCTGCGACCGGCTCGATCTGACCGATGAAGCGGTCAAGTACTACAAGACCGGCCGGGGCAACGGCGCGAGTGCCCAGAACGTCTATTTCGTGCACCCGGGCCATCTGGGCCAATGGCAGGAAAGCCACCGCGACCAGGGCCACTCGACCTTGGGCATCGCTCTGGCCGGCGCGCTGTGCGAGATGGCCTGGAACCAGGGCGAAGACCTCTACGGGTACTGGAACAACCGGCTGCTGTCCGGCGCCGAGTACGTCGCCCAGACGAACCTGAGCGACGCCAACGGCAACCCATACACGATGCCGTTCACCCCGTACACCGGCGTCTTCGGCACAGGCACCGCGGTGGCGGGGACGGGAAGCCCGCGGCCCTGCTGGGAACTCATCTACAACCACTACGTGAACCGCAAGGGCCTCGCGGCACCGTGGACCAAGGCAATCGTCGACAAGGTACGGCCGGAGCGCGCCGATGGCGGCGACAGCACCGGCCTGGGCACGCTGCTCTATGCGCGCGATCCGGTCCCTGCCGCCAAACCCAGCGGCCTGAGCGCGTTCCTCAGCGGCGGCAAGGTGCTGCTGTCGTGGTGGGGCAGTGCCGGCGCCACGCATTACCTCGTTCAGCGCGCCGCTTCGCCCGAGGGCCCGTTCACGACCCTCTCGCAAGTCACTGATCCCCGCACCTACACCGACGGCCCGGCCCAAGGCACCTGGTACTACCGGATCGATGCCGTGACCGGCGAAGGCGAGCTCGCCGGCGCGCAGACCCTGCGCGTGGCCGTCCCCGGCGAGCTGTGGCTGCACCTGCCGCTCAACCGGGATGCCAACGATGCCAGCGGCCACGGCCTGCATGCCCAGTTGAAGGGCGGCACAAGCTGGGGTGAAGGACGCACGGGCGGAGGCGCGGTGCAGCTCGACGGCCGCAGCGGTCACGTCGCGCTGCCCGATGGGGCCGTGTCGGCCCTGGGCGATTTCACGATCGCGCTGTGGGTCTACTGGGATGCCTCTGCGGTCAATACGCGCATCTTCGATTTCGGCTCCAACGACGTGGCCTACATGGCGGTCATCCCGCGCGATGGCAAAGACCAGCTCCGCTTCATGTCCACGCGCGTGCAGTTCTGGAACGAAGAGTCCGTGTCGTCCGCGAGCGCGCTGCCCATCGGCCGTTGGGTGCATGTGGCGATCACGCTCTCCGGCACCGTGGGCACTCTCTATGTCGACGGCTCGCCGGTCGCCAGCGAGAGCGAGATCCGGATGCCGCCCTTCCAGTTCGGCCATACCACGCAAACCTGGCTGGGCCGCTCGCAGTACGGCGGCGATCCGTTCTTCAAAGGCCGGATGCAGGACCTTCGCATCTACAGCGGGGCGCAGGATGCGGCCTTCATCGCGGACCTGGCTCGCTGACAGCCGTAGGGCAGCTGCACAGCCTTCAATCCAGCTCGGCGGCCATCACAAGCCGCGGGGAACCCGGCAACCCTGAACCAGAACCGGCGTGCACCTCCTCGGTCGCGCCGGTGTTTCCTTCGATTCACCAGACTTCTCTCATGAACATTCTTTCTCAACGATGCGCTTGCGCACTGATGACTTCGCTGCTGCTTTTCGGATGTGGCGGCGGAGGCGGGGGCGGTAGTGGAGCCGGCGTTGCGCTGGTCGGCAGCCCGACAGGTCAGTCCGGCAGCGGCGGTCCATCCAATGCCGGCCAGAGCGGCAGCCAAGGCGGCAGTGGCAGCACGACTGGCGGTGGTACCCAGGCCGGTGGTGGCACTACGGGCAACCCGGGCGGCGACGCTGCACCCGTTGCGGCGTCGGCCGCCCTGGTCGCGAAGCTTGGCAAGCCCTCTCGCGTGCTGGTTGGCCTGGGCGCCACTTCCATCGACGACATGAAGAGCCAGGACATTCACCCCGACATCGTGGAGCGCTATCTGGTGGGCGTCGGCGCGGGGTCGTGGCCCACGTGGAACAGTCCCGATGGGGCCTACGTCACCTTCTCCGCGCAAGCCGCCGAGGCTTATGGTGCGGTTCCCATGTTCACGCTCTACCAGATGACGGCGAACGGCGAGGGCAATCTGAGCGGCATCAGCGATGCGACCTTCATGGACAAGTACTGGGGGCAGGTCCGGCTGATGTACCAGCGCATCGCGGAATGGGGCAAGCCTGCCCTGGTGAATGTGGAGCCGGACTTCTGGGGCTTCGCCGCGTCGCAGGCGCCTGGTCGCGATCTGACGAAGATGGCCGCCGCCGTGAGCGGCCAGCCGGAATGCAGCACGCTGCCGAACACCGTCGCGGGTCTCGGCCAGTGCTTCGTGCAGATGGGCCGGAAGGTCGCGCCCAAGGCGCTGCTCGGATTCCCGCCCGCCTTCTGGAGCGGTACGCCTGCGGAGATTGCCGCCCAGATGCGCACGGCCGGGGCGAACCAGGCGGACTTCATCGTCGCCCAGACCAGCGACCGTGACGCGGGCTGCAGGGAAGCCGCATCGCCGCCCGCGGAATGCCAGAACGGAAGCGCTCCGTTCTATTGGGACGCGAGCAACAAGACCAGCCCGAACTTCCACGATTCGCAGAAGCAGTATTCGGACTACCGCGCGGCGCTGGGCAACGGCCTGCCGATCCTGTGGTGGCAGACACCGATGGGCGTGCCTTCCGACACGCCCGGCGGCACCGACCAGCACTACCGCGACAACCACGTCGACTACATGCTGCGCAACACCCAGGAATACGGCGATATGCACACCTTCGGGATCGTCTTCAGCGCAGGAGGCAGCCACCAGACCTCGATCAGCACGGATGGCGGTCAGTTCGCGCGTCTTTCAGCGCAGTACCTCGCGGGAAGCGGTGCTGCCTTGAAGTAGCGGTTTCCTGTCGAAAGGGGCCTCTACCGCGCGGTGGTGCTCCATCGACAGGAATGACAGAAGCGGGGGGGGAGGCAAGCAGCAAGGCCAATCCCTTGCTCTCGTCGACCATATCCGCTTGAAGGGGACTCGTGATGAGCGCTCCTAAAACCCTATACGGTCGGGTCACAAACCCTTGCGCATAATTGACGCAAGCTATGACTCTCACCGAACTCAAATACATCGTCGCGGTGGCCCGCGAACGGCACTTCGGCAAGGCGGCCGAGGCCTGCTACGTTTCCCAGCCGACCCTGTCGGTCGCCATCAAGAAGCTCGAGGACGAGCTCGAAGTCAAGCTCTTCGAGCGCAGCGCCGGCGAAGTGACCGTCACGCCGCTCGGCGAGCAGATCGTGCAGCAGGCCCAGAGCGTGCTCGACCAGGCGGCCAGCATCAAGGAGATCGCCAAGCGCGGCAAAGACCCGCTGGCCGGTCCGCTGAACCTGGGCGTGATCTACACCATCGGGCCGTACCTGCTGCCCGACCTCGTGCGGCAGGTGATCGCGCGCACGCCGCAGATGCCGCTGGTGCTGCAGGAGAACTTCACCGTCAAGCTGCTCGAGATGCTGCGCGCCGGCGAGATCGACTGCGCCATCATGGCCGAGCCCTTTCCCGACACCGGCCTCGCGATGGCGCCGCTGTACGACGAGCCCTTCATGGCGGCTCTGCCCAACAAGCACAAGTTGGCCGACCGCGAATCGATCACCTCGGAAGAGCTGCAGAGCGAGACCATGCTGCTGCTGGGCACCGGCCACTGCTTTCGCGACCACGTGCTGGAGGTGTGCCCGGAGTTCGCGCGCTTCTCCAGCAACGCTGAGGGCATCCGCAAGAGCTTCGAAGGCTCGTCGCTGGAGACCATCAAGCACATGGTGGCCTCGGGCATGGGTGTGACGCTGGTGCCGCGCCTGTCGGTGCCTGCCGATGCACTCAAGCCCAAGCTCAAGGGCCGCAAGGAACTCGAGCAGATGGTGCGCTACCTGCCGGTGCGCGACGCGCAGGACCGCGACCCGCCCACGCGCCGCGTGGTGCTCGCATGGCGGCGCACCTTCACGCGCTACGAGGCGATCGCGGCGCTGCGCAACGCGATCTATGCCTGCGAGCTGCCGGGCGTGAAGCGCCTTTCGTAGCAGCATTTGCGGGGTCGGCCTGCGCGCCGGCCGTTCTGAATCGTTGATCGCTGAGATAGAGTGGCGCTGTTGCGAAGCCGCATGCCGGCTTTCAGAATCGGGGTGTCCACTCCTCCCAATTTGAAGAAAGACTTCCCGCCATGGCCAAAGCCTCGAAGAAATCGTCGTCCGCCTCCTCCGCCGGCAAGGTGCCCAAGAAGGGCGGCACGGTGGTCGCGCAGGAGTCGGGCAGCCGCAATGCGCCGATCATCAACATCGGCATCGAGCGCCAGGACCGCGCCGCCATCGCCGAAGGCCTGAGCCGCGTGCTGGCCGACACCTACACGCTCTACCTCACCACGCACAATTTCCACTGGAACGTGACCGGCCCGCACTTCAACTCGCTGCATGCGATGTTCATGGGCCAGTACACCGAGCTGTGGGGCGCGACCGACGTGCTGGCCGAGCGCATCCGCGCGCTGGGCCACTATGCGCCGGGCTCGTACGCCGAGTTCAGCAAGATCGCCACCGTGCCCGACGTGCCGCAGACCCCGCCCAAGGCGATGGAGATGGTGCGCATCCTGGTGAAGGGCCACGAAACCGTGTCGCGCATCGCGCGCGAATTCATTCCGGTCGCCGAAGAAGCAGGCGACGACCCGACGGCCGACATGCTGACCGCGCGCTGCACGGTGCACGATCAGACGGCCTGGATGCTGCGTTCGCTCCTTGAAGACTGAGTCCGCTCCCCCCACCACCGCGCCCGTGCCTCCTCGCGGGCGTTTTGCGTTGTACCTCGACCTGATCCGCTGGAACCGTCCAGCGGGTTGGCTGCTGCTGCTGTGGCCCACGCTGGGCGCGCTCTGGTTCGCGGCGGGCGGCTGGCCCGGCTGGCACCTGCTGGTGGTATTCACGCTCGGCACCTTCCTCATGCGCAGCGCGGGCTGCTGCGTCAACGACGTGGCCGACCGCGACTTCGACCGCCATGTGAAGCGCACGGCGCAGCGGCCCGTCACCAGCGGCGCGATGTCGGTCAAGGAGGCGCTGGGGCTGGGCGTGGTGCTGGCGTTGGCGGCCTTCGGGCTGGTGCTCACGACCAACCGCGCGACGGTGCTGTGGTCGTTCGCGGCATTGGCCATCACGCTGATCTACCCGTTCGCCAAGCGCTTCGTCTCGGTCCCTCAGGCGGTGCTGGGCATTGCCTTCAGCTTCGGCATTCCGATGGCCTTCGCGGCGGTGCAGTCCACCGTGCCGGTCTTCGCTGCGTGGCTGCTGGCGGGCAACCTGTTCTGGGTGCTGGCCTACGACACCGAGTACGCGATGGTCGACCGCGACGACGACCTCAAGATCGGCATGAAGACCTCGGCCATCACCTTCGGCCGCTTCGATGTGGCGGCGGTGATGGCGAGCTACGCGATCTTCCTCGCAGTCTGGACCTGGGCCGGCGCGAGCAACTCGCTGGGCACGCTGTTCTACGCCGGCATCGCCGCGGCCGCGGTGCAGGCGCTGTGGCACTGGCGGCTGATCCGCGAGCGCACGCGCGAGGGCTGCTTCAAGGCCTTCCGTCTGAACCATTGGCTGGGCTTCACGGTGTTCGCCGGCATAGTGGTCGGCTACGCCGTCCGCTGAGAGTGCCCGCATGCTGGAACAGTTGAAGCGAAAGATCGGCCAGGAGGGCTTCTCCGGATGGCACTTCATCACGCAGGAGATGGTCCAGCGCTATTCGGAGCTGTCGGGCGACGGCGAAGGCGAGTGGATCCATCTCGATCCCGAGCGCGCGGCGCGCGAGGCGGACTACGGCGGCACCATCGTGCAGGGCTTCTTCCAGGTCTCGCACCTGGTCCGGCTGACCGGTGAGGCCATGCGCACGCTGCTGCCCTTCGATTCGAATTACGCGCTGAACTACGGTTTCGACCGCCTGCGCTTCGTGCGGCCGATGCCGGTGGGCGCGCGCTTCCGGGCGCGCGTGCACATCGTGGATGTGACGCCCAAGCCCGGCGACAGCTTCATGGTGAAGGAGGAGGTGCTGCTCGAACTGGAAGACGGCACCGTCACGCTGGCCGCCGAGTGGCTGTTCTTCCTCGGGCCCGGCGCGCTGCCGCCGGCCTGAAATCAGCCGCGGCCGAATTCCTCGCCCAGTTCGGCGGCGCGCTTCTGCGCGGCGCGGATCGCGGTCTTGAACTGCGCCTTCACGTCGGCCTGCTGCAGCGAGGTGATGGCCGCGTACGTGGTGCCACCCTTGGAGGTCACGCGCTCGCGCAGCACCGACGGCGGTTCGGTTGCGCTGTGCGCCAGCGCCGAGGCGCCGGTGAAGGTGCCGATGGCCAGCCGCTGGGCCTGCTCGGGCGTCAGGCCCATCTCGACGCCGGCTTCGGTCATCGCCTCGATGAAATAGAAGACGTACGCCGGGCCCGAGCCTGACATGGCGGTCACGGCGTCGAGTGCCGATTCGGCGTCGACCCAGATCAGCTCGCCGGTCGGCGCCAGCAGCTGCCCGACCAGCGAGCGGTCGGCCCCTTCGACGCCGGGTCGGGCGTACAGGCCCGTCATCCCTTTGCCCACGAGTGCCGGCGTGTTGGGCATGGCGCGCACCACGCGCTCCGTTCCGAGCCAGCGGGCGATGCTGTCGGACGGGATGCCCGCGGCCACGCTCAGGTGCAGCGCGTCTTCAGTGAAGCCGCGCACCGGACGGGCTGCTTCGGCAAAGGCCTGGGGCTTGACTGCCCACACCACCACCCCGCAGCGCGACAGCGCCTCGCCCGCGTCGGCCTTCGCGGCGATGCCGAAGGACTGGGCCAGCTTGGTGCGGGCCTCCTCGAAGGGCTCGACCACCTCGAACGCATCCGCCGGGGTGCCTTGCTGGATCAGGCCGCCAATGATGGCGCTGGCCATGTTGCCGCCTCCGATGAAGGCGACGGGGGGCAGCGGCGCGGGGCCGGTGCGGGGCAGGAAGGTCACGGCGATGGTCATGGTCGGTCGGCGTATTCGAAGGCGGCGAACTGGGTGATTTGAAGCGGATTGAAATTGTCGTCGCTCACGACGACCAGCATGCGCTTGCCATCGGGCAGGGGTGGTCCCCAGCACATGCCCTCGGTGTTGTCGAGGCGTGACAGGCCGAGCGCGGCGAAGTCGGCCACCAGGGTCTTGGCCGCCGGCCGGTGGTTGCCCGGCGCCAGTGCGTCGATGGCGAGCACATCGCTGGCGGCACGGGTGTCGATTTCATACAGGCGCAGCGAATTGCCGGCGCCGGTGGCGTAGGCGCGCTCCAGCACCAGCATGCGGTCCGCATCGAGCATCAGGATCTCGCTCACGCCGTTGTCGGCGTAGCTGCCGGGAATCAGCGGGCGCAGGGGGATGGCGTCGGGAACGTAGGCGATCTGGCGGTCGGCCTGGCCGGTTTCCAGATCGATCCGGGTGAAGCGGCAAGGCCCGCCTGGGGCGCCGGTGGTGGGCTCGGGGCCGTCCTGGATCAGGGCGTTTTCCATGCCGAGCCAGGCGAAGCGGCCATCGGGCGTGAGGGCCAGTCCTTCGAGCGTCAGGTTGTCGCGCGGGCCGCGGCGCTGGGCGGGGTCGGGCCTGAACATGGCCGGAAGGGAGAATTCACGCAGAAAGCGGCCGTCGCGAGCCGACTCGTACAGCGCCGGGCCGAAGCCGCGGGCGATGTCGCCCTCGCTGGTCCACAGCAAGGTGTTGGTTGCAGGCCGCAGCCGCAATGCCTCGGGGTCGGGAACCGGAAGTCCCTCGACCGCCCGGCGCCTGTTGGGCCAGGGGCCGCCGCCGGGGCGTTGCAGCTGCACCACGCCGAGGGGCTCGGGGCGCGCGGCCTGCGGCTGGGGCCATCGGGCGATGTAGTAGCGCACAGGCGCGAGGTCCGATCGATCATCGCTGATAAGCAGGTACTCACCTCGGATTGGGTCGTAGTCGATGCCCGAGAGGCCTCCGGCCACGGTGCCCTCTATATCGAAGCGGTGCGCCCAGCGGGCCTCCGCGATGCGCCGCAGCCGGCCGGGGTCCGGGTTCGGCGCGGCACTCTGGCAGCCGGCCAGGCCCAGCGCCAGCAGGCCGGCCGCGCCCGCCAGCACGCGCCGACGCTTCGGCTGGGGAAGGTAGGAATTCAAGGCGTCGCGCACCGCCTGGAGTCTAGTACCAGCGCGCGGTGATGTAATGGGGTTGTTGACATCGGCAGTAGTGCGTGCCACAATCGCTGGCTTCGCTTTCAAAAGGCGAAGCTTTCAGCCCAAAGCGGAAGTGCCTCGAGTGGTTCGAGGCATGGACGACGGGCCCAAGACTGACCGCGGTGCCTCCCTCCTGGATGCACATCGGTACAAGTTGGGAATATCAAGAAATGATCCAAACTGAATCCCGGCTCGAAGTGGCCGACAACACGGGCGCGAAATCCGTCCTGTGTATCAAGGTGCTCGGTGGCTCCAAGCGGCGTTATGCCAGCGTGGGCGACGTCATCAAGGTCAGCATCAAGGAAGCCGCTCCACGTGGTCGCGTCAAGAAGGGCGAGATCTACAGTGCAGTGGTGGTCCGTACCGCCAAGGGCATCCGTCGCGCCGACGGTTCGCTCGTCAAGTTCGACGGCAATGCCGCCGTGCTGCTCAACGCCAAGCTGGAGCCCATCGGCACCCGCATCTTCGGACCGGTCACGCGCGAACTGCGCACCGAGAAGTTCATGAAGATCGTGTCGCTGGCACCCGAAGTTCTGTAAGGACAACAACGCCATGAACAAGATTCGCAAAGGCGACCAGGTCATCGTGTTGGCCGGTCGTGACAAGGGCAAGCGGGGCGTCATCTCGCTGCGCAAGGATGACTCGCACGTCGTCATCGAAGGCCTGAACCTCGTCAAGAAGCACACCAAGCCGAACCCGCTCAAGGGCACGACCGGTGGCATCGTCGAGAAGTCCATGCCCATTCACCAATCCAACGTGGCGATCTTCAATGCCGCGACCGGCAAGGCCGATCGCGTGGGCATCAAGATCACCCAGGGTGCCGACGGCAAGCGCGTGGCTGTTCGCGTCTTCAAGTCGAGCGGCGACGAAATCAAGTTCGCCTAAGAGGTACTCACATGGCACGTCTCCAACAACACTATCGCGAAAAGATCGCGAAAGACCTGACGGAAAAGTTCGGCTACAAGTCGCCGATGCAGGTTCCGCGCCTCACCAAGATCACGCTCAACATGGGCGTGGGTGAGGCAGTCGCCGACAAGAAGGTTCTCGACAACGCTGTCGCCGACCTGACCAAGATCGCTGGCCAGAAGCCCGTGGTGACCAAGTCGAAGAAGGCCATTGCCGGCTTCAAGATTCGCGAAATGCAACCGATCGGCTGCATGGTCACGCTGCGCGGCGTTCAGATGTATGAATTCCTGGACCGTTTCGTGACCATCGCGCTGCCGCGCGTTCGTGACTTCCGCGGTATTTCGGGTCGTGCCTTCGACGGTCGTGGCAACTACAACATCGGCGTCAAGGAACAGATCATTTTCCCTGAGATCGAGTACGACAAGGTCGACGCCCTGCGCGGTCTCAATATCAGCATCACGACGACGGCCAAGACCGACGAAGAAGCCAAGGCTCTTCTCGCTGGTTTCCGTTTCCCGTTCAAGAACTGAGGCGAATCATGGCAAAACAATCCCTGATCCAGCGCGAACTCAAGCGCGACAAGCTGGTTGCCAAGTTCGCTGCGAAGCACGCGGAACTGAAGGCGATCTCCAACGACGTGAAGAAGACCGACGAAGAGCGCGCTGCTGCCCGCCTGGGCCTGCAGAAGCTCCCGCGCAACGCGAACCCCACGCGTCAGCGCAACCGTTGCGAAATCACTGGTCGCCCCCGTGGCACCTTCCGTCAATTCGGTCTGGCTCGCGCCAAGATCCGTGAACTGGCCTTCGCTGGCGACATCCCCGGTGTCACCAAGGCCAGCTGGTAAGCCAGGCAGGAGCAAACAACATGAGCATGAGTGATCCCATTGCCGACCTGCTGACGCGTATCCGTAACGCGCAGATGGTGGCGAAGCCCACCGTGTCGGTCCCGTCTTCCAAGGTGAAGGTCGCGATCGCACAAGTCCTGAAGGACGAAGGCTACATCGACGGCTTCCAGGTCAAGACCGAAGCCGGCAAGAGCGAACTTGAAATTGTTCTGAAGTACTACGCTGGCCGTCCGGTCATCGAGCGCATCGAGCGCGTGAGCCGCCCCGGCCTGCGCGTCTACAAGGCAAGCTCGTCCATTCCGCAAGTCCAGAACGGCCTCGGCGTTGCGATCGTCACGACCCCCCAGGGCGTGATGACCGACCGCAAGGCGCGCGCCACCGGTGTCGGCGGCGAAGTTCTGTGCTACGTCGCCTAACCGAGACATCGAGGAGTCACTGAAATGTCCCGAGTAGGAAAAATGCCGATCACCATCCCCGCTGGCGTGGATGTGTCGATCAAGGAAGACCAGATCAGCGTCAAGGGCACGGGCGGCACGCTCAACCTCGCGCGCAATGCACTGGTCAAGATCGTCAGCAATGACGGCAAGCTGAATTTCGAACCCGCCAACGAATCGCGTGAAGCGAATGCGATGAGCGGCACGATCCGCCAGCTGGTGAACAACATGGTGGTTGGCGTGACCAAGGGCTTCGAGAAGAAGCTCAACCTGGTCGGCGTCGGCTACAAGGCTGCAGCCTCCAACAACAAGTTGAACCTGCAAGTCGGTTACTCGCACCCGGTCAACATCGACATGCCTCAAGGCATCACGGTGGCCACCGCGACCCCGACCGAAATCGTGATCAAGGGTGCTGACCGTCAGCGCGTTGGTCAAATCGCCGCTGAGATCCGCGCTGTTCGTCCGCCTGAGCCTTACAAGGGCAAGGGCATCCGTTATTCGGACGAGAAGATCGTGATCAAAGAGACCAAGAAGAAGTAAGGGGCAGCAAAATGATGTTGACCAAAAAAGCACAGCGTCTTCGCCGCTCGCGCCAGACCCGCATCCGCATCGCGACGCAGGGCGTGGCCCGTCTGACGGTGAACCGCACCAACCTGCACATCTACGCCACCGTCATCTCCGACGACGGCACCAAGGTGATTGCAACCGCATCGACGGCCGAAGCCGAAGTGCGTACCTCGCTCGGCGGTTCGGGCAAGGGCGGCAATGCCGCTGCTGCGACCGCCGTCGGCAAGCGCATCGCTGAAAAGGCGAAGGCTGCCGGCGTCGAGAAGGTCGCCTTCGACCGCGCAGGTTTTGCGTACCACGGCCGCGTCAAGGCGCTGGCCGAGGCGGCTCGCGAAGCCGGTCTGCAGTTCTAACCGGACACGAGATTCAAAATGGCAAAGATTCAAGCAAGAACGCAGAACGAAGGCCCTGAAGACGGTTTGCGCGAGAAGATGATCGCGATCAACCGCGTCACCAAGGTGGTGAAGGGTGGTCGTATCCTCGGTTTCGCAGCACTCACCGTCGTGGGCGACGGCGACGGCCGCGTCGGCATGGGCAAGGGCAAGTCGAAGGAAGTGCCTGCTGCAGTGCAGAAGGCAATGGAAGAAGCCCGTCGCAACCTGTTCAAGGCTCCGATCAAGAACGGCACGCTGCATCACCGCGTGACGGGTCACCATGGCGCCGCTTCGGTCGTCATGATCCCCGCCCCGAAGGGTACTGGCATCATCGCCGGCGGCCCGATGCGCGCCGTGTTCGAAGTCATGGGCATCACCGACATCGTGGCCAAGAGCCATGGTTCGTCGAACCCCTACAACATGGTTCGCGCCACGCTCGACGGGTTGAAGAACTCGACGACCGCGTCCGATGTGGCTGCCAAGCGCGGCCTGACCGTCGAAGAAATCTTCGCCTGAGCGCAAGCTCTCGCAAGGCTGAAGGAAGCATTCAAATGACGACGCAACAACAAACCCTCAAGGTGCAACTGGTCAAGAGCCCGATTGGCACCAAGGAATCGCATCGCGCGACCGTGCGTGGCCTCGGCCTGCGCAAGCTCAACAGCGTGAGCGAGCTGCAGGACACCCCGGCGGTGCGCGGCATGATCAACAAGATCAGTTATCTGGTCAAGGTTCTGTAAGAGAGACTGATATGGAACTCAATGGCATCAAGCCGGCAGCCGGCGCCAAGCACGCGAAGCGTCGCGTCGGCCGCGGTATCGGCTCCGGCATCGGCAAGACCGCAGGCCGCGGTCACAAGGGTCAGAAGTCGCGCGCAGGCGGTTTCCACAAGGTCGGCTTCGAAGGCGGTCAAATGCCGCTGCAGCGTCGCCTGCCGAAGCGTGGCTTCAAGTCGCACCTGCTGAAGTTCAACGCCGAAGTCACGCTGACTGCCCTCGAGCAGCTCGGTCTGGCTGAAGTGGATGTCCTGGCGCTGAAGCAAGCCGGCCTCGTGGGCCAGCTCGCCAAGGTCGTCAAGGTCGTCAAGACCGGTGAACTCACCAAGGCCGTCAAGCTGACGGGCGTGGGCGCAACGGCTGGCGCCAAGGCTGCTATCGAAGCGGCCGGCGGCAGCATCGCCTGATCACCATCGGACTGAAAGAAGTTCTTCGTGGCAACTAACGCGGCAACGATCGCAAAAACAGGCAAGTTCGGCGACCTCCGTCGTCGGCTCGTCTTTTTGCTGCTCGCGCTCGTGGTCTACCGGATTGGCGCGCACATTCCTGTGCCGGGTATCAACCCGGACCAGCTGGCGGCGTTGTTCCAGGGCCAGCAGGGCGGCATTCTGAGCCTGTTCAACATGTTCTCGGGCGGTGCGCTGTCGCGCTTCACCGTGTTCGCGTTGGGGATCATGCCGTACATCTCGGCGTCGATCATCATGCAGCTGATGACCTACGTGCTTCCGACCTTCGAGCAATTGAAGAAGGAAGGCGAGGCCGGCCGCCGCAAGATCACGCAGTACACGCGCTACGGCGCGCTGGGTCTGGCACTGTTCCAGTCGTTCAGCATCGCAGTGGCCCTCGAGTCGTCGGCCGGTCTGGTCATCGCCCCCGGTTTCGGCTTCCGCCTGACCGCCATGGTGAGCCTGACGGCAGGTTCGATGTTCCTGATGTGGCTCGGCGAACAGATCACCGAGCGCGGCCTGGGCAACGGCATCTCGATCCTGATCTTTGCAGGTATCGCGGCCGGTTTGCCCAACGCCATCGGCGGCCTGGCTTCGCTGGTGACGACCGGTGCGATGAATCCGATCATTGCGCTCTTCATCATCGCTGTCGTGGTGCTGGTCACCTACTTCGTGGTGTTCGTGGAACGCGGCCAGCGCAAGATCCTCGTGAACTATGCGCGGCGCCAGGTCGGCAACAAGGTCTATGGCGGCCAATCGTCGCACCTGCCCTTGAAGCTGAACATGGCCGGTGTGATTCCGCCGATCTTCGCTTCGTCGATCATCCTGCTGCCCGCAACGGTGGTTGGCTGGTTCAGCACCGGTGAAGGCGGTTTCCGCTGGATCAAGGACGTTGCCGGCGCACTGCGTCCTGGCGAGCCGATCTACGTGCTGTTGTATGCTGCCGCGATCGTTTTCTTCTGCTTCTTCTACACGGCACTCGTGTTCAACAGCAAGGAAACGGCCGACAACCTGAAGAAGAGTGGTGCATTCATTCCTGGCATTCGCCCGGGTGACCAGACCGCTCGCTATATCGACAAGATTCTGGTTCGCCTGACGTTGGCCGGCGCGGTGTACATCACCTTCGTCTGCCTGCTGCCCGAGTTCCTGATCCTGAAGTACAACGTGCCGTTCTACTTCGGTGGTACCTCCCTGCTGATCATCGTGGTCGTCACGATGGACTTCATGGCCCAGGTGCAAAACTACATGATGTCCCAGCAGTACGAATCGCTGCTGAAGAAGGCGAACTTCAAGACATCGTAGGGCTGTGTTGCAGTATTGAGTCCGGGCGGTAGACCGCCACGTTAAACAGTTTTAGGAGAATGAAATGAGAGTTTCGGCTTCGGTCAAAACCATCTGCCGTAATTGCAAGGTCATCCGCCGTAAAGGTGTGGTGCGTGTGATTTGCACCGACCCGCGCCACAAGCAGCGCCAGGGTTGATTGAAGAGTATTAGAGGACGCACATGGCACGTATTGCTGGCATCAACATTCCGCCGCACAAGCACGCTGAAATCGGCCTGACCGCCATCTTCGGCATCGGTCGCACCCGCGCCCGTCAGATCTGCGAAGCGAGCGGCATCGAATATTCGAAGAAGATCAAGGATCTGACCGACGCCGATCTCGAGAAGATCCGCGACCAGATCGCTCTGTTCACCATCGAAGGCGATCTGCGTCGCGAGACGACGATGAACATCAAGCGTTTGATGGACATCGGCTGCTATCGCGGCTTCCGTCACCGTCGCGGCCTGCCGATGCGCGGCCAGCGCACGCGCACCAATGCCCGCACCCGCAAGGGTCCGCGCAAGGCAGCGCAGTCCCTGAAGAAATAAGGATAGACAAGCATGGCTAAAGCACCTGCAAACAACGCCGCACAGCGCGTTCGCAAGAAGGTTCGCAAGAACGTTGCGGACGGCATCGCCCACGTGCATGCCTCGTTCAACAACACCATCATCACGATCACCGATCGCCAGGGCAATGCCCTGTCGTGGGCTTCGTCGGGTGGCCAGGGCTTCAAGGGCTCGCGCAAGTCGACCCCGTTCGCTGCGCAGGTCGCTTCCGAAGTGGCCGGCCGTGCTGCTGTCGAACAAGGTATCAAGAACCTCGACGTCGAGATCAAGGGCCCGGGCCCCGGTCGCGAATCGTCGGTGCGCGCACTGGCTGCGCTCGGCATCCGGATCAATTCCATTGCCGACGTGACGCCCGTTCCGCACAACGGCTGCCGTCCCCAGAAGCGTCGCCGCATCTGATCGTCAGTCCGCAAGGCGCAGCCGGCTTTGAATAGCGGCTGCGCATTTGTTTTTTATCTAAGCCCACCGCCACTCGCGTTTCGCAAGTGGCTCCCGCAGGCAACTGCGGCAGATACACAAAGGAAGAATCGTGGCACGTTACCTCGGCCCCAAGGCCAAACTTTCCCGCCGTGAAGGCACCGACCTGTTCCTGAAGAGCGCCCGCCGTTCGATCCAGGACAAGGCCAAGTTCGACTCCAAGCCCGGCCAGCACGGTCGCACCTCGGGTCAGCGCACTTCCGACTACGGCCTGCAACTGCGTGAAAAGCAGAAGGTCAAGCGCATGTACGGCGTGCTCGAAAAGCAATTCCGCCGCTACTTCGAAGAAGCCGATCGCCGCCGTGGCAACACCGGCGCCAACCTGCTGTTCATCCTCGAATCGCGCCTGGACAACGTCGTCTACCGCATGGGCTTCGGCTCGACCCGCGCTGAAGCACGCCAGCTCGTGTCGCACAAGGCGATCACGGTGAACGGCCAGTCGGTCAACATCCCGTCGTACCTGGTCAAGACCGGTGACGTGATCGCCGTGCGCGACAAGTCCAAGAAGCAGAACCGCATTGTCGAAGCGCTGCAACTCGCCCAGCAAGTCGGTATCCCGGCTTGGGTCGATGTGAATGCCGACAAGGCCGAAGGCACGTTCAAGAAGGTGCCCGATCGCGACGAATTCGCAGCCGACATCAACGAATCGCTGATCGTCGAACTGTATTCGCGTTGATTTTTTCTACCCGCACCCGCCCTTCGGCGCGTGCGGGAGATTGTTATTGTTGTTCACGTTCCTGCTCCGCGCTTCGTCGCGGATCAGGTGCTTCACCAGCCTTACCGGTGTAACGAGCCGGGGGTATTGAGAGGAAGTCTGCATGCAAACCACCCTGCTGAAACCCAAGACCATTCAGGTCGAGCAACTTGCGGCCAACAAGGCCAAGGTGACGCTCGAGCCTTTCGAGCGCGGCTATGGCCACACGCTCGGCAACGCGCTGCGTCGCGTTCTGCTGTCGTCCATGGTGGGCTACTCGGCCACCGAAGTCACGATCGCCGGCGTTCTGCATGAGTACTCGTCGATCGACGGCGTGCAGGAAGATGTCGTCAACATCCTGCTGAATCTCAAGGGCGTGGTGTTCAAGCTCCACAACCGCGACGAAGTCACGCTGAGCCTGCGCAAGGACGGCGAAGGTCCGGTCCTGGCATCGGACATCCAGACCCCGCACGACGTCGAGATCATCAACCCCGACCACGTGATCGCGCACCTGTCGCAAGGCGGCAAGCTCGACATGCAGATCAAGGTTGAAAAGGGTCGCGGCTACGTGCCCGGCACGATGCGCCGCTACGCCGACGAGCCGACCAAGTCGATCGGCCGCATCGTCCTGGACGCCTCGTTCTCGCCGGTCAAGCGCGTGAGCTACACGGTCGAAAGCGCCCGTGTCGAACAGCGTACCGACCTGGACAAGCTGCTGGTCGAAATCGAGACCAACGGTGCGATCACCGCCGAAGATGCCGTGCGCGCTTCGGCTAAAATCCTGGTCGAACAGCTCGCCGTGTTTGCGCAGCTCGAAGGCGGCGAACTCGCTGCATTCGATGCACCCGCACCGCGCAGCGCACAGCAATTCGATCCGATCCTGCTGCGCCCTGTCGACGAACTCGAACTGACGGTGCGTTCGGCCAACTGCCTGAAGGCCGAAAACATCTACTACATCGGTGATCTGATCCAGCGCACCGAAAACGAGCTGCTCAAGACCCCGAACCTGGGTCGCAAGTCGCTCAACGAAATCAAGGAAGTGCTCGCCTCGCGCGGCCTGACCTTGGGCATGAAGCTCGAAAGCTGGCCGCCGGCCGGTCTCGACAAGCGTTGATTTGAATTTTTGAATTTGGCCCCTGAAAGGGCCAGTGCACCGGGCAGTACCTGACACGGCTGCCTGTTTTTATAAAGTAAAGGAAAGCACCATGCGTCACGGACACGGACTCCGCAAACTCAACCGCACCAGCTCGCACCGCCTCGCGATGCTGCAGAACATGATGAATTCGCTCATCGAGCACGAAGTCATCAAGACCACGGTCCCCAAGGCCAAGGAACTGCGCCGCGTCATCGAACCGATGATCACGCTCGCCAAGAAGCCCACGCTCGCCAATAAGCGCCTGGCCTTCGACCGCCTGCGCAGCCGCGACAGCGTCGTCAAGCTCTTCGGCGAACTCGGCCCGCGTTTCGCAGCGCGTCCGGGCGGCTACACCCGCATCCTGAAGATGGGTTTCCGCGTGGGCGACAATGCCCCGATGGCGCTCGTCGAACTGGTCGACCGTGCTGAAATTAAAGAAGAAGCAGCCGAGCAAAGCGCTGCAGAATAAGTTATAATTCCATCTTGCCGCGCGATGGAGCAGCCTGGTAGCTCGTTGGGCTCATAACCCAAAGGTCGCAAGTTCAAATCTTGCTCGCGCAACCAATTTAAAAGGCCCTTTGAATTTCAAAGGGCCTTTTTTCTTTTGTCGGTGAATTAAAAAATGCCCTCTCGAAGAGGGCATTTTTATTTCCGCCGGCCATTGCCGCCCAATCAGTCGGGAATGACTGCCGTGACTTCGATTTCCACCTTCGCGCGGTGCTCGACCAGCGCCGCCACCTGCACGCAGGTCATGGCCGGGAAGTTGCGGCCCATGGCATCGCGATAGACGGGGCCGAGCTCGGAGAGCCGGCGGCTGTATTCGTCGCGGTCCGTCACGTACCAGGTCATGCGCACCATGTGCTCGGGGCCCGCGCCGCCTGCGCGCAACACCTCGGCAATGTTGCGCAGTGCCTGGCCGCATTGCTCGATGAAGTCGTCCGACTCGAACTGCTGTTGTGCGTTCCAGCCGATCTGGCCGCCGACGAACAGCATCGTGCCGCGTGCAGCGACACCGTTTGCATAGCCCTTGGGAGGCAGCCAGCCTTCAGGCTGCAGGAGTTTGTTGATCATGGTGTGGTGTTGAGTTGTCTCAGTTTGAATCGCTGGAGCTTGCCGGTTTCGGTGCGCGGCAACACCGCGACGAACTCGATCTCCCGCGGGTATTTGAACGGTGCGATCGTCGCTTTCACATGGTCCTGCAGCGCCTTCACGAGGGCCGCATCGCCTTCGTGCCCTGGCTTGAGCACGCAGAATGCCTTCACGATCATGCCGCGGTCGGCGTCGGGCTTGCCGATCACGCCGCACTCGGCGACCGCCGGGTGCTTCAGCAGCGCGTCTTCGACCTCCGGCCCGCCGACGTTGTAGCCGGCTGTGATGATCATGTCGTCCGCGCGCGCCTGGTAGAAGAAATAGCCGTCGTCGTCCTGCACGAAGGAATCGCCCGGGTAGTTCCAGCCGTTCTTCACGTAGTCGGCCTGGCGCGGATCGTCGAGATAGCGGCAGCCCACCGGGCCTTGCAGCGCAAGCTTGCCAACCGTGCCGCGCGGCACTTCGTTGCCTTCGTCGTCCACCACCTTGGCGGTGAAGCCGGGAACCACCTTGCCCACCGCGCCGCGGCGTACGTCGCCGCCCGCGGCGGAGATGTAGATGTGGAACACCTCGGTGCCGCCGATGCCGTCGAGCATCTCGATGCCGGTGGCTTCTTTCCACAGCTGGCGTGTGGCGTCGGGCAGCGCCTCGCCCGCACTCACGCTGATGCGCAGGCTGGGCATGCCGTGCTGCTTCACGAAGGGCGCCATCTGGCGATAGAAGGTCGGCGCCGTGTAGCAGATCGTCGCGCCCACCTCGTTGATGAGCTTCACCAGCCCTTCTGGTGTGAACGGCGCGTCGGCAAAGTACACCGAAGCGCCGGCCCACATCGGGAACACGAGCAGCCCGCCGAGCCCGAAGGTGAAAGCCAGCGGCGGCGAGCCGATCACGATGTCGTCGCTGCGCGCGCGCAACACGTGGCGCGGCCAGGTCTCGCACATTGCGAGCACGTCGCGGTGCGTGGTGACGGGCGCCTTGGGCTTGCCCGTGGTGCCCGAGGTGAAGGCCAGCAGCGCGACGTCGTCGGAAGCCGTGGGGCAGGCCGTGAACACGCCGCTCTTCTTCGCCGCGCGCGCGGAGAGCGAGTCCGGCGCTTCGGGCCTGTTGAATGCGATCACGGTGGCCAGCACGGGGTGCTCGCGCTGTGCGATCGCGAGTTCGTCGAGCAGGCGGCCATCGCACAGCGCAGCAACGGGCTGCGCCTTCTCGATGATGTCGCCCAGCTCCTTTGCGCGCAGCAGCGGCATCGTCGCCACCGCGATCAGTCCGGCCTTCACCACCGCGAGCCACGACAGAGCCATGGCCACCGAGTTGCCGCCGCGCAGCAGCACGCGATTTCCCGGCACGAGTCCGAGATCCTCGGTCAGCACCTGCGCAATGCGGTTGACTTCGATGGCGGCCTGCGCGTACGTCAGCGTGCCCTGCGGTGAACGCAGCATCGGGTTGTCGCCGAAGCCCTTCGACGCGGCCTTGTCGAGCAGTTCCTCGACCAGGTTCAGCTGGTCGGGCAACTGCAGCTCGGGCAGGTCGTAGCGAAAGACGGGCAGCTGCTCGGCGGGCGGCAGGCGGTCGTGAACGAAGCGGTCGACTTGGGCAGACACGGTGTTTATCCCCGCAGAACGGATTTGCCAATGATCAGTTGTTGAACCTCCGTCGCGCCTTCGTAGATGCGCAGCGAGCGGATGTCGCGGTAGAGGCTCTCAATCTTCGTGCCAACCTTCACGCCGAGGCCGCCATGCATCTGCAGTGCCATGTCGATCACGCGGCTGGCGTTCTCGGTGGCGCACATCTTGGCCATCGCGGCAGCGGCTGACACATCGCCGACCGCAGGCGCGCCGCGCTGCTCGGCGTCATCGCGCATCCATGCGGCGCGGTAGGTGAGCAGCGCCGCGCTGTCGATCAGCGCGGCCATCTCGCCAAGCTTGGCCTGCGTGAGCTGGAAGTCGGCGAGCGTCTGGCCGAACATGCGGCGGTTCTTCGAATGCGAGATGGCTTCGGCCAGTGCGCGGCGACCCATGCCGAGCGCTGCCGCCGCCACCGAGGCGCGGAAGATGTCGAGCGTGCGCATCGCGAGCTTGAAGCCGCCATTGAGTTCGCCGAGCTGCGCCGTGCGCGGCACGATGCAGTTCTCGAAACGCAGCGTGGCGAGCGGATGCGGTGCCATCACGTCGATGTGCGCGGAGGTGTCGAGGCCGGGCGTCGTCGCGTCGACGATGAAGGCCGTGATGCCGCGCGTGCCGCCCGTGGGATCGGTCTTCGCGAACACGCAGTAGAAATCGGCGATGCCGCCGTTGCTGATCCAGGTTTTCTCGCCGTTCAGGCGCCAGCCGTCGGCGGTCGTTTCGGCGCGCATGGCCATTGCACCCACGTCGGAGCCTGCCTCGGGTTCGCTGAGCGCGAAGGCCGCGATCTTGCTGCCCTTCGCCACGGCAGTCAGGTAGCTTGCATGCTGTTCTGGCGTGCCAGCGAGCGTGATCGCACCGCTGCCGAGACCCTGCATGGCGAAGGCGAAGTCGGCGAGCGGCGAATGGAAGGCCAGCGTCTCGCGCAGCAGCACGAGTGCGCGCGAGTCGAGGCGCTCGAGCGCACCGCCAGCGCTGCCGGGCACGGCATAGCGCAGCCAGCCGCCGTCGCCGAGCCGCTTCACCCAGTCCCGGCACGCCGCGCGATCGTCGCGCTCGTCCACCTCCTGCGCGGCGGCCCAGGGCAGCAGGCCATCGGCCAATGCGCGATGTGCATCGTCGAAGAACGGCAGCGCGAGGTGCGCGGTCGATGGCGGTGCAGGTGCTTTGGTCATCATCGCGTCAATCTCCACCGAACACGGGTTTGCGCTTGGCCGCAAAGGCCTCGTACGCCCGCTTGAAATCTTCGGTCTGCATGCAGATCGCTTGCGCCTGCGCCTCGGCCTCGATGGCCTGGTCGATGGTCATGGACCATTCCTGCGACAGCATGGTCTTGGTCATGCCATGCGCGAAGGTCGGACCTTCCGCCAGGTCGCGCGCCACCTTGATGGCGGCTTCGAGCAACGCATCGCTTTCGTGCAGGGCGTTGAAGAAGCCCCAGGCATGGCCTTCCTGCGCGGTCATGGCGCGGCCGGTGAACAGCAGTTCCGACGCACGGCCCTGGCCGATCACGCGCGGCAGCAGTGCACACGCGCCCATGTCCGCACCGGCCAGGCCCACGCGCGTGAACAGGAATGCGGTGCGCGTGGCGGGCGAGCCGTAGCGCAGGTCGCAGGCCAGCGCGATCATCGCGCCGGCACCGGCGCACACGCCGTCGATGGCGCCGACGATCGGTTGGGGGCAGGCGCGGATCGCCTTGACCAGGTCGCCCGTCATGCGCGTGAACTCCAGCAGCTCGGGCATGCGCATGCCGGTCAGCGGGCCGATGATCTCGTGCACGTCGCCGCCCGAGCAGAAGTTGCCGCCCGCACCAGTCACGACGATGACCTTCACGTCGGTGGCGTAGGCCAGTGCGCGGAACAGGTCACGCAGTTCGGCGTACGAGTCGAAGGTCAGCGGGTTCTTGCGCTCGGGCCGGTTCAGCGTGATGGTGCCGACACCGGCTTCAAAACTCCACGCGAAGTGCTCGGCCTTGTAGGCCGCCTTCGCCTCGAATTGCGCGCGCATGGGGTTGCCTGCGCCGATGTAGTGCTTCATTCGGTCTCCGCCATCAATAGTTGGTTGTGTGAGTGTTGCTTGACCTTGCCGAGCAGCTTGTGGAGCTGCGCGATCTCCTTGCCGCTGAGGCCCGCAAAGGCCTCGACGATCCAGTCTTCATGCTGCTGCGCCATCTCGTTGAAGAGCTTGCGCCCGCGCGCGGTGAGCCGCACGCGCCACGCGCGCCGGTCGCCCTCGACGTTGATTCGTTCGACCAGTCCTTCGGCCACGAGCTGGTCGGTGATGCCGGTCACGTTGCCGCCCGTCACCATCATGCGGCGCGAGAGCTCGTTCATCTTCAGCCCGTCGGGCGAGCGCTCGAGCTGCGACATCAGGTCGAAGCGCGGCAGCGTGGTGGCGAACTGGGAGCGCAGTTCGTTGCGCACCTGCTTCTCGATGAGCTGGGTGCAGGTCAGGAGCCGCAGCCAGAGGCGCAGGGCCTCGGGGTGTTCGCTGTGGGCGCGGGCTTCGAGGTCCATGTCAGTGCGTCTCCTCGTTGTTCTGTGCCGTCACTGCAGCCGCGGCCATCTGCTGCTGCTTCGCGATCTCGCGGTACATCTGGTCGCGGCCGCTCAGGTATTGCTTGGGCCAATCGACGTCGCGGCTCTGCAGCTTTGCGGCCTCGTGCAGCGTCCATGCGGGGTCGGCGAGGTGCGGGCGGGCCACGGCGCAGAGATCGGCGCGGCCGGCGGCAATGATGCTGTTGGCCTGGTCGGCGTCGGTGATGGCGCCCACGGCGATGGTCGAGATGCCGACCTCGTTGCGGATGCGGTCCGAGAACGGCGTCTGGTACATGCGCCCGTACACCGGCTTCGCGGCGCGCGTGGTCTGGCCCGACGACACGTCGATGAAATCGGCGCCGGCTTCCTTGAAAAGACGTGCGACCACGATCGCATCGGCATCGGTGTTGCCGCCGGGCGCCCAGTCGTGCGCGGAGATGCGCACGCTCATCGGCTTGTCGGCGGGCCACACCGCGCGCATGGCGCGGAACACTTCGAGCGGGTAGCGGCAGCGCGCCTCGATGTCGCCGCCGTATTCGTCGGTGCGCAGGTTGGTGAGCGGGCTGATGAAGGCCGACAGCAGGTAGCCGTGCGCGCAGTGCAGCTCGAGCCAGTCGAAGCCGCATTCGGCGGCGCGGCGGGTGGAGGCTACGAATTGCTCGCGCAGCGTGTCCATCTCGGAGCGGGTGATCGCTGCGGGCAACTGGTTCTGCTCGCCGTAAGGCACGGCACTTGCGCCGAGCACCGGCCAGTTGCCGCTTTCGAGCGGTTCGTCGGTGCCTTCCCAGCCCACGCGGGTCGAGCCCTTGGGGCCGCTGTGGCCGAGCTGCATGGCGATCTTCGCGCTCGACTGCGTGTGCACGAAATCGACGATGCGCTTGAAGGCGGCCTGCTGCGCGTCGTTGTACAGGCCCGTGCATGCCGGCGTGATGCGGCCTTCGGGCGTCGGGCTCGTCATTTCGACGAACACCATCGCGGCGCCGCCGAGCGCACGTGCGCCCAGGTGGACCAGCAGGAAGTCTTGCGGCACACCGTCGACCGCGCTGTAGGTGGCCATCGGCGACACGAGGATGCGGTTCTTCAGCGTGAGCCCGCGCACCTTGTAGGGCATGAGCATCGGCGCCATCGCCTTGCCGCCTGCGAGCCACTGCTCGTAGCCGCCGAGCCACTGCGTGTCGCGCACGCGCAGGTTCTCGTGGCTGATGCGCTGCGAGCGGGTGAGCAGCGAGTAGGCGAACTGCTCGATCTGCATGCCCGTGTAGCGCGGCACGTTCTCAAACCACTCGGTGGAGTTGCGCGCGGCGTTCTGGATCTTCAGCACCTCGACGCTGCGGCGCGCCTCGTAGCCTTCGAGCACATGGTCGACCGTGCCGCCCTGCGCGAACTCGTTGGCCAGGTCGATCGCGTCTTCCAGCGCGAGCTTGGTGCCCGAGCCGATCGAGAAATGCGCCGTGTGCGCGGCGTCGCCCATCAGCACGACGGGCACCGAGCGGCCTTCGACGTCGATGCGGTGCGTCCAGCGCTCGCACACCACGCGCGGAAAGCGGATCCAGTTGGCCGAGCCGCGCAGGTGCGTGGCGTTGCTGATGAGCGGGTGGCCGCCCAGGTACTTGGCGAACAGCTTCTCGCAGAAGGCGATGGCCTCGGGCTGCTCCATCTGGTCGAGACCGTGGGCCTTCCACACGGCCTCGGGCGTCTCGACGATGAAGGTCGAGGTCTTGTCGTCGAACTGGTAGGCATGCGCCTGAAACCAGCCGTGCTCGGTCTGCTCGAAGGCGAAGGTGAAGGCGTCGAAGGTCTGGTGCGTGCCCAGCCACACGAAGCGGCAGTTGCGCAGGTCGATGTCGGGCTTGAACACGTCGGCATAGCGCTGGCGGATGCGGCTGTTGAGGCCGTCGCTGGCAATCACGAGGTCGGCCTTGTACTGCGCGGCGATCGCCTGGTCGTCGGTGGCGTCGGTCTCGAACACCAGCTCGACGCCCAGTGCCAGGCAGCGCTCCTGCAGGATGTTCAGCAGCCGCTTGCGGCCGATGCCGCAGAAGCCGTGGCCGCCCGAGCGCACCTGGCGGCCCTTGAAGAAGACCTGGATGTCGTCCCAGTGGTGGAACTCGTTGCCGATCAGCGCCGCGGTTGGCGCATCGGCCGCGTGCAGGTTGCCCAGCGTCTGGTCGCTCAGCACCACGCCCCAGCCGAAGGTGTCGAAGGGGCGGTTGCGTTCCACCACCGTGATTTGCAGCGCGGGGTTGCGCGCCTTCATCAACAGGGCGAAGTACAGGCCCGCCGGCCCGCCGCCGATGCACAGGATGCGTTGGAGGTCCGAGGCGGGAGCGGGTTTGACCGGGCTTAGGCTGTTCATGGTTCAATAGTTTAGACATAAACAATCTGCTGTCAATGGCGATTCGTAACGGCCGTCCGGCGCGCGGGTCGCGGCTTCGGCCGACAAGGGCAGTCATGCAAAAACTTTGAAAAATCAATACCATGGGCTCCATGCAAAACTTGATACCCAAGATCGAGTCGCAGCTGGCTTCGCTGCCTGTCCCCATCGCGCTGGAACTGCCCGATGGCCGGCGTGTTGCCCAGGCGGGAGCCCGCGTCACGCTGGCCTTCAAGGAGTGGGCCGTGCTCGCCAAGCTGGCAGCGCGGCAGGTGGGCGCCATCGGTGAGGCGTATGTCGAGGGCAAGGTGCAGATCGAGGGGGCCATGCGCGACCTGATCGACGCCACGGTCGGCATGCTGCCCGGCAACCCGGCCGAAACCGACACAGGCTGGTGGAGCCGCCTTCAGCACATGGCCAAGTCGCACGGCTCGCATTCGCTGCGCAAGGATGCGGCCCAGATCGAGTTCCACTATGACGTGTCCGACGACTTCTACGCGCTGTGGCTCGACGCGCGCCGGGTCTATTCATGTGCGTACTTCCGTACGCCCGATCTCACGCTGGCGCAGGCGCAGGAAGCCAAGCTCGACCACATCTGCCGCAAGCTCATGCTGCAGCCGGGCGAGCGCTATCTCGACATCGGCTCGGGCTGGGGCGCGTTACTGCTGTGGGCGGCCGAGCATTACGGCGTGGACGCTACCGGCATCACGCTGTCGAAGAACCAGCACGCGTACGTGCAGCGCCTGATCGAGGAAAAGGGCCTGCAGGGCCGCGTGCGCGTCGAACTGCGCGACTACCGCGAGCTGTCGGTCGACCAGCCTTTCGACAAGATTTCCTCGGTCGGCATGTTCGAGCACGTGGGCGCGGCCAACATGCCGACCTACTTCCGCAAGATCCATTCGCTGCTGAGGCCGGGCGGGCTGGTGATGAACCACGGCATCACCTCGGGTGAACTCAACTACCGCCAGCTCGGCGCCGGCATGGGCGACTTCATCGAGAAGTACATCTTCCCGGGCGGCGAACTGCTGCACGTGACGCACGTGTTGCGCGAGACGGCCGCGGCCGGCCTGGAGATGGTCGATACCGAGAGCCTGCGCCCGCACTATGCGCGCACGCTCTGGGCCTGGTCGGACGCGCTGGAGGCGCAGCTCGACGCCGCGCGCGAAGTGCTGCGGCGCAGCGGCGGCCGCCAGAGCGACAACGCCGAGCGCATCCTGCGGGCCTATCGTCTCTACCTCGCAGGCTCGGCCATGAGTTTCGAGCAGGGCTGGATCTCGCTGCACCAGATGCTGTCCACCAAGCCAGACGGCAAGGTCGAACACGGCGTTCTGCGCGGGGCGCAATCGGTGTACCCTTTTGCCCGTGACTACATCTACAAGTGAGTGAGAACACCATGCTCTATCGATTCCAGTCCCGAGCCTCTCCCGACTTCGTGATGCTCGAAGTGCATGCCCGGCAGTTGTTCGACATCGTCGGCAAGGCGATTGCGCCGCAAGGCATCATCACGGTCGAGCAGATCCCGGGCGCCATTGCGGCCCTCGAAGCTGCGCTGGCGCGCGAGGCCGCCAACGTGCACAACAACGACGACTATGCGGTCGAAGGCCACGCCAGCGAGGCCGAGAAGCAGCATGTCGGGCTGCACCAGCGTGCGATCCCGCTGCTGCACATGCTCAAGGATTCGCTGGCCGAGAAAAAAGACGTGACCTGGAAGACCTGATCGACCAGATCGAACGGTTCCAGTCGCGAAACGCCGCGGAACCGGCTTTGCCGGGCCGCAGGCGTTGCCCCCTGCAAGGGGGTTGGCGCCAGCGACACGAAGTGC
>NZ_AKIW01000019.1 GCF_000282635.1 Variovorax sp. CF313
GACCTCCCCCAGGCTTTGCGCACTTCGTGTCGCTGCGCCACCCCCCTCTCCGGGGGCGACACCAGTGGCCCGGCGAAGCCGGTTCCACGGTGTCTCCCGAAGAGGCCGCGGCGGCAGCCGCGGGCGGCGTGCGCACCCTGCTGCGCCTCGAAGGCGCAGTGGTGCTGGGCGTGGCGCTCGCCGCCTACGCCCGGTTCGGGGCGGGCTGGGGCGTGTTCGCGCTGTGGCTGCTCGCGCCCGATCTCTCGCTGCTGGGCTACCTCGCGGGACCGCGCACGGGAGCGGCGCTCTACAACGCCGCGCACTCGTACGTCGGCCCGGTGCTGCTGCTGGCGCTCGGCGTGTTCGCGGCCATGCCGTGGGCGGTGGCCGGCAGCCTGATCTGGCTGGCCCACATCGGCATGGACCACGCGCTCGGCTACGGGCTCAAATACGCGACCGGCTTCGCCGCCACGCACCTGGGCCGCATCGGCAGGGCTGATCCATGGTGAGCCGCGACGACGGCGCTTCCCATGCCATGCACGCGCCTGCCGCGCGCGCATGGATGCTGACAGAGGCGCTCGCGCTGGGCATCGCGTCGATGGTGCATGCGGGGTTCCTCGCGCCCGGCTACGCGCATCCGGCAGCCCGCACCGCAGAGGCGGTGATCGCCACCGTGCTGGTGCTGGCCTCGGTCGAGACCTGGCTGCGACCCCACCATGCGCGCCGCGCGGCCATCTTCGGCCAGGGCTTCGCGCTGCTGGGCACGCTGGTCGGGCTTGGCACCATCATCGCGGGCATCGGCCCGCGCACGGTGCCCGACGTGGTCTACCACGCGCTGCTGCTTTCCATCCTCGTGACGGGCCTGACCTGGGCGCTGCGATGCCGGCGGGTCTGATGGTCAGCGAGGTCATTCGCCACCTTCTTGTCCGGAGGCACAATCCCGCCATGCCGCGCATCCTGCTGATCGACGACGACGAACATCTCGCCGCGCCGCTGACCACCTACTTCGCACGCTTCGGCTGCACGCTGGAAAGCGCCGTTCGCCCGAGCGAAGGCCTCGCAAAGTTGCGTGCAGGCACCTACGACGCCGCCATCCTCGACGTGATGCTGCCCGAGATGGACGGCTTCGAGCTGTGCCGCGAGATCCGCAAGGAAAGCGACATTCCCATCGTGATGCTCACCGCGCGCGGCGAGGTCATGGACCGCGTGGTCGGCCTCGAACTCGGCGCCGACGACTACGTGCCCAAGCCGTTCGAGCCGCGCGAACTGGTGGCGCGCGTGCAGACCATCCTGCGCCGCCAGCGCAGCGCCGCGCCGCAGGCAGTGGCCAACGGCACGCAGCATCGCGTGTTCGACGGCCTGGCTATCGACCTCGACCGGCGCCAGGTGCTGCGCCACGGCGAGCGCGTGGAGCTCACCGGCACCGAGTTCGAACTGCTGGCGCTGCTGGCGGCCGAGCCCGGCAAGGTGTTCAGCCGCGACGACATCCTCAACCGCCTGCGTGGCCACGAGGCCGAGCTCTACACGCGCGCGGTCGACATCGTGGTGAGCCGGCTGCGCAAGAAGCTCGAGCCACTGGACTGCATCAAGACACTGCGCAACGCCGGCTACGCGCTGGCGGTTGCGCGCAGCGAGCCCGCATGAGATCTCGCCGGGGAGGTTTGCGCAAGGCGTGGCGCGAAATGGCCTGCCGCCGTGACGAGCTGCACAGGCAATGGCATGCCCAGTGGCACGAGAAGGTGCAGGGCAAGCGCCGCTGGCGCCGCTCGCTGCGCATACGGCTGGTGATGATGTTCGTGATGCTCGCGCTGGTGATGGCGGCGGTCTTCATGGTCGGCATGAAGAAGTCTTTTTCCACCGGCTGGGCCGAGGCCGCCAAGCCGATGCTCACGGACTACACCGACCGCCTGGTCGCGGAGATCGGCACGCCGCCCGACGTGGCGCGGGCGCAGGCGCTGGTGGCGCGGCTGCCGATCACCATCCGCATCGTCGGCCCCAAGGTCAACTGGGACTCCAACCCCCGCGGCGCGAGCAGCCCGGGCGGCTGGATGCACGACCGCGAAGAGGCGTTCGGAGGCGACAAGTGGTTCATCCGGCCCACTGCCGACGGACACCGCGTGATCTTCGGCTGGGCGCCCAAGCTCTGGCAGCTCGCGCCGCGGGTCATCGGCTGGGCCACGCTGGGCGTGCTGCTGTCCTGCGTGCTGCTGGCATATGCCTACGTGAGCCGGCTGCTGCGGCCGCTGATCGACATCCGCGAAGGCGCGCAGCGCTTCGGCCGCGGCGAGTTCACGCAGCCCATTCCGGTGCGCCGCAACGACGACCTGGGCGACCTCGCGCAGCACATCAACACCATGGCCGACGACATCCAGGCGATGCTCGATGCCAAGCGCGGCCTGCTGCTCGCGCTGAGCCACGAACTGCGCTCGCCGCTCACGCGCGCGCGCCTCAATGCCGAGCTGCTGCCGGCCACGCCCGAAGGCCAGGCAGAGCGCGAGGCACTGCTGCGCGACTTGAACGAGATGCGCGACCTCATCAGCGACCTGCTCGAAAGCGAACGCCTCGCGAGCCCGCACGTGGCGCTGCTGCGCGAGCCGGTCGACCTCGCGGCGCTGATCCGCGAGATCGTGGCCGAGATGCCTGGTGCGCAGCACGTGCACCTCGACCTGGCCGATGGCCTGCCGCCGCATGCCGTCGACCGCATGCGCATCCGCCTGCTGGTGCGCAACCTGCTGGACAACGCGCTGCGCTACAGCGCCGACGCACCGCGGCCGCCGTGCGTGTCGCTGCGCGCGGTACTCGACGGCAAGAAGCAGGGCATCGAGATCGAGGTGCGCGACCACGGCCCCGGCGTGGACGTCGAACAGCTCGGGCGCCTGACCGAGCCCTTCTACCGCACCGACGGCGCGCGGGCGCGCGCCACCGGCGGCGTTGGCCTTGGCATGTACCTGTGCAGGCTGATCGCCGAAGCGCACGGCGGCGAGCTGACCGTGCGCAACGCCGAGCCCGGGCTGCAGATCGTCGTCCGGCTGGCCTGACGCCCGGCGGAGCTGGCGGGCCGGCGGGTGCTGTCGCCTGCGCTACCAGCGCGCCTGTGGCCCGCGGCTACGATGCGCCTCCGTGCCAGCGTCCGGCATTCAAGGTCAAGGAGACACCATGAGCAGCCCCCTCACCAACCACCAGGTCCGCCTCGCCAAACGTCCCGAAGGCGCGGCCACGCGCGAGAACTGGAAATTCACCACCGAACCCGTCGGCGAGCCGGCCGAGGGCGGCGTGCTGGTCAAGACGCTGTCGCTGTCGCTCGACCCGGCCATGCGCGGCTGGCTCAACGACGCCAAGAGCTACATCCCGCCCGTGGGCATCGACGAAGTGATGCGCGCCGGCGGCGTCGGCCGCGTCATTGCCTCCAAGAACCCGCAGTTCGCGGTGGGCGACACCGTGTACGGCACGCTGGGCGTGCAGGAATACATCCTGATCCCCGAAGACCAAGTCAAGCGCAACGGCCTGGTGAAGATCGACTTGCGCGTGGGCACCATCACCCAGTGGCTCAACGTGCTGGGCATGCCCGGCATGACTGGCTACTTCGGCCTGATGGACGTGGGCATGCCCAAGGCCGGTGAAACGGTGGTGGTTTCCGGCGCGGCCGGCGCCGTGGGCCAGACCGTGGGCCAGTTGGCCAAGATCAAGGGCTGCCGCGTGGTCGGCATTGCCGGCGGCGCCGCCAAGTGCGACTGGGTGGTAAAGGAGCTGGGCTTCGACGCCTGCATCGACTACAAGGCCGGCGCCGGTGCAGTGCGCGAAGGCCTCAAGGCTCATTGCCCGAAGGGCGTGGACATCTACTTCGACAACGTCGGCGGCGAGATCCTCGACATGGTGCTGGCGCGGCTCGCGCGCAAGGCCCGCATCATCATCTGCGGCGCCATCAGCCAGTACAACAACGCCAACAGCATGCCGGCGGCCGGCCCGAAGAATTACCTGAGCCTGCTGGTCAACCGCGCGCGCATGGAAGGCATCGTGGTGTTCGACTACGCCGACCGCTATCACATCGCCGTCGCCGAAATGGCCGGCTACCTGAAAGACGGGCGCATGAAGAGCAAGGAGGACGTGGTGAAGGGCCTGGACACCTTCCCGGAATCGCTCAACAAGCTGTTCGCCGGAGAGAACTTCGGCAAGCTGGTGCTGCAGGTGGCTGACGAATAGCGTCCCGATTTCCAGTAGCGGGGGTTTATTTCACGGTTATTCGAAAGAGACTATTAACTATAGTTAACTCCACTAACTTCACCCATTTTGCGTTTTTGAGTCCCTAGACTGCGGCTGCCTTGCCGAAATGCAGGTAGTTACATAGTCATATCAATACTCAGGGAACGCAAATGCCAAAGACCATCTTCGTCAAACTCGCAACGCTGGCCGTGGCCGGCATGCTGTCGCAAGGCGCTTTCGCGGCGGACGGCACCGTCAACTTCACCGGCGAGATCGTCGACGCGCCTTGCTCGATTTCGCCCAACAGCCAGAACATGACCGTGCCGCTGGGCAAGGTTTCGCGCACCGTGTTCGGCACTGTCAGCGGTACGCCGCCCGTGAGCACCGCGACGATCGGCAAGAAGTCCACGCCCGCCCACTTCACGATCGACCTGCTGGGTTGCGGCGCGACCGCCAAGGGTGCGACCGTGACCTTCTCGGGCACCGCCGACCTCGACGACGCCAGCTATCTGCGCGTGGCCAACTCTGGCCAGGTGGGCGTGGGCGCGGCTTCGGGCGTGGCGATCGAGCTTGGCGATTCCGCCGGCACCAAGATCGCGCTGGGTTCGCCGTCCGGCGAATACGTTCTGGGCCTCGGTGACAACTCGCTGAAGTTCCAGGCTGCGTACGTCGCGACCCGCACGGCCGTGACGGTCGGCCCGGCCAACTCGGTCGCGCAGTTCACGGTTGCCTACAAGTAAGTAGCCCCCTTCGCCGGCGCCGAGCCCGGACCCCGCGTCCCCGGCCGGCGCCGGCATTTCCCTCTTTCCCGTTTTCTCGGCGGTGCCGCGATGCGCCGCCGTGCCGGGGTGCGTGCGTTGCGCATCTCGCTCGCGCCAAGGACTTTTTCTCATGTGCAGCAACAATCGCTTCCGCTGGGCTCTTGCCGTCCTGCTGATGCTGGGTCTCCAGTGGCCGGCCGGCGCGGGCGTGATGCTCGGCGGCACCCGCGTGATCCTCGGTGAAAAGGACCGCGAAGCTTCCATTCCGGTGAAGAACACCGGCACCACGCCCTACGTGGTCCAGGCCTGGATCGATGCCGGCGAAGGCAGGAACAAGACCCCGCTGCTCGTCACGCCGCCGCTGTCGCGGCTCGACCCCGGCATGGAAAACATCCTGCGCATCATGCGAGTGGGCGGCGAACTGCCGGCCGACCGCGAGTCGGTGTTCTGGCTCAACGTCAAGGAGATTCCCGAGAAGCCGAAGGAAGAAAACGTGCTGCAGATTGCGGTGCGCAGCCGCATCAAGCTGTTCTACCGGCCTGCGAAGCTCGCGGGCAAGCCCGAGGAATCGCGCGCCCAGCTCAAGTGGGCGGTCGGCGCCGGTGCGCAGGGGCAGGGCGCCGTGCTCAAGGTCGGCAACCCCACGGCCTATCACGTGACCTTCACCGCGCTGAACGTCAACGACGGCCAGCAGCTGATCAATGCCGACATGGTGCCGCCGTTCGGCGAAATGGCGTATCCGCTGAGCGCCGTGAAGACGCCGCAGGCGGTCCAGCTCAACTTCACCACGCTCAACGACTACGGCGGCGAGTCGCCCGAAGAGTTCGTCAAGGTGCCCGCAGGTGCCGAGCCGGTGGCCGTGCAGGCCGAGCCGGTCCCGCTGCCCGCGCGCAGTGCGAAGCCTTGAGACGCGAGGGATGAACCGCCATGCGTTGCTCACCCGCTTTCCACGCGCTGTTCCGGCTGACGATATGCGCCGCCTTGCTGGGCGCCGTGGGCCTGCCCGGCCATGCGCAGCAGCAGGTGGCCGGCTCCAGCTTCAATGAAGAGTTCCTCGGCATCGGCGGCGACCAGCCGCATGCGGACCTGTCGCTTTTCTCCTTCGGCAACCGCGTGCTGGCCGGCAGGTACATGGTCGACGTGTCGCTCAACGAACGCGGCGCCGGACAAACCGAAATCCGCTTCGTCGAGAAGGATGGGAGGAACGACGCCGTGCCCTGCCTCACGCGCCCCATGCTCGACGACTGGGGTGTCAACGTGGCGGTGTTCCCCGCGCTGGCGAACGTTGCGGAAGATGCCTGCGTCGACCTGGCTGCGACCATTCCCGATGCGGCGTTCACCTACGACGGCGGCAAGCAGCGCCTGTTCGTCAGCATTCCGCAGGCGGCGCTGAAGCGCTCGGCGCGCGGCGCGGTCGGTCCCGAGAAGTGGGACAGGGGCATCACCGCCGGCATGTTCGACTACCAGCTGAATTTCGCGCGCTACAGCGGCAACCGCTACCGCAACGATGCCAACCCCTTTGCGGTGCCGCAGAACGTGTTCGACGGCAACCCCTTTGCCGATCGCAACAGGAACATCCTCCAGCGCAACACCCTGTTCGCGGGCCTGCGCGCCGGCTTCAACCACGGCGACTGGCGCTTGCGCCACTTCTCGACCTACAACCGGGGCATCGACGGCCGCAGCCGCTGGCAGGGCATCAGCACCTACGCGCAACGCGACCTCGCCTCCATCCACGGCCGGCTGCTGATCGGCGACGGCAACACGCCGGGCAACTTCTTCGACAGCCTGCCGTTTCGCGGTGTGCAGCTGTCGTCCGACGATGCGATGCTGCCCGACAGCCAGCAAGGCTATGCGCCCACCATCCGCGGCGTGGCGCAGACCAACGCACGCGTCACGGTGCGCCAGAACGGCTATGTCGTCTACAGCACCTTCGTGGCGCCGGGCCCGTTCGTCATCGACGACCTCTATCCGACCGCGTCGAGCGGCGACCTCGAGGTGACCATCGTCGAGGCCGACGGCCGGCAGACCCGGTACACCCAGGCCTTCTCGGCCGTGCCCACGCTGCTGCGCGAAGGTACCTGGCGCTATTCGGCCACCGCGGGCAAATACCGCAACGGCTATCACGGCGGCACACCGGGCATGCGGCGTTCCCTCTCGCAGCCGGCTTTCATGCAGGCGACGCTGGCGCGCGGCCTGGGCAACGAGGTCTCGCTCTACGGCGGCGCGCTGATGGCGAACATGTACCAGTCGCTGCTCGTGGGCGTGGGCAAGAACCTGCGCGATTTCGGGGCCGTGTCGGTCGACTTGTCGAGCGCGCGCACCACCGACCGCACCCGCGCCCAAGGCGTGAGGACATACGGCGGGCAGTCGCTGCGCTTCCTCTATTCGAAAGCCTTTCTCGATTCGGGCACCAATTTCCGCGTGGCCGGCTACCGCTATTCGACCAGCGGCTACCGCACCTTCCAGGAAGCGGTGCAGATGCAGGACCTGCGACCCTTCGAATCGTTCAACAGCCGCCGCAACGAGGTGCGCTTCGAACTCTCGCAGCAACTCGGCGACCAGGGCACGGTGTACGCGTCCGCACGCCAGCAGAGCTACTGGGGCACCGCTGCCAAGGACCGGCTGGTGCAGCTGGGCTACTCGGGCAACTACAAGCAGTTCGGCTACAGCGTGTTCTACAACCACACCACCAGCCTGAACCGGCCGGCTAGCCGCCAGATCATGTTCACGCTGACCGTTCCGCTCGGCGACACCCGCGCCAGCGCCCAGTACGCCGTGACCCGCGACGGCAGCAGCCGCGTCAACCAGCAGGCCAGCGTCTATGGCTCGGCCTTCGAAGACAGCCGCCTGACTTACAACGTGACGGCCGGCCATGCGAACCGGGGCGGTAGCGACAGCGGCAGCGCGGGTGCGAGCTACCTGTCGCCGGTCGGGCGTTTCGACGTCGGCCACTCGATGGGCCGCGGCTATGGCCAAAGCACCTTCGGCATGGCCGGTGGGGTGCTGTTCCATGGCGGCGGCGTCACGCTGTCGCAGCCGCTCGGCGAAACCGTGGCGCTGGTGCGGGCGCCAGGGGCGCAGGGCGTGGGCTTCGAGTCGCAGCCCGGCGTGGCAACCGACCGGGCCGGCAATGCCGTCGTTCCCAACCTGACGCCGTACCGCCTGAACCGCCTGGCCATCCGCACGGCCGATCTCGGCGACACGGTGGAAGTGAAGAACGCCGCGACCGAGGTGGTGCCCACGCGCGGCGCCGTGGTGCACGCGAAGTTCGAGACCTCGGTGGGCTTCCGCCTGCTGATGACGCTGACCGATCCGGGCGGCCGCATGCTGCCCCTGGGCTCGAAGGTCGAGAACGAGGCGGGCCAGGAAGTCGGCGTGGTCGGTCCCGAGGGGCAGGCCTTTGTCACGGGGGCGGGCAGCACCGGCCGCCTGACCGTGCGGTGGGGGGCTGGCAAGGCCGACCAGTGTGTCGTGTCCTACAGCCTTCCCGAAGAAGAGAACCCACCGCCGATCCGCGAGCTGAGCGGGCAATGCGATACCACCACAACCGCGCCCACGCCAAACGACAAACAACCAAAGGGAACGGAATGAGCCACAGCATTTCTTCTGGCCTCATGCGTATCGCCGTTGCAGCAGCGGCGGCGCTGCTCGGCGCGCAAGGCGCCTGGGCGGCGTGCACGCGCTACCCAGGTGCGACGGAGAAGTTCATCACCATGGACATGGGCAAAGTGATCATTTCCAATGATCTGCCTGTCGGAGCCGTGATTGCGAGGAAGGTGTTTCCTATTCCAACCAGGGGCACGTCGGAGTACATGTTCGACTGCACCCGGGGCGGCGGCACGCTCATCGGGGAGATGCTGCTGGGAGCACCGATGCCGAGCGATCCGACGACCTACTCGACGGCGGTGCCAGGTATCGGCATCCGCTTGTCGCGAGTGATCGACGCAACCTTGACCGTGAACTACCCGCACCGGCTTCCGCGTGGACCCTTCTACATCTACTTTCCGCTGGGAACGCAGTTCCAGGTCGAGCTGATAAAAACAGCGGCCGCTACAGGAAACGGGGCACTGGCCTCGGGGACCTATACCCGCTACTACGGTGACGGCGACGGTGTGTCGATGCTGACTACCGTGCTCTCCGGCAATGGCATCACCATCGCCGCGCCGTCATGCTCGGTGGACCTGGGCTCCCGGAACGTTTCGGTGCAGTTCGGGAGGGTGCCCCAGAGCAACTTCAAGGGCAGAGGCTCCACCACCGGCGACCGCAACTTCAACATCAAGCTCAGCTGCCAGGCCGGGCAGAACACGCAGAACACCGTCTACCTGCGGATGGATGCGACGCAGGACCCGTCGAACGAACAGGGCGTCCTGAAGATCACCCAGGGCGGCTCGGGCACCGCCACTGGCGTGGGCATCCAGGTGGTCGACAACCAGGGCGTGCCGGTGAAGTTCGGCGAAGACACGCTGGTCGGCCCGTCGAAGAATGGCGACTATGTGCTGCCGTACACCGCGCGCTACTACCAGACGGGCAACAAGGTGACGCCGGGGCGTGCGGACGGCACGGCCACCTTCACCCTCGACTACAAATAGCCTGCGCTCAGTTTTCGTCGGGGCGCATGGGAATGTCGCCCATCGCCTCGTCCTCGCGCAGGCCGCGCGCGGCCTTCAGCAGCTCGATCGACAGCCCTTCGCCGTGGCCGGCGAAACCCTTGGCGATGCCTTCGAGCACCGTCGACAGGCCGGTTTCGCCGTCGCTGCGCGCGTCCATGCTGATGTTCAGCACCCGGGCCGCCATCTGGCGGTAGGTGACGGCGCCCGCGCCCTCCAGCGCGGCCACGAGGTCGAGGTACAGCGCCAGGTTCAGGTCGAACACCAGCTTGGGCGTGATCTCGAAATCCTCGCTCTTGTTCTTGCTGTCCATGGGAATTGGCTCCTTTTTTTCCTTGGCCCCCACTCTAGCCAGAAAAAAGCGGGCAATCCGTCGGATACAGCCTGATTCAGCGTGCGCGGGTGCCCATGATTGCGGCCGAGATGATGAGCCAGGCCGCGAGCACGATGGTCCAGGTCAGCGGCCTGCCGGTGACGAGCAGCAGCAGCGCAGTCGAGCCCAGCGGCGTGATATAGCTCAGGATGCCGATCTGCCGCGCGTCGCCGCGCTTGAGCGCCATGTCCCACACGAAGAAGGCCGCGCCCAGCGGACCGAGGCCGCACAGCACGAGCAGCAGCCAGTCGCGGCCCGACAGCGTCACGGAAGGTTCGAGCACCGCATGGCAGGCCAGCGAGAGCAGGCCCGAGACCAGCCCGAACAGCCCGATCGCCGAGGTCGGGAAGGCCGCGACGCGCTTCGTCCACAGCGAGTAGCTGGCCCAGACGAAAGCCGAGGCCAGCGCCGGCAGGAAGCCCCAGTAGCCGGCGACGGCCGTGGCGCCAACCCTTGCGCCGAGGATCGCGGCAGCCGCGCCTGCGAAGCCCAGCAAGCCCGCCACCAGGTGCAGCGGCCGCAGCGAAACGCCCGGCAGCAGCACCGGCGCCAACACCACCATGAGCAGCGGCCACAGGTAGTTGACCAGGTTGGCCTCGACCGGCGGGGCGTAGCGCAGCGCGATGAACAGCAGGAAGTGATAGCCGAACAAGCCGTAGATGCCCAGCGCCAGCGTGCGCGGCGGCACCCTCCAGGCGCGGCGGTCGCGCAGCACGAGCGGCCAGCTCGGCACGCTGCCGATGATGAGCGCGAGGCCGGTGAGCAGGAACGGGGGCAGGTGGGACAAGGCCGTGCCGAGCGAGGCGAGTGTGGTCCAGAGCGCGATGGCGAGAAGGGCGTAGACGGTCGACGACATGGAGGCCGAGGCTACGCGATGAGGTCGTCGTGCAATGACGGTTCGTCGTCGCGTAACGACGGTTTGCTCTCCTGCTCCTTCCCCCTCTGGGGGAAGGTCGGGATGGGGCAGGCCTTGGAGCGGGTGCTGCGCCGTTTTCGACGCCGCCGTGCCCCCACCCCGGCCCTCCCACAGCGGGGGTGGGAGAAATGCCGAAGTCAGCGGCGAAGCGCCGCCGTGAGCGCCGATGGCGAGCGATAGCCTGTGCGGCGCGCCGTCTCCGCCACGCTCATTCCGCCGAGCCGCAGCTCGCGTGCATGCGCCAGCCGCAGCGAGCGCAGCCAGTGCATCGCGCCCATGCCCTGTTCGTCTCGGCAGCGCTGCGCGAACTGGCTCGGGCTGAGGCAGGCGGCACCGGCCAGGTCGGCCACGCCCAGCGGTTCGTGCCAGCGGGCGCGGGCCCAGTCGGCGAGCACAGGCCAGTCGATGCGACGGCGGCGTGAATCCGAATGAGAGGGCGGCGCGGGGTTCCAGGCCTCCAGCAGCAGCGCGGGCCCGTTCTGCAGGGCCAGGGCCGAGGCCTGCGGCTGCCGCAGGCATTGCGCCAGGTAGCGCGCCAGCGTGTGCAGCTGCGGCGCACCGGGCGGTGCGCGCTCGGCGCAGCGGGCCCATGCCGCGTGTGTGGTGTCGAGCACCAGGCACACGCTGCCTTGCTTGCGCGCGCTGAAGTCGTGCCGGTCGCCGGGTGCGACCACCTGCGCCTCGCCCACGCCGATGCCGGCACCGCGGCCTTCCACTTCGATCTCCAGCACGCCGTCGAGGCCGATCAGCACCTGGAAATGGTCGTGCGCGTGGCTGCCGTGCGAGTCGCCGTAGTTGCGCAGCGAGAGTGCGTGGCTCGTCGGCGGGGAAGAGGCAGGGGTGTACATGTTCTTGCGTATTGTCCGCGCAGCCTCTTCGAGGCGGCCGGCTGCCGGCCGCGGCACGCCACGCCATAGGCGCGCGCGGCGCCATCAACCGAGCCGCAGCAGCACCGCCGACGCCGCGCACACGATCAGAAACGGAATGCTGATGCGGTGGAACTCGCGCAGCCCGTGCGGCACCTTGGCCAGCCGCAGCGCGATCAGGTTGGCCAGCGAGCCCAGCACGCAGCCGAAGCCGCCCACGCTCACGCCGGCCGCGAGCGCGGGCAGGTCGTGCACGTAGCGGTCCAGCAGGATGGTTGCCGGTACGTTGCTGATGAATTGCGAGGTGACGATGGCCGCGAAGTATGCGCGCCAGCCTTCGGCAATCGGCCACCGCCCCACGGTCGCGGCCACGGCTGGCAGCTCGGCGAGCTGGCGCAGGTCGACGAACATCAGCGCGATGATCGCCAGCAGCGCCCAGTCGACATCGCGCAGCACGCGGCGCTGGAACAGCAGGTAGGCGCCGAACACCACGGCCAGGCCCGCCAGCAGCCAGTGCCGGTCGAGTGCGACAACGAAGCCCACGAACAGCACGCCCGACAGCGCCAGCAGGCGCGGCCGCACCGCGGCAGGCTCGGCGGCGGGCTTGAGCGCGATCGGCGTTCGCGGCGCCAGCAGCCACACGGCCACGACCAGCCAGAGCAGCATGACGAGCACCGTGGGCGCCATCATGGCCATGAAGCCGCCGAAGCTCTCGCCGGTGCGGTGCCACAGGTACAGGTTCTGCGGGTTGCCGATGGGCGTGAGGGCAGAGCCCGCGTTCACCGCCAGCGCTTCCAGCACCACCAGCCGCGCCAGCGGCAGGTGCGCCTGCGTGGCCAGCACGCGCGTGAGCGGCACCAGCAGGAACAGGCTCACGTCGTTGGTGACGAGCGCCGACAGCACGGCGGCGGTGGCGGTGAGCAGCAGCGCGAGCTGGCGCAGGTTGGTGGTGCGTGCGAGCAGGCGCTGCGCGGCCGATTGCAGCATGCCGCTCCTCTCCACCCCCTGCGTGATCGCGAGCAGCCCGGCCAGGGCTCCCACGGTCTGCCAGTCGACCAGCTCGAGCCAGTCCATCGGTGAGCGCGGCCGCAAGAAGGCGAACACCACAGCCACCGCCAGCAGCACCCAGAGCAGGCCATTGCCGCCGCTTTCGTGCGGCGACGGGGCGTTGTCGTCGGGGGAGGCAGGAGGCAGGGCGGGCGCGGTGTCTTTGGTCATGGGGCGGTGGTGGTCAGGGCGGAGGCGGCCGGCGCGCTCGCGGGAGAAGAACGAGGCCGGTGGCGAGTTTCGGGCATTGCCAGGGCAAACAGCGTCAAGGCACCGGCCGCAATGCCCGCGAGCATGACAAATGCCGTGCCGTAGCCGGCCAGGTGCGCGACCGTGCCCGCGACCAGGTTGCTGAGCGCAGCGCCCAGCCCCACGCAGGCCCCACCGAGGCCGAGCGCAAAGTTGAAGTGGCCGCTGCCGCGCGTCAGGTCGCCGATCATCAGTGTGAACATGGCGCCGAAGATGGCCGCGCCGATGCCGTCGAGCACCTGCAGCGCCAGCAGCACGGCAGGGCTGTCGGCCAGCAGGTAGAGCAGCCCGCGCACCGGCAGCACCGCGAAGCCGACCAGGAAGATGGGCTTGCGCGCGAGCCGAGGCGCCCAGCGACCGACCGCGAGGCCGATCGGGATGGTCACCAGCTGCGTGACGATCACGCCGCCCGAGAGCCACAGCGTGGCCGAGCTGCCGGACTGCGTGCCGACCTTCTGCGCCACCAGCGTGAGCATCGCGGCATTGGCCAGGTGGAACAGGAAGGCGCAGGCCAGCAGCACGAAGAGGCGGTGGTCGTGCCAGCGTGCCGTGGAGGGCGCACCGCCGGCGTGCGCATCGGCGCCGCGCGCAAGGCGCAGGTCGATGTCCCGGTGGCGGATCGCGAGCGCCGCCGCGATGGTCGGCAGCGCCATCGCCACCGCGTAGAAGAACATCGCATGCGGCCCGAAGGCATGGCCCACCCAGCCGGTGCCCAGCGCCCACAGCACCGTGCCGGCTGCCGTGATCGCGACGTTGCGGCCGACGCGGGCATCCAGCCCCGCACGGCCCACCATGCCCAGGCTGATGGCGGCGATGGCGGGCGCAACCAGCGTGCCGGCCGCGCCGATCAGCGACTGTCCCGCGAGGATGACGCCGTAACCCGGCCAGTTCGCCATCACCACGAGGCAGCTCGCGATGAGCGCGATGGCCCCGGCGATCCAGCGCGGCTTGTGCCGCACGCTGTCGATCAGCGCGCCGGCCGGCGCCTGCATCGCCAGCCCGACCAGCGCCGAGACGAACATCACGGTGCCGATGCGCTGCGGATCCCAGGCCAGCGTGCCGGCCATGAAGACGATCAGGAACGGACCGACGCCGCCCTGGATGTCGGGCGCGAAGAAGGCGAGTGCATCGAGTGCGCGCAGGCTGCGGCGGGAGGGGGCGGCGGTGGTCATGGCGGGCCGGTGCGGGGGATCAGGAAGCGGGCGCCGGCGGGGGCGGCATCATCATCGGCGCGGCCGGCGGCATGGGACCGGCGCCGCGCGGACTCCAGGGGACACCGGCCCCGCCGAACACTTCGCGCACCGTGTCGGCGGTCGGGCCGAGGCTCGTCGCTTCGAGGGCGGTGCCTTGTGCGCCGCGCGTGCCCCAGCCGCGCGCATGCAACTGCGCGCCGGGCTGCAGCTGGGCGCCGTACATCGCGCCGATGTGCGGCGGGAAGCGCACGATGGTCTTGTCGGCGAGCACCACGCCGTGCACGTCGCCGCGGTCGGTGTACAGCAGGCGCTCGATGCGGCCCCCCGCCGACATGGCCACGAGCGTGCCCGGGTCGCGCAGCGGCGGCGGGGCCATGCCCGGCATCGGCGGCTGGTCGGCCACGCTGCGGCCGTTGGCGCCGATGGTCTGTGCGCGCACCACCGGCACGCTGGGGGCGCGCCAGCCGCTGACCTGCGCCGTGTCGCCGGGCCTGAGCATCTGCATCATGGCGGCCGAGAGGTGCGGTGGAAAGGCGACCTGCGTGCCATCGGAAAGCAAGAGGCCATCGGCCTCGCCGTTCGGGTTGATCAGCCATTGCTGCACGCGGCCGGTGGCAACCATCCCGGCCTGGAATGCGATGGCGCCGTGCGGCGGGGGCATGGGTCCGTGCGGCGGCGCGGGTGGCAGCTGGGCGAAGGCGGCGCTGCCGGCCAGCAGGCAGGCGGCGGTGAGGGCGAGGCGGGAGGTCATGAGCGGTTCCTTGTGGAATGGAGACCCCATCGACATCTCACACAACGTGCCAGCGCATGAACCCTTTGAAATCAACGACTTGCGCGCACCGTGCGGGCGGCGGCCGCATGATCCGGGGACACCATGCGTCCGCTTTCCGGACGCTTCGTCTCAGTCGATCCCGTACTGCGTCAGCTTGCGATAGAGCAATTGACGGTGAATGCCCAGGCGGCGTGCGGCCTCGGCACGGTTGCCCTGCGTTTGGGCCAGCGCGTGGGCGATCAGCAGGCGCTCGAGCTTTTCGACGGCGGCGGGCAGTTCGCCTTCGAGCCACTCGGCCGGCACCGTGTCGGACGCTTCGCCGCGTGGCGCGGCCCCGGGTCCGATGGCCAGGTCCGCCGCGCCGATCACGCGGTGCCGTACCAGCGCATGGCAGCGCTCCATCACGTTGCGCAGTTCGCGCACGTTGCCGGGCCATGGGTGGCTCAGCAGCCGTTGCGCGGCCTCGGCCGACAGCGCCTTCGGCGCATCGGATGCGGCCGCGCGGCGCAGGAAGTGCTCGGCCAGCGGGATGATGTCGGCCAGCCGCTCGCGCAGCGGCGGCATGCGGATCGACAGCACGTCGAGCCGGTACAGCAAGTCTTCGCGAAAACGGCCCTCGCGCACGGCGGCGGCCAGGTCGCGGTGCGTCGCGGCGATCACGCGCACGTCGACCTTCACCGTCCGGTGGCTGCCCAGCGGCGTGACCTCGCCCTCCTGCAGCGCACGCAGGATCTTGGCCTGCACGTCCAGTGCCATGTCGCCGATCTCGTCGAGCAGCAGCACGCCGCCATCGGCCGCGCGAAAGCAGCCGGGGCGTTCGCCGCTCGCGCCGGTGAAGGCGCCGCGCACGTGGCCGAAGAGTTCGCTTTCGAGCAACTCCTTCGGAATCGCCGAGCAGTTGACGGCCACGAAGGGCCGGCCGGCGCGGGCCGAATGGCGGTGCAGCGCGCGCGCCACCATTTCCTTGCCGGTGCCGGTTTCGCCGAGGACCAGCACCGGCATCGCGCTGGCGGCGGCCAGGCCGATGCGCTTGTGCACCTCGCGCATCGCGTGGCTCGGGCCGATCAGGTCGCTGCCGTCGCCGTCCTGCGGCACACCGGAGGGCGACGCTGCCGCGTGCTGCTGCTGCAGCGCGCGTTCCAGCACCTCGCGCACCGCCTCGCGGCTGATCGGCTTGGCCAGGTGATCGAAGGCGCCCAGGCGCATCGCCTCGATGGTGTTGCCCGCGCTCGCGAACGCCGTGAGCACGATCACCGGCGGCAGGCGCACGAGCCTGGCCTGCATGGCTGCGAGCGTCTGCAGGCCATCCATGCCGGCCATGCGGTGGTCGAGGAACACGGCGTCGAAGCGCTCGCGCGACGACGACAGCGTTTCCAGCGCCTCGGCGCCGCTGGCCGTCGCCACCACGCCGTGGCCGAGGCCCTGCAGCGTTTCGGCGAGCGTGTCGCGGAAGGCGTTGTCGTCGTCGACGATCAGGAGGTGCGCCACGGAAGCTCCAGTTCGAAGCGGGTGCCCGGTTGCATGGGCACATGATGCAGCTCGCCGCCGTGCGCCAGCGCCACTTCGCGCGCCAGCGCCAGGCCCAGCCCGGTGCCGTCGGCGCGGCCGGTGGCAAAGGGCTCGAAGAGGCTGGCCTGCAGCGGTTCGGGTACGCCTGGGCCATCGTCGTCCACGCGGATGAGCAGCATGCGCGCATTGGGCTGCACGACGGCCAGCACCACGTGGCCGCCGCGTGGCGCATGGCGCACGGCGTTGTCGAGCAGGTTGTCGACGGCGCGCGCAAGGTGTACCGGGTCGAACACGGCGCTGGCGGGCAAGTCGTGATGCAGCGAGATCTGCACGCCGCCCGCCGCTGCCTTCGGCGCGACGGCGGCCACGCGCTCTTCGAGCCAGCGATGAAGCGCCACCTCGGCCGGCGCGAGGGCTACCGGCTGCACCAGCGCGAGCAGGCTTTGCACGAGGCCGTCGAGCCGGTCGATCTGCCCGACGATGACCTGCAGCGCCTGGCCCTGCCGCTCGGGCGCGGCGGCCAGCGCGTTCTCGGCCTTCAGCCGCATCGTGGCGATCGGGTTGCGGATCTCGTGGGCGATGCCGCCGGTCATGCGGCCGAGCGCCGCCAGGCGCTGGTCGCGGCTGTGCTGCTGTGCGGCCGCCCGCACGTTCATGCGCGCCTCCTCGAAGCGCAGGCGGTAGCGGTTGAAGCCGTCGACGATGCGGTCGAGTTCGTGCACGCCGGTGCGCGGCAGCTCGGGCATGGCATCGCCGTCCGCATCGGCCTGCGCGAGCCGGGTTTCGAGGCGCTGCACATGGCGCAGTCCACGTCGAAGGATGAAGCCAAGCCAAAGGCCCGATGCGAGCACCAGCGCCAGCAGGACGCTCAGGCCGGTGCGCAGGCTGTCCTGCGCGGCCAGCGCGCCGCCGCTGGTGCGAGTCATGGTCCACGCCGCCAGGTCGTTGCCCGGCGCGGCCAGCGGGCAGGCCGAGACGATCAGCGCCTCACGGCTGCCGCGCACCACATCGGTCTGCGGCTGCCGGGTGCGCGCCGCGAGCTGTGCCATCTCGGCGATCAGCGGCTGCTCGGCCACGGGCACGTCGCGCTTGACACCGCTGCCTTCGTAGGTGGGGTAGGCATAGGCCAACTGGCCGCCGGCGGCCTGCCACACGCCGCCCTCGACATGGGGCGCCTCGATCAGCACCAGCTGCAGCAGTACCTGCAGCAGATCGACCTGCGGCTGCGCCGAGGAAGGTGCGGCCGCCGACCTGGCATAGCGCGCCGCGATCGCGCGGCACGACTGCTCGGTCGCAGCGCGCCCCGCAGCCACCTGCGCGCCGGCACTGCTGCGGTAGAGCGTGAGCATCACCACGGCCAGTGCGGCGCACATGCCGAACAGAAGCATCCAGAAAAAGACCAGCTGACCGCGAAGGGATTTCATCCACCGCGTTCACGCAGTTCGCGCTTGAGCACCTTGCCGATGGCGCTGCGCGGCAGCTCCTCGATGAAGGAGAGACGTGCCAGGCGCTGCGTCTTGCCGAGCTGGGCGTTGGTCCATTGCAGCAGCGCGTCCTCGGTTGTGCTGTCGCCCTCGCGGCGCACCACGAAGGCCACCGGCGTTTCGCCCCATTGCTCCGACGGCACTCCGATTACCGCCACGTCGGCCACCGCCGCATGGCCGCGCAGCACGGCCTCGAGGTCGCTCGGGTAGATGTTGAAGCCGCCGCTGATGATCATGTCCTTCTTGCGGTCGAACAACGTGAGGAAGCCGTCGGCGTCGAAGCGCCCTACGTCGCCGGTGCGGATGAAGCGCTTGCCGGTGGCGTCGAACCATTCGGCCTCGCGCGTCTTCTCGGGCTGGCGGTGGTAGCCGGTCATCATGCCGCCCGAGTGGCCCACCACCTCGCCGGCCACCTCGGTGTTGCCGCGCGGCAGTTCGTTGCCTTCCTCGTCGATCAGGCGGATATCGCTGCCCTCGGCGGGCTGGCCTACCGTGTGCAGCTTGGTCGGGTGCAGGTGCGCCTCCAGGATGCAGGTGCCGCCGCCCTCGGTCATCCCGTAGAACTCGATCAGCCCGCCGGGCCAGCGCTTGAGCACGTCGGCCTTGAGCGCGGCGTTGAAGGGCGCGCTGGTGCTGAACTTGAAGCGGAACGACGACAGGTCGTGCGCGTCGAAGCGCGGATGCGCCATCAACCGCTGGTACTGCACCGGCACGAGCATGGTGTGCGTCACGCGGCGTTGCTCGGCCAGCTGCAGGTAGCCGAGCGCGTCGAACTTGGGCATCAGCACCACGCAGCCGCCGAAGGCGATGGTGGGGAAGAACACCACCAGCGTGGTGTTGGAGTACAGCGGCGTTGACAGCAGCGTGACGGTGTCGGGACCGTATTCGTATTTGGCGCCGCGCTGTACGTGGGCCCAGCGCATGCCGTGGCCCTGCACGATGCCCTTGGGCTCGCCCGTGGTGCCCGACGAATAGATGATGTTGAAGGGCCACGAAGGCTGCGTCTCCACGGCCTTGGGCTGCACACCTGCCGGCGCGAGCCAGCCTTCGAAGTCGCGGCCCACGTTCGAGCCGTCGAGCGCAATGCGTGCAATGCCGCCTTCCTTCGCGGGGCCGATCACCTCGGCGGCCGAGGCGTCGCTGAACAGGATGCGCGCATCGGCGTCCTCGATCATCCGGGCCAGGCTGGCGGGCGTGGAGCCGGGCGCCAGCGGGGCCACCGCGACGCCCGCGCGCAGCGCGCCCAGGAACACCGCCGCGTAGTTCACCGACGACGAGGCGCAGATGGCGATGGCATCGCCGGGCTGGAGCCCGTCGCGCTGCAGGCTGGCCGCGACGCGGTCCATGAGCGCGTCGAGTGCGCGGTAGTCCAGGGTGCGCCCGGCATCGGCCAGCGCGGCGTGGTCGGGCGTGTGTTGCGCATGGAGGTGGACCAGATCGGCAATGGCGCCGAAATTGCGTTCCATTTCGGCTTGAACGGCAGGGTGCGTTTGCAAGGTCATTCCTTCTTCTTGAGCAACCGGCAGGATAGCGAAATGCTGCCGCTTTCGGCCAGCTCCTTGGCGACCGCGCGGCTGTCGGAGGGCGTATCGTCAGGCCGCGCTCAGGATGGACGGGCAACGATCCCGCATCATCTTTTTTCAACAGACAGGGAGTCTCTCTTGCACATCATCTGGACCATCTTGATCGGCTTCATCGCGGGGCTGATCGCCCGCGCCATCCTTCCGGGCAACAACTCCATGGGGTTCATCCTCACCGTGGTCCTGGGCATTGCCGGGTCGCTGGTGGCGACCTATGCAGGACAGGCCCTGGGGCTGTACGCTGCGGGCGCGGGCGCCGGCTTCATCGCCTCGGTGATCGGCGCGGCCCTGCTGCTCGGGGTCTGGCATCTCGTGGCCCGGTAACAAGGAGATCTCCATGGGTTTACTCGACATCCTCCAGCAGGCCATCGGCGGCAACGGCAGCCCCGAGGCCCACCTCGACAAGGTCACGCAGCAGGCATCGACCGACGAAGTCGGTGCGGGGCTCGCCGCGGCCATGCGATCCGACCAGACGCCGCCTTTCGGCGACATGGTGGGCAAGCTGTTCGGCCAGTCGTCGCCGCAGCAGCAGGCCGGCGTGCTCAACCAGATCCTGGCCACGCTGGGCCCGGCAGCGGCCTCGGCGCTGGCCGGCGGCGTGCTCGGCCGCATGCTGCAGCCGGGGCAGACGCAGGTCACGCCCGACCAGGCCTCGCAGCTGTCGCCTGCGCAGGTGACCGAGATTGCCGCGCATGCCGAGCAGCAGCACGCGGGCGTGATCGACGAGGTGAGCCGGTTCTATGCGCAGCACTCGGGGCTGATCAAGACACTGGGCGGCGCGGCGATTGCCATCGCGCTGGCGAAGATGAAGGAGAACGCCACGCGCGGTTGAGGCTGCGCGGCCCCGTCAGCGGGACGACGCAGTGGTGTCGGGCTGCGCCGTGTCGCCGCCGCGTTCGTACGCATCACGCGCCAGGCTGCGCCGGTTCCATAAATGCATGGATGCCGCACGCTGCGGCGTCAGCTGCGTCGGGAAATGCACGAAGTGGCTGTCGGCGGTCGCGTAGATCGCGGGCGCGTCCAGCGACAGCGTGTCCACCACCTGGGCTTCGGTGACGAGGCCGTGGGCATTGAAGACATTCGCGAAGTAGGTCTGGTCGCCGCCGTTGGCGTGCACCGACGAGCGGTCGGGCGCGGCCTCGATCTGCCGGCAGACGTCTTCCACCAGCGCGTGCATCGCGGGCGTGTTGCGCACGCCGACCACGCTGGAGTTCATGTTCCAGGCCGTGTGGTCGTTGCCCACCAGCGCCTGCCGGCCGTCGACCAGCGGCTCCATGCGCAGCGACTGGTTCATGGCCAGGATGTCCGCATCGATCCACAGCAGGAACTCGTGCTCCGCGAGGTGGCGCCGCATGACGTGCGGCTTGGCCCACGAGCCTGTCAGGCCGTTGGCAAAGCCGGGCACCTTGCGGTAGAGGTGGTAGCCGTAGCCATGGCGCAGGCAGTAGCGCGCGAGGCTTTCTTCGTGGATGCGGCCGTAGCTGGCGATGTGGTGCGTGTAGATGCTGACGAAGGCGATGCGCGCGCCGGGGTTTAGGTGCAGGTCGTCCTCGGGTGGGGGCGTGGTCCCGGCGAGTAAGAGGAAGGGCGGGCGTTCGTCGGCGGCCAGGGCCGCGGCGTCCTCCACGAGGTTCTGCACGCCGCGGAAGTCGTAGTCCAGCGCCGGCGTCCACTGGTTTCCGGCGCCTGCGCGGCGCCAGGTGGGCGCGTCGCTGGCCACCAGCGGGCGCACACCCTGGATCGATTCGTAGTAGCTGCCCGCGGGCCAGTTGGCCTGCACATTGGCGTGGATGCCGTTGAGCAGGGGAAGGGCGCAGGGGCGGGGCGGGAAGACACGGGCGACCAGCGCGTTCTCGGGCTGCTCGTTGTCCTCCAGGATGCGCACTGCCCAATGGGAGACATGGTCGACCAACTGGCGCACCTGCTCGCGCACCGCGGCCGTGTTGCGCAGCAGCAGCATGCTGGTGTTGCAGAGCGCGTCGTCGTCGGGTTGCGCGCAGACCAGCGCGTCGATGCCGTCGAACACCTCTTCCAGCGGTCGGGGCCAGTAGACGACAGCGAACTGGTCGAGTACCAGCAGCAGGCTGCCCTCGTCGGCCTGCGCCAGGTGCTGGTAGATCGCGTGGTAGCGGAAGAAGACCGGCTGGCGCGGACCCCACACATGGGTGCTGTCGGCGATGCGGTGCGCGTAGCCGTACCGGCGCGCATAGGCTGCGTGGTTCTCGACCAGGCCCTCGACGGGGCGTGTGGCCAGCGTGGTCAGGATGGTGGCCATCTGATCCGTTCTCCCTTTCGATGTGGTCCCGCGGCGTTGGCCGCCGCTATGCGCCGGAAGCTTGCCGTACGACGCCGATGATGTACTCGATTTCCTCGTCGCCGAGCATCGGATAGAGCGGCAATGCGAGCGAACAGCCGGCCAGTTTTTCGCTGTGCGGCAGGGCGCGGGTGCCATGCCAGGGCCGCAGCGCCTCGTGCCGGTGCAGCGGCTGCTCGTAGTAGACCCGGGTGGCGATCCCTGATGCGGCCAGCCGCGCCGCGAAGGCCGCGCGTTCGCGGGGGCCGGGCAGGGTGATGACGAAATAGTTCCACGCGTGGCCCGCCGAGCCTCGCGGCAAACCGATCGGGCAGTCCGCCCAGGCCGCCATGTAGCGCGCTGCGATGGCGCGCCGTCGCGCGATGTTGTCCGGAAAGTCGTCCAGCGCGGCATTGAGCAGGCAGGCCTGCAATTCGTCCATGCGGCTGTTGTGTCCGAGGCAGTGGTGCCGGCCGTCGGCGTAGCCGTGGTTGCGCAGCAGCCGCGCCTTGCGGGCATGCTGCGGATCCTTGAAGGCCAGCGCACCGGCGTCGCCGGCGGCGCCGAGGGTCTTGGTCGGATAGAAGCTCATCGCCGCGGCGTCGCCCCAGGTGCCGGCGGCATGGGCGCCCAGGCATTGCGCGACGTCCTCGACCAGCCACAGCTTCTCGTCGCGGCAGTAGGCGGCCAGTTCGGGCAGGCCGCTCGGGTCGCCGAAGAGGCCAACCGCGAGGATTGCGCGGGTGCGCGGCGTGCGGGCGTCGCGGAAATGCGCGAGCGTCGGCAGGAAGTCGTCCGGCGCGCTGTCGACGAAGACCGGCCGCGCGCCCGCAGCGAGCACCGCTTCCGCGCAGGCGACGAAGGTGTAGCTCGGCAGCAGGACCTCGTCCAGCGCGTCCCCTCCGCCCGCGCTTCCGATGCCGAGGCTCTTGAAGGCCAGCAGAAGCGCTTCGGAGCCCGATCCCACGGCCACGGTCTCGCGGCCTTGCAGCAGGCCGGACAGCCGTGCCTCGAAAGCCTCGGCCTGCGGACCGAGGATGTACACGCCGCTGCGCAGCACTGCGGCGAGGGACTGGGCCAGGTGCGCCGCTCTCGGTTCGGTGGATGCGGCCGACCGGAACAGCGGGATCTTCATGCGTGCAGTACCTGGCAAGCCCGGGTCACGGCCGCCAGGCCATCGGCACCCGACGCGACGCGGCTGGCCTGGCCCAGGATGGCGCGCCTGAAGCCGTGGTACTGCCGTGCCAGGGCGTCGTCGCCGGTCGTCGTCGTCGTCGAACGCGCGCCGCTGCGCAGGTCCAGCAACTGCTCCCGGTGGCCGTCGCACACCTGCAATCGAGCGATCGCCGGCGTGCTGGCGTAGCCGCTCTCGAATTCGGCGACCAACGTGCCCAGCCGCACGCGCGCACGCACGCTGTGCACGTCGATGTGCCGTGCGAGCACTTCCATTGGCGCTTCCGCGGGAATCGCGCACAGCCAGGCGAACAGGTCGAGGTCGTGCACCATCAGGTCCAGCACGCTGTCCCTGGCCATGGCAACGCGCGTCGAATAGCGGCGAAACCGCATGAACGGACGCTGGTCCTGGCGGTGGCTTGCCGCGGCATTGCGCAGCCGGGCGAGGAGCACGGTGCCGAACACGGGGTTGAAGCGCTCGATGTGGCCGGTGCTCAGCGTCACGCCGTATTGCCGCGCCGTGCGGACCATCAGGGCACCGTCGTGCCGGTCGATGCAAAGCGGCTTTTCGACCAGCACGTGGCAGCCGCGCCGCATCAACGACAGGGCAAGCTCGGCGTGCGCGTCGTCGCTGGTGGCAACGGTGGCCGACGCGATGCCCGGCGGCAGGTCGTCAACGCTGGACAGCAATGGCAGCGCCGCGAGATCTGCGCCGGCGCGGGCCGACGACGAGCAATCCACGAGGGCACGCAGCTGGAAGCCGCGCAGGGCGAGGAGCTTTCGGGCGTGGATGCTGCCGAAGCGGCCAAGGCCCACGATCGCATGGGCCAGTGCGGCGTCGACCGGGCTCGCGGCTGCCGTATCGGCGGCGATGGCGGTCGTGCTGTCGTCGCTGGCTGGCGTCGTGAAGGTCATCGAGGCATCGATGGATGTGTCATCGCGTCGCGCAGCCGATCCGCCACGGCCTGCAGATGCGCGCCGCGGATGACGTGCTTGTAGACGCCGGCTGCGACGCGTTCCTCCCCGAAGATTTCGAAGGCGGGTTTGGTGGCGGGCGCCTCCGCCAGTTCATAGCGCGTGGGCTGCGCGGCGAAGAGGCATTCCCGGCCGTAAGCCTGGGCGCCGAACTCGGCGATGAAGCCCGCCAGCTCGCGCTCCAGCTGGCCGCCGAAGCTGTGCGCGTAACCGTGCATGTCGTCGAGCTTGGCCTGCAACTCGGGGCCGTCGAGCTCGACCATGACATGGCGCTCGGAAGCCAGCCGTGCCGGTGGACTCGGATGGCCCACGGTGGGATAGCCGAGCGATACGACCGTGCGGCCGCGCGCCACGGCGTGCGCGGCGACCTGGTTGGCCAGCAGGCGGCACAGGTCGTGCGAAGGGTTGTAGTCCTCGGCTTCATCGGCAACGATGCAGTCGATGCCTTGCTCCACGACGTGCGTCGTCAAGGCGTGGACCCACTGCGTGAACAGGCGCGTGTCGCCTTCAAGCAGCGCCCGGTAGATGTCGGCATCGGCAACCGGCCGCACCACATCCGCAATCCAGCGGGCCCCCGCGCGTGCGAGGTTGTCGATCGTCGGTTCGAGCCGCGGCACGCCGCTCGAACCGGCGCCGTTGGTCAGCACCACGAAGTCCGGCCGCTCGTTGCGCAGCCACTTCCACAGCAGCAGTTCGTGCCCCGAATGGGCGGCGATCACCAGCGCCTTCATGCGCGCGGACCGCCGGGCCGGACGAGGGTTGATACCCGCCGCAGCGGTCCGGTCACACGCCACGAACGGCTGGCGTAGACCTCGCGCAGCTGTGCCTGGAGCAGGGCGAGTTCGGTGCGCGCCTGCCGGGTCTGCTGCTCGGCTTCGGCCAGCCGTGCGTTGCAATCGGCGTTCGATTGCGACGCCTGCGCCGCCTGTACGGCCTGCGCGGCGGTCTGCATGGCGAGCTGCGCTGCGGCCTGCATGGCGGCGAGCTCCGTCTGCCGGCGTGCCTCTTCGGCCTGGCGTTGCAGCTCTGCCTGCAGCGCGTCGATTCGAGCCTGATGCATGCGTTGATGGTCGTTGAAGGATTGCTGGATCCACCCGATGTGCTGCTGCAGGGACGCAACAGCCAGATGCGCCGCCGACGGGTTGCCGCGCCGGATCCAGTCCTCCATATAGCGGGCCACCTCATTCGCGCGCTGGCTTGCGGGCACCTCGATCACGGGGTGCTGCAGGGCCATGCGCTGCGCGCAGCGCTCAAGCGCGCCGAGCGTTGCGTCGAGGCCGCCATGCGCACGCATCCATTCGCCGGCCTTGCCCGCATCCTCGGCGTCGTATCGATCGAGTTCGGCGCCCACGTTCTCCCGCGTGATCGGCCGGATCAGCAGCGCCCGGCCGAAATTCCAGCGCCGCGCGTGGGCCACGGTGGCCGCCGTCACCATCTCGCCCATGCCCGAACTCGGATCGAGCACCACCACCGCGTTGCCGGTGCACAGTGCCTCGGTGGCGCAGCGCCCCTTGCCGAAGACGATGTCGTAGCGGCCGAGTGCCTCGGCCGGGTCGGGCAGGTGGTTGCCGGTGCCGCTGCCGATCACGTCCAGCGACAGTCCGCGCTGCACGCAGGCGGCGCGGATTTCCTCGAGCTGCGCGTCGTGCGAGGCGTAGTTGCTGAAGACCAGCGCCGTCCGGGGCCGGGCCGGCAGCCCGCCGCGCCGCGGAAAGCGCGAAAGATCGATCCCGTTCTGGATCAGCTCGATGCGTTCGCGCGCGATGCCGAACTCGTGCACCAGGCGCTCGGCGCAGTTCTCGTCGACGGCCACATGGCATACGACCTGCGTGAACTGCGCCGGGCGTCCGTGTTCGGCGCTTCGGTCGTGGCATATCGTGAGGACCGGCACGTCGTGGAAATGCAGCAGCGCGCGAACCGTCTCGTGGTGCGTGTTGCCGATGATCACGTCCGGCCGCGCCGCAATGTCGCTCAGTTCGGTGACGCAGGCAATCGAGGCAAAGCGCAGTTCGTCGGCCATGTCCCCGAAGGCCGTTGCAAAGATCGTGACGGCGTGGCCGCGGCGGCGCAGCCACAGCGCCAGGTCGCGGGTGAACATTTCCGCCCCCGTGCGATGCACGAGATAGCACATCGCCAGCAGGATGTGCAGGGGCCTGCCTGACTGCGGCGCGTCCGCCGCTGGGACGGTCACCGCGGCGTTCAATCGAGCGAGGGCGCGCCGGCCAGAACGTGTCCTGCCTGCTGGTCGGCGTGGTAGCTGGAGCGCACCATCGCGCCCACGGCCGCGTGGCTGAAGCCCATCTTGTAGGCCTCTTCCTCGAACATCTTGAAGGTGTCCGGGTGCACGTAGCGGCGCACCGGCAGGTGCGAGCCCGACGGCGACAGGTACTGGCCGATGGTCAGCATGTCGATGCCGTGCGCGCGCATGTCGCGCATGACTTGCAGGATCTCCTCGTCGGTCTCGCCGAGGCCCACCATGATGCCGCTCTTGGTCGGCACGTCGGGGTGCAGCGCCTTGAACTTCTTCAGCAGGTTCAGGCTGAACTGGTAGTCGCTGCCGGGGCGCGCTTCCTTGTACAGGCGCGGCGCGGTCTCGAGGTTGTGGTTCATCACGTCCGGCGGCGCGGCCTTGAGGATTTCAAGGGCGCGGTCGTCGCGGCCGCGGAAGTCGGGCACGAGGATCTCGATCTGCGTCGTCGGCGAGAGCTCGCGGATGTTGCGGATGCAGTCGACGAAGTGCTGGCTGCCGCCGTCGCGCAGGTCGTCGCGGTCGACGCTGGTGATCACCACGTACTTCAGGCGCAGCTTGGCGATGGTCTTGGCCAGGTTGAGCGGCTCGTCCTTGTCGAGCGGGTCGGGGCGGCCATGGCCCACGTCGCAGAACGGGCAGCGGCGCGTGCACTTGTCGCCCATGATCATGAAGGTGGCCGTGCCATTGCCGAAGCATTCGCCGATGTTCGGGCACGAGGCCTCTTCGCAGACCGTGTGCAGGTTGCTCTCGCGCAGGATCTGCTTGATCTCGTAGAAGCGCGTGGTCGGGCTGCCGGCCTTGACGCGGATCCACTCGGGCTTCTTGAGCACCTCGCCCTGCTGCACCACCTTGACGGGGATGCGCGAGAGCTTGGCCGCGGCCTTCTGCTTGGCCAGCGGGTTGTAGTTTTCGGCGCTTTGGGCGTCGCGGACGACTTCTGTGGTGCTCATTGGTGTGTCAAGGCGCGAGGAAGGCGCCGAGCTTCTGGCTCAGCACCGTGGCGGCTTCTTCCCATGTGGTTTGGATGCCGATTGTAGAAAGGTCGACCGTCTGCAGCCCCGCATACCCGCATGGGTTGATGCGGGAGAAGGGTTCGAGGTCCATCTCGACATTGAGCGCCACGCCGTGGTAGGTGGCGTGGCGGCTCACCTTGATGCCCAGCGCAGCGATCTTGCCGAGACCGCGAAACGGGTCGCCCGCGGGCAGCGGGCCGGTCAGCGCCGAACCGGTTGAAGGCGATGCTTTCAGCATCGCGTGCGAGAACGGGTCGTCCAGCCGCACGTAGATGCCCGGCGCGCTCGCCACGCGGTGGCCGGTGACGCCGAAGTGAGCCAGCGTGCGCAGCACCGATTCCTCGATGCGATAGACGTATTCCTTGACGAAGTAGCCCGCGCGGCGCAGGTCGATCAGCGGGTAGGCCACCACCTGGCCGGGGCCGTGGAACGTGACCTGGCCGCCGCGGTCGGTCTGCACGACGGGAATGGCGCCGGGGTTCAGGATGTGGTCCTGCTTGCCCGCAATGCCTTGCGTGAAGACCGGGGCGTGTTCGCAAACCCATAGCGCATCGGGCGTGTCCGCTGTGCGCTCCTGCGTGAACTGCTTCATTGCCGCGAAGGTGTCGGCGTAATCGACGCGGCCCAGCGGGCGCAGCTCGATGGCGGGGACGATGGCGGCGGTGCCTGTCATGGCGTGGTTCGCCGTGCGGACGGCACGGGGGTCAAAGCACGACCTTGACCATCGGATGCGCCGACAGCGCGCGGTAGATGTCGTCGAGCTGCTCGCGGCTGGTGGCCGTGACGGTGATGGTCACGCCGAGGTAGTTGCCGGCCTTGCTGTCGCGCAGCTCGACGGTGGTGGCGTCGAAGGCGGGATCGAAGCGCTCGGCGATCTGGGTGACGGCGTGCACGAAGCCGTCGACCTTGGCGCCCATCACCTTGATCGGAAACTGCGAGGGGTACTCGATCAGCGATTCCTTGCGCGGATCGGGGATCGCGGTGGTGTCGGTGGTGGTCGTGTTGTCGGTCATGCCGGGGCTCCGTGTTTCTGTGCGTTGTGTTGCTTGGCCTGCTGGTAGGCCGCATACAAGCTCTGGTAGATGGGGCCGGGGCGGCCATTGCCAATAGCCTGCCCGTCGAGGCTGACGACGGGCAGCAGCTCCTTGCTGGCCGAGGAGATCAGCAGCTCGTCGGCGGCGAACACCTCGTCGCGCGAGATGGGGCGCAGCGCGAACGCAATGCCCTGCGCCTTGCACAGGCGCTCGAGCAGCCCGTAGCGGATGCCGGTCAGCACGAGGTTGTTCTTCGGCGGGCCCGCCAGCGTGCCGTCCTTCACGATCCACACGTTGCTCGACGAGGCCTCGCTGAGCCATTCGTCGCGGAACATGATGGTCTCGGTCGCGCCGGCTTCCACGCTGATCTGGCGCGCAAGCACGGCGCCCAGCAGGCTGGTGCTCTTGATGTGCGCCTTCTGCCAGCGGAAGTCGGCCGCGGTGACGCAGGCCACGCCCTTGGCGCGGATGGCATCGGAGATGGGCGGCAGCGGGTTCACCATCACGAACACCGTCGGGCGGATGCCGCGCACCATCGCGTGGTCGCGCGGGGCCACGCCGCGCGTCACCTGAAAGTAAACGGACTGGGGCGCGTTGCCGCCGGGCTCGACCAGCCGCATCACGATCTCGCGCCACTGCGCGAGCGACAGCGGGTTCTCGATCTGCAGTTCGGCGAGCGAGCGGTCGAGGCGGGCCATGTGCTCCTCGAAGCAGAAGGGCTGGCCGAAGTAGACGGGGACGTATTCGTAGATGCCGTCGCCGAAAATGAAGCCTCGGTCGAGGACGCTGATCTTCGCGTCGCGCAGGGCGGGGTATTCGCCATCGAGGTAACAAAGCGTGGCGGGCAGGGCATCGGTGATAGGGTGCATGCCGGAATTATGGTTGCGTGCGCCGCGTCGGGTTCGCGTCAGGGAATGCGGCATCGATTTGCATGCGCGGCAGCACGGGTGGCGGGACAGGCTGGGTTTTTACTTATAATCAATGGCTTTGTAGAAATTCTGGGTCGTCATCCGGGCTTCATTCGAAATGAAAAAAATCGCCCGTCAAGACTCGGAGGTCGCTGAAGACCTCGACGCAGAATTCAAGCCGTTGACCGCCGATGAGGCGCGTGAACTGCGGGCAAAGAACCCTTCGGTCTCCCCATGGCGGGTGGTCGCGGGGCAGTTGGTTGTCGGTCTGGTGGTGGCTCTGGCCGCCTGGGGACTGACGGGGAGGCAAAATCTGGGTTGGTCCGCCGCTTATGGCGCGATCGCGGTGGTCATTCCGGCGGCGGTGTTCGCACGCGGGTTGACCGGCAGGTTCTCTTCCCTGAATCCAGGCACTGCGGTGTTCGGATTCTTCCTCTGGGAAATGGTCAAGATGGCCTTGTCCGTGGCGATGCTGATCGCCGCGCCGAGGCTGATAACGGCGCTGAGCTGGCCAGCAATGCTGATCGGCCTGGTGGTGACAATGAAGGCGGCCTGGTTGGCGGTGATGTTCTCGCCCCGGCGCCGGCAACAACGAGACGAGTAACGGAATGGCTGCTGAAAACGCTGCGGAACATGGTCAGACCGCTGGTGAATACATCGTTCACCACTTGACGCATCTGCAAAGCTCCAAGCCTGCAGGTGTGGCCGATCTTTCGGTCTTCAACTTCGATTCGCTGTTTTTCTCCATCGCTCTGGGTGTCCTGGGCTGCTGGTTGCTCTGGCTGGCTGCACGCAAGGCCACGTCGGGCGTTCCGGGCCGCTTCCAGGCTGCCGTCGAACTGCTGGTTGAAATGGTCGACCAGCAAGCCAAGGGCATCGTCCACAACGCCACGAGCCGCAAGTTCGTCGCACCGCTGGCCCTTACCATCTTCGTGTGGATCTTCCTGCTGAACGCAATGGACCTGTTTCCGGTCGATTTGTTCCCGGCGATCTGGGCCAAGATCTTCCACATCGCGGGTGAAGACCCGCACCACGCCTACCTGCGCGTCGTGCCTACCGCCGACCTCTCGGTGACGATGGGCATGTCGGTGGCCGTGCTGCTGATCTGCATCTTCTACAACATCAAGATCAAGGGCGCCGGAGGCTGGATCCACGAGCTGTTCACCGCACCCTTCGGCAACCACTGGGCGCTGTACCCCTTCAACTTCGCCATGCAGATGATCGAGTTCATCGCCAAGACGGTCTCGCACGGCATGCGGTTGTTCGGCAACATGTACGCCGGCGAACTGATCTTCCTGCTGATCGCCCTGATGGGCGGTGCCTGGTCCGTGTCGGCCACCGGCATCGGCCTGGCCATCGGCCACATCATCGCGGGCACGGCCTGGGCCATCTTCCACATCCTGATCATCACGCTGCAAGCCTTCGTGTTCATGATGCTGACGCTGGTCTACATCGGCCAGGCCCACGATCACCACTGATCATCCGCTTTCGTTTTTTGTTTTTCGTTTTCTCTTCAACCAAAGTCCTCTAGGAGTCATCATGGAAGTTATTAGCTTTGTTGCACTGGCCGCCGGCCTGATCATCGGTCTGGGCGCTGTGGGCGCATGTATCGGCATCGGCATCATGGGCAGCAAGTACCTCGAGTCGGCCGCACGTCAGCCTGAACTCATGGGCGAACTTCAAACCAAGATGTTCCTGCTGGCTGGTCTGATCGACGCCGCTTTCATTATCGGCACCGGTATCGCTCTGTGGTTCGCAACGGCCAACCCGTTCCTGGCTCAGATCGCCAACCTGCCGAAGTAAGTCTTTCTCGTCGGACCTGCGTCGTCGTTCCCTAGTCCCCTAGCGAATGGCTTCGATTCAATCCCAAAGAGAGGGTGAAAAGTGAGCATTACCGGTACCCTGATCGTTCAGATGATCGTGTTCCTGATCCTGGTCGGGTTCACGATGAAGTTCGTGTGGCCGCCGATCGCGAAAGCGCTGGACGACCGCGCTGCGAAGATCGCCGAAGGCCTCGCTGCCGCCGACAAGGCCAAGTCCGAGCTGTCCGCCGCCAACAAGCGCGTGGAAGCCGAACTGGGCCAGGCGCGCAACGAGTCCGCACAGCGTCTTGCCGACGCCGAACGTCGCGCCCAGGCCATCGTTGAAGAGGCCAAGGCCCGCGCGACCGAGGAAGGCAACAAGATCGTTGCAGCCGCACGCGTCGAAGCCGACCAGCAGGCACTGAAGGCCCGTGAAGCCCTGCGCGAGCAGGTTGCTGCACTGGCCGTCAAGGGCGCAGAGCAGATTCTGCGCAAGGAAGTGAATGCGGGCGTTCACGCCGATTTGCTCGCCCGCCTGCAGACCGAACTCTGATAGAAGCCATGGCTGAACTCGCCACCATTGCACGCCCCTACGCCGAGGCGCTTTTCAAGGCGTCGTCGTCCGACGTCGCCGGAACCAGCGTCTGGCTCGAAAAGCTTGCCGCCATCGGAGCCAATCCGGAGCTCCAGCAACTCGCCGACAACCCCAAGGTTACGGCCGAGCAGGTTCTCGGCGTGGTCGCCGGTGCATTCGCTGCGCCGTTGCCCGCAATGGCCCAGAACTTCCTGGCTGCGCTCCTCGAGAACGGGCGTTTCTCGGTGCTGCCGGAAATTGCGAAGCAGTTCCGGACACTGTCCAACGCGAAGAGCGGCTCGTCCGACGCCGTGGTCTACAGCGCTTTCCCGATCGAAGTCTCGGCTCTGGCCAGTGTGGCGGCCGCGCTCGAAAAGCGCTTCGGTCGCAAGCTGCAGGTCACGGTCCAGCAGGAGCCGGAACTGATCGGTGGCATTCGTGTGGTGGTCGGCGACGAGGTGCTCGACACCTCCGTCAAAGCGCGCCTTGAACAAATGAAAGTTGCGCTGGCGGCCTGACCGGTCTCCATCGCCTTACAAAGAAAGAAGGAAAGAGTCATGCAACTCAATCCCGCAGAAATTTCCGAACTGATCAAGAGCCGCATCGAGGGCCTCGGGGTCAGCGCCAACATCCGCAACGAAGGCACCGTGGTTTCGGTGACCGACGGCATCGTGCGCGTGCACGGCCTGTCGGACGCGATGCAAGGCGAAATGCTTGAATTCCCGCCGAGCGCAGACGGCACGCCGTCGTTCGGCCTCGCACTGAACCTCGAGCGCGACTCCGTCGGCGCCGTGATTCTGGGCGAGTACGAGCACATCTCCGAAGGCGACACCGTCAAGTGCACGGGCCGCATCCTGGAAGTGCCCGTGGGTCCTGAACTCATCGGCCGCGTGGTGAATGCCCTGGGCCAGCCGATCGACGGCAAGGGTCCCATCAACGCCAAGATGACCGACGTGATCGAAAAGGTCGCTCCCGGCGTGATCGCACGGAAGTCCGTCGACCAGCCGATGCAGACCGGCCTGAAGTCCGTCGACTCGATGGTGCCCGTCGGCCGTGGCCAGCGCGAGCTGATCATCGGCGACCGCCAGACCGGCAAGACGGCTGTCGCCATCGACGCGATCATCAACCAGAAGGGTCAGAACATGACCTGCGTCTACGTTGCGATCGGCCAGAAGGCCTCGTCGATCAAGAACGTGGTGCGCGCACTCGAACAAGCCGGCGCGATGGACTACACCATCGTGGTGGCGGCATCGGCTTCCGAATCGGCGGCCATGCAGTACGTGTCGGCCTACTCGGGCTGCACGATGGGCGAATACTTCCGCGACCGCGGCCAGGACGCGCTGATCGTCTATGACGACCTGTCCAAGCAAGCCGTGGCCTACCGCCAGGTCTCGCTGCTGCTGCGCCGCCCGCCAGGCCGCGAAGCCTACCCCGGCGACGTGTTCTATCTCCACAGCCGCCTGCTCGAGCGCGCAGCCCGCGTGAACGCCGACTACGTCGAAGCTTTCACCAAGGGTGAAGTCAAGGGCAAGACCGGCTCGCTGACCGCACTGCCGATCATCGAAACGCAAGCCGGCGACGTGTCCGCTTTCGTGCCGACCAACGTGATCTCGATCACCGACGGCCAGATCTTCCTGGAAACCAACCTGTTCAACGCCGGTATCCGTCCCGCCATCAACGCCGGTATTTCGGTGTCGCGCGTGGGTTCGTCGGCGCAGACCAACCTGGTGAAGAACCAGTCTGGCGGTATCCGTACCGACCTGGCGCAGTACCGCGAACTCGCGGCCTTCGCCCAGTTCGCCTCGGACCTCGACGAAGCCACCCGCAAGCAGCTCGACCGCGGTGCCCGCGTGACCGAACTGCTCAAGCAGACCCAGTACAGCCCGCTGCCCATCTCGCTGATGAGCGCCACGCTGTTCGCGGTGAACAAGGGCTTCATGGACGACATCGACGTCAAGAAGGTTCTCTCGTTCGAACACGGCTTCCACCAGTTCCTCAAGTCGAGCCACGCACCCCTGCTGGCCACGATGGAAAAGAACGGCGCCAAGTGGGACCCGAAGCCCGCGAAGGCCGACGACAGCGACGAGAAGAAGGCTTTCAAGAAGGTCTGCCAGGACGCGGAAGCCGAACTGCTGGCCGCCGCCACTTCGTTCAAGAAGTCGTTCGCCTGATCGACGCCTTGATCGACGCAAGAAGGAGCTCTCATGGCAGCTGGTAAGGAAATCCGCGGCAAGATCAAATCGGTGGAAAACACCAAGAAGATCACCAAGGCCATGGAAATGGTCTCGGTTTCCAAGATGCGCAAGGCGCAGGAACGCATGCGCGCCGCTCGCCCCTACAGCGAAAAGATCCGCAACATCGCGGCCAATCTCGGCAAGGCGAACCCGGAGTACACCCACGCGTTCATGAAGACGACCGAGGCCAAGGGCGTCGGTTTCATCATCGTGACCAGCGACAAGGGCCTGTGCGGCGGCTTGAACACCAACCTGCTGCGTGCCGTGACGGCCAAGCTGCGCGAAGCGCAGGCAGCGGGCAACGTGGTCGAGTCGGTTGCCATCGGCAGCAAGGGTCTGGGTTTCCTGAACCGCATCGGCGCTCGCGTGGTGGCGCATGTGACGCACCTGGGCGACACGCCGCATCTCGACAAGCTCATCGGGCCGGTCAAGACGCTGCTCGACGCCTATGCCGAAGGCAAGCTGTCGGCTGTGTACCTGTGCTACACGAAGTTCATCAACACCATCAAGCAAGAGCCGATGGTGGAGCAACTGCTGCCGCTGAAGGCCGAGACGCTGCAGGTCGAGTCGGGTCATCATTCGTGGGACTACATCTACGAACCCGACGCGCAAAGTGTGATCGACGAGCTGCTGGTGCGCTACGTGGAATCGCTGGTGTACCAGGCCGTGGCTGAAAACATGGCGTCCGAGCATTCGGCGCGCATGGTGGCCATGAAGGCTGCGACCGACAACGCGGGCAACGTGATCAGCGAACTGAAGCTGGTCTACAACAAGACCCGCCAGGCCGGCATCACCAAGGAGCTGTCCGAGATCGTGTCCGGCGCGGCTGCGGCCGCAGGCGTTTGATCGAGGCAATGCAACAGGCCGCGTTGCTGATCGGATGCGCTCTGCGCGTTCGCTAACCCAAGGCCTATTTTTAGGGGACTCTGCGCAAAATGAAGAAGATTCTTGCCCTGGTGGCGGTTGCCGCCGCCCTGACTGCCTGCTCCAAGAAGGAAGAGGCGCCTGCTCCTGCACCGGCTCCCGCCGCCGCACCCGCAGCGCCCGCTCCGGCCCCAGCTCCCGCAGCAGCGCCGGCCGCTCCCGCCGCAGCGGCCCCGACTGCATCGGCCGACCTGCCGCAGGAGTGCAACGACTACCTCGCCAAGGTGCAGGCGTGCGTTTCTTCGCAAAGCGGTGCTGCCGCCGACGCGATGAAGGCCAACCTCGACCAGACGAAGGCCACCTGGGCTTCGATGGGCGCGGACAAGGCTGCACTGGGCCAGGCCTGCAAGGCAGCTTCGGACGCCTTCGCTGCGCAAGCAACGGCCATGAAATGCTGATGAGCTGACGACGACAAGAAACTCAAGGGTGCCGGCCCGTCCGGCATTCTTGCAAAAGCGGCCCGTTTCGGCACCAGGACGCTTCTGCAAGAACCTGTCGCAAATTTATTGAGATCCATCCAGAAGGAAACGCCATGGCTGAAGGAAAAATTGTCCAATGTATCGGCGCCGTGGTCGACGTGGAGTTCCCGCGTGACCAGATGCCCAAGGTGTACGACGCCTTGAAATTCGAAGGCAGCGCGCTGACTCTCGAAGTCCAGCAGCAGCTCGGCGACGGCGTGGTGCGCACGATTGCGCTGGGCTCGTCCGACGGCCTGCGCCGCGGCATCATCGTGAAGAACACCGGCGCACCCATCACGGTGCCCGTGGGCAAGGCCACGCTCGGCCGCATCATGGACGTGCTGGGCGCGCCCATCGACGAACGCGGCCCGGTCGGCCAGGAGCTCACCGCTTCGATCCACCGCAAGGCTCCCGCGTACGACGAACTGTCGCCTTCGCAAGACCTGCTGGAAACCGGCATCAAGGTGATCGACCTGGTGTGCCCGTTCGCCAAGGGCGGCAAGGTGGGCCTGTTCGGCGGCGCCGGCGTGGGCAAGACCGTGAACATGATGGAACTCATCAACAACATCGCCAAGGCACACTCGGGTCTGTCGGTGTTCGCCGGTGTGGGTGAACGTACCCGCGAAGGCAACGACTTCTATCACGAGATGGCCGACTCCGGCGTGGTGAACCTCGAGAAGCTCGAAGACTCGAAGGTCGCCATGGTCTACGGCCAGATGAACGAACCCCCGGGCAACCGTCTGCGCGTGGCGCTGACCGGCCTGACCATTGCCGAGTCGTTCCGCGACGAAGGCCGCGACGTGCTGTTCTTCGTGGACAACATCTACCGCTACACGCTGGCCGGTACCGAAGTGTCGGCTCTGCTGGGCCGCATGCCTTCCGCCGTGGGCTACCAGCCGACGCTGGCCGAGGAAATGGGCCGCCTGCAGGAGCGGATCACGTCGACCAAGGTCGGCTCGATCACCTCGATCCAGGCCGTGTACGTCCCAGCCGACGACTTGACCGACCCGTCGCCCGCTACCACCTTCGCTCACCTGGACTCCACCGTGGTGCTGTCGCGCGACATCGCTTCGCTCGGTATCTACCCCGCCGTGGACCCGCTGGACTCGACCTCGCGCCAGCTCGACCCGAACGTGGTCGGCGAAGAGCACTACAACGTGGCCCGCGCCGTGCAAGGCACGCTGCAGCGCTACAAGGAACTGCGCGACATCATCGCCATCCTGGGCATGGACGAGCTGGCTCCCGACGACAAGCTCGCCGTGGCCCGCGCCCGCAAGATCCAGCGTTTCCTGTCGCAGCCGTTCCACGTGGCCGAAGTGTTCACGGGCTCGCCTGGCAAGTACGTGCCGCTGGCCGAAACCATCCGTGGTTTCAAGATGATCGTGAACGGCGAAGCCGACCACCTGCCGGAACAAGCGTTCTACATGGTGGGCAGCATCGACGAGGCGTTCGAAAAGGCCAAGAAGGTCGCTTAAGAAGGAATCACCATGGCAGGCACCATTCATGTGGACGTGGTCAGCGCGGAAGAGTCGATCTTCTCGGGCGAAGCCAAGTTCGTCGCGCTGCCCGGTGAAGCCGGTGAGCTCGGCATCTACCCGCGCCACACCCCGCTGATCACGCGCATCCGCCCCGGCGCCGTGCGCATCGAAACGGCCGACGGCGGCGAAGAGTTCGTCTTCGTGGCCGGCGGCATTCTCGAGGTGCAGCCCAATGCCGTCACCGTGCTGTCCGACACCGCGATCCGCGGCAAGGACCTCGACGACGAAAAGGCCAATGTGGCCAAGGCCGCAGCCGAGGAAGCACTGAAGAATGCGAAGAGCGACATCGACATCGCGATGGCGCAATCGGAGCTGGCCGTGATGGCCGCCCAGATCGCTGCGCTGCGCAAGTACCGCCAGAAAAAGTAATCGGCCTTCCCGATTGCTCGGTCAAGGAGCCGCCCTCGGGGCGGCTTTTTGCTTTTGAAGCTCGCATCGCTCCGTCTCGCTTCGATCTGAATTTGGTCAAAGTTCAGCCTTGTCCGGCTAAAGGCCTCCGCCTAGTATTCGCCTTCGCCCCAACCAGGGCGCGGCGAAGACAAGAACACCGGAGACAAGACGCGTGGCACGTTGGAGTGGCATCACTGCGGACGAGATGCGGCTGCTGGAAACGACCTTCTGGTCGGCCGGCGGTTCGCGCCATGCCATGGCCGAACAGCTCGGTTTTTCCAAGAGCAAGGCCAACGGGCTGATCGCCGGCCTCGTCGACCAGGGCCTGCTTGCCGAAGCCGGCCTGCAGCGCTCCTCGGGCGGGCGCCGCGCCGAGAATCTCCAGCTGAATGCCGGGCTCGGCGTGCTCGTCGGCATCGACATCGGCGCCACCAGTCTCGATGTGGCCGTGCTGCGGCCCGACCTCACTGTGCTCGCGCAGCACGACGAACCAGCCGACGTGCGCGAAGGCCCGGCCGTGGTGCTGGCGCGCGTGCGCACGCTCATGCGCGAACTGCTGGCCCGCTGCAATGTGGGCGCCAGGGACGTGCTCGGCATCGGCATTGGCGTGCCCGGCCCCGTGAACTTCGAGATCGGACAGCTCGTGAACCCGCCACTGATGCCGGCGTGGGACAGCTTCTCGATCCGCGACTACCTGCGCGAGGACTACGCGGCGCCTGTCTTCGTCGACAACGACGTGAACCTGATGGCGCTTGGCGAACTCTGGCGCCTCAAGCGTTCGCTGAGCAACTTCCTCGTCATCAAGATCGGCACCGGCATCGGCTGCGGCATCGTCTGCCACGGCGAGGTGTACCGCGGCGCCGCCGGTTCGGCCGGGGACGTGGGCCACATCTGCGTCGACCAGGAAGGCCCGCGCTGCCACTGCGGCAATCTCGGCTGCGTCGAGGCCATGGCCGCCGGTCCCGCGATCACGCGCATGGCGATGCAGGCGGCCGAAGCCGGCGAAAGCGCGGCGCTCGCCGAGTGCCTGCGCGTGCACGGCCGTATCGACGCGATCGATGTGGGCCAGGCCAGCCGCGGCGGCGATACGGCGGCCAACGCCATCATCCAGCGCGCAGGCAGCCTGATCGGGCAGATGCTTGCGTCGGTCGTCAACTTCTTCAACCCGTCGCACGTGTTCATCGGCGGCGGCATCACGCGCATCGGCCCGCTGTTCCTCGCGGCCGTGCGGCAGAGCGTGTACCAGCGCTCGCTGGCACTCTCCACGCGGCATCTCGAGATCCAGTACGCGCCGCTCGGCACGCAGGGCGGCCTCGTCGGCGCGGGTGTGCTCGCGATGCACGAGACGCTGAAGGTCCGAGGAGTGGCGCCATGACGGCGGCAGGCACCGGCAAGGGCAGCGTGGCCGTCGAGTTCGACGGCGTGGTGAAGGCCTTTGGCCCCGTGCAGGTCTTGCACGGCGTGAGCTTCGCGCTCGCGCCCGGCCACGTCTACGGCCTGCTCGGCGAGAACGGCGCGGGCAAGTCGACGCTGATGAAGATCCTCGCGGGCTATGAATCGCTGAGCGGCGGCACGCTGCGCATCAACGGCCAGCCGCAGCAGTTCGGGAGTTCGCGCGACGCCGAGGCGCTGGGCATCGTGCTCATCCACCAGGAGTTCAACCTCGCGGAAGACTTGAGCGTGGCGCAGAACATCTTCCTGGGCCATGAAAAGAAGAAGGGCTGGCTGCTCGATGACGCATCGATGGAGCGCGACGCCGCCACGGCACTCGCCGCGGTCGGGCTGAAGATCGACCCGCGCACCAAGGTCCGTCGCCTCATCGTCGCCGAGAAGCAGCTCGTCGAGATCGCCAAGGCCATCGCCCGCCGCGCGCGCCTGCTCGTCATGGACGAGCCCACCGCGACGTTGACGCCGGGCGAAACCGAGCGCCTGTTCAAGCTCATCGCCCAACTGCGTGCCGACGGCGTGACCATCGTCTACATCTCGCACAAGCTCGACGAAGTGGAGCAGGTCACCGACGAAGTGATCGTCATGCGCGATGGCCGCTTCGTCGCGCGCGCGCCCACGGCCGAGGTCACGCGCCAGCAGATGGCCAACCTCATGGTGGGCCGCGAACTGGCCGACCTCTACCCGCCGCGCGACGTGGTCGTGGCGGCCGATGCACCCGCCATGCGCGTGCGCAACTTCAGCGTGTCCGGCTGGGCGCAGGATGCGAGTTTCGAGGTGCGCCCCGGCGAGATCCTTGGCTTTGCGGGCCTCGTCGGCGCGGGCCGCACTGAACTCTTCGAAGGGTTGCTCGGCCTGCGCCCCGCGAGCGGCAGCGTCGAGATGCTCGGAAAGCCGGTGCCCGGTGGCAAGGGCTGGCGCAACCCGCGCGATGCCGCGAGGCACGGCCTCACGTACCTCAGCGAAGACCGCAAGGGCAAGGGCCTGCACGTCAACTTCGGCCTGCGTCAGAACCTCACGCTGATGGCGCTCGAGCGCTATGCACAGCCATGGCTCAGGCCCGAGGCCGAACGCGGCGCGCTGGCCGAGGCGGTGAAGGACTACGGCATCCGCACCGGCTCGCTCGACGTCAGGGCCTCGTCGCTGTCGGGCGGCAACCAGCAGAAGCTCGCGCTCGCCAAGGTGCTGCAACCTCGCCCCAAGGTGGTGGTGCTCGACGAGCCCACGCGCGGCGTCGACGTGGGCGCCAAGCGCGACATCTATTTCCTGATCCAGCGACTCGCCCGCGAAGGGCTCGCGGTGATCGTCGTTTCGTCGGAGCTGATGGAGCTGATCGGCCTGTGCCACCGCGTCGCGGTGATGCGCGCGGGCCGGCTCGTCACCACGCTCGATGCAGGCCATCTGACCGAAGAGGAGCTCATCGCTCATGCCACCGGAACCGCAAACTCCCCCGCAGTCGCTTGAGGCCGCGCAGCAGCAGCACCGCAGCGAGGCGGCACCGCGCTGGACGCAGCGCCTGCACGGGCTCGGCCCGGTCATCGGACTCGCGCTGCTGTGCATTGCCGGCACGCTGCTGAACGGCGACTTCGCCACGCTCGACAACGCGATGAACGTGCTCACGCGCACCGCCTTCATCGGCATCATCGCGGTGGGCATGTGCTTCGTGATCATCTCGGGCGGCATCGACCTGTCGGTGGGCTCGATGGCCGCGCTCATCGCGGGCAGCGTGATCATGTTCATCAACTGGGCCGGCCCGGCGTCGGGCTCGCCGCTGTTGGCGGTGGTGATGGGCGCGGTGCTGGCGGTGGTGCTCGGCGCGGTGTTCGGCCTTGCGCACGGCCTGCTGATCACCAAGGGGCGCATCGAGCCCTTCATCGTGACGCTGGGCACGCTCGGCATCTTCCGCGCCTACCTCACGTACTTCGCCGACGGCGGCGCGCTCACGCTCGACAACGAGCTGTCGGACCTCTATGCGCCCGTGTACTACGCGAGCCTTGCGGGCATCCCGGTGCCGGTGTGGGTGTTCGTGATCGTCGCGATCATCGGCGGCGTGATCCTGAATCGCACGGCCTATGGACGCTACGTGCAGGCCATCGGCTCCAACGAGCAGGTGGCGCGCTATGCGGCCGTGGACGTCGACCGCGTGAAGATCCTGACCTACGTGCTGCTCGGCGTGTGCGTGGGCATCGCCACCCTGCTGTACGTGCCGCGCCTGGGCTCGGCATCGCCGACCACCGGCCTGCTGTGGGAACTCGAGGCCATCGCGGCCGTGATCGTCGGCGGCACCGCGCTCAAGGGCGGCGCGGGCAGCATCACCGGCACCGTGGTGGGCGCGATCCTGCTCTCGGTCATCAGCAACATCCTGAACCTCACCAGCATCATCAGCGTGTACCTGAATGCGGCGGTGCAGGGCTTCGTGATCATCATCGTCGCGTTCCTCCAGCGAGGTCGCCGCTAATCCCTTTCCCGTTCGTTCCATCAACCACAAGGAGACACCCAGCATGACGACTTTCACCCGACGCCTCGCACTCACGGCGGTTGCCGCCGCAGCGTTCGCCAGCCTGCCCGCGTTTGCCGCGGAAAAGGTCAACCTCGGCGTTTCGATTCCCGCGGCCACGCACAGCTTCATGGGCGGCATCAACTACTGGGCCAACCAGGCGAAGAAGGACCTCGAGAAGGAACACAAGGACCTGAAGATCACGATCAAGACTGCGGCGAACGCGCCCGAGCAGGCCAACCAGCTGCAGGATCTTTCGACGGTCACCAAGATCAACGCGCTGGTCGTGTTCCCGTTTGAATCGGCCGCACTGACGAAACCGGTCGCGCAGGTCAAGGCCAAGGGAGCGTACGTCACCGTGGTCGATCGCGGCCTGACCGACACCAGCGCGCAGGATGCGTACGTGGCGGGCGACAACACCGCCTTCGGCAAGATCCCGGCCGAGTACATCGTCAAGCAGCTCGGCGGCAAGGGCAACGTGGTGGCGCTGCGCGGCATCGCGACCACGCTGGACAACGAGCGCATGGACGCGTTCAACGCCGTGCTCAAGGGCAGCCCCGACATCAAGCTGCTCGACGCCAAGTACGCCAACTGGAACCGCGACGATGCCTTCAAGGTCACGCAGGACTACCTCACGCGCTTCAAGAACATCGACGCCATCTGGGCGGCCGACGACGACATGGCCGTGGGTGTGCTCAAGGCCATCGAGCAGGCCAAGCGCGACGACATCAAGATCATCTTCGGCGGCGCGGGCGCCAAGGGCATGGTCAAGACCATCATGGACGGCAAGGACAAGCGCATTACGGCTGACGTGAGCTACTCGCCGAAGTTCATCTACGACGCGATCAAGCTGACGGCCGAGGCGCGGCTGAAGGGCGAGAAGCTGCCGGCGACGACGATCATTCCTTCGGTGCTGATCACGAAGGAAAACGCCAAGGACTTCTACCACCCCAACTCGCCGTTCTGAGTTCTCCCCCAGGCTTCGCGCACTTCGTGTCGCTACGCCAACCCCCTTCCGGGGGCAACACCTGCGGCCCGGCGAAGCCGGTTCCGCGGTGTTCCTTGAAGAACACGACATGACCGATACCTCTCTTCGCAAGCTCCGATATGCCATGGTCGGCGGCGGCCGCGACGCCTTCATCGGCGGCGTGCACCGCAAGGCCATGGCGCTCGACGGCCAGATCGAACTCGTGGCCGGCGCGCTGTCGTCGAGCCCGGACAAGGCGCGCGCCTCGGGCCGCGACCTCGGCCTGGCCGACGGCCGCAACCACGGCGACTGGCAGTCGCTGCTGGCCGACGAGCTGAAGCGCCCGCTGGAAGAGCGCATCGACTTCGTGTCGATCGTCACGCCCAATCACGTGCACTTTCCGGTGGCGCAGGCCTTTGCCGAAGCCGGCTTCCATGTGGTGTGCGACAAGCCGCTGGTGCACACGCTCGCGCAGGCCGAGGCGTTGGTCGCCGCCGTGGCGAAGCAGGGCACGGTGTTCGGAGTTACCTACAACTACACGGGCTACCCGATGGTGCGGCAGGCGCGCGAGATGGTGCGCTCGGGCCAGATCGGCGAGGTGCGCAAGGTCGTCGTCGAATACAACCAGGGCTGGCTCGCGAGCCACGTCGAAGGCGGCACCAACAAGCAGGCCGACTGGCGCACCGACCCCGCGAAGAGCGGTGCGGCGGGTGCCATCGGCGACATCGGCTCGCATGCCGAGAACCTCGTCGCGACCGTCACCGGGCTGCAGATCGACAGCTTGTGCGCGGACCTGAGCGCGCTGGTGCCGGGCCGCATGCTCGACGACGACGGCAGCCTGCTGCTGCGCTTCGAGGGCGGCGCGCGCGGCGTGCTGATCGCCTCGCAGATCAACACCGGCCTGGAAAACGACCTGCGCCTGCGCGTCTCCGGCACGCTGGGCACGCTCGAGTGGCGCCAGGAGCAGCCGAGCCAGTTGATGCATCTGCCGCACGACGGACCGAAGCGCGTGCTGACGCGCGGCGCGCCCTGGCTGTGCGAATCCGCGAAGCGCGCGAGCCGGCTGCCGGCGGGGCATCCCGAAGGTTTCATCGAAGCCTTCGCGAATGTCTATGCGGGCGTGGCGGCGGACATCCGCGCGCGGCTGGCGGGTCAGCCGGCCGACCCGCTGGACGCCGACTACCCGCGCGTGGAGGACGGCGCGCGCGGCGTGCGGTTCATCGAGCGCACTGTGGCCTCTGCGAAAAGCGAATTAAAGTGGACGCCCTGGTAGCGCGCTGCGCGCTGCACAGGCTTCCATGACACCTTCCGCCTCCGACGCATCTTCTTCATCGACGGCACAGCAGCCCTGGGTGCCTGCCCTGTGGCGGCGCTGCATCACGCTGTTTCCGTTGAAGCTGGTCGGCAACACGGTCGCCACTCTCGGCTTCTTCCCCCTGTACTTCTGGATCATGAAGCACGCCGGCCAAGCCTGGGTGCTGCCGCTCACGGCCGTCGACCATCTCATCGCCTTCTGGCCAGCACTGCTGCCGGTGTACCTCTCGCTCTGGGGCTACATCGCGCTGCCGGTGCTGCTGGCCAAGGACAAGCGCGAGCTGTCGAGCTTTTCCTTCGGCTGCGCGGCGATGACGGTCTTCGCGCTGCTCGTGTTCTGGTTCGTGCCCACGGCGATTCCGAACTTCGTGGTCGACACCGCGCCGGGCACCTCGCTGCAGTTCCTCAAGATGGTCGACTCGGCGGGCAACGCCTTTCCTTCGCTGCACGTCTCGTTCTCGGTGTTCACCTGCGTCGCGCTGGCGCGGCAGCTGCGCGAAATGGGGGCGCCGCGCTGGTTGCGCATCGCCAACATGGCCTGGGCCGTCGGCATCGTCTACTCGACGATGGCGGTGCGCCAACATGTTTTGATCGACGTGCTGGGCGGCCTGGCGCTGGGCGTGGCGCTCGGTGTCGCCACACGGCAGCGCGGCCCGGCGCTCGCACCGGTGCACGCGCGACCGGCGTAGGCCGATTGCGGTATTCCGCCGCGGCGGGGTGCGCGGTACAACCCGGGCATCGTCGTCCACCGGTGCGGGAGCCCGCCATGAAGATTCGTTTGTCCTCCCTCGCAGCCTGCATCGCGGCCGGTGCCGTCGCATGCCCTGCGTTCGCCCTCGACTTTCCCTCGCGCAAACCCGGCCTGTGGGAAATCCAGACCGGGGACGGCACGGGCAAGGGACCCGGCGCCGGCCACACCGTGCAGCAGTGCATCGACGCGGCCAGCGACAAGGCGCTGCGTGACATGGGCCAGGGCATGGGCAAGGACATGTGTTCGAAGCAGGAGCTGCGTTCCGACGGCGGCAAGCTGGTGATGGACTCGGTCTGCAAGATCGGCAATACGGTCGCCACCTCGCATGCGGTGTTGAGCGGCGACTTCGGCACGGCCTATCGCATGGAAAGCAAGTCGACCTACAACCCGCCGCTGATGGGCCGTGCCGAAGGCGCGAGCGTCATGGAGGCCAGGTGGATCGGCCCCTGCAAGGCCGACCAGAAGCCGGGCGACATGGTCATGTCCAATGGCATGAAGATGAACGTGCTCGACATGGCGAAAAACCGGCCGAAGAAGCCGTAGCCCGCCGCACGCCGGGTAGGCGCCGGCCCACAGCGCTTTGCGCCCGCCGTGGCGCGGCGGGAAACCGTCGCTGCGCCTACGATGGCGTGCCATGCCCGCACAGCAGGAAGCAGACCTCCTCGTCGTCGCCCGGCCCGAGGGCCTCTATTGCCCACCCGGCGATTTCTACATCGACCCGTGGCGGCCGGTGGCGCGCGCCGTCATCACGCATGCGCATTCGGATCATGCGCGCGCCGGACACGCACGCTACCTGGCCCACACCGACAGCGCCGGCACGCTGCGTGCGCGCCTTGGCAGCGGCATCGACCTGCAGACGCTGGCCTACGGCGAGGCCATCGAGCACCGTGGCGTACGCGTCTCGCTGCATCCGGCCGGCCATGTGCTGGGCTCGGCGCAGGTGCGGCTCGAACATGGCGCTCGCGTGTGGGTGGCCTCGGGCGACTACAAGACCGAGCCTGACGGCACCTGCCCGCCCTTCGAGCCCGTGCCTTGCGACACCTTCATCACCGAGTCGACCTTCGGCCTGCCGATCTACCGCTGGCCCACGCAGGCCGTGCTGTTCGCGGAGATCGACGCGTGGTGGCGCGCCAATGCGCAGGCCGGGCGCGCATCGGTGCTTTTTTGCTATGCGTTCGGCAAGGCGCAGCGCATCCTGCATGGCGTGGATGCGAGCATCGGGCCGATCGTCGTGCACGGGGCGGTGGAGCCGCTCAATGCGGTGTACCGGGCGGCGGGCGTCTCTTTGCCGCCCACCTTGCGTGCGGACGATGAGGGTGTCGACGCCGCGTTGCTGAAGCGTTCGCTGGTGCTCGCTCCGCCATCGGCGCAGGGCTCGCCATGGATGCGCCGCTTCGGCAACTACGCTGATGCGTTCGCCAGCGGGTGGATGCAGCTGCGCGGCACGCGCCGCCGAAGAGGCGTGGACCGCGGCTTCGTGATGTCCGACCATGCCGACTGGCCCGGCCTGCAGCAGGCGATTGCCGGCACCGGCGCAGAGCGCGTGTTCGTCACGCACGGCAGCGTGCAGGTGATGGTGCGGTGGCTCACGGAGAACGGCCTCGATGCGCAGGGCTTCAAGACCGAGTACGGCGACGAAGACGATCAGGAAACTCCCTCCCCTTCCGGGGGTGGGCCGGGGAGGGGGCTTGCGGCGCTCGATGGAGACGCCGCGAGCCCCCATCCCAACCTTCCCCCAAAAGGGGAAGGAGAAATACCGTGAGAGCGTTTGCCGCGCTCTACCGCGAGCTCGATGCGAGCACGTCTAGCCTCGCCAAGCAGGTCGCGCTGCAGCGGTACCTGCGCGAGGCCGACGCGGCCGATGCCGCATGGGCGGTGTACTTCCTGGCCGGCGGCAAGCCGCGCCAGCTCGTGCCCACCAAGCTGCTGCGCCTGCTTGCACAGGAGGCTGCGGGCCTGCCCGAGTGGCTGTTCGACGAAAGCTACGACGCCGTGGGCGATCTCGCCGAGACCATCGCGCTGCTGTTGCCGCCGCCGAGCGAGGTGCACGACCTCGGTCTCGCGGGTTGGGTCGAGCAGCATCTGCTGCCATTGCGCGAAGCCGCGAAGACGGCACCCGGGCAGCTCGCCGACCGGCTGCGCGCGCAGTGGCGACAGCTCGCGGTCGAAGAGCGGCTGGTGTACTTCAAGCTCATCACCGGTGCATTTCGCGTGGGCGTGTCGAGGCTGCAGGTGACGCAGGCGCTCGCCGCGGTGGGCGGCATCGATGCCAAGCGTGTCGCGCAGCGGCTCATGGGCTACACGCACATCGGGGCACGGCCCCGGGGCGACGACTACCGCGCGCTCATCGCGCCCGAGTCGAGCGCCGAGCAGGTGCAGAAGACCAGCGGCCAGCCGTATCCCTTCTTCCTCGCGCATCCGTTCAACATTCCGCTCGAGCAGTTCGATGCCGTGCTGGGGTCGCCGTCCGGCTGGATCGTCGAGTGGAAGTGGGACGGCATTCGCGCGCAGCTCGTGAAGCGCGCAGGCGCCGTCTGGGTGTGGTCGCGCGGCGAAGAGCTGGTGACGGAGCGCTTCCCCGAGCTTGCCGTGCTGGGCGAGGCCTTGCCTGACGGCACGGTGCTCGACGGCGAAATCGCCGTGTGGCGTGAAGGCAAGGTACAGCCCTTCGCCGAGCTGCAGAAGCGCATCGGCCGCAAGACGCTCGGCGCCAAGCTGCTGCGCGACATTCCCGTGGTGCTGCTGGCCTATGACCTCCTCGAATGGGAAGGGCGCGACCTGCGCGCGCTGCCGCAGTCGGAGCGCCGCGTGTTGCTCGACGAGCTGATCACGCGGATGCAGCACCCTTCGCTGCTGCCGAGCCCGATGCTCACCGGCACCGGCTGGCCCGATCTCGCAAGGCAGCGCGAGGCCGCGCGCACCATGGGCGTCGAAGGCATGATGCTCAAGCGCCGCGATGCGCAGTACGGCGTGGGCCGCACCAAGGACGTCGGCGTGTGGTGGAAGTGGAAGATCGACCCGCTCAGCGTCGACGCGGTGCTGATCTACGCACAGCGCGGCCACGGCCGGCGCGCGAGCCTCTTCAGTGACTACACCTTTGCCGTGTGGGATGCTCCGCCCGAGCAAGCCGACCGCAAGCTCGTGCCCTTCGCCAAGGCCTACTCGGGCCTTACCGACGCCGAGATGGCGCGCGTGGACGCGATCATCCGCAAGACCACGGTGGAGAGCTTCGGGCCGGTGAAGAGCGTGAAGCCGACGCTGGTGTTCGAGCTGGGCTTCGAGGGCATCGCGCGCAGCACGCGGCACAAGAGCGGCATTGCGGTGCGCTTTCCGCGCATGCTGCGCTGGCGGGAGGACAAGCCCGTGGAGGAGGCGGACACCTTGCAGACGCTCGCTGCGTTGCTTCCCTCATGACCGACCCAATGGATCCCGAATTTCTCCCTCCCCCTTTGGGGGAGGGCAGGAGTGGGGGCAAGCGGCGTATCCGGAGCCAGCGGCCTGTCGTCGAAGGCCGCTTGCCCCCATCCCGGCCTTCCCCCGGCAGGGGAAGGAGCAAATCCAAGTCCGTGAAGCCTGCGCTCGACGCGTGGTTCGCCGCACGCGGGTGGAAGCCTTTCAAGTTCCAGCGCGAGGTGTGGAAAGCCATCGGCGAAGGCAGGTCCGGCCTGCTTCACGCGACCACCGGCGCGGGCAAGACCTACGCCGTGTGGCTCGGTGCGTTGCAGGCTTTCTCTCAAGCGCGCAAGGAAACGGCACACCCCGCAGCCCCTCCGCTCACTGTGCTGTGGCTCACCCCGATGCGCGCGCTTGCGGCCGACACGCTGCGTGCCCTGCAGCAGCCCCTCGAAGCCCTCGGCGCCGATGTGCATCCGTGGAGCACCGGCGTGCGCAGCGGCGACACCTCGTCGGCCGAACGCAGCGCGCAGAACCAGCGCCTGCCCAGCGTGCTCGTCACCACGCCTGAAAGCCTGTCGCTGCTGCTCTCGCGCGCCGATGCAAGCGAAGTGCTCGGCCATGTGCGGATGACCGTCGTCGACGAATGGCACGAGCTGCTCGGCAACAAGCGCGGCGTGCAGGTGCAGCTCGCGCTGGCACGGCTCAAGCGCTGGAATCCCGGCCTCGCGATCTGGGGCATGTCGGCCACGCTGGGTAACCTGCACGAGGCGATGCATTCGCTGCTGGGCCATGCGGACGGCGTGCTCGTGCAGGGCCAGGTGCCGAAGAAGCTCGTCATCGATTCGCTGCTGCCCGGCACCGCCGAGCGCTTTCCCTGGGGCGGCCACCTCGGGCTCACGATGCTGCCCCAGGTGATCGCGGAGATTGCCGCGAGCAAGACCGCGCTGGTCTTCACCAACACGCGCTCGCAGTCGGAGATCTGGTACCAGGCCATGCTGGAGGCCAAGCCCGAGTGGGCCGGCCTCATTGCGCTGCACCACGGCTCGCTCGACCGCGAGGTGCGCGAATGGGTCGAGCTGGGCCTCAAGAGCGGCGAGCTGAAGGCCGTGGTCTGCACCTCGAGCCTGGACCTGGGCGTGGACTTCCTGCCGGTCGAGCGCGTGCTGCAGATCGGCTCGCCCAAGGGCGTGGCGCGGCTGTTGCAGCGCGCCGGCCGTTCGGGCCATGCGCCGGGGCGGCCGTCGCGCATCACGCTCGTGCCCACGCACAGCGTCGAGATGGTCGAAGGCTCGGCCGCGCGCGCGGCCATCGCGGCGGGGCATATCGAGGCGCGCCACTCGCCCGACCAGCCGCTCGACGTGCTGGTGCAGCACCTGGTGACGGTGGCGCTGGGCGGCGGCTTCATACCCGATGACTTGTACGACGAGGTGTGCGGCACGGCCGCGTACCAAGGCCTCTCGCGCGAGAGCTGGCAGTGGTGCCTCGACTTCGTCTCGCAAGGCGGCCCCTCGCTCGCGGCCTACCCCGACTACCGGCGCGCGGTGCCCGATGCCGAGGGCGTGTGGCGCGTGCCCGACGCGCGGCTCGCGCGCCGGCATCGCACGAACATCGGCACCATCGTGAGCGATGCGAGCATGTCGGTGCAGTACCTCGGCGGCTCGAAGATCGGCAGCATCGAAGAGAGTTTCGTCGCGCGCATGAAGCCCGGCGACTGCTTCCTGTTCGGCGGCCGGCTGCTGGAGCTCGTGCGCATCCACGACATGACCGCCTGGGTGCGGCGCGCGAGCGGCAAGCGGCCCGCGGTGCCGCGCTGGAACGGCGGGCGCATGCCGCTGTCGAACACGCTGGCCGATGCGGTGGTGCAGCAGCTGGCGCTGGCCGGCGAGGGGCGCTACGACTCGCCCGAGCTGCAGTGCGTGCGGCCGCTGCTCGAGATACAGCAGCAGTGGTCGGCGCTGCCGACGCCGCAGACGCTGCTGGCAGAAACGCTGGACACGCGCGAAGGCTCGCACCTGTTCCTCTATCCGTTCGCGGGCCGGCATGTGCACCTCGGGCTGGCAAGCCTGCTGGCCTGGCGTGTCGCGCAGCACGAGGCGCGCACCTTTTCCATCGCGGTCAACGACTACGGCTTCGAGCTGCTGAGCGCGACCGGGGTCGATTGGGCCGTGCTGCTGCCGCAGGTGCTGAGGCCGCCGGAAGGCGAAGCGCCCGCGGTGCTGCTGCACGAGGTGCTGGCTTCGCTCAACGCGGGCGAACTCGCGCAGCGGCGCTTCCGCGAGATCGCGCGCGTATCGGGGCTGATCTTCCAGGGCTACCCGGGCGAGAAGCGCAGCAGCAAGCAGCTGCAGGCCTCGTCCTCGCTGTTCTGGGAGGTGTTCCGCAAGTACGACCCCGGCAACAGGCTGCTGCAGCAGGCCGAGCAGGAGCTGCTCGCGCAGGAGCTCGAGATCGGCCGCCTGCGCGCCAGCCTCGCGCGCATGGCCACGCAGCAGCTCGTGCTGAAGCCGCTCGCGCGGCCGACGCCGTTTTCGTTTCCGCTTATGGTCGAGCTGTTCCGCGAGAAGCTGTCGAACGAGAACGTGGCGGACCGCATCGCCCGCATGGTCGAGCAGCTCGAGAAGGCCGCGGGTGGCGTGGTCACGGCCGGCGGCGTCGAGCGCGTGAAGGGCACGCTGTCCTTCGGCCAGGAGGGGCCGGGCAAGCCGCCGAAGCCCGTGGGGCAGCGGCGCGACCGGCGCAGGCCGTCACGCCCGTTGCCGCCGCTGTGAGCCGGTCAGCCCGCGCCGTGCGCCTTCACCCACCGCACGATGTCCGCCGCGCCCATTGCGCCGGCCTGCCGCGCCACCTCGCGGCCGCCGCGGAACAGCGCCAGCGTCGGGATGCTTCGGATATTGAAGCGCGCACCCAGGGCAGGCACGGCCTCGGTGTCGACCTTGGCGAGCCGCACCCGTGGTTCCAGCTGGGCCGCGGCCTGTTCGTAGCCCGGTGCCATCTGGCGGCAGGGGCCGCACCAGGGCGCCCAGAAGTCGACCAGCACCGGGATCTCGTTGCGCGCGATGTGGCGGTCGAAGGTGGCTTCGTCCGGCAGCGCGGTGGAATGGCCGGCGAACAGCGGGCGGTGGCAGCTGCCGCAGTCGGGCGCGCTGTCCAGCTGCGCCGCGCGCACGCGGTTGGTCGTGTGGCAGTGCGGACAGACGATGTGCAGCGGGGGCGATTCGGTCATGTGCAGGAACTGGGGGCGGCCAGGGCCGATTGCAAGGTGGCCGCGCGAACCTGCGTCTTTTGCGACACTTCCAGCCCGTGAGCCATTCCGATTCTTTCCCATCGCCGTTCCCGGTCCGCTGGGCGGGCGAGCTGCTGCAGCTCTTGCCCGAGCGGGCGCTGTGGTGGCCCGATGCGCGCGTGCTGTTCGTGGCCGACCTGCACCTGGGCAAGGCCGCGGCCTACCGCGCGCTCGGCCAGCCGGTGCCGGGCGGCACGACGCAGGAAAACCTTGCGCGGCTCGATGCGTTGATGGCCCGGCTGGCCCCGCACCGCATCGTATTCCTCGGCGACTTCCTGCATGCGGCGCAGGCGCGCACGGTGCTCGCCGCGGCGGAGGCCTGGAGGGCGCGCCATGCCGGCATCGCGATGACGCTGGTGCGCGGCAACCACGACAGCCGTGCGGGCGATCCGCCGGACGCGCTCGGCATCGACGTGGTCGACGAGCCTTTTCTGCTCGGGCCGTTCGCCTGCTGCCACCATCCGCAGACGCACGCCACGCACTTCGTGCTCGCGGGGCACCTGCACCCCGTTTGCAGGCTCCACGGCCCGGGGCGCGACAGCGTGCGGCTGCCGTGTTTCGTGAGCGATGCGCAGCAGGCGGTGCTGCCGGCTTTCGGCGAGTTCACGGGCGGGTGGTTGATGGAGCAGGCGCCGGGGCGGCGCTTTCATGCAGTGGGTGGCGACGCGGTGTGGGCGCTGCCCGAGCAGGAATGATTTGGGCTCCTTCCCCCAGCGGGGGAGGGAGAAAGAAAGAGAAAGTCAGAGCACCACCGGCTCGTCCGGCAGTTCGTTCACGTCGATTTCGTTCTCGCCCAGCGGAAAGTGCTGCACCAGCAGGGCCGAGATTTCTTCCAGCGCCTGCGTGAGCCCGTCCTCGAAGCGGCCCTCGCGGAAGGCCGCGCCCATGCGCTGCGCCATCGCGGCCCATTCGGCATCATCGACGCGCGCGTTGATGCCGCGGTCCGCCACGATCTCGATCGCGTGCTCGGCCAGCAGCAGGTAGATCAGCACGCCGTTGTTGTGCGCGGTGTCCCACACGCGCAGCTTGCCGAACAGCGTGACGGCGCGCTCGCGCGGCGGTGCATGGCGCCACAGGTACGACATCGGCAGGCCGGCCTCGACGCAGATGCGGATCTCGCCGCTGTGGCGCCGCTCGCTCGCGGCGACGCGGCCTGCGAGGCGCTCCAGCGCGGCTGCGGGCAGCGCGCGGCGAACCTCGGACTCGTCGATCCAGCGGTGGCGCCAGATGCGGCCGAGCTTCGAGAAGAAGGTTGCGTCGGTTGCCGTCATCGTGTTCACCAGTCCCCCGACGCACCGCCGCCGCCGAAATTGCCGCCGCCGCCGGAGCTGAAACCTCCGCCGCCGCCACCACCACCACCACCACCACCACCACCGCTCCAGCCTCCGCCGCCACCGGAACTCCAGCCGCCCCCACCGCCGCCGCCCATCCGCCCGGCACCTGCGACCAGCGAGACGATGAGCGCGACAAGCGCCGCGATCACCGCGATGGCGATGCTGGTGGTGATGAAGAACACGACCACGCCGACGCCGCCCCCCACGACCACCGTGCCCAGCTTCTTGCCGAGGATGGCGCGCGCGATCGGCGCGCCGATGAAGACGCCGACGAACAGGAAGATCGCGAGGTTCTCCCAGTCGAAGCCACCGCCGCCTCCGCCGCCGTGGCTGCCCGTGTCGCGCGAGGGCTCGGGCAGCGGCTCGCCGTCGACCAGCCCGATGAGCCGGTCCACCGCCGCGTTCAGCCCGCCCGCGAAGTCGTTGCCGCGAAAGCGCGGCTTCATCTCCTCGTCGATGATGCGCACGGCCGCAAGGTCGGGCACCGCGCCTTCGAGCGCCTTCGCGGTGGCGATGCGCATCTTGCGGTCGTCCTTGGCCACGACCACCAGCAGGCCGTCGCCGACGTCCTTGCGGCCGATCTTCCAGGCGTCGCCCACGCGCTGTGTGTAGCTGGCGATGTCCTCGGGCGCGGTGGTCGGCACCATCAGCACCACGATCTGCGAGCCCTTGCGCTGCTCGAAGGCCGCGAGCTTGGTGTCGAGGCCGTTGCGCTGCGCGGCATCGAGCGTGCCGGTCTGGTCGATCACGCGCGCGGTGAGTGCGGGCACCGGCAGCAGGCCTTGCGCGAATGCGCCGCCCATCGTCAGCAGCATGAGTGCCGCCAGGAGGCGCGCGCCCCATTCCAGAAACACCGCGGAACCGGCTTTGCCGGGCCGCTGGTGTTGCCCCCGGCGAGGGGGGAGGCGCAGTGACACGAAGTGCACGAAGACTGGG
>NZ_AKIW01000020.1 GCF_000282635.1 Variovorax sp. CF313
CAAGGTACCCCGTCGGCGTGATCGAGCCCCGAACGAGCGCCGAGGCTTAGCGCACTTCCTTCAAATACTCATCAGAGAAGGCCTTCTGCGCGGCAGCCATCCGCCCGTAGTCCACGCTCTTGGCGCGGGCGTATTCGCTCGCCGGCAGGAACTGCGCTTCGATGTCCTTGGGCATGGCGCTCGCGCGCACCGGCCGCAGATAGGCCTTGGCCCAGATCGCCTGGCCTTCGTCGGACAGCGTGAAGTCGAGCACCTTCTTCGCATCGGCCGCGTGCGGGGCCTTGGCGACCAGGCTCATCACGTAGGGCACGGCCAGCGTGCCTTCGCTCGGGATCACGAAGGCGACGTTGGCCTTGTCCTTGTACTTGGCGCGGTAGGCGTTGAAGTCGTAGTCGAGCAGGATCGCGATCTCGCCCGACAGCACGCGCGCGTACGAGGTCTGCTTCGGCACGATGGGCTCGTTCTTCTGCAGCGCCTTGAAGTAGTCGATGGCCGGCTTGAAGTTGTCGAGCGTGCCGCCGCGTGCTTCGTTCACCGCCACCGCGCCGACATAGCCCACGAAGGCCGAGGCCGGGTCGAGGTAGCCGATCAGGCCCTTGTACTCGGGCTTGAGCAGGTCGGCCCACGACTTCGGGATCGGCTTGCCCTTGAGCGCGTCGACGTTGACCATGAAGCCGAGCGTGCCCGAGTGAATGGTGAACCAGTTGCCGGCCGGGTCCTTCAGGCCGTCGGGAATGTCTTTCCAGGCGGCGGGCTTGTAGGGCTCGACCACGCCGTCTTTCGCGGCCTGCACCGCGAAGGTCACGCCGAGGTAGGTGACGTCGGCCACGGGGCTGGCCTTCTCTGCGACCAGCTGCGCGAGCGACTGGCCCGAGTTCTTGTTGTCGGCCGGCACGGTGATGCCGGTCTTGGCCTTGATGGCCTTCAGCTGCGTGCCCCAGTCGGCCCATTCGGTCGGGCAGTTGTAGCAAATGGCGGTCTGGGCCATGGCGCTGCCGGCGGCGAGCGCGGCGGCCAGGATGCCGAGGCGAGCCAGGCGGTTGAAGCGAAGTGACATGGTGGGACTCCTTGGATGGATGTGGTCGGAGAACGAGGGAAGGTCAGGGAATCGCGGCGTTGTTGTCCTCGCGCGCCGAAGCGCACGACTCGCCGTCTCGGAAGGCATGGGCAAGCAGCAGGCTCGCGTCGGGCTGCAGCGTCGCGCCCCCGGCGATGGCCGGGATCAGCAGCTCGACGCTGTGGCGGCCGATGTCGCTGTTGGGCTGCGCGATGGTGGTGAGCGCAGGTGTGAGGTCTTCGCCGAGCGCGATGCCGTCGAAGCCGACCACGCTGAGGTCGTCGGGCACCGCCAGGCCGCTCAAGTGCGCGGCGCGGATGCTGCGGATGGCCAGCAGGTCGTTCGAGCAGATCAGCGCGGTGGGGCGGCGGCGCGCCTGCAGCTGGTGCGAGAGCGCATCGACCGCGGTTTCGACGAAAGGCACTTCGATCAGCGCGGGCGCGGCGAGCCCGGCCTCCGCCATGCCCCTGAGGTAGCCGCGATAGCGCTGCTGCGCACGGTCCGACGCGGCGAGCGTGCCGCTGACCATCGCGATGCGGCGATGGCCCAGCAGCACGAGGCGCGCGACGGCATCGGCCACGGCGCCTTCGCTGTCGACCGACACGCAGGGGTGGTCCGCGTGGCGGTTGTAGGCCAGCACATAAGGCACCTCCGCCGCCTGGAGCCGGGGCAGCGCGGCCGATGTCGAAGGATTCGACACTACGAGGATCAGCCCGTCGACATTGCCGGCCAGCAGCAGTTGCACCGCGCGTTCTTCTTCATCGAGCCGGTAGCCGGTGGTGACGGGAATGATCGCGTAGCCGCCCGCGATGGCCGCGCGCGCGATGCCCTGCAGGCACTCGGCGAAGGTCGGGTTGAGCAGTGTGGGGAGCACCACGCCGAGCACACGGCTGCGCTGGGTGCGCAGCGTGCGCGCGCTGGCGTTCGGCACATAGTTGAGCTCCCGCGCCACGCGCTCCACGAGTTCGCGGGTGACGGGCGTCACCTTGCCGGGAAAGTTGAAGGCCCGCGACACGGTGGCCACGGAGACCCCGGCTTTGGCTGCAACGGCTTGGATGCTCATCGTGCGGTGTTCATGTAATCGATTACATTGGACCGCCGCAGTATGACTTTGTTATGACATCGCGAGAAAGCGGGGAGAAACCCTCGGACTTTCGCGAGAGGGCAGACCCAAATAAGAAGGGGCCCGTAGGCCCCTGAGAACAAGTTACTTGCCCCGGCGAACCCGCCGGATCTCGTCCAGGATCAGGCAGATGGCGCCCAGCGTGATGGCGCTGTCCGCGGCATTGAAAGCAGGAAAGTACCAGTTGCCGGCGTGGAAGCTCAGGAAGTCCACGACATAGCCGTGCATCATCCGATCGACCACGTTGCCGATGGCGCCGCCCAGGATGCAGGCCATCGAAAACGAGAACAGCTTCTGCCCGGCGTGGGACTTCAGCATCCACACGATGAACACCGCGGCGCCCACGCCGATCACTGTGAACAGCCAGCGCTGCCACCCCGAGTGATCCGCCAGGAACGAGAAGGCCGCCCCGGTGTTGTGCGCACGCACGACGTTGAAGAAGCCCGTCACGTACGTTGCGTCACCGAGCTTGTAGTAGCCCAGGATCAGCGTCTTGGTGAACTGGTCGATGATCACGATGATCACTGCCAGCCCGAGCCAGGGCCAGATGCTGCTGCCGCCGCGTGAACGCGATGCCGACATGGAACGTGCCGCCGCCATCAGGCAACGCTCCGCGATTCGCCGGCGCCGAACAGGTTGCTCGTGCAACGGCCGCAGATCGTGGGATGCGCCGGGTCGTGGCCCACGTCGTCGCGGTAGTGCCAGCAGCGCTCGCACTTCTGCGCGGCGCTCGGCGTGACCACCGTCGACAGCGCGTCGCCGGCCGCCAGTTCGATGGCCGAGGCGATGAAGACGAACTTCAGGTCCTCGCCCAGGGTGCCCAGCAGCGCGAAGTCGTCGGCCGGTGCCGTCAGCTGCAGGTTGGCCTGCAGCGACGAGCCGACCTTGCCTTCGGCGCGCACGGCTTCGATGTCCTTGTTCACCGCGTCGCGGATCTCGCGGATGCGCGTCCACTTGGCGAGCAGGGCTTCGTCAGATGCGGGGAACTGGCTGTAGGTCTGCGCGAAGATCGATTCGCCCGGCTTGCCCGTGCCCACGATCTTCCAGGCCTCTTCGGCCGTGAAGCTCAGGAACGGCGCCATCCAGCGCAGCATGGCTTGCGAGATGTGCCACAGCGCGGTCTGTGCGCTGCGGCGCGCCAGCGAACCCGGGGCCGTCGTGTAGAGGCGGTCCTTCAGGATGTCGAGGTAGAAGCCGCCCAGGTCTTCCGAGCAGTAGATCTGCAGCTTGGCCACCACCGGGTGGAACTCGTACACCTTGTAGTGCGCGAGGATCTCGGCCTGGAACTGCGAAGCGCGCGCGAGCGCATAGCGGTCGATCTCGAACAGCTGGTCGAGCGGCACCGCATCCTTCTGGATGTCGAAGTCGCTCGTGTTCGCGAGCAGGAAGCGCAGCGTGTTGCGGATGCGGCGGTACGCATCGACCACGCGCGCCAGGATCTTGTCGTCGCCCGCGATGTCGCCCGAGTAGTCGCTCGCGGCCACCCACAGGCGGATGATTTCCGAGCCCAGCTTGTTGCTGATCTCTTGTGGGTCGATGCCGTTCTTGAGCGACTTGCTCATCTTGATGCCCTTGGCATCGACCGTGAAGCCGTGCGTCAGCAGGCCCTTGTACGGCGCACGGTCTTCCAGCATGCAGGCGATCAGCAGCGACGAATGGAACCAGCCGCGATGCTGGTCGTGGCCTTCGAGGTACAGGTCGGCCTCGGGGCCGGTGTCGTGGTGCACCGTGGGGTGCGTGCCGCGCAGCACGTGATAGAAGGTCGAGCCCGAGTCGAACCACACCTCCAGGATGTCGGTGCTCTTGGTGTAGTGCGGCGCGTCTTCGGCGCCGAGGATCTCTTCGACCGTCACGCGGCTCCAGGCCTCGATGCCGCCCTTCTCGACGATGTCGGCGGCCTGGTCGAGGATTTCCATGGTGCGCGGATGCAGCTCGCCCGAATCCTTGTGCAGGAAGAACGGGATCGGCACGCCCCAGCTGCGTTGTCGGCTGATGCACCAGTCGGGCCGCCCGGCGATCATGTCGTGCAGGCGGGCCTTGCCGTTCTCCGGGTAGAAACTGGTCTGTTCGATGGCGTCGAGCGCGGTCTGGCGCAGCGTCTTGGGTGCCTTGTCCTTGGTGAACACGCCTTCGCCCTCGTCCATGCGCACGAACCACTGCGCTGCGGCGCGGTAGATCACAGGCGTCTTGTGGCGCCAGCAGTGCGGATAGCTGTGGGTGATGGTCTCGGTGGTCAGCAGGCGGTTGGCATCGCGCAGCGCCGCGATGATGACCGGCACGGCTTTCCAGATGTTCTGCCCGCCGAAGAGCGGGAAGTCGGGGGCGTAGCTGCCGTTGCCCTGGACCGGGTTCAGGATGTCGTCGTACGCCACGCCATGGGCGATGCAGGAGTTGAAGTCATCCACGCCGTAGGCGGGCGAGGAGTGGACCAGGCCGGTGCCGTCGGTGGCGGTGGCGTAGTCGGCCAGGTACACCGGCGACAGGCGCTGGTAGCCGGCGTCCACGTCGTACAGCGGATGCTCGAATTCGAGCCCGCCGAGCGCCTCGCCCTTGACCGTGGCCAGCACCTTGCCGTCGAGCGCGTAGCGCGTCATGCACATCTCGACCAGCGAGTTGGCCAGGATCAGCAGGCCGCGCTCTGTGTCGACCAGCGAGTACTCCAGCTCGGGGTTCAGGTTGATCGCCTGGTTGGCCGGGATGGTCCACGCGGTGGTGGTCCAGATCACGGCGAAGATGTCGCCGAGGATCGTGTGGTCGGTGCCGAAGGCCTTGAGCACCTTCTCGCGCTCGTGCGCCTTGAAGGCCACGTCGAGGGTCTGGCTCTTCTTGTCGGCGTACTCGATCTCGAATTCGGCGAGCGAGGAGCCGCAGTCGAAGCACCAGTACACGGGCTTCAGGCCGCGGTACACGAAGCCGCGCTCGATCACGCGCTTGAACGCGCGCAGCTCGCCGGCTTCGTTGGCGAAGTCCATCGTCTTGTAGGGATGATCCCATTCGCCCAGCACGCCCAGGCGCTGGAAGTCGGCCATCTGCTGCGCGATCTGTTCCGTGGCGTAGGCGCGGCTCTTGGCCTGCATCTCGTCGCGGCTGAGGTTGCGGCCGAACTGCTTTTCGATGGCGTTCTCGATCGGCAGGCCGTGGCAGTCCCAGCCGGGCACGTAGAGCGCGTCGTAGCCTTCGAGCTGGCGCGCCTTGGTGATCATGTCCTTCAGGATCTTGTTCACCGCATGGCCCATATGGATCTGGCCGTTGGCGTAGGGCGGGCCGTCATGCAGGATGAACTTGGGCGCGCCGTGGCGGGCGTCGCGCAGGCGGTGGTAGCGGCCCTCGTCATTCCATTCCTTCACCCAACCCGGTTCGCGCTTGGGCAGGTCGCCGCGCATCGGGAAGGGGGTGTCGGGCAGGTTCAGCGTGGAACGGTAGTCGGTGGAGGTGGCAGCGTCAGACATGTTGGGGTGCGAAACAGGGGGCTTCGACAGGCTCGGCCCGAACTGCCCGGAAAAAAAGGAGCGCGTCGGTGCGGAAGGTAAAGCCGTTCACCCTGAGCTTGTCGAAGGGCGGCAGCACGGTGCGTGCAGGGCTAAATTCGATCGCGCGTGGTCTGGCGGTGGGTTTCGGCGTGGGTCGATGCAAAGAACGCACGTGCGTCGCGCCCATCCTTCGCGATGCCCGCAGTGAGGGCCTCGAGGCTGGTGTAGCGCAATTCGTCGTGCAGTTTGTGCAGGAGTTCCACGCGGACGATTTTACCGTAGGCCCCTTCGGCGCCCAGATGCGAGGGCCACTCAAGGCAATGCGTCTCCAGCAGAACCCGACCGGCGTTGACGTCGTTGGCGTCGAGCGAGGGCCGCACGCCGAGGTTGGCCACGCCCGGCAGCGGTTGCTCGGCCAGGCCGTGGACCAGCACCGCGAAGATGCCGCTGGCAGCCGGCTTCCAGTGCTTGAAGCGCAGGTTGAGGGTGCGAAAGCCATCGTCCTTGCCCGGCGAGGAGGCGCCCAGCGCGCGGCCCAGCTTGCGGCCATGGACCACGTGGCCCGAGATGGTGTACGGGCGGCCCAGCAGGGTGTGGGCGTCGGCCATGCGGCCTTCGGCCAGCGCATCGCGCACGGCGGAGCTGGACACCCGCAGGCCATGCACTTCGTAGCTGTTCATGCGTGCGACGTCGAAACCGCGGGCCTCGCCGGCCGCGTCGAGCATGGCGTAGTCGCCGGCCCGCTTGGCACCGAAGCGGAAGTCGTCGCCGACCAGCACGTAGCGCGCGCCCAGGCCGTCGATCAGCACGTTCTGGATGAACGCCTCGGGCGATTGGGACGCCAGCCGGCCGTCAAACGGCAGCACGATGGTCTGGGCCACGCCGCAGGCCGCCAGCTCGGTCAGCTTGTCGCGCAGCGTGCCGATGCGCGCCGGCGCCAGGTCGGGTTTCCTGGTGACGGCGGCGAAATAGTCGCGCGGGTGCGGCTCGAAGGTGAGCACGCAGCTCGGCAGCCCGCGGTGGCGGGCCTCGGTCTGCAGCAGCGCCAGCATGGCCTGGTGGCCACGGTGGACGCCGTCGAAATTCCCGATCGTGAGGGCGCAGGCCGGAGCTACGCCCGGGTGCCGGAAGCCGCGAAAAACCTGCATCGGTGAGTATCTTTTTGATAGCGCCTTTCGCCCGTCGAATGGGCGAATCAGGCCGATTTGTCACAAAGCCGGTATATTGTGACGCAGTGCGTGGTCTGGCGTGAGTCGCCGATGCACCCCGAGTCTCTGGTCTCTGCGTGGTTTTCTCGTTTCGAGGAGTCGTGTGTGAAGGTCTTGAAGCTGTCGGCCCAAGGGCTGCCCCAGTCATGGATTTCGCTGGAACAGGCGGTGATCCACTACGCGGCGGACGAAGTTCGCTGGGAAGTGGGCGCGCAGGTGGCGGTGTTCCGCGGCGGCCACAACGCGATCACGGGCGAGCAGTCGCAGATCGCGATCAACAGCATCATCGGCACCAAGGGCGTGCCGCGCATCAATCCCTTCACGCAGCGGCCCGGGCTCACCAACAGCAAGCTGTTCTCGCGCGACCGCAACGTTTGTGCTTACTGCGGCGGGCATTTCCATGAAGACGAACTCACGCGCGAGCACATCATCCCGTTTGCCCAGAGAGGCATCGACACCTGGATGAACGTGGTCACGGCCTGCAAGCCGTGCAACCATCGCAAGAGCAGCCGCACGCCCGAGCAGGCGAACATGCCGCTGCTCTACGCGCCCTACGTGCCCAGCCTCTGGGAAGACTTCATTCTGCGCAACCGCCGCATCCTGGCCGACCAGATGGAATTCCTGATGGCGCACCTGCCACAGAGTTCGCGGCTCCACGACGGCTAGGCCGAGGCGCTTCGCGCCAGACTGCTCCCACGCGCATCCGCTGCGCCCTCCGACCGGGCGCAGCATCGTTTTGCCGAACATGGCGGAACTTCTTCCTCCGTCGAGGAGGGGTGCACATGCGAGGAGGCGCCATGAGCATCGCCTTGAAACCGCTCCCCGGCTCCGGCCCCGAGGTGTCGGGTTCGTCCCGTCTGCCGCCAGGCCTTCGCAGCGTCGTGACCTGGGACGTGGACCCGCACGGCTACTGCACCGAGCACGAGCATGCCACGCGCGCCCACTTCGCACGGCGGCTGGCGGCCCTCAAGGGCTGCACTTTCGCGGGCGTCTACGATCCTCGGCAAGCCTACGGCAGCGTGCCCTACTTCGTGCCGAGCGACACCCTGACCGATCCGGCGCTCGTGCGCGCGACGGGCATCACCGGCGTGGACGACCTTTTCGGCGGGGTGGTGCCATACCCCTTCGTCGCCACCAAGGCGCTCACCCATCCGTTGATCGGTGCCGATGCTTCGCGGCCGGCGGGCTGGTCCCCGCGCTTCGCGACCGAGGCCGCGGAGGCGGTACTCCCCGGCTATTCGTGCTTCTCACGCGAAGAGGCGCGCAAGGCGGGGCGCATGCTGCTCGACGGCGGCCTCGCACGGGTCAAGCCGGTGATCGCGACCGGTGGACGTGGGCAGGTCGTCGTGGGAAGCGTCGATGCGCTCGACCGCTGTCTCGATGCCATGGACGAGACCGAGATCACGACCCGAGGCCTCGTGCTCGAGGAGAACCTCGACCGGCCGAGGACGTACAGCGTCGGACAGGTGAGCGTGGAGCACCTTGTCGCCAGCTATTGCGGCGAGCAGCGTTCGACCCGGGACAACGCCGGGCAGGAGGTCTACGGTGGTTCCGACCTCATGCTCGTGCGCGGCGATTTCGACAGGCTGCTCGCCGTCGTGAATCCGGCGCCGCCGCTTCGCCGTGCGATCGAGCAGGCGCGGCACTACCACCGGGCCGTGTCCGGTTGCTACCCGGGCTTCTTCGCCTCGCGGGTGAACTATGACGTGGCGCAGGGCATGGGCAGCCGAGGCGACTGGCGTTCGGGGGTGCTGGAGCAGTCGTGGCGCGTGGGTGGCGCCACGGGCGCGGAGATCGCGGCGCTCGAAGCGTTCCACGCGCATCCGAAGTGCGACCGCGTGCGCGCGTCCTCCTTCGAGGTCTACGGAGCGGCCGCGCCACCCGCGGATGCCATCGTGGCCTACCACGGCATCGACCGCGAGATCGGGCGGCTTTCGAAATTCACACTGCTGAAGCGACATGCCGACACGCCATAGCCTCATCGACATTGCCGTGGACGGCCAGCACATCCAGGGCACGCTGTTTGCCGCGTCGACCATGGTGCCCGGTGTGCTCCTGGTCCACGGCTGGGATGGAAGCCAGGAGCAATACCTGAAGCGGGCCAATGAAATCGCGGCGCTGGGCTGCGTGTGCCTGACTTTCGATCTGCGAGGGCATGCGCGCCACGCGGCGCAGCGCCTGGAGGTGACCCGCGAAGACAATCTGCGCGATGTGTTGGCTGCGTACGACGTGCTGGTCGGCCATCCGACCGTCGACCCCGGCGCCATCGCCATCGTCGGCAGCAGCTATGGCGGGTATCTCGCTTCGCTGGTAAGCGCCCTGCGGCCGGTGCGCTGGCTCGCGCTGCGTGCGCCGGCGCTCTACCGCGACCGCGAGTGGGACACGCCCAAGGGAAAGCTGAGCCGGTCCGACCTCGTGGCCTACCGCCGCTCGCTCGTGGGACCCGGCGACAACCGGGCACTGGCGGCATGCGCGGCCTTTGCCGGCGACGTCCTCATCGTCGAGTCGGAGGACGACCAGATCGTCCCCCACCCCGTGGTGGAGAACTACCTGGCTGCCTTCAAGCGGGTGAAATCGGTGACCTACCGCGTGCTTTCCGGCGCGGATCACGCGCTGTCCAAACAGGAGTCGCGGCAGGCCTACGGCTCGTTGCTGGTCTCGTGGATCACCGAAATGACGCTCGGAGCCCGGGCGACGGCGACCATCACGAAGCCGGTTGCCAGCAGTTCGGCCTGAGCAGGCGCGCGCCGCCAAGCCGAAAGCCGGCCAGCTACTTTTTCATCGCCTTGACTTCGGCCATGCCCCTGGCCTCGTCGGCCTTGGCCTGCTTCACGCATGCGGACTTCGCATCGCCCTTCTGGTCGTCGCATTTTTCCTTCGCGATACTGTAGGCCGCTTCCACCTTGGCCTCCGCCACCTTGCGTGCATTGCTGTCGCTGGGCTTCAGCTTCTGGTCGAGTTCAGCCTTGGCGATCTTTTCCTTGCCCTTGGCCTCTTCGATGCAGACGTCCTTGGCGTTGTCCTTCATGGCATCGCATGCCGCCCGGTCGGCCTTGTAGTCGGCGGCGATCTTGTCGCGGCCAGCCTTGAGTTCGGCGATGGCGGGGTCGACGGAGGCCGGCGGTGGCGTGTTCACTTGAGCTTGCGCGGGCAGCATCGCAAGGAATGCGATTGCCGCGCAGATCTGCATGAGCTTTTCCATGATCAATCTCCTTGACGTCGGCATCGGATCTCCAGCAAAAGGCATGGGGGATCCGACACCGAAAATCCATCTTAGGAATCGAGGTCATGGAGGCGGTAGGACGCCTTTCGGTGCGGCCGTAAGCGCATGCCGACGGGCAGTGGACTTTCTTCTCAGCGCTTCCAGTCCGGCGGGCGTTTGTCGATGAAAGCTTGCACGCCTTCGAGTGCGCTCTCGTCCATCATGTTGCAGGCCATGGTCTGGCTGGCATCGGCCAGCGCGGCCTCGATGCCGGTTTCGATCTGGCGATAGAACAGGGCCTTGCCCAGCGCTAGCGCCTTGCGGGGCTTGGCGACGATGCTGGCCACCAGTGTCTCGACGGCCGCGTCGAGTTCCTCGGGCGGCGCCACGCGGTTGACCAACCCCTTCTCGCGCGCTTCCCGCGCGTCGATGAAATCGCCCGTCACCAGCATCTCGAAGGCTTCCTTGCGGCCGAGGTTGCGCGAAAGCGTGACGCTCGGCGTGGCGCAGAACAGCCCCACGTTCACGCCGCTGACCGCGAAGCGCGCCTCGCTCGACGCCACCGCCAGGTCGCAGACAGCGACGAGCTGGCAGCCCGCCGCCGTCGCGATGCCGTGCACGCGCGCGATCACGGGCACCGGCAGCTTCTGGATCGACAGCATCATCGCGCCGCAGCGTTCGAACAGCTGCCGGTAGTAGCCGAGCGAGGGTGCGGCGCGCATTTCCTTCAGGTCGTGGCCCGCGCAGAAGGCCTTGCCCGCTGCCGCGATGACGACCGCGCGAATGCTGTCGTCTGCCGCGATCTCGCCGAGCGCCTGCTCGAGCGCGCCGAGCATGCCTTCCGACAGCGCGTTGAACGAGGCCGGCCGGTTCAGCGTCAGCGTGGCCACGCCGCGGCTGTCGCGCGCCTGCAGGACGAAGGGCGTGCTCGCGTCGTTCATGGCCGGCCTCGCTTCAGTAGGTCAGTTCGAGCACGGTCGTGTGCTCGCTCGCGGCCGGCCACGTGAGGCCCGTGATGCGCTCGCCGTTGAATTCACCGGTCACCGCGCGCGGGGCGCCACCGCCCTCGATGCGCAGCCGCGAGGTCGAAACGCCCGAGCCCTGGGGTGGCACACCTGTCGGAGGGCTCTTGCCGTCGAAGCGCATGGTGTCGCGCTGTGCGTCGAAGTAGCCGCGCGGCCGCGTGAACACGACGACCGCGCTGGCTCCGTTGTCGGCCGGAATGATGCGTTCCGGCCGCAGGTTCACGACGCTGCTGCTGCGCGGAAAGGGGCTGCGGTAGATGTGCGTGGTGCCGTAGCTCGGCGTGGCCAGGACAAATTCGTAGGCCGCGTCGCCGCGCGCCTTGAAAGGCCCCCAGCGGCCATCGGCGCCGACCGACTTGGTGAAAACGGCCTCGCCGAGCCGCACGCCGGTGGCAGGGGCGACGGCGTACACGGTGACCTTCGCGCCGTTCAGCGGAAGATTTTCCGCGCCGAGCGCACGACCGTTGAGCACGACATCCGCCTCGGCCGCAACGTCGGTGCTGCGCGGCGCCTGCCCGGTCAGGAACTGCCAGGTCGCTGCGAACGCCGCGGGCGAGAACGAGGTCTCGCGATGATCGACGCGCGGCAGCACCACATTGGTCGCGCCCTTGAGCGCCGGCCCGTCGAAGCCGATGTTCGTCGGCTTGCCGGGCGCGCCGATCCACACGCCATCGGGCTGCGCATACTTGTCGTTGTTGTCCGAGCGCAGGGTCATCCACTTCACGCCCGGCGTGACCTCCTCGCCGTTCGGCCCCTTCGGCGCATTGAGCTGCTGCATGAAGCCGGACAGTCCCGAGAACTCGTTGTTCTCGCGGAAGCCCTTCACCACCCAGATGCCGTGCGCCGGGTTGCCGCCCAGCACCACATGGCTCACCACGGCCGCGCCGCCGCCGTTCTGCACGTAGTTGCGGATGGTGTTGCCGCCGCGCGAGTTGCCGATCAGCACGACCTTGCTGGCGCCGGTGGCCTTCAGCACCTTGTCGACCTCGGCCTTCAGGAACACCGCCGAATCGCCGGTCGAGCTGCGCCCGGCCTGGGCCACGGCGTCGTCGTCGCGCGCGACCGGGTTCGGCTGGTCGACAGCGAAGAGCCGCTCGCGCGGCCAGCCGTTCGACTCGAAGCGCCAGATCGTCGTCTGCCAGAGCGCGGCCGAGTCGCCGTTGCCGTGCATGAACACGATGGGCGGGCGCTCGGTGTAGGAAGGCGTGGGAGAGGTGGCGCAGGCGGTCAGCATGGCGGCAGTGGTTCCGGTGGCGGCCATGGCGACCAGAAGAGAGCGGCGAGTCTGCATGTTTCGTTCCTGGGGTCCGGGAGTGAGGGGCCAAGTGAAAAACGCCCGCCGGCGCGAAGCGAGCGGGCGTTGGATGCTAGCGGAACACCGCGGAACCGGCTTTGCCGGGCCGCAGGTGTTGCCCCCGGTAGGGGGGTGGCGCAGCGACACGAAGTGCGCGCAGCCCTGGGGGCGAGCCTTGTCCTAGGCGAAGACGCCGGCGGTGTCCTGCATGCGGGCCGACACTTCGCCCAGGTGGTGCAGCGTGTCGCCGAAGGTCATTTCCATCTGTGTGAGCTTGCGGAAATAGTGGCTGCCGATGTATTCGTCGGTCACGCCGATGCCGCCGTGCAGCTGCACCGAGTTCGCGGCCACGAAGCGCATCGACACGCCGAGCTGGTACTTGGCTCGTGCCAGCGCCTGGCGGCGTTCGTCCGCCGGGGCGTTGAGCTTGAGCGTCGCGTAGTAGCTCATCGAGCGCGCGAGCTCGAGCTGCATCTTCATGTCGGCGACGCGGTGACGCAGCGCCTGGAAGGTCGAGATGGCCACGCCGAACTGCTTGCGCTGGTTCATGTAGTCGACGGTGACGGCCATGGTCTTGTCCATCACGCCGACGGCTTCGGCACAGGTGGCGGCAATGCCGACGTCCACCGCGTATTCGAGCGCGGCCAGGCCATCGAGCGTGACCAGCGTCGCATCGGCCTTGTCGAACACCACTTCGGCCGCGCGGCCGCCGTCCTGCGTGCCGTAGCCGCGGGCCTCGACGCCGCTGGCACTGCGCTCGACCAGGAAGAGGGCGATCTTGCCGCCGACCTTGGCGGGCACCAGGAAGGCGTCGGCTTCGTCGCCCACCGGCACCACGCTCTTGGCGCCGGTCAGCGCATAGCCGTCGCCCGACTTGGCGGCCGTGGCCTCGCACACGTCGAGGCGCCAGCGTGCCTTGCGCTCCTGGTACGCCAGCACCACGATGGCCTGGCCGCCCGCGATGCGCGGCAGCCAGCTGTCCTTGGTGTCTGCGCCGGCATAGCCGCTGAGCACCGCACCGGCGATCAGCGTCTGCGCAAAGGGCTCCAGCACGATGCCGCGGCCCAGTTCTTCCATGACGACCATGCCTGCCACGGGGCCCATGCCCAGTCCGCCGTCGTCCTCGCTGATGTACAGGCCGCCCAGGCCAAGCTCGGCCAGTTCGTCCCAGGCCTCGCGCGAGAAGCCGCCCTTGGCCTCGATGCCGCGGCGGCGCTCGAAGTCGTAGCCCTTGTCGACCCACTTGCGAACGGCGTCGCGCAGTTGTTCCTGGTCGTCGGTGAAGTTGAAATCCATGTTCTTGTCTCCTCAGCCCAGAACCGTCTGCGCGACGATGTTGCGTTGCACTTCGTTCGAGCCACCGTAGATGGTGGTCTTGCGCATGTTGAAGAAGGTGGACGTCAGCGGCGCGAGCGCCGGGTTGCCGCCCGGGAAGTTGCCCTGCCAGCCGGCTTCCATCGCCTCGCGGATCAGCGGCAGCGAATACGGGCCGCCGGCCAGCATCATCAGTTCGCTGTAGCGCTGCTGGATCTCGCTGCCGCGGATCTTGAGCAGGCCCGCGACGTCGAGCGAGTTCTTGCCCGAAGTGGCGGCCGACAGCACGCGCAGCACCATCATCTCGAGCGCGACGATGTCGACCTCGAGCTTGGCGATCTCGTCGCGGAAGCGCTGGTCGTCGTAGACGCCTTCGCTCTTCGCGATGCGCTTGAGGCGCTCGAGTTCGCGCTTGGCGCGATTCACGTCGGCGATGTTGGTGCGTTCGTGCGAGAGCAGGTGCTTGGCGTAGGTCCAGCCCTTGTTCTCCTCGCCGATCAGGTTCTCGGCGGGCACTTCGACGTTGTCGAAGAACACCTCGTTCACTTCATGGCCGCCGTCGAGCAGCTTGATGGGGCGCACGGTCACGCCGGGCGACTTCATGTCGAGCAGCAGGAAGCTGATGCCCGTTTGCGGCTTGCCTTCGTTGCTGGTGCGCACGAGGTTGAACATCCAGTCGCCGTGCTGGCCGAGCGTGGTCCAGGTCTTCTGGCCATTGACGATGTACTTGTCGCCCTTGCGTTCGGCCTTGGTCTTCACGGACGCGAGGTCGGAGCCCGAACCTGGTTCGCTGTAGCCCTGGCTCCACCAGACTTCGCCGCTGGCGATGCCGGGGAGAAAGCGCTTCTGCTGCTCGGCATTGCCGAAGGCCATGATCACCGGCGCCACCATCACCGGGCCGAACGGGATGATGCGCGGCGCGCCAGCCAGGGCGGTTTCTTCCTCGAACAGGTGGCGCTGCACGGCGGTCCAGCCCGGGCCGCCGAATTCCTTCGGCCAGCCGTAGCCGAGCCAGCCCTTCTTGCCAAGGATCCTGGCCCAGCCTTGCAGATCGTCGCGCGTCAGCTCGAGCGCGTTGTGCACCTTGTGCGAAATCTCTTGGGGAAGGTTCTCTTTGACCCAGGCGCGAACCTCTTCGCGGAACTTCTGTTCTTCGGGTGTGAAGCTCAAATCCATGCGTGCCTCGCTGTGTTGATCGGTTCACCGCAGACGCGGTGTGTCTCCGGAACCGTGAGTTTTAGCACGGTCGTGCTGTGAAACGGTGTCCGCGCCGCGACAAGCGTGGGCACAGATAATCCCGCCTTCCCATGAAGAACATCGTGATCCTGATCTCCGGCGGCGGCTCCAACATGGCAGCCATCGTGCGCGCCGCCGAGCGCGACCGCTGGGCCGAGCGCTTCGGCGCACGCATCGCCGCCGTGGTGAGCAACAAGGCCGAGGCCGGCGGACTGGCAATCGCCAAGGCGCACGGCATCGACACCGCAGTCATCCCGCACAAGGATTTCGCCACCCGCGAAGCTTTCGACGCAGCGCTGGCGACGGCGGTCGACGGCTACGCGCCGGCCCTGGTGGTGCTGGCGGGGTTCATGCGCATCCTGACGCCGGGCTTCGTTGAACGCTACGCCGGCCGGCTGGTGAACATCCATCCCTCGCTGCTGCCGGCGTTCCCGGGACTCCACACGCACCAGCGCGCCATCGAGGCGGGCTGCAAGGTGGCGGGCGTGACGGTCCATCAGGTGACCACCGAGCTCGACCACGGACCGATACTGGCCCAGGCCGTCGTGCCCGTGCTGCCCGACGACACGGCGGTCACCCTGGCCGGGCGGGTGCTGGCGCAGGAGCATCTGTTGTATCCGTGTGCTATTGCCGGGTGGCTGGCAGATACATCGAGTCACAATCGGTAAAGTTGTTTATATTCGCGGGTTTTCGGGAGCTTAGAAAGTGAAAACCCAATCGTTGCTGCTGGCCGTTGCCAGCGCCGCCCTGATGGCGGCCTGTGCCGCTCCGGCGCCCGCGCCCGCCCCGGCACCTGCTGCGCCGCCGCCTGAACCGGTCTACCAGTGCAACGCCGATGGCGCCCGCTTTGCCGTGGGCCAGCCGCTGACGCCCCAGCTCGAAGCCGCCGCCCGCGTGCGTGCAGCCGCCGGCACGGTGCGCGTGCTGAAGCCCGGCGACGCGGCCACGACAGAACTCAATGGCGGTCGGCTCAATCTCGACGTCGACGCCCGCAGCCGCGTGACGGACGTCCGCTGCGGTTGATGGAACCGGAATTGCTACGAAAAATGTAGCAGTTCATTCAGGCAAGGCGGGCATGCACTGCCTGCCTGGCTAGATCGGGGTGAATCTTTGCCGGGGCGTACCGTCGATCTCGACGGTTTCGCCGAACATGGCGGCCGGCCGGACCCAGAGGCCATGGGCGCCGTACAGGGCGCGATACAGCGTCATCGGCTCCAGCGTCTCGCTGTGGCGCACGGTGCCGATCACTTCGTATTCGCCACCCTTGTAGTGGCGGTAGCGGCCGGGGGGCGTTTCGATCAGGGGCGGGAGGTCTTCGTCGTTCAACGGGGCTTCTTTCTTCAAAAACTGTCGGGGCTTGATTTGACGGGAGTCGGATGGATCGCGCTGATTTTGTTCACCTGGTTCGACTGAGCGAGCACGCCAGCGCGGACGACGGTGCGCGCTATCGACGCAGCGTCGCGGCCTTTGCCGCGCTCGGCTACCTGTGGGTACTGGGCTGTCTCGGGCTTTCGGTGGGCATCATTGTCTGGGTGGTTTCCTCGATCGGGGGAGCGCGCTCCAATTTCACGCGGGGCTGGCTGCTGCTGTTCGCCCTGGGGCTGCTGTGGGCCACGCTGCGCGCGCTCTGGGTGCGCTTCGACGAGCCCGAGGGCGTGGAAATCCGCAGGGCCGACGCGCCGGCACTCTTCGAGGCGCTGGACCGCATCCGCGGCAAGATCAAGGGGCCGCCGGTCCACCACGTCTATCTCGATGACGAATTCAATGCCAGCATCCGGCAGGTGCCGCGCTTCGGGCTGTTCGGCGGCGCCGTCAACTCGCTGAGCATCGGCCTGCCGCTGATGATGATGCTCGACCGGCGGCGGCTGCTGTCGGTGCTGGCGCACGAATACGGCCATCTGCGCGGCAACCACGGCAAGCTGAGCGCCTGGATCTACCGCACCCGCCTGTCGTGGCTCAAGCTCGATGCCGACCTGCAGCGCAACGAGGGCGTGATGGCGCTGTTTTCGCAGGCCTTCTTCCGCTGGTACTTCCCACGCTTCGCGGCCAAGACCTTCGCGCTGGCTCGCCAGGACGAGTACGAAGCCGACCGCATCTCGGGCCGGCTGCTGGGCGCTTCCGTGGCGGCGGCTGCACTGACCGAGATCGCGATCAAGGGCAACTGGTACGCCAACGAGTTCTGGCCCTGGCATTGGGCCCGCGCCGAGCATGAGCCGCAGCCTCCGGGCCCGTTCGAGGCCCTGCGCAAGCGCGTGCATACGCCGCCCGGCGAAGACTTCGCCCGCCAGGCGCTGCGCGAGGCGATGCGCCGCGTCAGCGACCTCGAAGACACCCACCCCGTCTTGCGGGATCGCCTGGAGGCGCTCGACCAGAAGGCGGTCATGCCCGAGTGGTCGATGCGCCCGGCACTCGAGCTGTTGGCCGACGAAAAGCAATGGATCGAGCATTTCGACCAACAATGGCGCCGCGCCCACGCCTCCGACTGGAAGCAGCACCATGCACACCGGTCGCGCATCCGCGAGCGCATCACCGTGCTGGCCGCGCGTGGCGAGCGCAATACGCCCGACGAGATGGTCGAGTGGGCCGATTCCGAGCGGCGGCTCGATCCCGCCGCCCCCGTGCGCGTGCGCTACGAGAGCGCCCTGCAGATCGCGCCGGAGCATCCCGGCGCGCTGCGCGGGCTGGCCCAGATGCTGCCGGCGAGCGATCGGGAAGCGCGTCTTGCCGTGCTCGAACGGCTGCACGGCTCCGGCGCCGCCAGCCGCTGGTGGGCGGCCAGGAGCGCCGTGGCCTCGCTCGAAGATCCCGACGCGGGGCCGCACGATGAAGAGGCGCTGAAGCTGTGGCGCGGCCGTCTCAAGGAGGCGGAAGAGGCCGAGACGCGTGCTTGGGAAGAGATCACCGGCACCCCGGTCTTCAGCCAGATCTCGCGGCACGACCTGAACGATTTCGAGCTGGGCGAACTGCGGGCCGACCTGGTGCGCTGCCTGCCTGCCTCGCGGGCCTGGCTGGTGCGCAAGAACCTGCACGAATTCCCGTGGCGCCGAGCCTATATCGTGTTCGTCGAGCTACCGGGGCTCGACGACGAAGACCGCTGGAACCTGTGCCGCCAGCTGGAGCAGACCCTCACGCTGCCGGGCGCCGCGCTGGTGCTGTGGGCTGGCCATTCGCCCAAGCTGGAAGACGTCGAGCGGGAGGCCTTCGGAGCCGTCTGGATGCGCGGCGCATAGCCCTTCGGACTGGACGGGGCGGCGGCTGAGACAATCGGGGGATGCACCCCAAAGCCCTGTTGGAGGCCACCGCCGATCTGGTCGGCCTTGTCCTGAAATTCGATCACCCGGCCGACCAGGTCGTTTCGCGGTTCTTCCGCGACCACCGCGAGTTCGGCCCGCGCGAGCGCGCGACGCTTGCCGAAACCGTCTACACCGTGCTTCGCAAGAAGCTGCTGTTCGATCACCTTTCGCCCTCGGGCAGTGGCTCGAAGGAGCGCCGCATGGCGATCCTGGGCTTTCATGGCCCGCGCGATTTTCTGAAGAGCGCGCTCAACGACACCGAAAAGCGCTGGCTCGACAACTGCGACGCCGTCAAGCCGGACGACCTGCTGGAACGCCATCGCCACAACCTGCCCGAGTGGTTGGTGGCGCCGCTCAAGGCGCAGCTGGGCGACGGCTTCTGGCCGCTGGTCGAAGCACTGCAGCAGCCCGCACCGCTCGATCTGCGCGTCAATGCGCTGACCGACAAGCGCGCGGATGTGAAGGCGGAGCTTGCGAAGGCTGCTATCAAATCGGAAGCAACCCCGTTCTCGCCCTGGGGCCTGCGCATCGACGGCAAGCCGGCACTGACCAAGCTGGACGCCTTTGCCCGTGGCGCCATCGAGGTGCAGGACGAAGGCTCCCAACTGCTGGCGCTGCTGCTGGACGCCAAGCGCGGCGAGATGGTGGTCGATTTTTGCGCCGGTGCCGGCGGCAAGACGCTGGCCATCGGCGCGACGATGCGCAACACCGGCCGGCTGTATGCCTTCGACACCTCGGCGCACCGCCTCGACGCGCTCAAGCCGCGGCTGGCGCGCAGCAAGCTCTCGAACGTCCATCCGGCCGCGATCGCGCACGAGCGCGACGACCGCATCAAGCGCCTGGCGGGCAAGATCGACCGCGTGCTGGTCGACGCGCCCTGTTCGGGGCTGGGCACGCTGCGGCGCAATCCTGACCTGAAATGGCGCCAGTCGCTCAAATCGGTCGAGGAACTGACGGTCAAGCAGACGGCAATCCTGCAAAGCGCGGCGCGGCTCGTGAAATCGGGCGGCCGTCTGGTTTATGCCACGTGCAGCGTGCTGCCGGAGGAAAACGAGGCGATTGCGGAGGCCTTCGGCGCCGCCAACCCCGATTTCGTGCCCGTGGATGCGGCGGAGCTGTTGCAGGGCCTGAAAGTCGAGGGCTCCGAGGCGCTGTGCGCCGGCGGGGAGGGCGGCCGCCGCTACCTGCGGCTGTGGCCGCACCGTCATTCGACCGACGGTTTCTTCGCCGCGGCGTGGAACCGGAAATAGAGGCGGAACTCCAAACTAGGGTTAATCTGCGCTTTTCTTGAAGGTTTAAAGGCTTTGCTTTAGGCCTGCCGCTTTAAAATCGCGGGTTATCTAAAGGCTGCACCTTCGTGTGGCCATGGAGTACCTGACTCAATGTTGCTTCCTGACTCGGCCGTCCTGAATGCGGCTATCCAATGGCTCGGACACGGCCTGTGGGACCTCGCATGGTGGCAAGTCGTGCTGTACACGCTTGTCACCACGCACATCACGATTGCCGCGGTCACGATCTTCCTGCACCGCACGCAGACGCACCGGGCCATGGATCTGGGCCCGATCCCATCGCATTTCTTCCGCTTCTGGCTGTGGCTCGGCACGGGCATGGTGACGAAGGAATGGGTCGCCATCCACCGCAAGCACCACGCCAAGTGCGAAACCGTCGACGACCCGCACAGCCCGCAGGTCAAGGGCATCGACGAAGTGCTCTGGCGCGGCGCCGAGCTGTATCGCGCCGAGTCGAAGAACAAGGAAACGATGGAGCGCTACGGCCACGGCACGCCCGATGACTGGATCGAGCGCAACCTGTATACGCGCTACAGCTGGCAGGGTGTGGGCTTGATGCTCGTGATCAACCTGGCGCTGTTCGGCACGCTTGGCATGGCCGTGTGGGCCGTGCAGATGCTCTGGATCCCCATCACCGCCGCCGGCGTCATCAATGGCATCGGCCACTACTGGGGCTATCGCAACTTCGAGGCGCCGGACGCCAGCCGCAACATCATGCCCTGGGGCCTGATCATCGGTGGCGAAGAGCTGCACAACAACCATCACACCTATCCGACCTCGGCCAAGTTCTCGGTCAAGAAGTACGAGTTCGACATCGGCTGGATCTACATCCAGGTGTTCCAGAAGCTCGGCTGGGCCAAGGTCAAGAAGGTGCCGCCGAAGATGCTGATGGGTGATATCCAGCCCGTGGCCAACGAGAAGACGCTCGAGGCCGTCATCGCCAACCGCTATGAAGTCATGGCTGGCTATGCGCGCGAAATGCGCCGTGCCACCAGCCAGGAGCTGGACGCGCTGAAGACCAAGGGGGCCGACCTGTCGGTGCTCAAGGCTGCCAAGCGCTGGCTGCACCGCGACGACGACAAGGTGCCTGCCGCGGCCCGTTCGCATGTGGTGCAGGCCCGCGCCGCCCACCCCGTGCTCGACAAGATGGCCACGATGCGCGAAGAGTTGCGCCAGCTGTGGCTGAACACCTCCCAGTCGCGCGAGCAGCTGGCCGCCGATCTGGCAGCTTGGTGCCACCGGGCGGAAGCCAGCGGCATTGCCGGCCTGCGCGACTTCTCGACCCGCCTGCGCGCTGCACGCGCCTGACGCGAGCCACGCGCCAATCAAAAGGCCGGCTTGATTGCCGGCTTTTTTACGCCTGTCGTTTCTTGCGGCATGCTCCGCTTTTCCGATGAGGGGAGGGCGAGAGCGAAAACTGCAGGCAACAAAAAACCCGCTGGGTAAGCAGCGGGTTTTTTGTTTGGGAGAACCAGAGGGCCGAATTACTTCAGCTTGATTTCCTTGTATTCGACGTGCTTGCGCGCCTTCGGGTCGAACTTCATGATCGACATCTTTTCAGGCATCGTCTTCTTGTTCTTGCTGGTCGTGTAGAAGTGGCCGGTACCCGCGGTGGATTCCAGCTTGATCTTTTCGCGTCCGCCTTTGCTCGTTGCCATGTTTCAGCTCCTTAAGCTTGGCCGCGTGCGCGCAGGTCTGCGAGCACGGCGTCGATACCGTTCTTGTCGATCAGGCGCAGTGCAGCGCTCGAAACGCGCAGGCGAACCCAGCGATTTTCAGTCTCGACCCAGAAACGGCGGTATTGCAGGTTCGGCAGGAACCGGCGCTTGGTTTTGTTGTTGGCGTGGGAAACGTTGTTTCCGACCATCGGGCCTTTGCCCGTTACGTCGCATACGCGTGCCATGTGGACACTCTTTCTTGAACAGCTGGCACCGGCGCAATCGTGGCGATTGCAGGTGTTTTGCAGCTTGACCTCGCCAGAAAACGGGTGGCGGTACCCCGGCTTTGCCTGTATGCCAGGAATCCCCATGAGAGGGCCCTGTTTCGGCAAAGCCTTGGATTATAGCCCTTTTGGGGCTCGCACCGGTTACAGCGTGCCGTCCTGCTCCAGGAATCGCTGAGCGTCGAGTGCCGCCATGCAGCCGGTGCCCGCGCTCGTGATGGCCTGGCGGTACACGTTGTCCTGCACGTCGCCGGCGGCAAAGACGCCCGGAATGCTGGTCATCGTGGCGAAGCCCTGCAGGCCCGAGCGGGTCAGGATGTAGTTGTCCTTCATCTCCAGCTGGCCCTGGAAGATGTCGGTGTTGGGATGGTGCCCGATGGCAATGAAGCAGCCCTTGAGGTCGATCTGCTCGGTGGCTCCGCTCTGTGTGTTCTTGATCCGGATGCCCGTCACGCCCGAGTCGTCGCCGAGCACCTGGTCGAGTTCGTTGTGCAGCTTCAGCACGATCTTGCCTTCGGCGACCTTCTCGTTGAGCTTGTCGATCAGGATGGGTTCGGCGCGGAACTTGTCGCGGCGATGCACCAGCGTCACCTTGTTCGCGATGTTGGCGAGGTAGAGCGCTTCTTCGACAGCGGTGTTGCCGCCTCCGATCACGCAGACCTCCTGCTCGCGGTAGAAGAAGCCGTCGCAGGTCGCGCAGGCGGAGACGCCGCGGCCCATGAACTTCTGTTCGGAATCGATGCCCAGGTACTTCGCGGAAGCACCCGTGGCAATGATCAGCGAGTCGCAGGTGTAGGTGCCGCTGTCGCCGGTGAGGGTGAAGGGGCGCTTGCCCAGGTCGACCTTGTTGATGTGGTCGAAAACGATCTGCGTCTTGAAACGCTCGGCGTGCTCCAGGAAGCGCTGCATCAGGTCGGGGCCCTGCACGCCGTGGACGTCGGCCGGCCAGTTGTCGACCTCGGTGGTGGTCATCAATTGCCCACCCTGGGCGATGCCGGTGATGAGCAGGGGCTGAAGGTTTGCGCGGGCTGCGTAGACGGCTGCGGTATAGCCGGCCGGGCCGGAGCCGAGAATCAAAACCTTGGCGTGTCGAGGAGCGGACATGAGTAGAAAACCTAAGATATACGCTGCTTCAGCGTGTACATTTTCAGGGTGGTAGCGATATATATGGAGTATCACTGCCCGGTTCAACACCGGGTAAACGGTGTTTTCAATGCGCGCGATTGTAGTAATCCATCGGCTTGCTCTTCGGACTGCTCTGCGCGCTGTATCAGGGATTGATAAATGTCGATGCTTTCCAACCTCGAATTGCTTCGGCGCGTTCCGCTGTTCGCGTCGCTGACGGCCACGCAGTCCGCCAGCATCGCGGACGCGATCATCAAGAAGCGCTTCAAGCGCGCGGAGGTCGTGGTGGAGCAGGGCAAGAAGTCCGATGCGCTCTACATCATCCTGACCGGCCGCGCGCGCGTCACCAGCGCCGACAGCCGCGGGCGCGAGGTCATCCTCGCCACGCTGCACCCCGGCGACTACCTGGGCGAGATGAGCCTCATCGACGACGAGCCGCACTCGGCCACGGTGCGCACCGAAATCCAGTGCGACGTGCTCATGCTGGGCCGCGACGCCTTCGCGCGCTGCCTGCCCGAGAATTCCTCGATGGCCTACAACATCATGCGTGGCCTGGTGCAGCGCCTGCGCCATGCCGACCGCAAGATCGAGTCGCTGGCGCTGATGGACGTCTACGGCCGCGTGGCCCGCTCGCTGCTCGAGTTCGCCGTCGAGGACGGCGCCGGCAATCTCAAGGTGCGCGACAAGATTTCCCGCCAGGACCTGGCCAAGATGGTGGGCGCTTCACGCGAAATGGTCAGCCGTGTGATGAAGGACCTCGAAGAGCGAGGTTTCGTGCAAACCCTGGATGACGGGTCGATGATCGTCAAGGAACGGCTCCTGTCGTTGGCTTGAACCTCCAGGGCCGGGTCCGCCGCTGCCGGCGGTCCTGGCCTTTTGTTGTAGTGTTCGTGCTTCCGGCCCCCGCTTTTCCGGGCCGGGCGCCGTGTTTTTCATGACCTATTCGCTCAATACGCTTCAATCTTCTTCCGCCGCCGAGGGGCAACCCGTGCGCATGCGCGCCATGCGCTTCGCCCATGAGATCACGCTGATCGCAGGATTCGCGGCGCTGTTGTTCTGGCTGCTCGCGATGCTGAGCTTCACGCCTTCGGACGCCGCCTGGTCGACCTCGGGCACAGGGGGAGAAATCAAGAACTGGGGCGGCCGCATCGGCGCCTGGCTGGCCGATGGCAGCTATTACCTTGCCGGCTATTCCGTGTGGTGGTGCCTTTTCGCCGGACTGCGCGCATGGCTCTCTTCGCTGGCCAACTGGCTGCGCGGCGGCGAGCCTGCATCCGCCGAGCAACCGGCGCCGCGTGGGCGCTTCAATCGCAGCCGTCTTGCCTTCTGGTTTGGCCTCGTCCTGCTGCTGTGCGCAAGCACCATGCTCGAATGGTCGCGCCTGTACCGGCTCGAGGCGCATCTGCCGGGTTCCGGCGGCGGCGCGCTGGGCTATCTCGTGGGGCCGGCCAGCGTGCGCTGGATGGGCTTCACTGGATCGGCGCTGGTGGCCATCGCCGGCGGCGTGATCGGCTCGGCGCTGGTGTTCCGTTTCTCCTGGAGCCTGATCGCCGAGCGCATCGGCGCGCGTGCCTATTCGCTGTTCGAGTCGCGTCGCGAGAAACGCGAAATGGCGGCCGACATCGCCATGGGCAAGCAGGCCGCCCGCGAGCGTGCCGAGGCCGACGAACCAGCGTTCACGCGCGACGACGCGGCCAGGGCGGAGCCCTCGCTGGTTTCGTCGTCAGGTGGCGCCTTCGACGACGAGGACGAAATCCATATCGAGCCGCGCCCCAAGCGCCGCCCGCCATCGCCGCCGGTGCAGATCGAGCCCGCGATGACCGAAGTGCCCAGGAGCGACCGCGTCGTCAAGGAGCGCCAGAAGCCGCTCTTCAAGGAACTGCCCGACAGCAAGCTGCCGCAGGTCGACTTGCTCGACGCCGCGCAGGCGCGCCAGGAAACAGTGTCGGCCGACACGCTCGAGATGACCTCGCGCATGATCGAGAAGAAGCTCAAGGACTTCGGCGTCGAGGTGCGCGTGGTGCTCGCTTCGCCCGGTCCCGTCATCACGCGCTACGAGATCGAGCCCGCCACGGGCGTCAAGGGCTCGCAGATCCTCGGTCTTGCCAAGGACCTCGCACGCTCGCTCTCGCTGGTGTCGATCCGCGTGGTCGAGACAATCCCGGGCAAGAACTACATGGCGCTTGAGCTGCCGAACGCCAAGCGCCAGTCGATCAAGCTCAGCGAAATCCTGGGCTCACAGATCTACAACGAAGGCAAGTCGATGCTCACCATGGGCCTCGGCAAGGACATCATCGGCAACCCGGTGGTGGCCGACCTCGCGAAGATGCCGCACGTGCTGGTGGCCGGTACCACCGGTTCGGGCAAGTCGGTGGGCATCAACGCGATGATCCTCTCGCTGCTCTACAAGGCCGAGGCACGCGACGTTCGCCTGCTGATGATCGACCCGAAGATGCTCGAAATGTCGGTCTACGAAGGCATTCCGCACCTGCTGGCGCCCGTGGTCACCGACATGCGCCAGGCGGCGCACGGCCTGAACTGGTGCGTGGCCGAGATGGAGCGCCGCTACAAGCTCATGAGCAAGCTCGGCGTGCGCAACCTGGCCGGCTACAACACCAAGATCGACGAAGCCAAGGCGCGCGAGGAGTTCATCTACAACCCCTTCAGCCTCACACCGGACGATCCGGAGCCGCTGCGGCGCGAACCGCACATCGTCGTGGTCATCGACGAGTTGGCCGACCTGATGATGGTGGTCGGCAAGAAGATCGAAGAGCTGATCGCCCGTCTCGCGCAGAAGGCGCGTGCCGCCGGCATCCACCTCATTCTTGCCACCCAGCGCCCGAGCGTCGACGTGATCACCGGCCTCATCAAGGCCAACATCCCGACCCGCATCGCGTTCCAGGTGTCGAGCAAGATCGACAGCCGCACCATCCTCGACCAGATGGGCGCCGAGGCGCTGCTGGGCATGGGCGACATGCTCTACATGCCCAGCGGCACGGGCCTGCCGATCCGCGTGCACGGGGCCTTCGTCAGCGATGAGGAAGTGCACCGCGTGGTGGCCTATCTCAAGAGCCAGGGCGAGCCCGACTACATCGAGGGCGTGCTCGAAGGCGGCACGGTCGATGGCGACGGTGAAGGCGACCTGCTGGGCAGTGGCGACGGCGAGAAAGACCCGATGTACGACCAGGCGGTCGAAGTCGTGCTCAAGAACCGCAAGGCCAGCATCTCGCTGGTGCAGCGCCACCTGAAGATCGGCTACAACCGCGCCGCGCGCCTCGTCGAGGACATGGAAAAGGCCGGCCTGGTCAGTGCGATGAGTGGCAGCGGCCAGCGCGAAATTCTGGTGCCCGCGCGCGCGGCAGAGTAATTCGCCGCGCTGTGGTTCTCAAGATTCAGGTTACGTGCTGAAAGGCAATTTGCAAAAACGCCCATCGGCATTGCAAATCTTCATGAAGCCCTGCTGCTGCCGCAATTCGCGGCGGTTAGGGTCGATGCCAATGCCACAGCTTTTCCAAGCGAGGAATCCAAATTGAAATTGCGTCATTGGCTGTTGATCGGCCTCCTGAGTTCCGCCAACGCCTGGGCCGGCGGGCTCGAAAGCCTTGAAACCTTCGTCAGGACGGTCAAGTCCGGCCGCGCCGATTTCACCCAGACCGTGACCGCCCCGGCGCGCGAAGGGCAACCAGGCCGCACCAAGACCTCGAGCGGCACCTTCGAATTCCAGCGCCCCGGCAAATTCAAGTTCGACTACCAGAAGCCCTTTGCGCAGGTCATCGTGGCCGACGGCAAGACGCTGTGGCTCTACGACGCCGACCTGAACCAGGTCACGCAGCGCGCGCAGGCGCAGGCGCTGGGCTCCACGCCGGCGGCGCTGATCGCCGCGGCGCCCGACCTGAAGGCCCTGCAGGCCGATTTCACTCTCGAGGCCGCGCCGGAGCGCGATGGCCTGCAATGGGTCAAGGCCACGCCGAAGAACAAGGACGGCCAGCTGCAGAGCGTTCAGGTCGGCTTCCAGGGCGAGGCGCTGGCAGCGCTCGAAATCCTCGACAGCTTTGGCCAGCGCTCGGTGCTCAAGTTCGGCAAGGTCGAGGTGAATCCTTCGCTGCCGGCGAGCGTGTTCGACTTCAAGCCGCCGGCCGGCGCAGACGTCGTCAAGCAATAAACCCACAGGCTTGGCCACCACCGCCCACCAACCCCTTGCCGAGCGCCTGCGTCCCAGGACGCTGGGCGAGGTCATCGGCCAGCAGCACCTGCTCGGCCCGGGCATGCCGCTGCGAATCGCGTTCGAATCGGGCCAGCCGCATTCCTGCATCCTCTGGGGGCCGCCGGGCACCGGAAAGACCACCATCGCGCGGCTCATGGCCGATGCGTTCGACGCGCAGTTCCTGAGCATCAGCGCGGTGCTCGGCGGCGTGAAGGACATCCGCGAAGCGGTAGAGCGGGCCACTGCCGCGCGCGACGGACTGGAGCAGCAGCGCACCATCGTCTTCGTGGACGAGGTGCACCGCTTCAATAAGAGCCAGCAGGACGCCTTCCTGCCGCATGTGGAGTCGGGCCTCTTCACCTTCATCGGCGCGACCACCGAGAACCCTTCGTTCGAGGTCAACTCGGCGTTGCTTTCGCGCGCCGCCGTGTATGTGCTGCAGTCGCTCGGCGAAGACGACCTCAAGCAGATCGTGGCGCGCGCGCAGGCCATCCAGGCCGTGCCCGCCATCGACGCCGCGGCGGTCGATCGCCTCGTGGCCTATGCCGACGGCGATGCGCGCCGGCTGCTCAACACCCTCGAAACACTCGCGGTCGCGGCCCGCGCCGAAAAGCTCGACCACATCACCGACGAGTGGCTGCTGCGGGTGCTCGGCGAGCGCATGCGGCGCTACGACAAGGGCGGCGAACAGTTCTACGACACCATCAGCGCACTGCACAAATCCGTGCGCGGCAGCGACCCCGACGCCGCGCTCTACTGGTTCGTGCGCATGCTCGACGGCGGCGCCGATCCGCGCTACATGGCGCGCCGGCTGGTGCGCATGGCCAGCGAAGACATCGGCCTGGCCGATCCGCGCGCACTGCGCCTGGCGCTCGATGCGGCAGAGGTCTATGAGCGGCTGGGTACCCCCGAGGGCGAACTGGCGCTGGCCGAGTGCGTGGTCTATCTCGCCATCGCTCCCAAGTCGAATGCCGTCTACAAGGCCTACAACGCGGTGCGCGCCCTCGTGAAGACGGACAGCACGCGACCCGTGCCCATGCACCTGCGAAATGCGCCCACCAAGCTCATGAAAGAGCTCGACTACGGCAAGGGCTACCGCTATGCGCACGACGAGGAGGGCGGTTTCGCCGCCGGCGAGCGCTACCTTCCGCAGGGGCTGGAAGGCCAGGTCTTCTACGAGCCCGTCGAGCGTGGACTCGAGATTCGCATCGCGGAAAAGCTGCGCGATCTGCGCCGCCGGAACGCCGAAGGCAACGGCTGATACTTGCTTGCAGCACGCTTGCAAAGCGTGCATGGCCCCACGCGCATACAGCATGACGTGAGCGGGTAAACCCCGGTCGCCGCGCACCAAATCGACGCTGGTGCATGACTACAATCCCGCCCACAAATCCGCCGGCGACACATGTTGGCTGGTTTTTTGCTTGTCAACCCAGGGGCGCCAAACCGGTGCCCGGCGGGTGAATGGCACCCCGCAACGGTGCAACACATAGGAAATCGCGTTATGGACATTTTGCTGCAGCAGATCATCAACGGTCTGGTACTGGGCAGCATGTATGCCTTGATAGCCTTGGGCTACACCATGGTGTACGGCATCATCAATCTGATCAACTTCGCGCACGGAGAAGTGCTGATGGTGGGGGCGCTCACGAGCTGGACCATCATCGGGCTCATGAAGGACGGCATGCCCAACACCCCGGGCTGGCTGATCCTCCTCATCGCGTTGATCATTGCCTGCGTCGTCGCGGCAACCCTCAACTTCGTGATCGAGAAGGTGGCCTACCGACCACTGCGCAACAGTCCCAAGCTCGCGCCGCTGATCACGGCCATCGGCATGTCGATCCTGCTGCAGACGCTGGCAATGATCATCTGGAAGCCGACCAACAAGGCCTATCCCAATCTCCTACCCACCGATCCCATCCATGTGGGCGGCGCGGTGATCTCGCCGACGCAGGTCATGATCCTCAGCGTCACGGCGTTCTCGCTCGTGGTGCTGATGTGGCTGGTCAATTACACCAAGCTCGGCCGCGCGATGCGCGCCACCGCGGAGAACCCGCGTGTGGCGGCACTCATGGGCATCCGGCCAGACATGGTGATCTCGGCCACCTTCATCATCGGTGCCGTGCTCGCAGCCATTGCCGGTGTGATGTACGCGTCGAACTACGGCATCGCGCAGCACGCGATGGGCTTCCTGCCCGGCCTCAAGGCCTTCACTGCGGCCGTGTTCGGCGGCATCGGCAACCTCGCCGGTGCGGTGGTCGGCGGCATCCTGCTGGGCCTCATCGAAGCCATCGGCTCGGGCTACATCGGGACGCTGACGGGCGGCGTGCTCGGCAGCAACTACAGCGACATCTTCGCGTTCATCGTGCTGATCGTCATGCTCACGCTGCGTCCGTCCGGCCTGCTCGGCGAACGCGTGGCGGACCGTGCCTGAGGAACGAGCCATGAAAAACAGCAAGAACCTCGCCTTCTACATCATCGGCATCGTCGCCGTGCTCGCGCTGCCCCTGCTGCTGCAGATGCAGGGCAACGCCTGGGTGCGCATCGCCGACATCGCATTGCTCTACGTGATGCTGGCACTGGGCCTGAACATCGTGGTCGGCTATGCCGGCCTGCTCGACCTGGGCTACGTGGCCTTCTTCGCGATCGGGGCCTACCTGTACGCACTGATGGGCTCGTCGCACCTGAGCGAGACCTTCCCGTGGTTCGCACAGATGTTCCCGAACGGGCTGCACACCTCGCTGCTGATCGTGATTCCGCTGGCCCTTGCGGTGGCTGGTTGCCTGGGCGTGCTGCTCGGCGCCCCCACGCTCAAGCTGCGCGGCGACTACCTCGCCATCGTCACGCTCGGCTTCGGTGAAATCATCCGCGTGTTCCTGAACAACCTCGACCAGCCGGTGAACATCACCAACGGTCCGAAGGGCATCACCGCCATCGACTCCATCAAGTTCTGGGGCCTCGACCTCGGCAAGGCATGGAAGTTCGACGGCTTTTCGATCTCCTCGGTCTCGCTGTACTACTACCTGTTCCTGGCGCTGGTGATCGCCACGATCATCATTTCACACCGCCTGCAGACTTCGCGCGTCGGCCGTGCCTGGATGGCCATTCGCGAAGACGAGATCGCGGCCAAGGCAATGGGCATCAACACCCGCAACATGAAGCTGCTGGCCTTCGGCATGGGCGCCAGCTTCGGCGGCGTGTCGGGCGCGATGTTCGCGGCCTTCCAGGGCTTCGTGTCGCCCGAGTCCTTCAGCCTGATGGAGTCGGTGATGATCGTCGCGATGGTGGTGCTCGGCGGCATCGGGCACCTGCCCGGCGTCGTCCTCGGTGCCGTGCTGCTGGCCGCACTGCCCGAAGTGCTGCGCTATGTCGCCGGCCCGCTGCAGTCGCTGACCGATGGCCGCCTCGACGCCTCCATCCTGCGCCAGCTGTTCATCGCGCTGGCCATGATCGTCATCATGCTGGTGCGTCCGCGCGGCCTCTGGCCCTCGCCGGAACACGGCAAGACGCTGACCAGGAAGGGCGCAGTGCCCGTCGACCCGGCCCACGCGGCCGTGGCCCCCGGATCGCTGCAAACGCATGCGCCGGGCATCGATACGCCCGCCGACGAATTGCCGGGTGCGGCTTCGCGTCCCATGTCGATCAATCCCTGAACGCCGAAGGAAAAATCAACATGACGACAGACACCATCCTCGACGTCCGCGGCATTTCCAAACGCTTCGGCGGGCTGCAGGCCCTCTCCGACGTGGGCATCACCATCAAGCGCGGCCAGGTCTACGGACTGATCGGCCCGAACGGCGCTGGCAAGACCACCTTCTTCAACGTGATCACCGGGCTGTACACGCCCGACAGCGGCACCTTCGAGCTGGCCGGCAAGCCCTACCAGCCGACGGCCGTGCATGAAGTGGCCAAGGCAGGCATTGCGCGCACCTTCCAGAACATCCGCCTCTTCGCCGAAATGACGGCGCTGGAGAACGTGATGGTCGGGCGCCACATCCGCACGCACTCGGGCGTGCTCGGCGCGATGTTCCGCACCGGCGGCTTCAAGGCCGAGGAAAAGGCCATTGCCGACCGCGCGCATGAACTGCTCGACTACGTCGGCATCGGCAAATTTGCTGACTACAAGGCGCGCACGCTGTCGTACGGCGACCAGCGCCGCCTGGAGATCGCCCGCGCACTGGCCACCGACCCGCAGCTCATTGCGCTCGACGAGCCGGCCGCCGGCATGAATTCCACCGAGAAGGTCGCGCTGCGCGAGCTGATCGACCGCATTCGCCGCGACAACCGCACCATCCTGATCATCGAACACGACGTCAAGCTCATCATGGGCCTGTGCGACCGCGTCACCGTGCTGGACTACGGCAAGCAGATTGCCGAAGGCACCCCGGTGGACGTGCAGAAGAACGAGAAGGTGATCGAGGCCTACCTCGGCACCGGAGGCCACTGACATGAGCACCGCAACCATGAGCGAACAAGAAACCTCGTCCACCGCCGCGCAAGCCAAGGCGGCCGGCAAGACGCTGCTGAAGGTCACCGGCCTGAGGGTCGGCTACGGCGGCATCCAGGCCGTGAAGGGCGTGGACTTCGAAGTGCGCGAAGGCGAACTGGTGTCGCTGATCGGCTCCAACGGCGCCGGCAAGACCACCACCATGAAGGCCATCACCGGCACGCTGCCGGCCGGAGCCGGCAACATCGAATTCCTGGGCCGCAGCATCAAGGGCCGCGGTGCGTGGGACCTAGTGGAAGAGGGCCTCGTGATGGTGCCCGAAGGCCGTGGCGTGTTCACGCGCATGACCATCACCGAGAACCTGCAGATCGGCGCCTACATCCGCAAGGACAAGGCCGCCATCGCGAGCGACATGGAGCGCGTGTTCGTCACCTTCCCGCGCCTGCGCGAGCGCAAGGACCAGCTGGCCGGCACGATGTCGGGCGGCGAGCAGCAGATGCTGGCCATGGGCCGCGCGCTGATGGCTCGCCCCAAGGTGCTGCTGCTCGACGAGCCGACGATGGGCCTGTCGCCGATCATGTGCGACAAGATCTTCGAGGTGGTGCAGACCGTGGCCTCGCAGGGCGTGACCATCCTGCTGGTCGAGCAGAACGCCAACCGCGCGCTGCAGCTGGCCGACCGCGGCTACGTGATGGAGTCAGGCCTGATCACCATGAACGGTGAAGCCAAGGCCCTGCTGAGCGACCCGCGCGTGCGGGCCGCCTACCTCGGCGAATAAGCAAGCCTCCTACCCCATTGCCGCCGCCGCAGCCTTGATGGCCTCGCGGATGCGGCCGTAGGTGCCGCAGCGGCACACGTTCTCGATGGCGTCGATGTCGGCGTCCGTCGGGTTGCGCGTGCGGCGCAGCAGGTCCACCGCCGCCATGATCTGCCCCGGCTGACAGAAGCCGCATTGAGGCACGTCGAGGTTCATCCAGGCCTGCTGCACCGGGTGCAGCGTGTTGCCGTTGGCCAGGCCCTCGATGGTCGTCACCTGGCGGCCGCGCACGTCGGACACGCGCACCGAGCAGGTCGTCACGGCCTTGCCGTCGACGTGGCAGGTGCAGGCCTTGCACACGTTGATGCCGCAGCCGTACTTCGGGCCGGTGATGCCGAGCTTGTCACGCAGCACCCACAGCAGCGCCAGGTCGTCGGGCGCCTCGACGTCCACGTTCTGGCCGTTCACCTTGAAAGATTGCACAGGCATGGCGGGTCTCCTCAGGCGGGGATCGGAACGTTGACGGGCGTGGGCAGCTTGCCCGGCGGGATCGGCGTGAAGTCGACCGGAAAGTTCAGCGGGAAGCTGCGCGGCTTGATGCCGGTGGCGCGCGCGTAGGCATTGGCGATGGCGCCCGAGCTCGCCGACAGGCCGACCTCGCCCAGCCCGCCGATGGCCTCGCCGTTGGCCGGCAGGATGATGACCTTCACGTCCTTCGGGTAGTGCTTCATGCGCGAGAAGTGGTACTGCGAGTAGCTGCCTTCCAGCGGCAGGCCGTTCTGGATGTGCAGCCCCGCCGACAGCACCAGCGCGATCGATTCGCACAGGCCGCCCTGGAGCTGCGCCTCGATGCCCGAGGGGTTGATCGGCGTGCCGACGTCGATCGCGATCGTGGCGCGCACCACCTTCGCGGCAGACGGCACCCGCGCGTCGATCTCGACGATGCAAGCTGTGAACGACTTCGACTCCTGGTGCACGCCCACGCCCTGCGCAAAGCCCGCCGGCATCGCCTTACCCCACTGCGCCGCCTCCGCCACCGCCTTGAGCACCGCGCGGGCGCGCGGCAGGCGCAGGTACTCGAGCCGGAAGGCGACCGGGTCCTTGCCCGCGGCGCGGGCCATCTCGTCGACCAGGATCTCTTCCACCAGCCGTGCGGGCTGGATGTGCACCGAGCGGTACGAGCAGGTGTTCATGTCCATCGGCACCGGCGTCAGCAGCTTGGTCGTGACGCCGAAGTTGTAGGGCGAGGTCACCATGGTCTTGAACATCACCTGCTCGATCGCGAAGTTGCCCACCGTCTGCGGGAAGGCATTGGGCAGTGCGATGGCGGCGGCCTCGAGCATGTTGCCGAAGCCGTGGCGCGTGTCCAGCCGCACGCTGGCGATGCGCTGCTCGAAGGCGATGACCTGGCCCAGCAGCATCGTGGCGCGTGCCTTCTGGTAGATCGGCGGGCGGATGCGCGTGTGGCGCATGTCGTCGGTGCGGTGGTACATCAGGCGGCAGGGGCGCCCCAGCGCCTTCGCCACCTGGATCGCCTGCAGCACCGGGTCCCAGAACAGGCGCCGCCCGAACGAGCCGCCCGAGGGCACCACATGCACGACAACCTTGTTTAGCGGCAGGCCCAGCTCGGCGGCCACTGCCTGCTGGGTGACGATGGGGCTCTGCAGCCCGGCCCAGATTTCGGCACGATCCGCTCGCACGTCCGCAATCGCACATTCGACTTCCATCGGGCAGTGCGCGGCCGGCGCGAACTCGAACTCGGCCTCGACCGTCAGCGCGCCCAGCGGCGGCAGCGCAAAAGGCAGCAGCGACGACTTCAGCTTGCTCATGATGGTGGCGTTCGACTCGCCGTCGAGCGGGCCGGCGCCCCAGGTCACGTCGAGCGCGTTCACCGCGGCCCAGGCCTGGCCGAAGGTCTCGGCCATCACCGCCACGCCCGGCGGCGTCGGCGTGATGCCGTTGGTGGCGGGAATCGGCACCACGCCGATCACGCCCGGCATGCCCATCACCGTGTTCAGGTTGTTGATGCCGACGAACTTGCCGTTGATGGTCGGCGGGCGCCGCACCATCGTCGGCTTGGCGCCGGGCACCGCCTGGTCGAGCGTGAACTTCTTGCGGCCGGTGACGATGTCGAGTGCGTCGAGCCGCGTCACGCGCTGGCCGACCACCGAGGGCGTGGAGCCCGAGAGCAGGCCGCCGAGGCCGCCCAGCGTCGGCATGCCGGCATGCATCGAACGCACGCTCGACGAGCCGCCGGTGAGCTGGTTCCAGATCAGCTCGGGGCTCGCGTCGGCCGATGTGACCTCGATCGCGCTCAGCGGCAGGCGCAGCTTGTCGGCCAGCATCATCGCGCTGGCCGTGGCGATGCCCTGGCCCACTTCGAGGCGCGGCAGCGCCAGGCGCACGCGGCCGTCGCCGGTGTTCGTCACCTTCACCAGCGGCATGGTCGGCAGGGACGTCAGCGTGACCGCGTCGCCGATGTCGATCAGGTCGGTGGTGTCGGGCGGGGTCATGGGCAGCAGTGCGGCCACCGCGGAGGCGGGCGCCGTGAGGGCACCGAGCCCAGCGATGCCAGCCGCCGCCGATGCCAGCGGTGCGGCCGTGGCGTAGCCCAGCACGTCGCGCCGGCGCAGGCCGTGCGCATCCCCGCCGTCCGGTCCGCGCGCGGGGCGCGGGTCCTTGTTCGAACGCTTCATCGTTGTCTCCTTGTTGTTTGGCGAACGCGGATGACTGTGGCACCATCGCCGCGCCGAAGATGTCGTTGCAACGACATTTCTTACGGTCCCCGCCGACCGGCGCCTGCGACGGATCGGCCGATGCGATGTCACGAGGGACGACAGCAGGAGGCGCGATGTCGAACGCGTTGGAGAACATGCTTCGCGAGAGCTTGTGGGCGCGCGCGCTCACGGACGACGAACTCGACCACGTCGTCCAGGAGTCGCACGAGCGCGTGGTGCCGGCCGGCGGCTTCGTCGTGCGGCGCGGCGAGCCGGCCGATCATTGGATCGGCGTGATGGATGGCCTGCTGAAGATGTCGGTGTCGCTGCCCGACGGGCGCGTCTCAACCTTCACCGGCGTGACCGCTGGAGGCTGGAGCGGCGAAGGCTCGCTGCTCACCCCCGGATGCTGGCGCTACGACGGCGTGGCGCTGCGGCCCACGCGCGTGGCTTGCGTGCCGCGGCGCAGCTTCGAGCGGCTGATGTCCACCAGCATCGACTTCAATCGGTTTCTGTTGTTACACATCAATGCGCGACTGAGCCTGTTCATCGGCCTCATGGAATTCGATCGGCTGCTCGGCCCCGACGCGCGCGTGGCGCGCTGCCTGGCCAGCCTGTTCGACCCCATCCTCTATCCGCGTGCCACCCGCTTCGTGCGGCTGAGCCAGGACGAGATCGGCCTCTTGTCGGCGGTGTCGCGCCAGCGTGCCAACCGCGCGCTGCATGCGCTACAGCACGACGGCCTGTTGCGCATCGAACATGGCGGCGTGGAAGTGCTCGACCTCGCAGGCCTGCGCACGTACCAGAGCGGGGCGGCCGAAGCGGCGGCGGCCGTGGCTGCGGCCACCGACACGCAGGCCGCAGCGCCCCTGGACGACCTCGTCAGTCCACCTTCGCCCCGGTGGCCTTGACCACCTTCTCGTACTTGGCGAGTTCGCTCTTCATGAAGCTGCCGAACTGCTCGGGCGAGTTGCCGACCGGCTCGGCCAGCATCGAGGCGAAACGGGTCTTCGTTTCCGGCGCATTCAGCGCGGCGACGAAGGCCCGATTCAGCTTCACGACCACCTCGTGCGGCGTGCCGGCCGGCGCCACCAGGCCCCACCACGTGTCGATCGAGAAGCCCTTGAGCGTGTCGGCGATCGGCGGCACGTCGGGCAGCGCGTTGCTGCGCTGCAGAGTCGTCACCGCAATGGCCTTCAGCTTGCCCGAACGGATGTTCGGCGCCGCCGTGGCGAGGTTGTCGAAGTTGAAGTCGACCTGCCCCGAGATCAGCGCCAGCTGCGCCGGGTTGCCGCCGTTGTACGGGATGTGCAGCGCGAAGATGCCCGCTTCCTTCTTGAACAGCTCGCCCGCGAGATGGCCGGCGCTGCCGTTGCCGCCGCTGCCATAGTTGAGCTTGGCCGGGTTGGCCTTGGCATAGCGGATCAGGTCGGCCACGCTGTTGATATTCAGGCGCTTGGCCGTGTCGGCATTCATCACCAGCACGTTGGGCACGCGAACCATCTGCGTGATCGGTGCGAAGTCGGTCGCGGCGTTGAACGGGATCTTGCTGTAGAGCCACGGGTTCACCGCGTTGGTCGCGGTGGCCGCGATGCCGATCGTCAGGCCGTCGGCGGGTGCCTTCGCCACGATGTCGGCGCCGATGTTGCCGCCAGCGCCGGGCTTGTTGTCGATGATGACCGGGCCCAGCGAGTCCTTGACGCGCTCGGCCAGGATGCGAGCGGTGTTGTCGATCGGGCCGCCTGCCGCGTAGGGCACGACGAGGCGGATCGGGCGCTGTTGCTGCTGCGCCATCGCCTGGCTGGTGCCCAGCAGGGCCGCGACGCCGGCGAGCAGGGTGAGGAGGAAGTGTCTCGTCTTCATTGTCTTTTTGGGGGGTCTCAGGGAAGGGCCTTGTCGGCCTCTGTGGTGAATGCGTCGGCAAAAAACTCTTCTTCGGGCAGGCCCGCCAGCGCTACGTAATCGCGCTTGGCCGAGTCGACCACGATGGGCGCACCGCAGGCATAGACTTGGTAGCCCGACAGATCGGCGAAGTCTTCCAGCACGGCCTGATGGACGAAGCCGGTGCGGCCGGTCCAGTTGTCTTCGGGCGTGGCATTGGAAATGACGGGCACGTAGCGCAGGCTCGGCATCTGCGCCGTCTGCTCGCGCACCCAGGCGTCCATGTACAGGTCTTCGGGCCGCCGGCCGCCCCAGTAGAGCGTGGCGGGCCGCTCGATGCCCTTGAATTTCATGTGCTCGAGCAGCGCCTTGATCGGCGCGAAGCCCGTCCCCGAGGCCAGCAGGATCATCGGCTTGCCGGAATCCTCGCGCAGGAAGAAGCTGCCGAAGGGGCCTTCGATGCGCAGGATTTCCTTTTCCTTCATCGTGCCGAACACATGGTCGGTGAACTTGCCGCCGGGCAGGTGCCGCAGGTGCAGTTCGATGCCCGTGCCGGGCTGGCCCAGCGTGTGCGGCGCATTGGCCATCGAGTAGCTGCGGCGTGCGCCATCGCGCAGGATGAACTCCACGTACTGGCCGGCGTAGAACTGCAGCGGCTCGCCGGCCGGCAACTGCAGGCGCACCATCATCACGTCGTGCGACAGGCGCGTGAGGCCTTGCACCCGTACCGGCATCTTGCGGATCGGCAGGGCGCCGGCTTCCGTGACCTGTCGCGATTCGAGCACCACGTCGCTCCGGGCGTGCGCACAGCAGGTCAGCACGTAGCCGGCGAGTTGTTCTTCGGCACTCAGGGCCTTGCTCTGATGGGGGCCCAGGGTAACCTCTCCCGACAGCTTCTTGCACTTGCACGAGCCGCAGGCGCCGTCCTTGCAGCCATAGGGAAGGCCGATGCCCTGCCGGATGCCCGCCGCGAGGATGGTCTCGTCGCCGTGAACCATGAAATGGCGTCCACTGGGTTCGACGTGGATGGAAAAGCCCGCTTCGTGCGGTGCTGTAGCAGTCATCGGTATTCTTCGAGGTGAACTCTTCGCGGGCCGTACGAAGCCCGGTGAGCAACTGAATTGGGACAGGAACAGGATTTTGCCTTCAATCAATAGCCCCTCCGGCGCTCTGCCAGCGCGGTTCCGGCGCGAGCGCCTGCTGATCGTCGGATGCGGCGACATCGGCCAGCGCGTGGCGCGCGATCTGCGCGGCCGCATGCAACTGGTGGCACTTACTTCGTCGGCCGACCGCGTGGGCGCCCTGCGCGCGGCCCGCATCCGACCGCTGGTGGGCAATCTGGACGACGCGGCCACCCTGCGCCGGCTGGCGGGCGTCGCCACGCGGGTGTTGCACCTGGCGCCGCCCGCCCGCGATGGCGGTGCCGCCTGGTGGCGCGACCAGCGCACCACCGAGCTGGCGCGGGCATTGCGCCTGCGGTCGCTGCCTTCGGCTTTCGTCTACGGTTCGACCAGCGGCGTGTACGGCGATTGCGGCGGCGCCCGCGTCGACGAAACCCGCGGCGTGCGCCCCGACACGCCGCGCTCCCACCGCCGCGTGGATGCTGAACGCGCCGTGCGCTGGCTGGGCCGCAGCGCGGGCGTGCGCGCCAGCATCCTGCGCATTCCGGGCATCTACGCCCCTGACCGCGAAAACGGCACCCCGCGCGGCCGCCTGCAGCGCGGCACGCCGGTGCTGCGGCACGAAGACGACGTCTACACCAGCCACATCCACGCCGACGACCTCGCACGCGCCTGTATCGCCGCGCTGTTTCGAGGCAAGCCGCAGCGCATCGTGCATGCCTCGGACGACACCGAACTGCGCATGGGCGACTACGTAGACCTGGCCGCCGACATGTACGGCATGCCCCGCCCGCCGCGAGTGGCCCGTGGCGAGGCCGAGCGGCAACTGCCGCTGCAACTGCTGAGTTTCATGGGGGAATCGCGCCGGCTGGACAACACGCGGCTGAAGCGTGAACTGCGGGTGCGGCTTGCGCACCCGACGGTGCATACGGGGCTGCGCGAGCAGACCGAGCCAAGATAAAGGGGGGAAGGGGCCCATTCCAGGGACACCGTGGAACCGGCTTCGCCGGGCCACCGGTGTCGCCCCCGGAAGGGGGTTGGCGTAGCGACACGAAGTGCGCGAAGCCTGGGGGAGAGCAAAAGTGTGGTGCCCGGGGCCGGAATCGAACCGGCACACCTTTCGGTGGGGGATTTTGAGTCCCCTGCGTCTACCAATTTCACCACCCGGGCAGGGTTCTGAACGAAGCCCAAAATTATGGCACAGTGGCTGCCATGAATTATCCGACGATCGAAGACGCCATCGGCAAGACCCCCCTGGTCGCCTTGCAGCGCATCCACGCCGCAGAAAACGCCAAGCGCGGCAACGTGATTCTCGGCAAGCTCGAGGGCAACAATCCCGCAGGTTCGGTCAAGGACCGGCCGGCCCTCTCGATGATCAAGCGCGCCGAGGAGCGCGGCGAGATCAAGCCCGGCGACACCCTGATCGAAGCCACCTCCGGCAACACCGGCATTGCCCTGGCCATGGCCGCTGCCATCAAGGGCTATCGCATGGTGCTGATCATGCCGGAGGACCTCTCGATCGAACGCGCCCAGACCATGAAGGCCTTCGGCGCCGAGCTCGTGCTCACGCCCAAGAGCGGTGGCATGGAATACGCCCGCGATCTCGCCGAACAGATGGTGGCGCAGGGCAAGGGCCGGGTGCTCGACCAGTTCGCCAACCCCGACAACCCGCGCATCCACTACGAGACCACGGGCCCCGAGATCTGGGCCGACACCAAGGGCAAGATCACGCACTTCGTGAGCGCCATGGGCACCACCGGCACCATCACCGGCGTGTCGCGCTTCCTCAAGGAGAAGAACCCGGCAGTGCGCATCATCGGCGCACAGCCGGCCGAAGGTTCGCGCATTCCCGGCATCCGCAAGTGGCCTGCCGAGTACATGCCGAAGATCTACGACCCGAGCTGCGTCGATGAAGAAATCAGCGTGAGCCAGGACGACGCCGAAGAGATGTGCCGGCGCCTCGCGCGCGAAGAGGGCATCTTCGGTGGCATCTCGGCGGCCGGTGCGCTGTGGGCCGCGCTCCAGGTGGCGAAGACGGTGGAGAACGCCACCATCGTGTTCGTCGTATGCGATCGCGGCGACCGCTATCTCTCCACCGGCGTCTTCCCCGCATAAGCGGCAGGCAACCGCCGCAGCGCGCCATCCAGGTGCGTTCGTGGCCGGAAAGAAAAGAAAGAGACTTCATGCCCCACCCCAAGTTCTGCCAAGTCTGTGCCACGCCCCTCGAGTGGATCGCGCTGATGGAAGACGGCGGCCCCAAGGAGCGACTGCGCTGCCCCAACTGCGGCCACACGCACTGGAACAACCCGACCCCGGTGCTCGCGGCCATCGTCGAGTACCGCGGCCAGGTGCTGCTGGCGCGCAATGCGGCCTGGCCCGGCAAGATGTTTGCGCTGATCACCGGCTTCATGGAGGCCGGCGAGACGCCGGAGGAGGGCATTGCGCGCGAGGTGAAGGAAGAAACCAACCTCGACATCAGCGCCGCGAAGATCGTCGGCGCCTACGACTTCCAGCGCATGAACCAGATCATCATTGCGTACCACGTGGTGGCCGATGGCGAGGTGAAGCTTTCGCCCGAGCTGGTGGATTACCGCCTCTATGACCTGCCCGACCTCAAGTGCTGGCCCGCTGGCACTGGCTATGCGCTGGCCGACTGGCTGCGCACGCGCGGCCATGAGCCCGTGTTTTTCACCGCGGCCGAGAACGAAGAGCGCCGCCGCGGCCTGAACCTGCCGCCGGAGCCGGGCAATGCAAGTTGATCACGAGCTCGACACGCGCGGGCTGAACTGCCCGCTGCCGATCCTCAAGGCGAAGAAGTCGCTCAACGAGATGGCGAGCGGGCAGCTGCTGAAGGTGGTGTCGACCGATCCGGGATCGATCCGCGACTTTCAGGCCTTCGCACGCCAGACGGGCAACGAGCTGATGGCACAGGAAACCGTGGGCGGCGACTTCATCCACGTGCTGAAGCGGCGCTGACAAAAAGAAAAGAAAAGGGCCGCGTCAGCGGCCCTTCCTTCGTTCGCGATGGCGCCCGAAGAAGAAGCGGCTACAGCTTCAGGCTCTTGAGGTATTCGCGAAACTCCGCGCCCACCTCGGGGTGGGCCAGCGCCAGTTCCACCGACGCCTGCAGGAAGCCTTCCTTGCTGCCGCAGTCGTAGCGGATGCCCTTGTACGAATAGGCGTAGACCGATTCCTTCTTCATCAGCGCGGCGATGCCGTCGGTCAACTGGATCTCGCCGCCCGCGCCCTTGGGCTGGTTGCGGATCTCGTCGAACACGCCCGGCGTGAGGATGTAGCGGCCGGCCACGCCCAGGCGCGAGGGCGCGTCTTCGGGCTTGGGCTTCTCGACCATGCGGTTGACCTTCACCAGGCCTTCCTCGATCACGTCGCCGGCCACGATGCCGTAGCGCTTGACGTGCGCCAGCGGCACTTCCTGCACCGCAAGCAGCGAGCCGCCGAGGCGGCTGAAAACCGCGGTCATCTGCGCCAGCACGGGCTGGCCGCCCTCGGGGCCGACCATCAGGTCGTCCGCCAGCAGCACGGCGAAGGGTTCGTTGCCCACAAGGTGCTCGGCACACAGCACCGCATGGCCCAGGCCCAGCATGCGCGGCTGGCGCACGTACGAGCATGTCATGTCGTCGGGCGACACCGAGCGCGCGATGTTGAGCAGCGCATCCTTGCCGCTGGCTTCGAGCTGGCTCTCGAGTTCGTAGGCGGTGTCGTAGTGATCTTCGATCGCACGCTTGTTGCGCCCGGTCACAAAAATCATGTCGCGGATGCCCGCGGCGTAGGCTTCCTCGACGGCGTACTGGATCAGCGGCTTGTCGACCACGGGCAGCATTTCCTTCGGCTGTGCCTTGGTGGCTGGCAGGAAGCGAGTACCAAAGCCTGCAACGGGGAATACGGCCTTGCGAATGCGGGTCGAGGAAGTGGACATGGGCAGTACAGCGTCTTTCTTCAAAAGGGGGTGCAGGATGATGTGACGGCGCGGTGCGAAACCGTTCTCAACATCCTAAACGCCTTCCCGGCCCCTCGTGTGTCAGCCAAGACGCACAAGCTGATCGCGCAAACGCTCCAGCATGGCCGTGAAGTCAGCCAGGCGTTTGCGTTCCTGCTCGATCACCGCTGGCGGCGCCTTCGCAACGAAGGCTTCGTTGCCGAGCTTGCCGTTTACCTTCGCGATCTCGCCTTCGATGCGCGCGATTTCCTTGCCGATGCGAAGCTTCTCGGCTGCCTTGTCGATCTCCATGTGCAGGCACAGGCGCGCAGCGCCGACCACCGCCACGGGCGCCGCCTCGGCCGCGGCCGACCACGAAGCCTCGTCGTCGAAGACCTTCACTTCCTTGAGCTTTGCCAGCGCCTGGAGCACCGGCGCCGATTCGCGCAGGAAGGCCGCGCCTTCGGCGTCGTCGGCCACCGCGTAGAGCGGCAGTCGCGTGGCCGGCGACACGTTCATCTCGCCACGCAGCGTGCGGCATGCATCGACCAGCGCCTTCAGCCGCGCCACGTGCGCCTCGGCCGCCTCGTCGATCTTCTCGGGCTGGCTCTTCGGATAGGCGGCGACCATGATCGACTCGCCCTCACGTCCTGCAACCGCCGATACCTTCTGCCACAGCTCTTCCGTGATGAACGGAATCACCGGATGCGCGAGGCGCAGCAGCGTCTCGAGCGTGCGGATCAGCGTGCGGCGCGTGGCGCGCTTCTGCGCCTCGTCGCCGGTCTGGATCTGCACCTTGGCGATTTCCAGGTACCAGTCGCAGAACTCGTCCCAGGCGAACTGGTAGATCGCGGTGGCCACGTTGTCGAGTCGGTATTCCTCGAAGCCCCTGGCCACCTCGGCCTCGACGCGCTGCAGCTGCGACACGATCCAGAAATCGGCGCGGCTGAACTTCAGGTAGCCGTGGGCCTTGCCACCCACCTTGCAGTCTTCCTTCGTGTGTTCCAGCAGGCCGCAGTCCTGGCCTTCGCAGTTCATCAGCACGAAGCGCGTGGCGTTCCACAGCTTGTTGCAGAAGTTGCGATAGCCCTCGCAGCGCTTCGAGTCGAAGTTGATGCTGCGGCCCAGCGAGGCCAGCGACGCGAAGGTGAAGCGCAGCGCATCGGCGCCGAAGGCCGGAATGCCGTCCGGAAACTCCTTCTGCGTGTTCTTGCGCACTGCGGGTGCTGTCTCGGGCTTGCGCAGGCCCTGCGTGCGCTTGTCGAGCAGCGCGGGCAACTGGATGCCGTCGATCAGGTCCACCGGGTCGAGCACGTTGCCTTCCGACTTGCTCATCTTCTTGCCATGCGCGTCGCGCACCAGGCCGTGGATGTACACGTCCCTGAACGGCACCTTGCCGGTGAAGTGCTTGGTCATCATGATCATCCGGGCGACCCAGAAGAAGATGATGTCGTAGCCCGTCACCAGCACGGTCGAGGGCAGGTACAGGTCGAGGTCTTGCGTCTTCGCGGGCCAGCCCAGCGAGGAGAAGGGCACCAGCGCCGCCGAGTACCAGGTGTCGAGCACGTCCTCGTCGCGCACGAGCTTCTTGCCCGGCGCCTTGGCCTGCGCGTCGGCCTCGGTCTCGGCCACGTACACCTTGCCATCCTCGTCGTACCAGGCCGGAATCTGGTGGCCCCACCAGAGCTGGCGCGAAATCGTCCAGTCCTGGATGTTCTCCATCCAGTGGTTGTAGGTGTTGACCCAGTTCTCGGGCACGAAGCGCACCTCGCCCGACTTCACCACGTCGATGGCCTTCTGCGCGATCGACTGACCATCGGCGCCGGGGCGCGTCATGGCCACGTACCACTGGTCGGTGAGCATCGGTTCGACGATGGCGCCCGAGCGCGCGCAGCGCGGCACCATCAGCTTGTGCTTCTTCACCTCGACCAGCAGGCCCAGCGCGTCGAGGTCGGCCACGATGGCCTTGCGCGCCACGAAGCGGTCCAGGCCGCGGTACTTCTCGGGGGCGTTGTCGTTGATGGTCGCGTCGAGCGTGAGCACGCCGATCATCTCGAGCTTGTGGCGCTGGCCGACGGCGTAGTCGTTGTAATCGTGCGCGGGCGTGACCTTCACCACGCCGGTGCCGAATTCCTTGTCGACGTAGTCGTCGGCAATGATCGGGATCAGCCGGTCGACCAGCGGCAGCTTCACGCGCTGGCCGATCAGGTGCTTGTAGCGCTCGTCTTCCGGATGAACCATCACGGCCGTGTCGCCGAGCATGGTCTCGGGCCGGGTGGTGGCCACGGTCAGCGTGCCGCTGCCGTCTTCCAGCGGATAGGCGATGTGCCAGAGCGAGCCGTCTTCCTCTTCGCTTTCGACTTCGAGGTCGCTCACCGAGGTCTTGAGCACCGGGTCCCAGTTGCCCAGGCGCTTGCCGCGGTAGATCAGGCCTTCTTCATACAGCTTCACGAAGGTGTGCGTGACCACCTTCGAGAGATCGTCGTCCATCGTGAAGTATTCGCGGCTCCAGTCCACCGTGTCGCCCATGCGGCGCATCTGCTCGGTGATGGTGTTGCCCGACTTCTCTTTCCATTCCCACACGCGCGCCACGAAGTTCTTGCGGCCCAGGTCATGGCGGCTGAGCTTTTGCTCCTGCAGCTGGCGCTCCACCACGATCTGCGTGGCGATGCCCGCGTGGTCGGTGCCCGGCAACCACAACGTGTTGTCGCCCTTCATGCGGTGGTAGCGCGCGAGGCTGTCCATGATCGTCTGGTTGAACGCATGGCCCATGTGCAGCGTGCCCGTCACGTTGGGGGGCGGCAGCTGGATCGCGAACGATTCGGCGCCTTCCTTCGGTTGCTGCGTGCCTCTGAAGCCGGCCTTGGCGTAGCCGCGCTTCTCCCATTCGGGGCCCCAGTGCGCCTCGATGGCGGCGGGCTCGAACGATTTGGAAAGGCTGTCCAGGCCAGGCTGGGCGGGAGAAGTGGTGGGTTCGCTCATGGGAATACGGAACGGCCCTTCAGGGAGCCGTGGGGAGGCAGGGTGGGATAGCCCGCGATTTTACCGGCGCGGCCCGGCGTCACGGCCGCCACTGATAATTCCGCCATGCTGTTCCTGCTTTCCCCTGCGAAGTCGCTCGACTACGACACTCCGGTTCCCTCTGAAATCCCCGCCACTCAACCCCATTTCGAATCTCCGCGCGGCCCCTCTGTCGAGCTGATCAGGCTGCTGCGCGAGAAGTCGCCCCAGCAGATCTCCGAGCTGATGCACCTGTCGGACAAGCTCTCCGCCCTGAACGTGGCCCGCTACCAAGCCTGGTCCGGCAAGAGCACCGAGAAGAACGCCCGCCAGGCCGCCTTCGCCTTCGACGGCGACGTCTACGGCGGCCTCGATGCCCGCACGCTCACCAAGGGGCAGTTGGCCTGGGCGCAGGACCACGTCTGCATCCTCAGCGGCCTCTACGGCCTGCTGCGCCCGCTCGACCTGCTGCAGCCATACCGCCTCGAGATGGGCACGCAACTGGCCAATCGCCACGGCAAGGACCTTTACGCCTTCTGGGGTTCGCGCATCGCCGAGCACCTCAACGAGCGCCTCGCGGCCGACCGCACGCCGGTGGTCGTCAACGTCGCCTCGCAGGAGTACTTCAAGTCGGTCGACAAGAAGGTGCTCAAGGCCCGTGTGGTCGAATGCGTGTTCGAGGAGTGGAAGGGCGACAGGTACAAGATCGTGAGCTTCTTCGCCAAGCGCGCGCGCGGCCTGCTGGCCCGCTGGGCCGTGCAGCACAAGGCGGCGACGCCCAAGGCACTGGAAAAATTCGACCTCGAGGGTTATGGTTTCGACGCCCAGGTGTCGACAGCCGAAAGGCTGGTGTTCAGGAGGAAAGTCTGATGTCGCAACCGATCAGTCCGGAACTGCGCGAGTGGCTGGTGGCCCAGCTCGCGGCCGGGCACTCGGTGCCAGCGCTGCGCGCTTCCATGCGTGCGGCCGGCTGGCACGATGCCGCCGCCGACACGGCGCTGGCCCAGCTCGAGGCCGGATTCCCCAACGTGGAGGTGGCCCTGCCGCCCGTGCGCACCAAAATGCCCGGCCCCGACCTCGACGGTGCGCCGCTGTACCTCGATGCCGGCGACCGCCGCGTGCAGGTGCTGCAGACCATGCGGCATCCGCGTGTCGTCGTGTTCGGCAACCTGCTGTCGGCCGAGGAGTGCGAAGGCCTGATCGCTGCGGCGCGTGTTCGGCTCGCGCGTTCGCTCACCGTGGAGACCCGCACCGGCGGCGAGGTGCTCAACGTCGACCGCACCAGCGACGGCATGTTCTTCGAACGCGGCGAGAACGAGATCGTCGCGCGGCTGGAGCAGCGCCTCGCCACGCTGCTGCGCTGGCCGCTCGAATACGGCGAGGGCCTGCAGATCCTGCGCTACGCCCCCGGCGCACAGTACCGCCCGCACTACGACTACTTCGACCCCGGCGAACCCGGCACGCCCACCATCCTCAAGCGCGGCGGCCAGCGTGTCGCCACGCTGGTGATGTACCTGCAGGAGCCCGAAGGCGGCGGCGCCACCACCTTCCCCGACGTGGGCCTCGAAGTGGCGCCGGTGCGCGGCTGCGGCGTGTTCTTCAGCTATGACCGGCCCGACCCCGTCACTCGCACGCTGCACGGCGGCGCGCCGGTGCTGGCGGGCGAGAAGTGGGTCGCCACCAAGTGGCTGCGCGAGCGCGAGTTCAAGTAAGCAAGAAGCCGATGAAAGTCACCGCCAACGGCCTGCAGATCGAAGTCGACGACACCGGAGGCGAGGGTCGCCCCGTGATCCTGCTCATCATGGGCCTGGGCATGCAGCTGGTCGCATGGCCCACGGGCTTCGTGCAGCAGCTGGTCGACGCGGGCTTTCGCGTGGTGCGCCACGACAACCGCGACATCGGCCTGAGCCAGGGCTTCGACCATGCGGGCGTGGGCAACGTCGTGTGGGAAACCATCCGCCATCGCCTCGGCCTGCCGGTGCGCTCTGCCTACACGCTGCAAGACATGACCCTTGATTCGCTCGGTGTACTCGATGCGCTGGGCATTGAAAGGGCCCACATCGTCGGCGCCTCCATGGGCGGCATGATCGCCCAGCGCATGGCCGCTACCGCACCGCAGCGCACGACCAGCCTCGTGAGCATCATGAGCTCCAGCGGCGCACGCGGCCTGCCCGGGCCGCGCCGCGAGGTGGCCTCCATGCTCATGCGCCGTCCGGTGGGCCGCGACGAGGCTGCGCTGGTCGCGCACAGCATTCGGCTGCTGCGGCTGATCCAGAGCCCCGCCTACCCGCAGAGCGACGAAGAGCTGGCCGCGCGCCTCACCTTCAGCATGCGCCGCGCATACCGCCCGGCCGGGCTGATGCGGCAGATGCTGGCCGTCGGCGCCGATGCCGACCGGCCGCAGGTGCTGGCGCGCATCCAGTCGCCCACGCTGGTGCTGCACGGCGACGCCGATGCGCTCGTGCCCATTGCCTGCGGCGAGGACACCGCCAGGCGCATTCCCGGTTCGCAATTCGTCGCCATCCCCGGCATGGGCCACGACCTGCCGCCCGAGGTGTGCACCATCCTCGCCAACCACATTGCTCCGTTCGCGCATGCAGCGGAGGCCAGAAACGCCACACCATGAGCCACGACCCGAACTCCAACACGCCCGAGCAATCGCAGCTCGGCCGCGCCTCGGCCTACGCCGACCGCTACGACCCCACGCTGCTGTTTCCCATCGCGCGCGCCACGCAGCGCGAGGCCATGGGCATCAGGTCCGATGCCTTGCCCTTCTTCGGCGCCGACCTCTGGACCGCGTTCGAGGTGAGCTGGCTCAACCTGCGCGGCAAGCCGCAGCTGGCCATCGTGCACTTCACCATTCCGTGCGAGACGCCCAACATCATCGAGAGCAAGAGCTTCAAGCTCTATCTCAACAGCTTCAACAACAGCCAGTTCGCGAGCGCCGACGCGGTGCGCGAGCGCCTGCGCGCGGACCTGTCCGAAGCCGCGTGGCGCGGCAGCGACCAGTCGGCCGGCATCGGCGTGAAGCTGATGGCGCCCGACATGTTCGACCGCGAGCCGGTGCACGAACTCGACGGCCTCGACCTCGACCGCCTCGACATCGAGTGCACCCACTACCAGCCCGCGCCGGAGCTGCTGAGCAGCGATGCCACGCAGGTGCATGTGAACGAAACCTTCACCAGCCGCCTGCTCAAGAGCAACTGCCTTGTCACCGGCCAGCCCGACTGGGGCAGCGTGCAGATCCGCTACAGCGGCCCGCCCATCGACCAGGCCGGGCTGTTGGCGTACATCGTGAGCTTTCGCAACCACAACGAGTTCCACGAACCGTGCGCCGAGCGCATGTTCACGGACATCTGGAGCCGCTGCAAGCCGACCAAGCTGGCGGTGTATGCGCGCTATACGCGGCGCGGCGGGCTGGACATCAATCCGTTCCGCACGAGCTGGCCGCAGGCGCTGCCGGCGAACATCCGCACGGCGCGCCAATAGCCGTCCCCGGGGCCGCGCCGAAGGCCCTCTTCGGAAACCTGAAACCCGCTTTCGCTTCGCCTGTGGCATTCTGAAATATGCCCGCGAACCCGCGGTCGAAAGAACCTCCGGAGCACAGACAAACATGGTTGAAGGAAAAGTGGTCGTCGTCACGGGCGCGGGCGGCGGCATCGGGCGCGACATCGCGCTGGCCATGGCGGCCCACGGCGCGAAAGTGGTGGTCAACGACATCGGCGCCGCGCTCGATGGCGCCGGCGGCAGCGCCGGCCCCGCGCAGCAGGTGGTCGACGAGATCCGCGCGGCCGGCGGCCAGGCCGTGTCCAACACCGACAGCGTGGCAGATGCCGCCAGCGCGGCGCGTATCGTGCAGTGCGCGCTCGACAGCTTCGGCCGCATCGACGCGGCGGTCAACAACGCGGGCATCCTGCGCGACCGCTTCTTCCACAAGATGTCGGTCGACGAGTGGGACTCGGTGCTCAAGGTGCATCTCTACGGCGCATACCACGTGAGCCGCGCGGCGGCCGTGCACTTCAAGGAACAGAACGCGGGCGCGCTGGTGCACATGACCTCCACCTCGGGCCTGATCGGCAACTTCGGCCAGGCCAACTACTCGGCCGCCAAGCTCGGCATCGTCGCGCTGTCGAAGTCGATCGCGCTCGACATGCAGAAATTCAACGTGCGCTCGAACTGCATCGCGCCCTTTGCCTGGAGCCGCATGATCGGCGCGATTCCCACCGACACCGACGAGCAGCGCGCCCGCGTCGACAAGATCAAGCAGATGACGCCGGCCAAGGTCGCACCTCTGGCGGTGTACCTCGCGAGCGAGGCGGCGGGCGCGGTCAACGGCCAGATCTTCTCGGTGCGCAACAACGAGATCTCGCTCATCAGCCAGCCGCGCCCGGTGCGCTCGATCCACCGCTCCGAGGGCTGGACGCCGCAGAGCATCGCCGAGCACGCCATGCCCGCGATGCGCGCGAGCTTCTTCCCGCTCGACCGCTCGGCCGACGTGTTCAGCTGGGACCCCGTCTGAGGACAAACCCGCAAGCGGGCGCGCACGGCGCCATTCGCCGGACAATGCGCGTTACTTTCCTTCCTCGCGCGCCTGACCGGTGAACCTGCATTTCGACCTGTTCGACCTGAAACTGTTCGTCTACGTGGCGGAGGCGCGCAGCCTCACGCGCGGCGCCGAGAAGGCCTGTATCTCGCTGGCCGCAGCCTCCACGCGCATCAAGCAGATGGAAGAGGCCGTGGGCGGCAAGCTGCTGCATCGCAGCGCGCAGGGCGTGAGCCTCACGGCCGCGGGGCAGGCCGTGCTCTACCATGCCAAGCGCGTGATGCAGCAGATGGAGCACCTGCGCTGCGACATGCAGGACTTCGGCAAGGGCATCAAGGGCCATGTGCGCGTGTTCGCCAATACCACCTCGATCACCGAGTACCTGCCGCAGAAGCTCGCGGGCTTCCTCACGCAGCATCCGGCCGTGCAGGTGGACCTGCGCGAATACCTCAGCGAAGAGATCGTGCGCGCCGTGGCCGACGGCGAGGCCGACATCGGCATCCTTGCCGGCGACGTGCATACCGGCGAGTTCGATGCGCGCGCGTTCGGGCGCAACCACCTCGTGCTGGTGGTGCCGCTCACGCACCACCTCGCGGGCGCCCCTTCGGTGGCCTTCGCCGACACGCTCGACGAACAGCACGTGGGCCTGCACCACGGCAGCGCCATCCACCGCTTCCTGCAGCGCCGCGCCGAACTGGCGGGGCGGGGCTTCAACCCGCGCATCCAGGTCAGCAGCTTCGAGGCGATCTGCCTGATGATCGAGGCGGACGTGGGGGTGGGTGTGTTACCCGCGTCTTCCGCCCAGCGGCTGTCGATGGCGATGCGCATCTCGACTGTGGCGCTCAGCGATGCGTGGGCCGAGCGGGAGCTGAAGTTGATCGCACGTGATCGGGAACAGCTGCCTGCATCTGCTCGGGAGCTGTTCGATCACCTGATCGCTTCCTGAGCCTGGGCGTTCCATCCGGCACCGCAGACCGGGCCCGGGGCGGGCCTGAGGCCCTTCCTGCCTCAGGGCAACCAGCGCGTCACTTTCCGGGTCTCGCCCAGTTGCCAGATGCGGTTGCATAGGGCCTTTGCTTCTTCTGCCGTCACGCCTTCACCGTAGTGCGCGAGGCGCTGCATCTTGTCCTCGATCTCGGTGCGGCTCAGGCTGTTGCCGGGGTCGCCCTTGGGTTCGTCGACGCGGCCCTGCAGCGTGCGGCCGTCGGCGGTGTGTACGCTGACCTTGCCGATCCAGCGCGCGGGGTAGGCAGTGTCGACTTCGGCGTCGAGTTGCATCGTCACCTTGTCGCGGAAGGCCGAGACTTCGGGCGCGAGAAAGTCGCGGTCGAACTCGCCGAGGCCTGCGCGGCCGTGCACGGCAATGAGGCCCAGCACCGTGCCCATCGAGAACTTGCCCTGGTGCACGGTCGCGGGCACCGTCACGCGGCCCAGCACGTCGATGGCGCCCTGGTGCACGTGCGTGGTCACGCGCGACACGTCGGCGGGCTTGAGCTTGTTCTGCGTCATCACCTGCAGCAGCGCGTCGGCGGCGGGGTGGGTGTGGCGGCAGGAGGCGTGGTACTTGAAGGAGGTTTCGGCCAGTGTCCAGCGTGTGCCGAGGCCATCGACGAGCTTCGCCGGATCGGCATCGCTCGACATGCCGACGCCCAGGCCCTGCGCGCCCTCGAGGATCTTCGCCGCGCCGGTGAAGCCGTCCTGCGCAAGGTAGGCCGACATCAGCCCGCTCGCCGCCGCGTGCGCGCAGTGCAGTTGCTTCGAGTCGGCCGCGTCGCGCAAAAACTCCCATACGCCGGCCGACTGCGTGCCGGCCGAGCCGAAGGCGTGCAGCATCTGCTGCGGCGTGAGGTCCAGCAGGCGGCCGACCGCTGCTGCAGCGGCGAGCGTGCCCGCCGTCGCGGTCGTGTGGAAGGTCTTGTAGTGCGAGCGGCCGAGAAATTCGCCGACGCGGATGCCGACCTCATAGCCCGCGACCACGGCCGTCAGCAGTTGCGCACCGCTTGCGCCGAGGCTCTGCGCCACGGCCAGCGCGGGCGCTATGACGACGGCAGCGGGGTGGAACACCGAGCCGTTGTGCACATCGTCCTGCTCCACATAGTGCGAGGCCGCCGCATTGACCAGCGCCGCGAACACCGGCGAACTGGTGCGGCGCGAGGTCAGTATCTCGCTGGGCCCGTCGGCCGGCCCCATCATCTGCGCGAAGCGCTCGATGCTGCGCACCGGCCGTGCCGTGCGGGCGGCGAGCACCGAGCCCAGCCAGTCGAGCATCAGGTCCTCGGTGCGGCGAAGCACGGAGGCGGGGATGTCACCGAACTTCAGTTCGGCGGCGAAGGCGGCGAGCACCTTGCTCGGGTGGTCCACAGCGTTCATGGCAATCGCATCCCTCATTTAGAACGAGCGGGGCAGGCCGAGCATGTGCTCCGCCACGTAGCTCAGGATCAGGTTGGTGGAAATCGGCGCCACCTGGTAGAGCCGCGTCTCGCGGAACTTGCGCTCGATGTCGTATTCGCAGGCGAAGCCGAAGCCGCCGTGGAACTGCAGGCAGGCGTTGGCCGCCTCCCAACTCGCCTTGGCCGCCAGGTACTTCGCCATGTTGGCCTGTGCGCCGCAGGGCTGGTGCGCGTCGAACAGGCGGCAGGCTTCATAGCGCATGAGGTTCGCTGCTTCCACTTCGATGAACGCTTCGGCAATCGGAAACTGCACGCCCTGGTTCTGCCCGATCGGGCGGCCGAACACCACGCGCTCCTTGGTGTAGGCCGTTACCCGGTCGATGAACCAGTAGCCGTCGCCGATGCACTCCGCGGCGATCAGCGTGCGCTCGGCGTTGAGCCCGTCGAGGATGTACTTGAAGCCCTGGCCTTCCTCGCCGATCAGGTTCTCGGCCGGAATCTCGAGGTTCTCGAAGAACAGCTCGTTGGTCTCGTGGTTCACCATGTTCAGGATGGGCTGCACCGTCAGTCCCTTGCCGATGGCCTCGCGCAGGTCGACGATGAAGATCGACATGCCTTCGGACTTCTTCCTCACGTCGGCCAGCGGCGTGGTGCGCGCCAGCAGGATCATCAGGTCCGAATGCTGGATGCGCGAGATCCACACCTTCTGCCCGTTGATGACATAGCGGTCGCCCTTCTTCACAGCCGTGGTCTTGATCTTGGTGGTGTCGGTGCCGGTGGTGGGTTCGGTCACGCCCATCGACTGCAGGCGCAGTTCCCCGTTGGCGATCTTCGGCAGGTAGGCGCGCTTCTGCGCCTCGCTGCCGTGGCGCAGCAGCGTGCCCATGTTGTACATCTGGCCGTGGCAGGCGCCGGAGTTGCCGCCGCAGCGGTTGATTTCTTCCATGATCACCGAGGCCTCGGTCAGGCCCAGGCCGGAGCCGCCGTACTCCTGCGGGATCAGCGCGGCCATCCAGCCGGCCTTGGTGAGCGCGTCGACGAATTCCGCGGGGTAGCCGCGCGCCTCGTCGATCTTGCGGAAGTAGGCATCGGGAAACTGCGTGCACAGGTCGCGCACGGCGTCGCGGATGTCGGGGAAGTTCTTGTCGTTGGCGTTGTTCATTGTTTGCTGCTGCTCAGTCCCGGCGCGGGCCGCCGGCTTCCTTCTCCACGCGCTGCCAGATCTCGACCGCCATCGGATCGTCGATCTCCTCGAGGATGTGGCCCACGAGGCCGATGGCGCGCGCCATCACGCCGAAGCCGCGGATGATCTTCCACGGAAAACCGAACTCGGCCGCGATCGCGCCGATGGCACCGGTCGCGTTGATCGGTAGCGATTTGCCCGACACGCGCTCGGCTTCCTCCTGCACCGCCTGCATCAGCGCGACATAGTGGCTCGACAAGCCGTTCTGCGCCGCGATCTGGAACAGCCGCGGCGTGCGCGGGTCGATGGGCTTGTGCAGCGGATGGCCCAGCCCCGGCACGATCTGCTTGCGCGCGCGATGATCGGCCACGATGTCCTTCGCCATGTCGGCGAGCGGGCGCGTGGGCTTCTCGCCGAAGGGAATTGCTTCGTAAAGCATCTTCGCCGCGCCCTCGGTGCTGCCGACGAACACCGTGCCCAGGCCGCAAAGACCCGCTGCCACAGCGGCTTGCAGCGCTTCGGGGGCGCCTGCGTACGTGAGGCGCGCAGCCAGCGCGCTGGGTGTAATGCCGTGCTCCACCAGCGTGACGACGATGGCGTTGAAGGTGACGGATTCCTGCGGCGTCGGGATGCGGCCCGTGAGTTCCAGGAAGGCCATGTCGCCGAGGTTCAGGTGGCCGAGGATTTCCGAAGGCAGGTCGCGCCCGCGCACGGTGATCTTGTCCGGCGTGCTGTGGCCCAGCTCGGTGTGCAGGGATTTCTTGATCTTGGTCATGGCGCCGAATCTAGCCCTCCATCGCGCGAGGCGGCTGCGTGATTGCAAAACCCTCCCTTCGGCAAATGCGAATGCCGCCCGGCGGGGCCTTCTGTCACGCTGCGGCGATGGACTTCGAATCACTTTCGGCGATGCGCGAAGCGGCGCTCGACTACTTCGTTCGCAGCCGCGCCATCCAGCGGCGGCGCGAGCGCATGGAACAAGCTGATGCCGATGAGGCGCACGGTTGGCGCGCAATCGCCGAGCTCGGCTGGCCCGGCATGCTGGCTCCCGAATCGGCCGGCGGTCTTGCACTGGAGCTCGACGGCGCAGCGGAAATCCTGCGGGCCGCGGGCGAGCATGTGGCACCCGAGCCGCTGCTGGCCGTGGCAGGCCTCAGTGCGCTGCTGCTGGCGCGGCTCGGTACGCCGGGCGCGAACGCCTTGCTCGCCGAACTGGTTACAGGCCGCAGCCTGCCCGCGCTGGCATGGCAGGAGAGCGCTGGCGACCTCAGCGCCGTGCCGCTGGCCTGCGGCTGCGAGCCGCGGCCCGGCCACATTGGCGGCGTGCTGCTGCAGGGCGAAAAGCTCATGGTGCTGCCCGGCGCGGGCGCCAGCGGCTGGCTGGTGTCGGCGCGCGGCGACGACGACGCGGTGCTGCTGTGGGTGCCGCGCGGCACCGAAGGCGTGACGGAGGCGCTGGTGCCGCTGGTCGATGGTGGCCAGGCCTCGAACCTGCGCTTCGAGCAGGTCGCCTTGCCGCCGGAGGCCGTGCTGGCCGAAGGGCCGGCTGCGCAGGATGCCTTGCGCCATGCACTCGCGGCCGGCCAGATCCTTCAATCCGCCGAACTGCTGGGTGCGGGGCAGGCCATGCTGGCGCAGACGCTGGCCTACCTGCGCACGCGCTCCCAGTTCGGCAAGCCCATCGGCAGCTTCCAGGCGTTGCAGCACCGTTGCGTCGACATGTTCATCCATCTCGAAGTGGCGCAGGCCACGCTGAACGAGGTGCTGGCGGTGGCAGGGCAGGGGTTGACGGTCGACCGGCTCGAAGCGGAGGCAAGCCGCGTCAATGCGCGCTGCACGGCCGCCGCGCTGCAGGCTTCGCGCACCTCGGTGCAACTGCATGGCGCCATCGGCTATACGCAGGAGTGCGACCTGAGCCTGTTCTACAAGCGGGTGCTGTGCCTGTCGGCGTGGCTTGGGAATGTCAGTGCGCATCAGCGGCGGCATGCCGTGCTGGCTGGAGATGCCGAAGCGACCACGGGCGCGGCCACCTGGAAAGGCGAGTTCCCGCGCACGGCAGACTGGTCCACCATGCCCGAGGCCGAGTTCCGCCGCATGGTGCACGCCTTCCTGCAGCAGCGCTATCCGCAGCAGCTGCGCTACCTCTCGCACCGCGCACGCTGGAGCGAGATGCGCGAGTGGTACCTCACGCTGTCGGCGCAGGGCTGGATCGCGCCCGCCTGGCCGCAGGCGCACGGCGGCATGGGCCTGCCCGCCGACAAGCTCATCGCGTGGATCGAGGAGCTGGAGCAGTACGGCGTGGCGCGCGCACCCGACCAGGGCATCGTGATGATCGGGCCGCTGCTCATCCAGCACGGCACGACCGAACAGCAGCAGCGCTTTCTGCCGCGCATCTTGAGCGGCGAGCATGTGTGGTGCCAGGGCTATTCGGAGCCCAACGCCGGCTCCGACCTCGCGGGCCTGCGCACCGAAGCCCTGCCCGCGCGCGATGCGCAGGGCGATCACTTCGTGGTCAACGGCCAGAAGATCTGGACCACGCTCGCGCAGGACGCCAACCACATCTTCATGCTGGTGCGCACCGACAAGGAGGCGCGCAAGCAGGAGGGCATCAGCTTCCTGCTGTGCGACCTGCGCACACCGGGCATCACCATCCGGCCGATCCGCACGCTGGCGGGCGAGCCCGAGTTCTGCGAAGTGTTCTTCGACAACGTGCGCGTGCCGGCCGAGAACCTCGTGGGCAAGCTGCACGGCGGCTGGACCATCGCGAAGGCGCTGCTGGGCTTCGAGCGCATCTTCCTCGGCAGCCCCAAGCAGTCGCAGTACGCGCTGGGTCAGCTCGCGCGGCTGGCGCAGGCGCGGCGCCTGTTCGCCGACCCGGTGTTCGCGCAGCGCTTCGCAGCGCTGCGGCTGGACGTGCTCGACCTGTCGGCGGCGTACACGGGCTTCGCGAACATCGTGCGTGCGGGCAAGCCGCTGCCGGCTTCGGTGTCGCTGCTGAAGATCTGGGCCAGCGAGACCTACCACCGCATCGGCGCGCTGCTGGTCGAAGCGGGCGACGAGCAGGGCGCCGTGGCCGGCGACCAGGTGCTCGACGGCCAGACCTTCAACGTGCTCGCGCCGCTCATCGGCTCCACGGCCGCAATGATCTACGGCGGCACCAACGAGATCCAGCGCAACATCCTCGCGCGGCAAGTCCTCGACCTGCCGGCGTGAGCGACGCAGCCGCCAAAGCAATTCATAACAGGAGACAACGCTCATGACCTCGATCGACTTTTCGCGCCGGCAATGGGTGGCCGCGCTGGCGGGCAGCGCGGCGCTGGCCGCCGTGCCCCATCGCGCCTTCGCGCAGCAGTCCTTGCCGTCCCTCATCAAGCTCGTGGTCGGCTATTCCGCGGGCGGCCCGGTGGACGGCGCCGCGCGCCTGCTCGCGCCCGCGCTGAGCCAGGCACTCGGGACGCAGGTCATCGTCGACAACCGGCCCGGCGCCAGCGGCTCGCTCGGCGGCGACGCGGTCGCGAAAGCACAGCCCGATGGCGCGACGCTGTTCTTCGGGGCGAGCCCGACCATCACCATCAACCCGAACGTGCAGCGCCACATGGCCTTCGATCCGATGAAGGACCTGACGCCCATCGCGCCGCTGGTGGACTACACCAACGTGCTCGTGGTCAACAACGAAGTCCCGGTGCACAGCGTGGCCGAGCTGCTGGCCTATGCGAAGGCACGGCCCGGCAAGGTGTTCTATGGCTCGGCGGGCGTGGGCGCGTCCAACCACCTGAGCGGCGCGCTGCTCGAGAAGATGACCGGCGTGCAGCTCACGCACGTGCCCTACAAAGGCAGTGCGCCCGCGCTCGCCGACGTGATGGCCGGCACCGTGACCATGATGTTCGACATCATCGCCACCTCGAAGCCCTTCATCCAGACCGGCAAGGTGCGCGCGCTGGCCGTCACCTCGCGCCAGCGCAACCGCATGCTGACCGAGGTGCCGACGATGATCGAATCGGGCGTGCCGGGCTACGACGTGGGCGGCTGGTTCGGCCTGTACGGTCCGGCGCGCATGGACCCGGCGCTGGTGGCGCGCATGAACGCCGCTGTGCAGAAGATGCTCGCGCGCGAGGACATCGCGAGCCGGCTGCGCGAGCAGGGCTACGACGTGTGGTCCGGCGCGGCCGACCTGCTGGCGGCCAAGGGCAAGTCCGACCGCCAGCTCTGGGCGACCGCGTCCAAGGGCATCGAGGCGGAATAGCCGATGCGCCGCATCCACAGCCTGCTGGAAGAACGCGCGACAAGCACGCCCGATGCCGTTTTCCTCTTCGAGCCTGCGGGCACGACGACCTATGCCGCGCTGCAGGCGATGGTCGACGTTGCCGCGCAAGACCTGCTGGCCGCCGGCGTGCGGCCGACCGACCGCGTGGTGCTGGTGGCCGAGAACTGCGCGGCGCACATCGCGCTGCTCATGGCCTGCAGCCGCGTCGGTGCATGGTCGTGCGGCGTGAATGCGCGCATGTCGCCGGGCGAGATCGCTGCCATCGTCGAGCGCGCCGATGCCCGTGTCTGCTGCTTCACGGCCGCCGCCTCCGAAGCCGCTGAAAAGCATGCGCAGAGGGCCGGTGCAACGGCCGCGGCGCTCGGTGGCGTGATGCGCTCGGCCGTGCGTGCCGAAGCGCGCACCGAGCCCGATCCGGCATTGGCCGACACGGCCGCCATCATCTTCACTTCCGGTACCTCGGGCACGCCCAAGGGCGTGATGGTGTCGCACCGCGGGCTGCTGCACTTCGGCCGCGTGTCGGCCCAGGTGCGCGCCCTGGGCGAGCGCGACCGCGTCTATGCCTTCCTGCCGATGACGCACATCTTCGGCATCGGAACGGTGTTGATGGCTGCGCTCACGGGCGGCGCGGCGCTGGTGCTGCGCGGCAGCTTCTCGCCGGCCGACGTGCTGCACGCGCTGGCGCACGAGCAGGTGTCGAACCTGCTCGGGCCGCCGACGATGTATGCGCGGCTGCTGGCGCACATCGAGGCGGAGGAGGCCGCGCCGTGCTTTCCGCAACTGCGCTACGTCTACACCGGCTCCGCGCCGCTCGACCCGGCGCTCAAGCAGCGCGTGGAGCAGCTGTTCGGGCAGCCGCTGCACTATGGCTACGGGCTGTCGGAGTACGCGGGCTCGGTGTTTCTCACACGCACCGAGTCGCCGCGCGCCGACACCGCGGCGGGGTATGCGGTGGAGGGGGGCGAGGCCCGTATCGTGACCCTCGACGGCAACGACGCCGCACCCGGCGCCACCGGCGAGATCTGGCTGCGCGGGCCCGGCCTCATGCTCGGCTACTTCCGCGACGCCGCCGCCACGGCGCAGGTGATGCGACCCGGCGGCTGGTATGCCACCGGCGATCTCGGCCGCTTCGGCGAGGACGGCGCGCTGTTCGTGGTCGGGCGGCTGAAGGAAATGATCATCCGCTCGGGTTTCAACGTCTATCCGGCGGAGATCGAGGCCGTCGTCGGCCGCTTCGACGGCGTGCACCTGTGCGCGGTGGTCGGCGTGCCCGAGGCCGATGGCAACGAACAGGTCGTCGCTTTCGTCGAGCTAAAGGCCGGCGCGGTGCTCGATGAAGCGGCGCTGCGCGCGTACCTCGTCGAACACCTGTCGCCCTACAAGCGCCCGGCCCGCATCGAGGTGATCGATGCAATGCCCACCACCGCCAACGGCAAGCTGCTCAAGCGCGAACTGCAGGCGCGCTGCGGGCCGGCCGCGGGCTGATTTCAGCTGAAGATCGCGGCCTGCGAAGGCCTGGAGGTAGGGGCCGGGCCCTGTGCCGGCGCCATCGTAGGCACGCTCCTACACCCGGGGGGGGAGGTGGGGCCGATACTTGTTATTCCCCCTCGTTTCAGGAAGTACCCGTGACCGTGCCGATGAACCCGACGCCCGTGGCCGCTGCGAAATGAAGTCCTCGCCGAGTGCGCGCAGCTGGATTGCCGCCGGTGTGCGCCACGAATTGCTCACGCGCGCGCTGCCCGCCCTGCGGCACGACATGGCGGCACCTGTCTCGGTGGTCCGCATGGCGCTGCTGATGCTCAAGCGGCAGGTCGGCGCAGCCACCATCGACGCCGCCGCCTGCGAAGAGCGCGTGGCGCTGATCGACAATCAGGTGTCCGAACTGGTCGAGGCCATCCGCTCCCTGCGCGACTGGGAGCTGGCCACCACGGATGACGGCATCACCCGCAGCGCGCTGGTGGCGCAGTGCGTGGCCCTGATGCGCTCTGCCTTCGACCTGCACGGCGTGACGCTCGATGCGGACGCCTCGCTGGACCCGCAGGAAGACGAGCATCGCTGGCCCGCCGCGGCTGCGCTGCGCTACCTGTTCCTCGGTGCGCTGGGCTACCTGCACGACGGCGCGGCCGAGGCCGGGGCGATCCGGGTCGAGGCGGACGGCGCCAACGCACTGCGCCTCACGGCCCTGCCGCGCGAACCCGGCGGCACGCATGCCGTGCTCGACGCGCACCGTGCGCCGCGTGCGCTGGCCATCGACGCCGTCGCATTGCAGAACCTGGCCGAAGACCTCGGCTACGCCGTGGCGTTGGAAGGCGACAGCGTGCGCCTCGTGCTCGCGACCGGCAACTGAGCCTTTCCGCGTTTGCGCGCCGCATGGCCGCGCCGCTGCGCGCGCAGGAAGGCCAGCAGCCGCCGCTCGGCCGCATGCAGCCCGCGCGAGGGCTTGGTGGTGCGGTGCGCGGCGATCTTCTCGAACAGCACACCCGTGGCCTCGTCGCCATCCGAGAGCGCGCTGCCCAACGCCAGCACCGCCGGATGCACGTAGGCCTTCTTGCAGACCGCCGGCGTGTTGCCCAACTGCCTGGCGACGGCAGCCAGGATGTCCTTGGCGCTGTAGCGGCTGCCGTCGGCAGCGACGCGGCCCGGTTCGCAGGCCAGCAAGGTGAGCTCCAGCGCCTGCACCGTGCCGTGCCAGGTGCGGAAGTCCTTGGCGGTGAAGCGCTCGCCCTGCGCGGCCTCGGCCAGGTAGTCGTTCACGTCGGTGGACGAGATGCCGCGCAGTTCGCCGTCCTCGTCCTCGTACTGGAACAGCGCCTGCCCCGGCAGCTGCTGGCATTGCCGCACCACCCGGGCCACGCGCGGATCGTCGAGCTTCGCCTCGTGCATCACGCCGCTCTTGCCCCGGAAGCGCAGCCGCAGCGCCTGGCCCTGCACGGCGGCGTGCCGGCTGCGCAGCGTGGTGAGGCCGTAGGAGCCGTTGCTGTTCGCGTATTCCTCGTTGCCCACGCGCAGCAGCGTGGTGTCGAGCAGGCGCACCACCGCCGCGAGCACCTGGGTGCGGCCGGGCGCCTTGCGGCCTTTCGTCGACCGCAGGTCGCGCGCCACGCGGGCGCGGATGCGCGGCAGCGCGAGCGCGAAGGCTTCGAGGCGATCGAACTTGGTTTCGTCCTTCATCGAGCGCCAGTCGGCGTGGTAGCGGTACTGCTTGCGCCCGCGCGCGTCGATGCCTGTGGCCTGCAGATGGCCGTTGGGCAGCGGGCAGATCCACACCTGGGTGTAGGCGGGCGGGATGGCCAGCATGCGGATGCGCGCGATCTCGTCCACGTCGCGCAGCCACTGTCCATTGGCGTCGCGGTAGCGGAAACGCTCGCCGTGCTTCAGGCGGCGGATGCCGGGCATGCCGGGGTTCACGTAGACGAGGCCGTTGGCGATGGGCGTCGGCTTCGAAGGCGGCTTGGCAGGAGGGGAAGAGGCCGGCATGGGGTTTGCGTGGTGGCGTGACATCGCGCTTTTGCCAGCATCGACAATCGCCGGTTGTAGGACGCCGCAAGCGCCCTCGGTGCGGCAGGCGCGCTTGTGCGCCTGCGCCGCCTTCTTCTTCTTTCCTCTTGAACGGGTTCCAGAATGACTTCTTCCAGGTCCACTCTTTTCACCGCCCGCTGGCTGGCGGTGCCTGCCGCAGCGCTGTTGTTCACGGCCTGCGCGTCCACCACTTCCACTCCGACCGCCTCGGCCCCGGGCGCGCCCGTGAAGGTCAAGGTCTTCGTCGCCGCCATGTTCGAGATCGGCCAGAACACGGGCGACCGCGCCGGCGAGTTCCAACATTGGTACGAACGCTACTGGAAGGGCGCCAAGCCCATTGCGGTGCCCGGTGCGCTGCAGCCTGTGTACTGCAATGCCGACGGCGTGTGCGGCGCGGTGCTCGGCATGGGCAAGGTCAACTCGTCGTCGTCGATGCAGGCGATCCTGCTGAACCCGCAGTTCGACTTCTCGCAGAGCTACTACGTGATTTCCGGCGTGGCCGGCACGCCGCCTTCGCGCGGCACCATCGGCGAAGTGAGCTGGGCCACCTGGCTGGTCGACTACGACCTCGGCCACCGCTGGGCCCCCGAGGAGAACAAGCCCGGCGAGCCGACATTCATGCCGCGCAAGGGCTACGAGGAGTACCGCCGCTTCAAGCTCAACCCCGACCTCGTGAGCTGGGCCATGAGGCTCTCGGCCGACACGCCGCTCAAGGATTCGGACGGCGCGCGCAAGTACCGCCTGCGCTACCCCGACGCCGCGGCCCGCCGCGCGCCTTTCGTCGGCACCGGCACGCACATGACTGGCGACACCTTCTTCCATGGCCCCGGCATGTCGAAGCAGGCGCAATACATCGCCGGGCTCTACGGCGCCGACGACTACGTCATCACCGAAATGGAAGCCGCCGCCATCACCCTCGTGATCAAGCGCACGCACGGCACCGACCGCGTGATGAGCCTGCGCGGCGCGGTCAACTTCGACCAGGGCAGCCCGAAGGAAACCACGCTGCAGCACCTGGACCCGGCGCCGGGCGAAACGGCCGGCGGCTTCGCGGAGACGGTGGAGAACATCGAGCTGGTGGGCTCGCGCGTGGTCGATCACATCGTGACCAACTGGCCGAAGTGGCAGGGCGGCGTGCCGAAGCCCTGAGCGGGTTCAGGGCCGTGAAGGCTTCAGGTGCCATGTCACCGTGAAGTCGAACGGCGTCCAGCGGCTGACGGTGACGCCTGCCTGCCGCAGCCCGCGGCCGGTCCAGGTGTTGCAGGTCTCGAAGAGGTGATAACCGCCTTCGGCTTCGTAGAAGGCGTCGTCGTCGCCGTAGTGCGCGCCGGCGATGGGTGAGGCATGGCCCGAGGGCAGGGCGGCGCGCACGTAGCCGACCAGTTGTGCGTACTGTGCGTGCGAGAGCGGCAGGCTGTAGGCCCCGCGCGCCAGCTGTTCGCGCCGCAGGTAGCCCACATGCATCAGCGCGCGGTTGCCGCCCGACAGCGCCCCGAAGGCGCGCGCCGCCGTCAGGTCGCCCCAGGTGGGCGTGTTCAGGTAGAACTCGCGGTCGCCCCAGCCGATGGCGATGAATTCGGCATCGGGCGGCGGCGCCCTGAAGTCTTTCAGCGGAAACACCTGCAGCCAGTCGATGGTGGCCGAGCGGATCGGGAACACGTAGTCGGTGTGCACGCCGTTGCTCAGCACCCAGGCCTGTACGTCGCCCGGTGCATCGCCCGCAGGCCTCGCATTGGCGGGCCAGAACACCAGCGCGCAGGCCACGATCAGGTAGAGGCCTGTCAGCGCGGCGAAGCCCAGCAGCGTGAAGGCGATGCGGCGCAGCCAGCGTTTCGCCATGGCGCCGTCAGAACAGCGACGCGGTGGTCGACGCGGGCTCCGGCGTCGCGCGGTGCGCACCGGTCCCCGTGGGCGCGAGCGCCTCAGGGCTGCCCGCCTTCGCCAGCGCGCCCACGCGCACGCCCAGGAGGCGCAGCGGGCGCTCCAGCGGCACGCGCTTGAGGCACAGGCCGCCCGTGTGGCGGATGGTCTTCGCGTCGGACGTGAAGCGCTCGATGGTCTGGTCGCGCGTGGCGATCTTGAAGTCGTCGTAGCGCAGCTTGATGCCGATGGTCTTGCCCACGTAACCCTTGCGCTGCAGGTCGGCGGCCAGCTGCTCGCACAGGTGGGTGAAGATCGCGCCCAGCTCGGCGCGGTCGCGCACGGCGTGCAGGTCGCGGTCGAAAGTGGTCTCGCGGCTCATCGACACGGGTTCGCTCTCGGTCACCACCGGCCGGTTGTCGCGGCCCCAGGCCACCTCGTGCATCCACGCGCCCGTGGCCTTGCCGAAGGTGGCAACGAGCCAGTCGCGGTCGCGCGCCGCGAGCTGGCCCACGGTCTCGATGCCGAAGCGCTTGAGCTTCTCGTCGGCCTTCGGCCCGATGCCGTTCACCTTGCGGCAGGGCAGCGGCCAGATGCGCGTTTCGAGGTCGTGCTCGTAGACCACCGAGATGCCGTTGGGCTTGTTGAACTCGCTCGCCATCTTGGCGATGAGCTTGTTGGGCGCCACGCCGATGGAGCAGGTCAGGCCGGTGGCGTCGAAGATGGCGGTCTGGATCAGCCGAGCCAGCGAGCGCCCGCCGTCGCGCTGGCCGCCGGGCACGTCGGTGAAGTCGATGTACACCTCGTCCACCCCGCGGTCTTCCATGAGCGGGGCGACCTCCAGGATGATGTTCTTGAAGGCGCGCGAATAGCGCCGGTACTCGTCGAAGTCCACCGGCAGGATGATGGCCTGCGGGCACAGCTTGGCGGCCTTCATGAGCCCCATGGCCGAGCCGATGCCGAACTGCCGCGCGGGATAGGTGGCGGTGGTGATCACGCCGCGGCCCGTGTAGTCCTTCAGCAGCGGAAAGGCCGCGACCGGAATGTCGGCCAGCGTGCCGCCCTCGGGCAGGTCGCGGATGGCCTCGTCCACGCGCCGCCTGCCGCCGCCGATCACCACCGGCAGGCCCTTGAGCTGCGGATAGCGCAGCAACTCGACGGACGCGTAGAAGGCGTCCATGTCGAGGTGGGCGATGCGGCGCATCGGCGGGGATGTCGGGGGCTCGGAACTCACGTTGACGATTGTCTCGCGCTCCGGCGGTGTTCGCCTGCCGGGCGACCGCGTGCAAGAATGCGCCCGATTGCAGATGGACCCTCCGATGGCATGGGAAAGGGAAATGGCATGGATGACGAAGTCGAAGGCTTGAGCATCGCGCTGACGCCGGTGCAGATGGCCGCGGTACTGGGCGGGCAGGACGTGCCCGAATCCGCGAGCTGGAGCAACCGGCTCTGGGGCACCGTGGGGCTGGTGGGCGGTGTCGTGGAACTGGTCGGCGCCGGCGTGCTCTGCGTCGCACCCGAACCCACGATGGTGACCAAGGCCGGCTGCGTGGTGCTGGGCGTGCACAGCTTCGACACCATGGCGACGTCGGGCCGCCAGATCTGGACCGGCACGCCGCAGCGCACGGCCACCGCCGTGACCGCCAGCTCGGCGGCCGAGGCGCTGGGCGCTTCGCGCGACACGGCCGATGGCATCGGGCTTGCGGTGGATGTGGCGGTGCCGCTGGTCGTGGCATCGGCGCTGGGAGCCGCACGCATCGTCGCCGTGATGCGCGGCGGCCGCATCCGGCTGGCCGAGCACGAGGCCGCAGCGGGATCGAGGCTGGGCGGCCACACCATGGCGCGGCATGTCGGGCAGACCGACGCCCAATTGCTGGCCAGGGTGCGAACCGCCACCCGGCCGGGTCCCAGGGCCGTGTCCACCTTTGGCGACCTTGCCACCGCGGAGCGCGCGATCACCGAGACGCTGCGTGTCAACGCCGCCGCGGTGCGCGCGTGGTCGCGCGGGGCGGCCGCGGGCAGCAAGTCGCCGGAGCTGGAGCACGTGCTGAGCTACGTGGTGGGGCGCGGCGTGCAGTTCGGCAGCACGGCCGTCAATGACCTCTCCGGCGTGCGGATCATCCTCAAGATGGAAAGCTACAACGGCAAGCCGTTCTACATCCTCACGGCCTATCCGATCTGAGCGCCGCGGCGCGGCGCAGCAGGCCTACGGGAAAGAAGGGGCTTCGCCCGTCGTCCACACGTCGGCGCCGAGCTCGCTTGCAAGACGGGCCACGAGCTTCGCGGTGCGCTCGCGCAGCGGGGCAATGCGGGCCTGCAGGCCGGCCCTGGGCAGCGCAACGGCCTGGCCGGGTTCTTCGGAATCGGGGTCGCTTTCGCGGATGTAGAGCGTGCCGTTGCGAGCCCAGACCTCCACCGCCCAGCCCTGGTCCTGGTCGTCGTAGATATTGCCCTCGTCGTGCCCGGCCACGGCGACGAGGAAGTGGTCCATGGAAGAGAAGGTGTCGTACCAGGGGAAGGACAGGTGCACGTCCGCCTCCTCGTTGTCGAGCCGCAGGTCCATCCAGAAATACTGGCGTACCTGGTGGAGTTTCAATGCGTGCTGCCGGGCCAGCGCGGCCACCTGGCCGTAGTACGCGGCAAGCTCCGCCTCGTGCCCGATGGCCTCCGAGGTGCGCACTCGCAAGCGCTCGGCGCGCTGGAATTCCGGCAATGCGAGCGGCTCGGGCCGCTGGTACGGCGCAGCGTTGAACGCGTCCCACAAATGAAATGCGATCTCGGGCTCCAGCGAGTTGATCGGCTTGGCATCGGCGAACCAGGGTTCCACTTGCGCGCTCCTCTGAATGGTCGAGCGGACGATGTTAGCCCGCGTCGAAGGTCGTGTGCCGCGCGTTGTGCGGCACACCGCGAGTGCTATCTCTCCTCGGGTGGCGTGGTGCTGTCGCCGGCGTCGGGCGGTGCCATCTCGCGCATCAGGCGGTCCACTGCTTCGTCGTTCATCGGCTCGGCCGGCGCGAGCGCGGTGGGCGAGGTGCGCAGCCAGCGCGTGGTGGCCGGCAGCGCCATCACCAGCGCGGTCACGGTGGCCAGCACCGCCAGGTAGGGCGCCAGCGCCCGTGCCACCGCGGCCACTGGCGGACGCGGCGCGGCCTGCCCGCGCGCCAGCACCAGCGCATAGCCGAAAGGCGGCAGCAGGAAGCCGGCCTGCAGCACCAGCAGGGTGAGCGTGGCGATCCAGGCCGCGTCGTCGAGCTGCGCGAGCACCGGCGGCATCACGATGGGCACGATCAGGAAGATCAGCTCGAAGGCGTCGAGCACGAAGGCGCATGCCAGCAGCACGGCAAGCACCACCAGGAGCCCGACCATGGGATGCCCCTGAAGCGCCAGCATGAGCCGCGCGATCAGCCCGTCGGTGCCGAAGCCGCGCAGCAGCAGCGAGAAGGTGGTGGCCGCCGCCAGCAGCGCATACAGCGCGCCGGTGAGCGCCATGGCGTCGTCGAGCACCTGCCACAGCACCGGTCGCGTGAGCTGGCGCGACACCACGCCCCAGCCGAGCAGCAGCACGCAGGCGGCGGCCGCGCCCTCGACCGCGCGCACCTTGCCCAGCGTGACCAGCAGGAGCAGCGCGCCGATCAGCAGGGGCACGAGCAGCAGCGTCCAGCCTTCGCGCCAATCCATAGGCTCGCGCGGCGCCACGGGTCGGGGCTTGCGCCGTGCGCCGAACCACGCGACCGCGAGCCAGCCGAGCAGCAACGCCGCCGCCGGCACCAGCGCCGCCTGCAGGATGTCCTGCGTGTTGACGATGCGGTTGGCTGCGCCGGCGGCAGCCGTGGGCAGCGCCAGCGCGCGCGCCATGTTCACGCCCTCGGTGTGGGCGCGCAGCATCGCGTCGCCGAGCAGCAGCAACACCAGCGAGGGCGGCACGATCACGCCCAGCGTGCTGGTCACGGCCACGAGCGCGGTGCGCCGTGCCGCGGGCAGGCCTTCGCGTGCCCAGCCCTTGCCGGCGGTGCGCGCGAGCATCAGCAGGCTGGCGCCGACCGAGCCGTTCATCGGCGCGAGCATCAGGCCCAGCACCATGCCGGCCAGCTCGGGTGCCGCGCGTGGCGCGACGAAGGCCAGCGCCTTGCGCAGGCCGTTGTACAGATGCTCGGCCAGCGCCAGCCGGTTGAGTAGCGCGCCCACCAGCGCATAGAGCGCCAGCGCCTGCAGCAGATCGTGCTCCAGCAGGCCGACGATGCGCCACGGCAGGTTCTGCAGCAACGCGACATCGAACGCGCCCAACGCCAGCCCGGCCGCTGCGCCCAGCGTGCACACGCCGAGCAGCACGGCATAGGTCGGCCAGCCGGTGGTCATCATCAGCGCCAGGGCCAGCGCGAGCAGGGCGAGTCCGAGCCAGGCCATCTATTGCCCGGGCAGTCGACGTTCGTGCCAGAGGTCGAGCACGCTTTGCACCGCCAGCAGCACCGCGAGCAGCAGCAGCGCCACCTTGATCATGAAATAGCCGGGGTTGAAGGTGTCGGGGAACAGTTCGAACGCGGCCACCGCGCGCAGCACCGGCACGGTGCCCGTCGCGATCAGGAACAGTGCCCACGGCAGCACGCACAGCGCCGCGCCGATGCGGCGCAGCCGCGCATAGCGCCCGGCGGTGTCGGCGGCCAGGTCGGGCCGCGCCACCAGATGCGCGCCGCGGCGCCCGGCATGCCGCAGCGCCACGGCCACGTACAGCGCGAACAGCCACTGCGCGAGGTCGTTGGCCTGCGTCGGTCCGTTGCCCGAGCCGGCAAGGTCGCGCAGCGGCCATTGCGCGAACAGCAGCAGCGCGATGGCGATGGCGAAGGGCATCGCCGCGCGGTCGACCCAGTCGAGCCCGCGCGGCACCGGTGGCGCGGGGCGGGTCTCTGGTGTTTCGGCCGGTGGCGTCATGCGTGGCGATCCTGTTCCCCGAACCTGACTTCCACCTGTGGGCGCCGCGGGTCATGGCTTGCGTGGTGGAGCATGCCGGTGCCATCATCCGCGCCATGCAAACCGTCGCCTCCATCCTCTGGCGCAGGCTCGATGTACCCGGCCACGACGCCTGCCGCCTCGAACGCAATGCTTCGGCCTGGCAACTCGATGGTGCGGCCGTGTTCCGGCTGGAAGACGGCCGCAACGGCCAGCTGCACTACCGCGTGCGATGCGACCTGCACTGGCACACCCAATGGGGCACGGTGCGCGGCTGGCTCGGCGATTCGGCCGTCGACCTGTCGATCGCCCGTGACGCGCACGGCCGCTGGAAGCTCAACGACGAGGCGGTGCCCGACCTGTCGCACTGCGTCGACCTCGACCTGGGCTTCACGCCCGCCACCAACCTGCTGCAACTGCGCCGGCTCAACCTGGCGAAGGGCGAGGGCGCCGATGCGCCGGCGGCCTGGGTCGACCTCGACGGCGGCGGCGTGCTGAGCGAGCTGATGCAGCGCTACGAGCGGCGCAGCGACACCGAATATGCCTACGAGGCGAAGCGCTTCGACTATGCGGCGACGCTGGGCGTGACGCAAGACAGCTTCGTGCGCGACTATCCGCGGCTCTGGGTCGCCGAAAAGTAATGCCGGAGCGCGAGTCGCGGTTCGCCTTCTCGTCGTCAGCTGGCGAAGCGCCTGCGGTATTCCACGAGGCTCACGCCCAGGCGGCGGCCGAACGCGCGCCTGAAGCCGTCCACGTTCGCATAGCCCACCGCATCGGCCAGCCGCTTGGCCGGCAGGTCTGACTCCTCGGCCAGGCGGCGGGCGGCGTCGATCCTCGCATTCTCGACAAACTCCGCCGGCGTGGTTCCGGTTTCGCCGCGGAAGATGCGCGCGAAGTTCCGCTCGCTCATGCCGGCGCGCAAGGCGAGGGCCGGCACGGACAGGTCGTCCTTGAGGTTCGCGAGCACGTGGTCCTGCACCTCGCGCATGTTGGAGCGCTCCGAGGTCTGTGCCGCCAGGTGGGCGCTGAACTGGCTCTGGCCGCCGGGCCGCTTGAGGAACATCACCAGCTGGCGCGCCACGCTCAGCGCGAGGTCGCGGCCATGGTCTTCCTCCACCATGGCCAGCGCGAGGTCCATGCCGGCCGTGACCCCGGCGGAGGTGAAGAGCTGGCCGTCCCTCACGTAGATCGCGTCCGCCTCGACGCTCGCTAGCGGGTAGTCCGACGCGAGGCGGCCAGCGAGCTTCCAGTGGGTTGCCACGCGCTTGCCGTCGAGCAGGCCGCTGGCGGCCAGCACGAAGGCGCCGCTGCACACCGAGCCATAACGCCGCACGGTGCGGGCCTGACGCCTGAGCCAATCCTGCAGTTGCATGTCGGTCGCCATGTCTTTCACGCGGGGGCTGCCCGCAACGAGCAGGGTGTCGATGGCGCCGCAATGCGTGGCCACCGTGGAATCGACACCCAGCCGCAATCCGCCGCTGCTCTTGAGCATGCCTTCCCCGGTGCCGATCACCTGGACCTGGTAGGCGCGCGGTTTGCCGAGCTGCTGCGATGCCTCGGCGAAGACGTCGGCGGGCCCGGCCACGTCGAGCAGCTGGAAACGGGGGAAAGCGAGGATGGCGACGCGCATGGCAGACAAGGCCCCGGGATTGGCGGAAAACGCCGTGAGTTGGCAAAAACGACGGTGGGAGTCTGGCGGAAAATACAAACTAATGCAAATCCAGACAAGGGCGTCCGACATGCAAAACCAAGCTCTGAATCCTTCTTCACCGGCCATTGCGTCGATCGCGCCTCGCGCGCAAGCCTCCGTGCGCAATCTCCCGGTCAACCTGTTCGCCTCGGTGATGGGCCTTACCGGACTGGCCCTCGCATGGCGGCTCGCGCACGACAGCCTGGGTGCGCCGGCCATCGTCGGCGAGACCGTCGGGGCGTTCGCGCTGGGCGTCTTCGTGCTCATCTCGATGGGCTACCTGGCAAAGCTCGTGAGGCACCCGCAGGCGGTGCAGGCGGAATTCCACCACCCCGTGGCGGGCAACTTCTTCGGCACCATCGCGATTTCCATCCTGCTGCTGTCGGCCGTCGTGGCGCCGTACAGCGCGCCCCTGGCGCACCTCGCGTGGACCGTGGGGCTGCTCGCGACCCTGGCACTGAGCTTCGTCGGCCTGTCGAGGCTGCTGAAGGGGCAGGTGGATGCCTCGCTCGCCGTGCCGGCCTGGATCATCCCGGGCGTGGCCACGCTCGACATTCCCGTCACCGGCGCGCACATGCCGATGGCATGGGCGCCCGAACTCAATCTGGCCGCCGGCGCGGTCGGCGCGGTGCTGGCGCTCGTGCTCTTCACGATGATCATCGGCCGGCTGGTGCATCGCGACCCGCTCGCTCCCGCCATGGAGCCGTCGCTGATGATCCTGGTGGCGCCCTTTGCGGTGGGCTTTCTCGCGTACACCAACATCGTCGGCGAGATCGACCGCTTTGCCTCGCTGCTCTTCTACTTCGGCCTCTTCATGTTCGCGGTGGTCGCGCCGAAGGTGTTCCGCCGCGGCGCCACGTTCTCGCCGAGCTGGTGGGCGATCGGCTTCCCGTTGGCCGCGCTCGCCAATGCCGCGCTGAAGTACGCCGGGTCGCGCGCGAGCGAGCCGCTCTGGGTGATTGCCGTGGCGCTGCTGGTCGCGCTCAACCTGGCGCTGGCGGTTCTCACGGTGAAGACCGTGCGGATTGCGCTCAACGGGAAGCTGTTCGCCTGAGCCTCAGACATGGGCGTTCGCCCCGCGCGCAACGACCATCCAGCAGGCCGCAGTCAGGCGGACCTCATCGCCGTGCACGTAGGGCTCGAAGGCGGCGTGCACCGTGTCGATGACCTGCACGCGCGTGCGCTCGTCAGCCTGCTGAAGGGCAAGGCCGACGGGACCGAGCCGGCTCAGGTAGCCGGGCAGCGCCGTCCCGGGCATCGTGCAGGGCACGTCGATGGGCTGGATGTCGATGCCGGCCCAGCCGCTCTCTTCGAGGATCGCCTGGACCCGCTGCCTGTCCGCGAAGGCGAACTGGCCTGGCGCGTCCGGCCGGCGGGCAGGGAGGTACGGCAGCAGTGGTGCGGCGGCGCGCTCCGCGGTCGTCATGAACGGGTTCTCCGCCGCACTGCGCCAGGCGATGAACCGCAGTTCGGCGCCTTCTCTCGCGGCCCGCAGCAGGTTCGCGAAGCCCTGCACGGGCTCGTCGAAGAACATGACGCCGAAGCGCGACATGATGCGGTCGAAGCTCGCGGGCTCCAACGCGTGGGTCTGCGCATTGGCGCAGATGAAGCGTGCCGGCGTGCCTTCGCGTTCGGCGCGGATCCGGGCGGCGGCGATCATCGGCTCCGAGATGTCGATGCCGACACAGCCGCCTTCGCTGCCCTGCCGCCGCGCGACGGCGAGCGTGGTGCTGCCCGTGCCGCAGCCAACGTCGAGCACACGGCTCGCGGGGTTGGCGGACACCGCTTCGACGAGCAGGTCTTCGAGCGGCTGGAACAGGCGATCGAGCGTGGCCTGCGCGTCGACCCAGGCGCGCCCGGCCAGGCCGTTCCAGAGCCTGGCCTGTTCGTCGCCGGGCTGTTGTGTGGCTTCCATGGTCGTTTCCTTGTGCTTGCCTTCGAGAGGCGGAAACCGCACTATGCAAGTTCAAGTCGACTTGAGGTCAAGAGGGTGATGAAGCATCTGGATATCGGCGAGGTCGCGCAACGCTCCGGCGTGCCCGCCTCCACGCTGCGCTACTACGACGAAAAAGGCCTCGTCGCCTCCACGGGCAGGCAAGGCCTGCGCCGCCTGTTCGATCCCGGCGTGCTGGAGCGGCTCGCGCTGATCGCGCTGGGGCGTGCCGCCGGCTTTTCGCTGGACGAGATCGCGCGCATGTTCGGGCCCGACGGGCAGCCGCGCATTGACCGGGTGATGCTCACGGCCAAGGCGGACGAACTCGACCGCACGATCCGCAGCCTGAGCGCCATGCGCGACGGCCTGCGGCACGCCGCTGTGTGCCGCGCGCCCAGCCACATGGAATGCCCGACCTTTCGCCGCATCCTCGAGGCTGCGGCGTCCGGGGCCATCGGCGGGCGAAGGAAGAAGGCCCCGAAGTAATCAGGCCGCGTTCGCCATCAACGACAGGTCGCGCGCCGCCTGCAGCATCAGCTCGCGCGCGCGGTCCAGCGACGGGATCGCATGGCGGTCGATGCGCCGGATGTACGGCGTGGTGAGCACCGCCAGCGCATGCCCGTGCGGGCCGAAGATGGGGCACGAGATGTCGATCACGCCGAAGTACTGCAGGCTCTCGCGCTGCCGGTAGCCCGTGGCGCGCACGGCCTCGAGCATGTGCTCCAGCTCGTCGGGCGGGATCTGCACCTCGCCGTCGAGCGCCACGTGCTCGGCCACCATCTGCCGGCGCCGCTCGTCCGATTCGCAGGCCAGCAGCACCTGGCCCGAGCCGGTGTCGAGCAGGTTCACGCGCGTGCCGGGCCGCACCGTCATGCTGCTCGCCGCCGGGCTGTTGACCTGCGCCACGATCTGGACGTTGCCCCGGTCGTACACGCCGAGGTGGCAGGACTGCTCGGCTTCCTTCACGTAGCGGTCCATCACCGGCAGCGCCTGCGTGACCAACCGGTGGTTCGGCGGGTAGCGGTGCGCCAGGTCGAACATCTTCAGGCTCAGGCTGTAGCGGTCGCCGGCGAGCGAACGCAGCACGTACTGGCGCGCCACCAGCCGTTCGAGCATGCGGTAGATCTCGCTCGGGCCACGGTCCAGCGCTTTCACGATCTCGCCGCGCGTCAGGCCCTCGGGTTGGTCCGCCAGCAGTTCGAGGATGTCCAGGCCCTTGTCGAGCGCGGGTGCGCGGTAGCGGTCCTGGTCTTCGGTCGGCTTGCTCAAGATGTCTGGATGGATAGATTTGTTCACGTATGAATTTCAACAGCAGACCTATCTTTTTGCAAGTTTGGTTCTACGGGTAAGCACTCATCAAGTGGGCTTGACGTCAAAAATTCGTCTGTAAATACTATGTTCACAAATGGACTAAGAGGCAAGACCTTCGGCAGGACTCCCGCTGCCCGCGACCCACATGATTCAGCGCATCGACTCGCATCAGCATTTCTGGCGGCCCGCGCGCGGCGACTACGCGTGGCTGCGTGCGGACGTGCCCGCCCTGGCGCCGCTGGTGCGCGACTTCCTGCCCGAGCATCTCGTGCCGCTGCTGCAAGCACATGGCATCGGGCGGACCGTGCTGGTGCAGGCGGCCGACTCGGAAGCCGAAACGGATTTCATGCTCGAACTGGCCGCTGCACACGACGTGGTCGGCGGCGTGGTCGGCTGGGTCGACCTGAGCCGGGCCGAGTCCGTCGCCTCGCTGGAGCGAATGGCGGCACAACCCAAGTTCAAGGGCGTGCGGCCGATGCTGCAAGACCTGCCCCAAGACGACTGGATCGCGCACGCGCCGCACCCCGACGTGCTGCGGGCCATGGTGCGCCTGGGGCTGCGCTTCGATGCGCTCGTGACGCCGCGGCACTTGGCGCCGCTGCTGCAGTTCCTGCGCGAATGGCCGCAACTGCCGGTGGTGATCGACCATGCGGCCAAGCCGCCCGTGGGCAGCGCCGATGGCGAAGCCGTCGCTGCGTGGCGCCGTCAGATGTGCGAGATCGCGGCGCTGCCGCAGGTCTGCTGCAAGTTCTCGGGCCTCTGGACCGAGGCGCCGCCCTCCATGCACCGCGATGCGGATGTCGTCACCTACGCCGTGCGGCCGCTGTGGGAGCACCTGCTCGAATGCTTCGGCCCCGATCGCCTCATGTGGGGCAGCGACTGGCCAGTGCTCACGCTGGCCGGCGACTACGCGGGCTGGATCGCCCTCAGCGAGGCCTGCATCGGCAGCCTCGCGACCGGCGAGCAGGCCCACGTGTGGCACGGTACCGCGCAGCGCTTCTACAACCTGCCATTGCATCGGGAAATCCCATGACGCAACCCATCGTCGTCCTGCGCGACCTGAGCAAGTCCTTCGCCGGCGTGCGCGCGCTCGACAAGGCGCAGTTCGACCTGCTGCCCGGCGAGGTGCATGCACTCATGGGCGAGAACGGCGCGGGCAAGTCCACGCTGATGAAGGTGCTGGCGGGCGTCTACCGCAAGGACTCGGGCGAGGTGCTGCTCGACGGCCAGCCCGTGGACATCTCGAGCCCGCGCGCGGCCCAGGCGCTGGGCATCGGCATCATTCATCAGGAGCTCAACCTGATGAATCACCTGAGCGCCGCGCAGAACATCTTCATCGGCCGCGAGCCGCGGGGGCGCCTGGGCCTCTTCATCGACGAGGAAGCGATGTGCGCCGAGACGCAGCGCATCTTCGAGCGCATGAACCTGCGCCTGGACCCGCGCACGCCCGTCGGCGAGCTCACCGTGGCCAGGCAGCAGATGGTGGAGATCGCCAAGGCGCTGTCCTTCGACTCGCGCGTGCTCATCATGGACGAGCCCACCGCCGCGCTGAACAACCAGGAGGTGGCCGACCTGTTCCGCATCATCGGCCAGCTCAAATCCCAGGGCGTGGCCATCGTCTACATCTCGCACAAGATGGACGAGCTCAAGCGCATCGCCGACCGGGTGACCGTGATGCGCGACGGCCAGTACATCGCCACCGTGCCGATGGCGGCAACGCCGATGGACTCGCTCATCGCGATGATGGTGGGCCGCCAGCTCACCGAGGTGGAGAACGACTTTCCCGACACCACGGGCAACGAGATCGTGCTCGAGGCGCGCGGCATCACGCGCGGCACGATGGTGCGCAACGCGAGCTTCGTGCTGCGCCGCGGCGAGATCCTCGGCTTCGCGGGCCTCATGGGCGCGGGCCGCACCGAACTCGCGCGCGCCGTGTTCGGCGCCGACCGCATCGACGCGGGCGAGGTGTTCGTGCACGGCAGGAAGGTGCACATCAAATCGCCCGAAGACGCGGTGGCCTGCGGCATCGGCTACCTGTCGGAAGACCGCAAGCATTTCGGGCTGGCCACCGGCATGGACGTCGAGACCAACATCGCGCTGCCGAGCATGAAGAAGTTCTTGTCGATGGGCCTGTTCATCGACCAGGGCGCCATCGAGGCGGCCGGCGAGCGCTACGTGAAGCAGCTCAGCATCAAGACCCCCTCCGTGCGCCAGCAGGTGCGGCTGCTGTCGGGCGGCAACCAGCAGAAGATCGTGATTGCCAAGTGGTTGCTGCGCGACTGCAGCGTGCTGTTCTTCGACGAGCCCACGCGCGGCATCGACGTGGGCGCCAAGGCCGAGATCTACCGCCTGCTCAACGAACTGGCCGCGCAGGGCAAGGCCATCGTGATCATCTCTTCGGAGTTGCCCGAGATCCTACGCGTGAGCCACCGCGTGCTGGTGATGTGCGAAGGCCGCATCACCGGCGAACTCGGGGGGCGCGAAGCCTCGCAGGAAAAGATCATGCAGCTCGCCACCCGGCGCGAAGCTGCCGCCACCGCATGACGACTGGAGACAACCCCTTGACGACCCCCACCGCCACCACCGCCGCGACGACCACCGATGCACCGGGCTTCTCGCTGAAGGCGCGGCTCTTTCGGCCCGCCACGCGCCAGAAGCTGCTGGCCTTTGCCAGCCTCATTGCGCTGATGGTGTTCTTCAGCTTCGCGTCGCCGCAGTTCCTGCAGACCGACAACCTCGTGAGCATCCTGCAGTCGACCGCCGTGAACGGCGTGCTCGCCATCGCCTGCACCTTCGTCATCATCGCCGCGGGCATCGACCTCTCGGTGGGCACGCTGATGACCTTCTGCGCCGTCATGGCCGGCGTGGTGCTCACCTACATGGGCATGCCGCTCGCGCTCGGCATCGCGGCCGCGATCTTCTTCGGTGCGCTGGCCGGCTTCGTCTCGGGTGTGCTGATCGCCAAGCTCAAGATCCCGCCCTTCATCGCGACGCTGGGCATGATGATGCTGCTCAAGGGCCTGTCGCTCGTGATCTCGGGCACCAAGCCGATCTACTTCAACGACACGCCTGACTTCCCGGCGATCTCGCAGGATTCGCTCATCGGCTACTTCATTCCGGCGCTGCCGATCCCGAATGCGGTGCTGATCCTGTTCCTGATAGCAATGGCCGCGAGCCTCGTGCTCAACAAGACCATCCTCGGGCGCTACACCTTCGCGCTCGGCAGCAACGAGGAGGCGGTGCGCCTGTCGGGCGTGAACACCGACTTCTGGAAGATCGTGGTGTACACGGTGAGTGGCGGCATCTGCGGCATCGCGGGCCTGCTGATCGCCTCGCGGCTGAACTCCGCACAGCCCGCGCTCGGGCAGGGCTACGAACTCGATGCGATTGCGGCCGTGGTCATCGGCGGCACCTCGCTCAGCGGCGGCACCGGCACCATCGTCGGCACGATCATCGGCGCCTTCATCATGAGCGTATTGACCAACGGCCTGCGCATTCTCTCGGTCGCGCAGGAATGGCAGACGGTGGTCACGGGCGTGATCATCATCCTGGCCGTGTACGCGGACATCCTGCGCCGCCGCGGCAGCAGCAAGCAGTGAACCACCCGGATTTCCACAACCACAGGAGACTTCGCATGATCCAGAGAAGAGCAGTCGCAACCACGCTCGGTGCAGCCCTCATCGGCCTGTCGGGATTCGCACAGGCACAGCAGGCGCAGGAGATCTACATCCCGCTCGTGTCCAAGGGCTTTCAGCACCAGTTCTGGCAGGCCGTGAAGTCGGGCGCCGAGCAGGCTGCCAAAGACCTGAAGGTGAAAGTCAGCTTCGAGGGCCCCGAGACCGAGGCCATGGTCGACAAGCAGATCGACATGCTCTCGGCCGCGCTCGCCAAGAAGCCGCAGGCCATCGGCTTCGCCGCGCTCGACAGCCAGGCCGCGATTCCGCTGCTGAAGAAGGCGCAGGCCGCGAAGATCCCGGTGGTGGCGTTCGACTCGGGCGTGGACAGCGACATTCCCGTGACCACCACCACCACCGACAACAAGGCCGCCGCCGCGCTCGCCGCCGACAAGATGGCCGAGCTCATCGGCAAGAGCGGCGAAGTCGCGCTGGTGGTGCACGACCAGACCAGCCGCACCGGCGTCGACCGGCGCGACGGCTTCGTCAACCGCATCAAGTCCACCTACCCGAACATCAAGATCGTGAGCGTGCAGTACGGCGGCGGCGACCAGTTGAAGTCGACCGAGATCACCAAGTCGATCCTGCAGGCCTCGCCCAACCTCAAGGGCATCTTCGGCGCCAACGAAGGCTCCGCCATCGGCGTGGTCAACGGCGTGAAGGAGATGAAGCGCAACGGCAAGGTCGTGATCATCGGCTACGACTCGGGCAAGCAGCAGAAGAACGCGATCATGGAAGGCAGCATGGCCGGTGCCATCACGCAGAACCCCGTGGGCATGGGCTACAAGACGGTCGAGATGGCGGTGAAGGCCATCAAGGGCGAGAAGCTGCCGAAGGTGGTCGACACGGGCTTCTACTGGTACGACAAGACCAACATCGCCGACCCCAAGATCGCCTCTGTGCTGTACGACTGATCGCCTGCCCGCGAAGACCCCATGACCATTGTTCGCTCCATGCGCGTGCTCGACGTGCGCTTTCCGACCTCGCAGCATCTGGACGGCTCCGATGCGATGAACCCCGACCCGGACTACTCCGCGGCGTATGTCGTGCTCGAAACCGACCGGCCGGGGCTCGAGGGCCACGGGCTCACCTTCACCATCGGGCGCGGCAACGAGATCTGCTGCGCGGCCATCGAGGCGATGCGCCATCTGGTGGTGGGGCTGGACCTGGCATGGGTGGCGGAGGACATGGGGCGCTTCTGGCGGCACGTTACCTCCGACAGCCAGCTGCGATGGATCGGTCCCGACAAGGGCGCGATCCACCTGGCGACCGGCGCCGTGGTCAACGCGATGTGGGACCTGTGGGCCAAGTTCGAAGGCAAGCCCGTGTGGCAGCTCGTGGCCGACATGAGCCCCGAGGAACTGGTGCGCTGCATCGACTTTCGCTACATCACCGACTGCATCGGGCCCGATGAAGCACTGGCGCTGCTGCGCGAGGCCGCCGCTGGCAAGGCCGAACGCGTCGCCACGCTGCAGGCCGAGGGCTACCCCTGCTACACCACCTCGGCCGGCTGGCTCGGCTACTCCGACGAGAAGCTGCGGCACCTCGCGCAGGAGGCGGTCGACGCGGGCTTCAACCACATCAAGCTCAAGGTGGGCCGCGACCTGCAGGACGACATCCGCCGCCTGCGCGTGGCGCGCGAAGTGCTCGGGCCCGAGCGGCACCTGATGATCGACGCCAACCAGGTCTGGGAGGTCGGCCAGGCCATCGACTGGGTGCGGCAGCTGGCGTTTGCCAAGCCGTGGTTCATCGAGGAGCCCACCAGCCCCGACGACGTGGAGGGCCATCGCAAGATCCGCGAGGGCGTCGCACCGGTGAAGGTGGCCACGGGCGAGATGTGCCAGAACCGCATCATGTTCAAGCAGTTCATCATGCGCGGCGGCATCGACGTGGTGCAGATCGACGCGTGCCGGCTCGGCGGCGTGAACGAGATCCTCGCGGTGATGCTGATGGCCGCGAAGTACAAGCTGCCGGTGTGTCCGCACGCCGGCGGCGTGGGGCTGTGCGAGTACGTGCAGCACCTGTCGATGATCGATTACCTCTGCATCTCGGGCACGCGCGAAGGCCGCGTGGTCGAGTATGTGGATCATTTGCACGAGCACTTCGTCGAGCCCTGCGAGATCCGCAACGCGGCGTACATGCCGCCGAAGGGTGCGGGCTTTTCGATCACGATGAAGCCGCAGTCGCTCGAGCAATACCGTTTCCGCGGATAGAGAAAGGCACCGCGCAACATGGACCTGAATCTGAAAGACAAGGTGGTGATCGTCACCGGCGGCGGCAGCGGCATCGGTGCAGCCATTTCGATGACGCTGGCGCAGGAGGGCGCGGTGCCGGTGATCTGCGGGAAGAATCCGCTCGACGCACCGTTCGAGGAGGCGCTGCTCGCCCTGCAGCCGCGCGCGCGCTTCTTCCAGTTCGAGCTGATGGAAGAGGCCGCCTGTGCCAAGGCCATTGCCGACACCGCCGCGGAGTTCGGCCGCATCGACGGCCTGGTCAACAACGCGGGCGTGAACGACAGCGTGGGACTGGAGGCGGGGCGCGAAGCCTTCGTCGGTTCGCTCGAACGCAACCTCGTTCACTGCTACGTGATGGCGCACTATTGCCTGCCGCACCTGAAGGCGAGCCGCGGCGCGATCGTCAACATCTCGTCGAAGACGGCCGTGACGGGGCAGGGCAACACGAGCGGCTACACCGCGGCCAAGGGCGCGCAGCTGTCGCTCACGCGCGAGTGGGCTGCATCGCTGTTGGAAGACGGGGTTCGCGTGAATGCGGTGATTCCGGCCGAGGTGATGACGCCGCTGTATCAACGGTGGATTTCCGCATTCGACGAACCCGACCGAAAGCTCGCCGAGATCACCGACAAGATTCCGCTCGGCCGCCGCATGACCACGCCGCAGGAGATTGCAGACAACGTCGTGTTCCTGCTGTCGGAGCGGGCCTCGCACACCACCGGGCAATGGGTGTTCGTGGACGGCGGGTATACGCACCTGGACCGGGCATTGACCTGATCTATTTCCTGATTCGACCGGAGCGACCCATGCGCCACTTCCTGGCTCTCGATTTGAAAGACGATCCTGCATTGATCGCCGAATACGAGGCTTATCACCGCGACATCTGGCCCGAGGTGCGAGCGCATCTGCATGCGCACGGTGTAACGGGCATGGAGATCTACCGGCTCGGCACGCGAATGGTGATGTCGATGGAAACGGACGATGCGCGCTACGACGCCCGGGCCATGGCGCTTGCAACGCGGAACAATCCAAAGATTCGGGACTGGGAAGAACTGATGTGGAAGTTTCAGGCACCCACGCCCTGGACACCTGAAGGAGAGAAGTGGACGGAGATGGCCAGGATCTTCTCGCTGTAATCAAAAGATTCAAGTTTTGATTCCGAGGAACTTAATAATCTTTCCCGCCGCTTACATTTGGTCGGCACAATGCCGCCATGCCAAATATCGCGTCCATCCTTAAATCCGAAATCTCCCGCGTCGCCCGCAAGGAAGTCCGCGCGGAAATCGAAACCCTCAAGAAGGCATCCGTCCATCACCGATCCGCCATCGCCGCGCTGCGCCGGCAGGTGGTTGCGCTGGAAAAGGAGCTGCGCAACGTTGCCAAGGGCACCGCCCGTGGTGCACGTGCAAGCGAGCCCGATGAAGAGGGAGACGGCGGGCCGAAGCGCCGGTTCAGCGCTGGCCGATTGGCTGCGCATCGCACGAAACTCGGTATTTCCGCCGCGTCTTATGGACAGCTGGTGGGTGTGTCCGGCCAGACCATCTACCACTGGGAACAGGGCAAGGCCCGCCCGAGGGCTGCGCAGCTGGAGAGCCTGGCTGCCGTGCGCGGGATGGGTCGGCAGGAAGTGGCGCAGCGGCTGGAATCCAACTAGCTGGCTGGCCCTTTCTTCAGGGCTCGGCAGGTCACGGTCACCGAATAGGCTTCAGGGGCAGCAGGCGCAAGCCATTGCGGGAGGCTCAGAAAGTGCCCGGCAGCAGGATGCTCGAATCGACCTCGTCGATGTTCGTGCGGCCACAGAAGGCCATCGTGATGTCGAGCTCCTTGTGGATGATCTGCAGCGCGCGCGTCACGCCTTCCTGTCCGTAGGCGCCCAGCCCGTACAGGAAGCTGCGGCCGATCATGGTGCCGCGCGCGCCCAGCGCGCGGGCCTTGAGCACGTCCTGTCCGCTGCGGATGCCGCCATCCATCCACACCTCGATCTCGCTGCCCACGGCCTCCACGATGGCCGGCAGCGCGGCGATGGACGAAGGCGCGCCATCGAGCTGGCGCCCGCCGTGGTTCGACACGATGAGCGCATCGGCGCCGCTGCTCGCCGCGAGGCGCGCATCTTCCACGTCCATGATGCCCTTGAGGATCAGCTTGCCGCCCCAGAGCTTCTTGATCCACTCGACGTCCGCCCAGCTCAGCGCCGGGTCGAACTGTTCGGCGGTCCACGACGACAGCGACGACAGGTCCTTCACGCCCTTGGCATGGCCCGCGATGTTGCCGAAGGTGCGGCGCTTCGTGCCCAGCATGCCCATGCACCAGCGCGGCTTGGTCGCGAGGTCGATCAGGTTCCTGATGGTGGGCTTGGGTGGCGCGGTCAGCCCGTTCTTGATGTCTTTGTGGCGCTGGCCGAGAATTTGCAGGTCGAGCGTGAGTTGCAGGGCCGTCACATTGGCCGCCTTGGCGCGCTCGATCAGGCGCTCGATGAAGTCGCGGTCTTTCATCACGTAGAGCTGGAACCAGAACGGATGCCGGTCGGTGTTGGCGGCGATGTCTTCCAGCGAGCAGATGCTCATGGTCGACAGCGTGAACGGAATGCCGAAGGCCTTGGCCGCGCGGGCGCCAAGGATCTCGCCGTCGGCATGCTGCATGCCGGTGAGGCCGGTGGGCGCGATGGCCACAGGCATGGCGGTTTCCTGGCCGACCATGGTGGTGCGGGTGGAGCGGCCTTCCATGTTCACGGCCACGCGCTGGCGCAGCTTGATCTTCTGGAAGTCGCTTTCGTTGGCGCGGTAGGTGCCCTCGGTCCATGCGCCGGAGTCGGCGTAGTCGTAGAACATCTTCGGCACGCGCCGCTTGGCGATCACCCGCAGGTCTTCGATGCTGGTGATCTTGGAAAGGTCTGACAAGGGCTGTCTCCTGAGCGGTTCTTGTGGGGGGCGAAGCGAATCGGCCATTATCTTCAGGCACCCCGACACGCCATCTGAAAAAAGCCGGCCCCGCTGCTGAAAAAATTTCAGTTCAGTCGCGCAGCGCCTCGCGCAGCCATTCGACGAAGGTTGCGCACTCCCGGCGCTCCATCGCGCCGGGCCGCCAGCACAGGAAGTAGGCGTTGGGCGAGGGCACGCTGCGCGGCGACAGCCGCACGAGCCGCCCGCTGTCCAGCCATGCGCTGCCCAGCCGCAGGTGCATCAGCACCACGCCGAAGTCTTCGGCCGCCGCGTCGAGCGCCAGCCCCAGGTCGTTGAACTGGTGGCCCGTGGCCGGCTCGGGCAGGCCCACGCCGCAAGCCTTGAACCACGTGCGCCACGACTCCAGCGGCGTGCGCAACAGCTGCGCGCGCAACACCTCGGCATCGGTGGCGAAGCCGTCGAAGGGACCGTGGCGCTTCAGGTAAGCGGGGCTGCACACCGGCGAGACCTCGTCGGCCAGCAACTGGAAAAACTCGCGGTCGTGAAAGGGACCGGTGCCGAAGCGCAGCTCGATGTCGGCTTCCTCGACCGTGGTGTTGCGCACCGGCGTGGTCACCTGAAGCATCAGCTCGATGTTCGGATACGCATCGCGAAACCGTGCGAGCCGCGGCAGCAGCATCTGGCGCGAGAAGGTCGGCGTGACCGCCACGCGCAGCCGTCGCACCTGCGACTCGGGCTCGCGGCCGGGCACCTGCTGCAGCGCTGCGATGGCCTCGCGCACGCGCGCCAGGTAGGCCATGCCGTCGGCGCTGAGGCCGAAGTCGCCGCCCACGAAGAACTTGAGGCCCAGCAGCAGTTCGAGCTGGCGGATGCGATGGCTCACCGCGCTGGGCGTCACGCTGAGTTCGTCGGCGGCCAGGTTCACGCTGCGAAGGCGCGCGACAGCCTCGAAGGCCTGCAGGCCCTGGGTCGAGGGGAGACGCGGAGAAACCATCTTTTGTTGGCGGAGGGAGGGGGTTAGGATGGTAGCGAACGCTCTCGGTCACTCCTGGCGGACTCGCTTTGCCTCGCGTTGCCGGCTCAAAAAGATTCCAACAACAAGGAGACAAGCGCATGGTCTGGCAACAGGTTTACAACCCGTTCGGCAACATGATCGTATCGACGGCACTGGCCGCGATACCGGTGGTGGTGATGCTGGTGTGCCTCGGGCTGCTGCACGTCAAGGCGCACTACGCGGCGGGGCTGGGCCTGCTGAGCGCGGTGGTCATCGCGGTGTTCGCATTCGGCATGCCGGCCGACATGGCAGGCAAGGCGGCCTTTCTGGGCGGGCTCTCCGGCCTGCTGCCCATCGGCTGGATCGTGCTGAACATCATCTTCCTGCAGCAGCTCACGCAGCAGAACGGCAGCTTCCAGATATTGCAGGACTCCATCGCCGGCATCACCGAAGACCGGCGCCTGCAGCTGCTGCTCATCGCCTTCGCCTTCGGCGCCTTCTTCGAGGGCGCGGCGGGCTTCGGCACGCCGGTGGCCGTCACCGCCGCCATCCTCATCGGGCTGGGCTTCTCGCCGCTGGCGGCCTCGGGGCTCTCGCTCATCGCCAACACCGCGCCGGTGGCCTTCGGCGCATTGGGCACGCCGGTCATCACGCTGGCCAAGGTGCATGGCTACGACCTGATGGCGGTCACCGCGATGATCGGGCGGCAGCTGCCGTTCTTCTCGCTGCTGGTGCCGTTCTGGCTCATCTGGGCCTTCGCGGGACGCAAGGGAATGATGGAGGTGTGGCCCGCCATCCTGGTGACGGGCGTGTCCTTCGCGGTTCCGCAGTTCCTGGTGTCGAACTACATCGGGCCGGAGCTGGTGGACATCATCGCGGCCATCGTGTCGATGGTGTGCCTGGTGCTGTTCCTGCGTGTGTGGAAGCCGAAGAAGATCTGGACCTCGGTGTCGCTCAAGGGGCACGAGACCGACGGCGGCGAAGCTGGTCCGGCCGTGACGCCCACGAAGCATGCGAGCGCGGCGGTGATCCGCGCCTGGACGCCGTGGCTCATCCTCACCGTGTTCGTGTTCATCTGGGGCCTGCCGGTGGTGAAGGCCTGGCTCAACGGCATCTTCGCGCCGAGCTTCCCCATCGACGGTCTGCACAACATGATCGAGAAGGTGGCGCCCGTGGTGCCCAAGCCCACGAAGGAGGGCGCGGTGTACCAGTTGCTGCTGCTCTCGGCCACGGGCACGGGCATCCTTGTCTCGGCCATCGTGGGCGGGCTGATCATGAAGTACAACCCCATCCAGCTCGTGGCCGCCTACGGCCGCACGCTGTGGCTGGTGAAGTTCTCGCTGCTCACCATCGTGCTGATGCTCGCGCTGGGCACGCTCACGCGCTACTCGGGCCTCGACACCACGCTGGGGCTGGCCTTTGCCAACACCGGCATGTTCTATCCCTTCTTCGGCACACTGATGGGCTGGCTGGGCGTGGCGCTCACGGGGTCGGACACGGCATCGAACGTGCTCTTCGGCGGCATGCAGAAAGTGGCGGCCGACCAGCTGGGCCTGAGCCCCAACCTCATGGGCGCGGCCAACAGTTCGGGCGGCGTGATGGGCAAGATGATCGACGCGCAATCGATCGTGGTGGCCTCCACCGCCACGCGCTGGTTCAACCACGAGGGCGAGATCCTGCGCTACGTGTTCTTCCACTCCATCGCGCTGGCCTGCCTCGTGGGCCTCTACGTGACGCTGCAGGCCTACGTATGGCCGTTCACGGCGATGGTCGTGAAGTGATCGAATCGCCCAGCGCCTGAAGCAGCCGGCGCAGGTCGCCGACCGCTTCGCGCGCCCCCGCCGCATCGCCCATCTGCGCCTTGACGATGGCGCCGTCGACACCCAGCGCGGCCGCCTGCGCGATGGCCATGCGCCGCGGCCCTCCAAGCGCTTCCGGCAGCAGGCCGGCGATCACCTCGACCATCTCGCGCTTGTGACCCCGCGCGATGTCGCTGGCGCCCGCCACGCTCGTGCCCACCTCCACCACCGAGTTGATGAACGCGCAGCCGCGGAACACCGGGTCGGCGAACCACTCGGCCATGACGTCGGCCAGTATCTCCAGCGCCTGACTGTCGCCGATGCGCCGCTGCGCCCCGCGGCGGCCGAGCGCATCGACGAACCACGCCATCCACAGGCCATGCCGGTGGTCGAGAAAGGCGCGCACCAGGTCGTCTTTCGACGGGAAGTGCCGGTAGAAGGTGACCTTGGTGACGCCCGAGGCGGCAATGACGCGGTCGATGCCGGTGGCGCGGATGCCGTCTGCGTAGAAAAGGTCGTGCGCGGTGAGCAGGATGCGCTCGCGTGCGGGCAGTGCGGAGATGTCCATGGCGCGATTGTAGGCATGTAGACAGGTCTGTCTACATGTGGCACATTGCGGCGCATTCCCTTCACCACAGCACTGAAAGATCTCCATGGAATCCCGCCCGCCGCTGCCGCCCTTCACCCTCGAATCCGCCACCCGGAAGGTGCAGGCCGCCGAAGACGCCTGGAACTCGCGCGACCCCGTGCGCGTGAGCCTGGCCTACACGCCCGACACCGAGTGGCGCAACCGCGCCGAGTTCGTCAACGGCCGCGAGCAGGTGGTGGAGTTCCTGTCGCGCAAGTGGGTGCGCGAACTCGACTACCGGCTGAAGAAGCAGCTGTGGGCCTTCACGGACAACCGCATCGCGGTGCGCTTCGAGTACGAATGGCACGACGACGCGGGCCAGTGGTATCGCAGCCATGGCAACGAGAACTGGGAGTTCGCGGAGAACGGGCTGATGCAGAGGCGCTTTGCGAGCATCAACGACCAACCCATTGCCGAGTCGGATCGCAAGTTCCGGTGGGCACGCCTGTTGCTTGCCTGAGCCCATTCAACAGGAGACCGCATGAACCGCAACGACGTCACGGAAAAAATCATCACCGTCAAGGTAAGCAAGGGCATCCAGTGGGCCGACGTGGCAAAGAAGGTCGGCCTCTCGAAGGAGTGGACCACCGCCGCCTGTCTAGGCCAGATGACGCTCGACGAGAAGCAGGCCAAGGTCGTAGGCAAGATCTTCGGCCTCACTCCCGAGGAGCAGAAGTGGCTGCAGGTGGTGCCCTACAAGGGCTCGCTGCCCACGCCCGTGCCGACCGACCCGCTGATCTACCGCTGGTACGAGGTCGTGAGCGTGTACGGCACCACCATCAAGGAACTGATCCATGAAGAATTCGGCGACGGCATCATGAGCGCCATCGACTTCAGCATGGACATCCAGCGCCAGGCCGACCCCAAGGGCGACCGCGTCAACGTGGTGCTGTCGGGCAAGTTCCTGCCGTACAAGACCTACTGAACGTACACCGCCGGGTGCGGCCTCTGCGCACCCGCCGGCCGCATCGTGCGGGCCGTGATGCCGTAGCCCTCGATGGCCCCGGCGATCGATCGCGCCACCGCATCCACGGGCACCGCGATGCGCCGGTTGGTGCGCATGCGCTCCCGGGCGTACGTGGCGGCGATGCGCTCTGCCAGCGGGTCGCCGGGGCCGTTCACGTCGGGGCTCACTACCGTCACGTGCAGGCGGCCGGCATGCTCCTGCCGCAGGCCTTCGGAGATCGCGTTCACCGCGTACTGCGTGCCGTGGTACACGGCCGAACTCGGCAACACGCCCTGCATCGCCACCGGCGCCACGTTCACGATGTGGCCCCAGCCCTGCTCCTGCATCGCCGGCAGCACGGCCGCGATGCCGAGCAGCGCGCCGCGCAGGTTCACGTCGATCATGAGTTCCCACTCCTCGATCTTGCGGTTCCACAGCGGCGACATCGGCATCACGCCCGCCGCGTTGACGAGCACGTCGATCTGCTCGTGCGTCTCGAGGGCGAACTCGGCAAAGGCTTCCATGTCGGGCCGATGCGTCACGTCGAGCCGCTGGAAGCTCGCGGTGCCGCCCGTGGCCTCGATCTCGGCCGCGAGTGCCGCGAGCCGGTCGGTACGGCGCGCACCGAGCACCACCTTGGCGCCGCGCCGCGCGAGCAGCCGCGCGGTTGCTTCGCCGATACCGCTGCTCGCGCCGGTGATGAGAACGACTTTTTCCTGGATTGCGCTCATGATGAAACTCCTCGTGCTGGTCGGTTGCCGTGGGGCGCACACAGAAGAGGGTGCACCGGGCATGGAGAGAAGTTTCGCGTCCGAGGGCCCCGAGGCGGTATCCGAATCGAACTCGGTTTTTGCCTGATCCTGCAAAACGCAAGGGCGGCGGGCACTTCCTACGGCGCGGCGTAGTGCTTTGGCTTTCGCGATGTAGCCACTGTGGCTTCTTGCTCAATCCGCCGGCTGTCGCGCAGAGCGGGCGGTGCTTCAGGGCTGCGCGGCGAGGATCTCGACCTTGGGCCAGCGTCGCGCGAATTGCTTCTGCTCCACGCGCTGCCGGTACGTAGCGGCATCCGCGCGCACGGGGTTGTGCCGAACGCGCAGCCCGAACAGATCTTCCAGGCCGTGCGGCGCCAGCACGCGGATCGAGTCGTCGGCAGCCAGGGACACACCGACGCAGGTCGCGAACTCCGGCCATGTCGCGATGCCTTCCTCCAGCGAGGTCAGCGCGGCCACGACCTGTCCAAGGCTTTCCCGAAACCAGTGATGCACATGCGCCTGGTTGGTCACTTCCCAGCGATGCTCCGGCATCCGCATCGACAGCTGTTCCTGCAGGGCGGCCTCACCGAGCCGCGGCGGCTCGTCGGCATTGAAGTACACGACGTCGATGTCTTCCAGGGCCGAGGGCTCGCTGAATCCATGAAGCGAATCCCAGACCAGGCTGCGCACTGCCCCCGCACCGATGCACCACGCGCCGAGGTCCAACTCGCGCACCGCCGCCAAGGCGGCCATCAGACAGGGCGCGCCGCGCACCAGTTCGACGAGTCGCTGCGCGTGGCCGGGTGAAGAGGTGCGATGCATGGGCCGGCGACTGTAGCTCACCGCGGCGTGTGCGCTGGCGCCGATCCATCGATCGGAAGATCTTCACGCATCGTGCTGGTGCATCTTGAGCCGAATCCAAAAAGCGAGGATGCTCGGCCGATGGAAAATAACCCCGATCCCTCGAGGCGCCCGCAGATCTACCTCGCGGGACCGGACGTCTTTCGTCCTGACGCGAGAGACCATTTCGTTCGGCTCGCCGCGGCCTGCGACGCACTCGGCCTCTGCGCACTGCTTCCGGCCGACGGCAACGAGGAGCCTGCGCCCGAAGCTCCGGAAATGCAGATCTGCAAGGCCAACATGCAGCGCCTTCGCAGCGCCGACGGCGTCGTCGCCAACCTCGCCTGCTTCAGAGGGCTGGAGCCCGATTCCGGCACGGTGTTCGAGGTGGGCGCGGCGGTCGCGCTCGGGATTCCGGTGGTGGCCTACGGCGTGCCCGATGGGAGCTATGCGGACCGCGCGCGGGCGGCACTGTCGTGTGAAGCCGATGCGAACGGCGTGCTGCGCGAGAGCGGCTCCGGTATTGCCGTCGAAGACTTCGGCCAGCCGCTGAACCTGATGCTGGCCTGCTCGATCCACATCGAGCCGACGCCGGAAGCGGCGTTGAAGAAGATGGGTGAGGTGTTGGCTGTCCTCCGTGCGACAAAGGCTGGAAACTCCTGAGCGAAACTCCGGCCGCCAACCCCTAGGATGACGTTCCCCTTTCACCGGAGCACCGCATGCCGACCACCGAGACACACTTCGAATTGACCGCCAACGACGGCGTCACGGTGGAGTCCCATCGCTGGCAGGGCGCGACGCAGCGCGCGGTCATCCAATTGGCGCACGGCATGGGCGAACATTCGCTGCGCTATCGGCACCTGGCGGACGCGCTGGTGCAGGCCGGCTACGTGGTGTATTCGAACGAGCATCGCGGCCACGGCAAGGGCGCCTCGGCGCGCGGCGAGCTGGGGGAGTTCGGCCCGCGCGGTTTCGCCGGGCTGGTGGACGACATGGCGCTGCTGAGCCGCCACGTGCGCGGCGTGCATCCGGGCCTGCCGCTGATCCTTGTGGGCCACAGCATGGGCTCGTTCGCCACGCAGTACTACCTCCTCGAGCACAGCGCACTGCTGGCGGGCGCGGTGCTCTCGGGCACTTCGGCGCTCGACTTGCTGGGTGCCGCATTGCAGTCCGGCTTCAAGCTGGAAGACATGAACGCCGCATTGCCGGACGTTCGCACGCCCTTCGACTGGCTCAGCCGCGATCCGGCGCAGGTCGATGCCTACATCGCCGATCCGCTGTGCGGATTCACGGTCTCGGCCGAGGGCCTGGGGTCGATGTTCGCGAAGCTGGCCGAGCTGGCGCCGGACGCGATGCGAGGGCGCATCCGCCCCGAGCTGCCGCTCTATCTGTTCGTGGGCGACCAGGACCCGGTCAGCAACAAGGCCGAATGGTTCTACCCGCTGGTGCAGCGCTACCGCGAGGCGGGGCTGCGCGATGTGTCGTGCCACGTGTTCGGCGGCGCGCGCCACGAGGCGCTGAATGAAGTCAATCGCGATGAGGTCGAGGCGGTGCTGCTCGCGTGGATCGCACGGGTGGTGGGCAAGGGCTGAGCGCCGTTGCCGTCACCCCGTTGGCTGCTGCTACTTCCTGCAGTCGCCGCCGACGGACACGGTGCCGTCCTTGCACTCGGTGAGCATCGGCTCGCCCGGCCTGGGTGCCGGGGCGGAGCCTGCGCCGGACGCGGGCCCGGCGTCCTTCAGGTAGACGATCTTCTTGGTGCCGAGCTCGCAGCTGCCCACCACCTGCCCGTTCGCCGATGCGTTGGCATCGACGACGGTGACGGTGAAGCGCGCCACGCCGGCCGCAGCGATCTTCGACTCGATGCCGGTGCGCAGGGCCTCGCAGTCTTCGGCCCCGTGGGCCGCGCCAGCCAGCAGGGCGAGCGCGGCGGGGAGCATCGTGAACCAAGGCTTCATGGCTGCCACCCGCTCGATGCCCATCAGCCCTGGGCCGACGCCAGCGCCGCGTTGAGCGTGGGGCTCGGGCGCATCACGGCTTCGAACTTGGCGGGGTCCGCCAGGTAGTAGCCGCCGATGTCCACGGGCTTGCCCTGCACAGCGGCGAGCTCGTCGACGATCTTCTGCTCGTTGCTGGCAAGCGTGCCGGCCAGCTTCACGAACTGGGCCTGCAGTTCCTTGTCTTCCGTCTGTGCGGCCAGTTCCTGTGCCCAGTACATGGCCAGGTAGAACTGGCTGCCGCGGTTGTCGAGCTGGCCGGTCTTGGGCGACGGGTTCTTGTTGTTGTCGAGCAGCTTGCCGGTGGCGGTGTCCAGCGTCCTGGCCAGGATGGCGGCTTTCTTGTTGCCGGTTTTCAGGCCCAGGTCTTCCAGACTCACGGCCAGCGCGAGGAATTCGCCCAGCGAGTCCCAGCGCAGGTGGTTTTCCTCCACCAGCTGCTGCACGTGCTTGGGGGCCGAGCCGCCCGCGCCGGTCTCGTACATGCCGCCGCCGGCCATCAGGGGAACGATGGACAGCATCTTGGCCGAGGTGCCCAGCTCCATGATGGGGAACAGGTCGGTCAGGTAGTCGCGCAGGATGTTGCCGGTGGCGCTGATGGTGTCCAGGCCGCGGACCACGCGCTCCAGCGTGTAGCGCATGGCGCGCACCTGGCTCATGATCTGGATGTCCAGGCCCGTGGTGTTGTGCTCGTGCAGGTACATCTTGACCTTGGTGATCAGCTGCGCCTCGTGCGGACGGTAGGCGTCGAGCCAGAACACCACCGGCATGCCGGAGTTGCGGGCGCGGTTGACGGCCAGTTTCACCCAGTCGCGGATCGCGGCGTCCTTGACCTGGCACATGCGCCAGATGTCGCCTTGCTCCACGTCTTCGCTCATCAGCACTTCGCCGGTGTCCAGGTCGGTGATGTTGGCCACGCCGTCTTCGGGGATCTCGAAGGTCTTGTCGTGCGAGCCGTATTCCTCGGCCTTCTGCGCCATCAGGCCCACGTTGGGCACGGTGCCCATGGTCTTGGGGTCGAAGGCGCCGTGCCACTTGCAGAAGTTGATGATCTCCTGGTAGATGCGGGCGAAGGTCGACTCGGGCATCACGGCCTTCACGTCCTTCAGGCGGCCGTCGGCGCCCCACATCTTGCCGCCGTTGCGGATCATCGCGGGCATGGAGGCGTCCACGATCACGTCGTTGGGCGAGTGGAAGTTGGTGATGCCCTTGGCCGAGTCGACCATCGCCAGCTCGGGGCGGTTCTCGTGGCAGGCGTGCAGGTCGCGCTTGATCTCGTCCTGCGTGCTCTGCGGCAGCGTGGCGATCTTGTTGTAGAGGTCGACCATGCCGTTGTTGACGTTGATGCCCAGCTCGTCGAACAGCTTGCCGTGTTTCTCGAAGGCTTCCTTGTAGAAGATCTTCACGCAGTGGCCGAACACGATGGGGTGCGAGACCTTCATCATGGTGGCCTTGACGTGCAGCGAGAACATCACGCCGGTCTTGCGCGCGTCCTCGATCTCCTTTTCATAGAAGGCCAGCAGCGCCTTCTTGCTCATGAACATGGAGTCGATGACCTCGCGGTCCAGCAGGGCGACCTTGGGCTTGAGGACGATGGCCTTGCCGCTCTTGGTGAGCAGTTCCATCTTGACGTTGCGCGCGCGGTCCAGGGTCATGGACTTCTCGCCGTGATAGAAGTCGCCGCCGTGCATGTGCGAGACGTGCGAGCGCGAGGCCTGGCTCCACTCGGCCATGCTGTGCGGGTTCTTGCGCGCGTATTCCTTCACGGCCTTGGGTGCGCGGCGGTCGGAGTTGCCTTCGCGCAGCACGGGGTTCACGGCGCTGCCGGTGCACTTGTTGTAGCGCGCGCGGATGTCCTTGTCCTCGTCCGTGGTCGGGTTCTCGGGGTAGTCGGGGATCTTGTAGCCCTTGCCCTGCAGTTCCTTGATGGCGGCCTTGAGCTGGGCCACCGAGGCGCTGATGTTGGGCAGCTTGATGATGTTGGCCTCGGGCTTGAGCGTGAGCTTGCCCAGTTCGGCCAGGTTGTCGGGCACCTTCTGGTCGTCGCCGAGGAACTCGGGGAACTCACCCAGGATGCGGGCCGCCACGGAGATGTCGCTGGTGGCGACGTTGATGCCGGCCGGGTTGGTGAAGGCGCGGATGATGGGCAGAAACGCGTAGGTCGCCAGCAGGGGCGCCTCGTCGGTGAGGGTGTAGACGATGGTGGGTTGCTTCGAGCTCATGCGCTTGCTTCCGTAGATCCTGGGTTGTCGGGTTGGCTGGAACTTCCGGCAAGGACGAGGTGGATGTGTTTTCGCCGGAATCCCCGATTGTCGCCGGACCGGGAGCCGGTTCCGGCCCGGCCGGCCGGATGTCCCGGCTCGGCGGGCGTCTTAGCCGGGAAGCGAAGGCGCATGGCCGCCGGTTTCGGCGCTCTTCTCCAGCATTTCCCGCGCCAGGTCGACGAAGGCGCGCAGCTTGGGCGCCTGCGCCGCGCGGCGCGGAAAGTACAGGAACAGGCCCGGTTCCCCGAAGGCAGAGCACGGCAGCAGCTGGCGCAGGCGGCCCTCGCGCAGATCGGCACGCACCAGCGGCTCGAAGATGTAGGCGATGCCCACGTCAGCCAGCGCCAGGTCGCGGGCATAGAGCGCGTCGGTGACGCGCACCGTGCCCGGCACCTCGACCGAGACGTGGGCACCTTCCTTGTCGCGCAGGTCCCAGGCGTACACGCCGCCCGAGGTCACGAAGCGAAAGCCGATGCAGTTGTGCTGCTGCAGCGACTCGATGCTGTGCGGCTCGCCGGCGGTGGCCAGATAGCGCGGCGTGGCCACCATGATGGCCTCGAAGGGCGGCGTGAGCCGCACCGCCACCATGTCCTGCGCCACGGTGTGGCCCAGCCGGACGCCCGCGTCGTGGCCGCTGGCCACGATGTCGGCCAGGCCGTCGTCGCAGGTGATCTCTATCACCAGCCCGGGATGGCGCAGCGCCATTTCGGCCACCAGCGGCGTCATTGCCAGCGGCAGGGCCACGTGGGGCACGTTGATGCGCAGCACGCCGCCCACGCGCCCGAGCGCTTCACCGAAACGGTCCACCGCATCGCCGATCTCGCCCATCGCGGGTGCCAGCACGCCGACGAAGCCGGCGCCCGCCTCGGTGAGCCGTACGCTGCGGGTGGTGCGCGCGAAGATCGGCTGGCCCAGGTGGTCTTCAACGGCCCGCACCGCGTGGCTCACGGCCGAGGCGCTCATGCCGAGTTCGGCCGCGGCGGCGGCAAAGCCGCCGCGCCGGTGCACCGCCAGAACGATGGCGAGATGCGGGAGCAGGTTGCGGTCCATTCATGCATCGTATTGCATAGTGCATTCGATTTGGCCCATCTAGTCGATGAGTGGCAATGCTGGGACAGTCACGCCATGCCTTCAAGGCAACCCTTCCACCCTCAAGGAGCCAGCATCATGTCCATCCCCGTCAGCATCTCTTCGCAAACCCGCCAGACCTGGTTCATCACCGGCGCCGCCTCCGGCTTCGGCCACGCCTTCGCCGAGCACGCGCTCGCGCGGGGCCACAACGTGGTCGCCACCGCCCGCGATGCCGGCCGCCTCGCCGACCTCGTGGCGCTGGCGCCCGAACGCGTGCTGGCCACGCCGCTCGACGTGGACGTGGCCGGCGCCGCCGAAGCCGCCGTCGAAGCTGCGGTGGCCCGCTTCGGCCGCATCGACGTGCTGGTCAACAACGCGGGCTACGGCGTGGTCGGCGCGCTCGAGGAAACCTCCGACGCCGATCTGCGCGCGCTGATGAACACCAACTTCTTCGGTGCCATGGCCGTCACGCGTGCCGCGCTGCCGGTGCTGCGTGCGCAGAAGTCGGGCGCCATCGTGAACATATCGAGCCTTGGCGGACAGCTGTCGTTCGCGGGCTTCAGCGCGTATTCGGCCTCCAAGTTCGCGCTGGAAGGCGCCTCGGAAGCGCTGGCGCAGGAGGTCGCTCCCTTCGGCATCAAGGTGCTGATCGTCGAGCCGGGCCAGTTCCGCACCCAGCTCGCGGGCAGCGGCATGCGCCACATGCCGGTGATCGAGGCCTACCAGCCGGTGGTGGGCGCCACGCGCGAGTTCGCGCACAGCATGCACAACACGCAGGCCGGCGATCCGCGCAAGGCCGCGGCGGCCATCGCGAAGGCGCTGGAGGCCCGGCACACGCCGCTGCGGCTGCAACTGGGCGGCGATTCGGTCGACGCGGTGCGGGCCCATGCGCAGGCGATGCTCAAGGAAATGGAAGCCTGGGAAGCCGTGAGCCGCAGCACCGACTTCGACACAGCCGCCTGAAGGCAGGCGTCAGGCCAGCGGCAGTTCGATGGTGGCCGCTAGCGGCACGGTGTCGATGCGCGCCGCGCTGGCCACGATCACCGCTTGCCTGGCCTGCGCCGAGAAGTCCGAGAGCGTGGCCCACAGGCATCGCGTCGAGGGCATGTCCAGGCCGGCCGTCGGCTCGTCGAGCAGGACGAGCGGCCGGCCCGATGCCAGCCCGGCAGCCATCCACACCTTGCGCTTGGAGCCGGTCGAGAGCATGAACATCTTCTTGTCCAGATGCGGGGCCAGCGAGAAGCCGTCGGCGATGGCCTGCCACTTCGCCTCGTCGAAGCCCGCGTCGCCCTCGACGAGCGAAGCCGTGCATTCGCGCGCGCTGAGCTGGTCGAAGCGGTCGGTCAGGGGATCGACGAAGAACACCTGGCGGCGGTACGCCTCCGGCACGGCGTCGAGGCTCGCGCCCGCCAGCGTCAGCCGGCCGGATGCGGGCAGAGTGCCCGCGATCACCTGAAGCAGCGCCGACTTGCCCGAGCCGGTGTCGCCATACAGCAGCGTCACGCCCGGGCCAACGGATGCGTTCCAGTTCGACACCAGCGCGGGCTGATCGGGATAGGCAAACCGCAGCGCATCGATCTGGAGGAGGGGAGAGGATGGGTTCATGGTCGCGCCCGACTTTATCAAGCGACGCGTACGAAACCCGCCCGGCGCCCCCGGGCCATGGCTACCATTCGGCTCCATGAAAAAGCTGCTGCTGCTTACGCTGTCGTTCGCCGTCCCCGTGCTCGCCGCGCCCTCGGCCCAGGTGTTCGACGCCGTGAAAAAACCCGAATCGCTCGATGCGCAATGGCGCGCGCGCCTGTGCGCCCTGCTGCCACAGCCCTGCGACGTGCAGCAACTCGGCCTGTACCGCCCGCGCGGCGCCGCGCCCGGCGACTACGTGGTGCTGTCGGCCGAGCCGCTGGCCATGGCGCGCATCAAACGCAGCACCGATGCGGCGGGCTGGCAGCTCGACCGCCTCCACGATTTCTCGGGCTACGCGCAGTCCCTGAAGAAAGACAGCGGCGCCGAGCAGCCCGAGGCGCGCCTGTCGCTCGCGCCCGCGCTCTATCCGCTGGCCGAAGGCAAATGGGCCGTGGCAGTGCTGCAGACCGTGTCGGAGATGTACTCCGGCGGCGGCGCCTCGTTCGACACCGCGGACTTCGTGCCGCTGGAAGGCGGCAAGGCGGTGCATGAGGACATTCCGTTCTCGTGCTTCAAGATGATCCGCGCCTGCTTCAGCGAGAAGGAATACAAGACCTCGAAGCACTGCCACGACGAGAGCAACGGCAGTCTGCGCATCGCCTACGGCGAGGCCGCGAAGCCGGGCGCGCCCTACGAGTGGCAGTACACCTGGCTGCAGAGCAAGTGGCCGCAGAACGAGCCGCAGAGCGTCGCGACCACCACGCGCATCCGCTTCACCGCGAAGACCACCGAGCGCGCGGATTTCTGCGGCGGCCCGCAATGAGGCTGTTCAGCGACTGGGCACGGTCGTCGCGCCCACATGCATCGTGCGGCCCGCGCCCAGCCCCGCGGCCACGAGCGCCACGCCCAGCCCGATGAACAGCCACGACGAGGCGCGGAAGCTCCCCGTCCAGCCGTGCAGCAGCCCGGCCACCAGCGGCCCGAAGGCGGCCACCATGTAGCCCACGCCCTGCGCCATGCCCGAGAGATGCGCGGCCACGTGCGAATCGGGCGAGCGCAGCACGATCATCGTGAGCGCCAGCGCGAAGGTGCCGCCCTGCGCAATGCCCAGCAGCACGGCCCAGGCCCACACGCCGCCCACACCGCCGAGCGGAGCGAACAGCATCGCCAGCATCGCGCCCACCGTGAGGAGTGCCAGCGCGACCGCCAGGCCGCGCTGGTTGCGCAGCTTCACCGCCAGCGCGGGCACCACGAGGCAGGTCACCACCTGCGTCATGACCGACAGCGACACCACGTAGCCGGCCGTTTCGCTGCCGAGCCCGCGCTCGCGCAATATCGGCGCGAGCCAGCCCATCACGATGTAGGCGAGCGCGGACTGCAGGCCCATGAAGAAAGTGACCTGCCAGGCCAGCCTGTCGCGCCACAGGCCGCGCACCGTGAAGCCCGATTCGCTCGCCACCGGCTTCAGCGGCAGCGCCTGCGGCGCCCAGATCAGCGTGACCAGCGCGGCCGGCAGCGCCCACATCGCGAGCGCCATGGTCCAGCCGCCGCCCAGCGCGTGCTCGATGGGCACCGTCAGGCCCGCGGCGCTGGCCGCGCCGCCGCACACGGCCATGGTGTAGAGGCCCATCATCAGCGCGGCCTGCTTCGCGAAGTCGCGCTTCACGAGGCCCGACAGCAGCACGTTCGACACCGCGATGCCGCTGCCCGCGATGGCCGAGGCGAGGAACAGCAGCGGGATGCTGCCGGTGCCGCGCAGCACCGTTCCGGCCAGGATCAGCACCATGCACGCGAGCAGCGTGCGCTCGGTGCCGAAGCGGCGGCCCAGCCCAGGCGCGAGCGGCGCGAACACACCGAGGCAGACGATCGGCAGCGTGGTCAGCAGGCTCGCGGCCGTGGCCGAGAGCCCGGTGGCCTTGATGATCTCCGGCAGCACCACCGAGAGGCTGGCGAACACCGGGCGCAGGTTGAAGGCGATCAGCACCACGCTGGCGGCGAGCAGGATGCGGCGCGCGAGGGTGGGCGCGGGCGTGGGGCGCGGGGCGGGTTGGCTGTCGACTTCGGCGTCGATCAGCAGGTCGTCGGCCGTGGTGTGGCCTGGGGCGAGCGTGAGCGAGGTCATCGCGTGCCCAGCGCCAGCGCGTTGATCATCGGCGCCATGAAGGCGCGCACCGCCGCGGCGGCCACGTCGGGGTCGCGGCTGGCAATGCCTTCGACGATCGCGCGGTGTGCGGCGTCGTCGGGCTCGGGCAGGTTGGTGCCGCCCATCGAGCTCGCGATCGTCTCCTTGATGTAGCCCGTGATGAAGCGGCAGGTTTCGGCCAGCGCGAGGTTGCCCGATACGTCGACGATGGCGAGGTGAAAGGCGAGGTCGCGCTCGATGAAGCTCGCACCGTTGTCGTTGGCGTCGGGCACGCCGCGCTTGTCGAGCAGGGTGTGGAGGCGGCGCAGGTCGCGCGAGGTGTGGCGCACCGCGGCGAGCCGGGCGGCTTCCACCTCGAGCGCGCGGCGCACTTCGAACTGGTCGCGCAGGCTGGCCAGGCGCAGCTTCTGCAGGCTGGACGAGGGGTCGAAGCCCGAACGAACATAGGTGCCGGAGCCTTGCCGCACTTCGAGCAGCCCGCGCGACACCAGCGTCTTGACCGCCTCGCGCACCGTGCCGCGGCTCACGCCCAGCAATTGCGCGAGCTGAGGCTCGATGGGGATGCGGGAGCCGACGGCCCAGCGGCCGGCAGAGATCTCGGCGCGGATGCTGTCGGCGGCGGTGTCCGCCAGGGAGGTTCGGGGGGCTTGGGCAAGCATCGGGAGGGCCTGGGTCATTCAATGATTGGACGAATTTTGCCGCCAAACAAAGCCCGGACTGTACATGTGGTGGTTGGCCTGGACAGCATCTTTACCAAGCGCCGGCCCTCTCTTCGCGCCCCGAAGCGCGCCGTCCGCGGTCTTTATCGGCGCGCGCTTTTCGTCACCACGCCGGCGCCGCGCACTTCGAGCCGGCGCTGGTCGACCACCTTGCCGCCGGCGTCCACCAGCTCGATCACGTGGCGCCCCGGCCAGGGAAACCACTGCACGCTGTTGCCGCGCTCGAAGGGCTTGCCGTCGATGCGCCACTGCACGCCGCGGCCTTCGGAGTCGAAGCGCACGCGCTGGCGCTGCGGCGGGATGTCGGGGTCGAGCGCGATGATGGTGCCGTCGGCCGGCGCGGTGATGCGCGCCGAGGCGGCGTCGGTCGCCATGCCGGCGTCGAGCGCGAACAGCGTCTGCTCGGTGCCCTGCAGGAACCACTCGCTGCGTGCCGCTTCGAGCGGGTTGCCGTCGGCGCCGTTGCCGAAGCTCACGCGCGCTTCGACGAGGCCGGGCGGCGGCGCGGGCGCGCGGCTGGGCTCGCGCGCGTGCAGGAAGCGCATCACCTCGGCCCACACCGGCGCGGCGCCGCTGGTGCCGCTCACGTCCCACATCGATTCGCCGCTGGCGTTGCCGACCCACACGCCCACCGTGTAGCGCTGCGACCAGCCCACGGCCCAGTTGTCGCGCATGTCCTTGCTGGTGCCGGTCTTCACGGCGGTCCAGAAGCGGGTGGAAAGGATGCTGTCGAGGCCGAAGGTGCGGGTGCGCGCGTTGGGGTCGGAGAGGATGTCGCCGACGATGAAAGCGGCGCGCGGGTCGAGCATCGGCGGCTTCGATCTTTCGGCCGGGACGGGTGGCCGCATGGTCAGCGTCGTCGTGCCGTAGCGCCCGCCGTTGGCCAGCATGCGGTAGGCGTTGGTGAGCGACAGCAGCGACACCTCGGCGCTGCCGAGCGCGAGGCTGTAGCCGTAGTAGTCGCCGCTCTCGCGCAGTGGCAGGCCGGCGGCGCGCAGCTCGCGCGCGAAGGCTTCGGGCGACACCATCACCAGCGTGCGCACGGCCGGCACGTTGAGCGAGGCGGCCAGCGCGGTGCGCGCCGACACCGGGCCCTTGAAACGGCGGTCGTAGTTCTGCGGAATGTAGAGGCCGCTGGCGGTGCTGATCTGCGCCGACGAGTCCTCGATCAGCGAGGCCGCGGTGATGCGCCGCTCGGCAATCGCCTGGCCATAGAGCAGCGGCTTGAGCGTGGAGCCGGGCTGCCGCAGCGCGGTCACGCCATCGACCTCGGCCGCCTGGCTCAGCGGGCCGGAGGAGCCGACCCAGGCAAGCACCTCGCCGGTCGCGTTGTCAAGCACGACGAGCGCGCCGTCTTCCACGTGGCGCTCGCGCAGTTCGCGCAGGTGGCGCTGCAGCGTACCCAGCGCAAAGCGCTGCAGCGGCGCGCGCAGCGTGGTGCGCACACCGGTTTCCTTGCTGTCTTTCTCCCTCCCCCTCTGGTGGAGGGCCGGGGTGGGGGCTGCCACCGCATTCGCATCCCGAATCTCGCGCAGCACGCGCCGAGCCGCATGCGGCGCAATCCCTTCGTTCGTCTCGAAGGCGCGCCGCTGCACCGCTGCGCTCGTGAACATGTCGAGCGCCTCGCAGTCGACCTTCTGCTGCGGTTCCATCGCGCGCAGCACCTCGCAGGCGCGCTGCGCCACCGCGGCAGGTTTTGCATTCGGCGCGCGCACCAGCGCCGAGGCCACGGCGGCCTCGCGCGCATCGAGCCCGCTTGGTGCCTTGCCGAACAGCGTGCGCGAGAGCGCATCGATGCCCACGATCTCGCCGCGGAACGGCACGGTGTTGAGGTAGGCCTCGAGGATCTGGTCCTTGCGCCAGTTGCGCTCCAGCTGCGCGGCCGCCACCGTCTGGCCGATCTTCTGCGTGAAGCTGCGTCCGCCAGAGGCGCGGCGCAGGTCGTCGTCGAGCAGGCCCGATAGCTGCATCGTGATGGTCGAGGCGCCGCGCGTGCGCGTGTTCCACACGTTGGCCCAGGCCGCGGCCGAGACCGCGCGCCAGTCGATGCCGCTGTGTTCGTAGAAGCGCTTGTCCTCGCTCAGCACCATGGCCGTGCGCAGCGCGGGCGACACGTCGGCCAGCGCGGTCCACCGGCCGCGCCGCACGGTGGGATCGGTGCGCACGCGCTGCAGCAACTCGCCGTTGCGGTCGAGCACCTCGGTGTCGGACGAGCGGAAGTCGCGCTTGACTTCTTCGAAGCTCACGAGGGCCCAGGCCGGATGGACGCAGGCCGCCGCCAGCAGGGCTGCGGCGAGGGCCTTGCGGGCGGGAACGAAGAGGGGCGCGGATTGCATCGAAAAGGTCGGTGTCCGGAAGCGTGGGCGCCGACATTCTCTGCGATGCACCACGGGAACGGCGCCTACTCCGCGACGGGCGGCTTGCCGCCTTGCGGGCATGAAGACTTCAGCCCAAAGTTCTCGCCATGTTCCACATCCGGTAACCAACTTCACACAAGCGCTTCACTGGAGAAACCCGATGCGTACCGGCGTGGCCTTCAATGCAGTACCGGCTCGCAGGAGGCGAAGCCCGGTTCCACAAACACTCCAAGGAGAACTCACATGACGAAGACATTGGCGATCCTGCTGGCCGCGTCGGCCATCCTGGCCGGCTGCGTGGTCGCGCCTTACGACCGCCCGCCGCCGCGCGGCCACTACTACGGCGACCGCGACCGCGACGGCGTGCCTAACCGCTACGACAGGGACCGCGACAACGACGGCGTGCCCAATCGCTACGACCGCGCCCCGAACAATCCGTACCGCTACTGACTGCCGCAGGCAAAGGCCGCGAAGGCATGGCGCTTCGCGGCCTTTTTCATGAGCACGCGCGGGCCGCTCAGCCCGGCCGGCGCGCCATCAGCGCCCAGATGCCGGCCGCGCCCAGCAGCGAGCCACCCGCGAAGTTGAAGCGCCGCTGCGCGCGCGGCGATGACAGCAGCCTGCGCGCCGAGCCCGCGAACACCGCATAGAGCGTGGCATTGGTCGCTGCCATCACGACGAAGGTGACGGCCAGCACCCACAACTGGTACGTGACATTGGCCGCCGGGCTGATGAACTGCGGCAGGAAGGCCACGAAGAACACGATGCCCTTCGGGTTCAGCGCCGTCACCAGGTAGGTGTTGGCGAACAGGCGCAGCCGCGAGGCGGGCGCGGCCGGCGCGGCGATTTCGGTGGACGAGATGCCCGCGCGCAGCAGCTTGATGCCGAGGTACAGCAGGTACAGCCCGCCCACCCACTTGACCACCGTGAACCAGAAGGCCGAGGTGGCCAGCAGCGCACCCAGCCCCAGCAGCGACACCACCAGAGCGGTCGAGTCGCCGAGCGCCACGGCCGCCACCAGCGGCACGTTGGCACGGCGCCCGTGCGACATCGAATAGCTGATGACAGTGAGGATGGTCGGCCCCGGAATGACCAGCATGACGGCGGAGGCCGCGACGAAAGCGAGCCAGAGTTCGATAGGCATGGGTTGTGTTCCTGTGTGGCTGTTGGTTGGATGGAGGCTGTCGCTTGTCTTCTATCATGCAGGGCTGTTGCCGAAGCGCAGGGCCGCGCGGGCCTTGGCGCGTTCGGCCTCGACGTCCCGGTCGCGCGGCTCGGCCGTGGTGACCAGCGATTCGATCAGCCGAGCCGCGGTGGCGGCCACTTCATCGACCGCGCGCCCGAAGGCTTCCTCATTGGCCTTGGACGGCACGCTGAAGCCGCTGAGCTTGCGCACGAATTGCAGCGCCGCGGCACGAATTTCCTGCTCGGTGGCGGGCGGCTCGAAGTTGTAGAGGGTCTTGATGCTGCGGCACATGGGTGCTCTCCATTCGACGACGCCATCCAGTCTAGCGAAGGAGGGCCATGGCGTGAGAGTCGTAGTAGATGCCATCGATGTGGCGCAGCACGGGCTCGGCAGCCAGCGCCGCCGCCGCCAGCCGCGCATCGTCGCCGTGCACCGACGCCAGCATCAGCCCCACCGGCAGTTCGCCCGGCGCATGGCATGGCAGGCTGAAGGCGCAGCCGTCAAGCAGGTTGATCGCGAAGGTGTTGCGCAGCAGCAGGCCGTTGGCCTTGAAGAAGGCCGCGTCTTCCGCCAGCGCATCGATGGGCGGCGCGACGATGGGCACGGTCGGACACACGAGGGCGTCGAAGCCTTCGATGGCGCGTTCGACGCGGCCGATCCAGTCGCGCCGGCGGTCTTGCATGGCGATGTAGTCGGCGGCGCGTACTTCAGTGCCGAGCGCGATGCGGGCGGCCACGCGCGAATCGAAGCCGCTGCGCTTTGCGGCGAAGCGCTCGCGATGCACCGCGGAGGCCTCGACCGGAGAGAAGCCGCCGGGCGCGTTGACGGTCGCGATCTCGGCGAGTTCGGCCAGCGTGATGTCCACGATCTGCGCACCCGCCGCCGAGAGCGCCTGCAGCGCGCGGTCGAAGGCGCGCGCCACCGCGGGCTCGATGTCGTCGAACATCAGCGTGCGCGGCACGGCCAGGCGCATGCCCTGCAGCGGACGGCGGCGCACCGCGAGCGGCGCGTCGGCAATGGCGGCATCGGCGATCAGGCAGTCTTCCACGCTGCGTGCCATGGCGCACACCGTGTCGAGCGAGCGCGCGAGCTCGAAGGCGCCCGTGCGCGGCACGCGCGACTGCGTGCTCTTGAAGCCGACCAGGCCGCACAGCGCGGCGGGGATGCGGATCGAGCCGCCCGTGTCCGAGCCCAGCCCAGCCACCGCGAGCCCGAGCGCCACCGACACTGCAGCGCCGGACGACGAACCGCCCGGAATGCGCGGCGTCTGTGCATCGGCCGGGTTGCGCGGCGTGCCGTAGTGCGGGTTGATGCCCACGCCGGAAAACGCGAACTCCGTCATGTTGGTCTTGCCGACGATGGCCGCACCCTGTGCGCGCAGCCGCGCCACGGCGGTCGCGTCGTGCGCCGCCGGCGCTTCGCCCGCGCAGACGGCGGAGCCCGCCATGGTGGTTTCGCCGGCCACGTCGTACAGGTCTTTCACCGACACCGGCAGCCCGGCGAGCGGGGCGGTCTCGACGCCGGCCTTGCGCGCCGCATCGGCATGGCGCGCGGCGGCGCGGGCTGCGTCGGCGTAAAGGCGCGTGAAGACATGCTGTGCAGCAGGCTGTTCAGCCGCTTCGAGCACCTCGTCGATCAGCGCCTCGTGCGACAGCTCGCCGCGCGCGATGCGCTCGCGCAGCGCCGTGATGGTGTTGCCGTTCTTCATCGTCATGCCACCACCGGCAGTGCTTCCACCGCGTAGCGATGCACGATGCGGCGCTGCAGCTTCGGGTCGTGCAGCTCGATCTCCATCTGCGTCGCGGGCCGGATGCCTTCGCCCTTGGCGTTGGGCAGCGCGCCCAGTGTGCCGCAGGTCATGAAGAGGCCCTCGGGAACCGCATCGGCACCGGGCATGCCGTCGCGCAGGCCCGCCAGCGGGCGGATCGATGCAAGCGTGCCGCGCTGGTAGTCGACCCAACGGCCGTCCTCCAGGATGCGCGAGCGCAGCTCCAGCGTGTCCTGGTGCGCCTGCACGTCGCGCCAGCGCCATGCGGTCTCGGCCACGGGCTTGGCGCACATCTGCTTCGACACCGCCACCGAGTAGCTCTCGACCTGCCGGTCGGTGTGGTCCGAGGCCACGCTCAGCCACCACTCGCCCTGCGAGAAGAAGAGCACCGGCTCGGCCTCGCCGGAGCTCTGGTCGCCCAGCGCCTCGATGGTGGGCGATTGCGTCAGCAGCTGGGCTGCCACGCGGTAGTACAGCGGCACGCTCGAAGGACGCGGCACGCCGAGCGCGGCCAGCTCCTCGATGTGGTGCTCGATGGCGGCGATGTCGCGCCCGGTCCAGCCCGCTACCACCAGCGCGCGCGGCGCGACGAGGTGCAAGGCGGTGGAGCGCGTGCCGTCGTCGGCGATGCTCTCGCAGGCGAAGCGCAGGCGGGAATTCGTATTGCTCGTCGTCATCGGTCAGCTCTCCAGCGGGCGCTTGGCGGTTTCGCGCGCCACCACCAGGGCGATCAGCGTCACGCACAGCGCGGCCACGACGTAGAACGACACGGCCACTGTGCTGCCCCAGGACTTGAACAGGCTCGCGATGATCAGCGGCGCGAAGCCGCCGCCCACGATGCCGGCCAGCGTGTAGGCCAGCGAGGCGCCCGCGTAGCGCACGCGGCCGGGGAACTGCTCGGTGACGAAGGCGGCCTGCGGGCCGTACATCATCGCGTGGATCAGCAGGCCCACCACCACCGCCGCGCAGATCGCGACCGGGTGCGCGCTGTTCATCAGCACGAAGAACACGAAGGCCCAGACCATGCCCAGCAGCGCGCCGGCGATGTAGACCGGGCGGCGGCCGATGCGGTCGGAGAGGCTGCCGAACCACGGCACCGCGATCGCGTTGCAGGCCGCGCCGATCATCGTGGCGGTGAGCGCCAGCGGGCGCGACAGGTGCAGCACCGTCGTCACGTAGGTCAGCGTGAACACCACCACCAGCGCATACAGCACGTCGGAGCCGATGCGCGAGCCGCCGGCCACCAGCAGGCGGCGCCAGTGCTGCGTGAGCACTTCCTTGATGGGCGTCTTGGCGGTGGCCTTCTTCTCTTCCATCTCGCGGAAGACGGGCGTCTCGTCCACGCCCCGGCGCAGCCACAGGCCGAACAGCACCAGCGCGACGCTGGAGATGAAGGGAATGCGCCAGCCCCAGCTCTGGAAGTCCTCAGGGCTCAGCCAGGCCGACACGATGGCGATGAAGCCGGTGCCGATCAGCGTGCCGCACGACGGGCCGACCTGCGTGAACGAGGCATTGCGGCCGCGCTCGTCGGGCTTGCCGTGCTCCATCGACAGCAGCACCGCGCCGGCCCATTCGCCGCCGAGCGCCACGCCCTGCACGAAGCGCAGCGCCACCAGCGCGACGGGTGCCCAGATGCCCCAGTTCGCATAGGTGGGCAACAGGCCCATCAGGCCGGTGGACACGCCCATGATGACCAGCGTGGCCACCAGCACGAAGCGCCGGCCCAACCGGTCGCCGAGGTGGCCGAACACCACGCCGCCCAGCGGGCGCGAGATGTAGCCGACCGCGTAGGTCGAGAACGCGAGGATGGTGCCGGTGAGCGGGTCGAACGAGGGGAAGAACACCGCGTTGAAGACCAGCGCCGCCATGATGTTGTAGACGGTGAAGTCGTACCACTCCAGCGTGGTGCCGATGGAGCTGGCCATGGCCAGCCGGCCCATCTTCGCGGAGGCCGGCGCGGCCTGCCCGGGTGCCACGGAAGCCGCGGCGGGAAGAACATGTTCGGTCATTGGATGCCTTTGTTCGGTGAGGGGGGATGTGTGGGGGACAGAGGTCTGCTGTTTCAGGCCAGCTCGGCCGCGGTCAGCTTCCAGCCGAGCGCGAGCAGCCAGCCGCTGGCGGGATCGGCGTCGAATGCGGCGGCGGCCGTGGCGCGCGCGGCGCGGGCCGCGCCTTCGCTGCTGGTTTCGATCACCAGCAGCGGCTGAAGGACGCGGCCTTCGGTGGATTCGCGCGGCAGCGGCGTGCTGAGCGCAGCGTCGGGCACGAGCAGGTACGACTGCACGAAGCCTGCCTGCTCCTTCTTCAGCTGCGCGCTGGTGCTGGCGGCGGCTGCCACCTGGGCTTCGGCATCGGCGGCGGGCGCCAGGGGGAGCACGGCCACGTGGCTGCCGCTGCCGAAGCCGGTGACGGCACGCACGGCGCACACGCGGCGCATCGGCTGGCGCATGCGATCGAGGTTGGAGACCGACCACGGCGTCTGCTTCTCGAATGCGGCGCGGTAGCCGGGCGAGCCGAACACCGCCAGCGACTCGGTGCGGTACAGCCCCAGGTACTTGCGGCCGCCTTCGAGCGAGAAGTAGCGCGCGCCCGAGAGAAAGCCGGGAATGCGCACGCGCTCTTCCACATGCTCCAGGTCGTACCAGCGGTTGAAGTCGGCCTCGTCGGCGGGCTCGACGTCGGAGGCGACGAACAGCAGGCCGTTCACTGCTGCTGCTGCTGCTGTTGCGGAAGAAAGGGAGTCAGGGGGGGCATGACGGCGAAAGAGGAGCGGGCCTTCGAAAAAATGAAGGCGCGATCTTCCGCCGCGTGGTCGGGCTGTCACAAACGAGTTTTTCTGGGCGACAGCCACAAGAATTACTGGCCCCTTTTCGGGGCCGAAATGCGCCATCTCGAGGGTTAAGCCTCTGTGGTCGCGCTCCAGGTTGGTGCGATGGCCGAGGTGGTGAACTGGTCGGAGGCCCGGCAGGCCAGCTCGGCCACGAGCCGGATGGCGTCGGAGTCGGCGGCTTCCAGGTGGCTCACCACGATGCGCTGGGGCGAGATGAGCGCGTCGCACTCGATGATCTTCACGTCGCCGATGGCCACGTATTCGTAGCAGGGCGGCAGCGGCACCAGCGCGTTGCCGAAGCCCGCCTTCACCAGCCGCGCCAGCGCCGAGATCGAGCTCACGCAGTGCACCTTGCCCAGCGGAATGCCCGCCGCGCGGAACAGGTTCTTCAACGCCTCGTGCGGCTGCGAGCCGGGGCTCATCGTGAGCACAGGCTGGCGCAGGAGCTGCTCGACGGTCTGCACGGGCTCCGCACCGGGCGCGCCCACCCAGCCCATGGACATCGGCAGGCAGGGTGTGCTCACGATGCCCGCGCCGGCGATGTGGTCGGTCTGCAGCGCGATGTCGAGCGCGCCCTCGCGCAGGCCGCGATGCAGCGCCAGAGTGGTCTCGGAGGTGAGCTGCACCTCGATGCCCGGATAGGTGGAGCGCAGGTTGGTGAGAAAGCCCAGCAGCCAGGTGTGGACCACGGTCTCGATGGCGCCGATGCGCACCAGCCCGAGGATGTCTTCCCGCGGCCGGCCGAGCGAGACGATCTCGCGCCGCAGCTCCAGCAGGCGCTCGCCGTAGTCCATCAGCCGCACGCCCACGGGCGTGAGCCGCAGTTCGCGCGCGTCGCGTTCGAACAGGCGCGCGCCGATGTCTTCTTCGAGGGAGGCGACGCGGTTGGACACCGCCGCTTGCGTGATGTGGAGCCGGTCGCTCGCCGCGCGGAAGCTGCCGAGCCGGGCGGCCCAGAGGAAGGCTTCTACAAATCTTGTGTTCATGAGGGCACCTGCGGGGCATTCTGCCCGCATCGCGCCCACAGGAGAACTTGCTTCCTACTTGTGCCTGCGTGTGGAAGGCTGCCGGCGCGGCGCCATCGGCGCTTATTCGCCGGTGTCGTAGAAGAACTCTTCCCGCACGATCTTCCCGTCCCTGACGGTGTAGAGCGCCATTTCTTCCATCGTGAAGCGGTGGCCATTGGACTTCATGGTCACGTCGAAGCGGAAGCCGACAATGAAGCGGTCGCCATGCGGCCATGGGCCTGCGACCTGCGCGGAATGCACCTCGTGGTTGGCGACCCACCAATCGCCCTTGGCCTTGATGGCCGCAAGGCCGGCCGCCTCGCGCGCCTGGCCGGGCGGCGCGCCGGCCTCGACGCTCACGGCCTCGGGTGCGTAGAGCACCTTGGCATCCTCGTATTTACCTTCCTTGCACAGCGCCACGAGCTTGTTGGCGATCTCCAGGGTGTCCATGCGTTTCTCCTGCACTGATCGAGGCGCGAGTGTAGGCCGGTGCGCCTGCCGAAGCTACATGCGTGTGTGTGTCTTCAGCAGGGGCCGGCTCGCTTCAGGTGCTGCTCCACCCCCCACCCAGGGCCTTGTAGAGGTTGACCATGTTCACGGCTTCCTTGAGCTGCAGCTCGATCAGCTGCTGCTGCTCGGAATAGAGCTCGCGCTGCGCATCCTGGCTGGAGAAGTAGTCTTCCAGGCCGCTGCGAAAGCGCGTGCGCGAGATGCGGGCCACGTTTTCCAGCGCCTGCACGCGGGACTGCTGCGCCTGCAGCTGCGGGCGCAGGTGGTCGCTGGCGATCAGCGCATTGGCGGTTTCGCGGAAGGCCACTTGCGCGGCGGATTCGTACGAGGCCATCGCTGCCGCAAGCCGCTCTTCGCTGCCCGTGATGTTGGCCGAGCGGCGTCCCCAGTCGAACAGAGGCAGCGACACGCCGAGCACGCCGGCCCAGCTCCGGCTGCCGCTGCTCAGCAGCGTCGACAGCTCGCCGCTGACGCCGCCGGCGAGGGCCGTCAGCGAGATGGTCGGCAGCATGGCCGCCTTGGCCGCGCCGACGCCCGAGTTCGCAGCCTCGACGCGGGCATAGGCCGCGAGAAGGTCGGGCCGGCGCTGCAGCAGGCTGGACGGCAGGCCCGCCGCCACGGATTCCGTCGACTGTTCGGGCCAGGGGCGCGCGGCGCCGGTGTCCGGCGACACGGGCTGGCCCACCAGCACGTTGAGCCCCTGCAGGTCCTGGGCAACGCGCATGCGGTATTCCTCCTGCCGCACGCGGGCGTTCTGCAGCAGCGACTGCGCGCGGAAGACGTCCAGCTGCGCCGCACCGCCCGCGGCCTTGGCGCGGCCGATCATGTCGGCGTTGGAAGACAGCGAGGCCTCGTTGGCACTGGCCAGGGCGAGCTGGGCGCGGTCGGCGCGCAGCGTGAGATACGCATTGGTCACTTCGCCTACCAGGCTCATGCGGGCTGCGGCGTAGTCCTTGTCGCCGGCCTCGGCGAGGGAGCCGCTTTGCTGGGCGGTGCTCTGCTGGCGGCCGAAGAAGTCGAGCTCGTACGACGTGACGCCGGCCTGCACGTCGAAGCTGTTCGAGATCCGCCCGTCGGACGGCACGTTCCCCACCGGGCTGAGCGAACCCTGTGTCGTGGTCTGGGCGCGCTGTGCATGGCTCGACAGCCCGATCTGCGGGAACAGCGAGGCACGGCTGCCCGCGTAGGCCGCGCGGGCTTCGCGCGCACGGGCCGCATAGACGCGCAGGTCGCGGTTCTGGTTCAGGGCAGTGGCGATCAGGCCGCGCAGTTCATCGTCCCGCACGAAGCTGCGCCAGTCCGCGGGCTCCGATGCCGGCACCGCTTGGCCGGCGGGCCAGCTGGAAGGCACCGCCAGGTCGGGCTGCTTGAGCGGCGGCGTGAGGTTGCAGCCGCTCACCACCAGCAGGAGGCCGGCCGCCAGGACGAGCAGCGACAGCCGCAGGAACAGGCGCACGAAGCCGGCGCCAGGCGCACGGAACCCCGCACTCGCGAGCAGCGCCGAAGCCGCCCCCCACGGGCGCACCTGCACCGCGACGTGGCTCGGCAGCACGTTGAAGACATGGCTCACCAGTTGCTCGCGCTGCGTCTCGGTGCCGGCGAAGCGCAGCTCCGCGCTGGTGCGCCTGCGACCGGCGACGAGCGCGGGCAGCCAGCCCACCGCATCGACGTAGACCTCCAGGGCCTGCCCCACGCGCAAGCGTTTCAGCAGGGCGCCGCCTTCGAGCAGCGCCCCGTCCACGGCGATATTGACGAAGCGCGAATCGCCTTCGCCCGTCGCCGTGCGGACCCGCGTCGCGGCACGCCAGGGGAAGCGCTCTTCCTGGTCGGGCCGCGGCAGGTCGACGCAGGCGATGAGCGCGCCAAGGCACAGGATGAGCGCGATGCCGGTCCACACCAGATTGAGCTGGTCGCCCGGCGTGAGCGCAGCGCCGCTCATGACGGCCGATGCACCGCCGCCCTGCAGTGCGACGAGCAGCCCGCCGAACACGGCGACCAGCTTCCAGTGCACCACTGTCTTGGAGCGGTCCAGGCCCTTGGCGGTCACCTTGAAGGGGTGGCCGAAGGGCTTCAGCATCGCGGCGAGCAGCGTGCTGGTGACGGCCATCGCCGCCACGAGCTGGCTCACCTCGCTGAACACGGGCAGGCAGCGCCGCTGGCTGATCCAGTAGCTGTAGGCCCAGAACATCACGAGCGGCGGCAACCCGTAGGTTGCGAAGGCCTGCGGCGTCGCGTGGAAGACCGAGACGCCGGCATACCAGTACAACGCCGGCGCCACCATGATCATCGCCATGAACGGCTTGCCCAGCCAGTGCAGGAGCCCGTGCAGGAAATGCAGCCGCGCCGACAGGCTGTAGCCCTTGCCGCGCAAGGGTCCCTGGGGCAGCAGCGCAAGCTGCACCGTGCCGAGGCACCAGCGGCTGCGCTGGTTGATGTAGTCGACGATGCTCTCGGCCGACAGGCCGTGCGAAAGACGTTCGCCCAGCCAGCGCGTGATGTGGCCATGCCGCAGCAGCAGGTAGGTGGTGTGGATGTCCTCGCAGACGCTGCCGACGGGGAAGCCGCCCGCGGCCGTGATCAGGTCGCGTCGCACGATGAACGAAGTGCCCACGCAGAAGGCCGAGTCCACGGCATCCTTCGCGGGCTGCAGCACGTCGAAGAACACGCGCTGCTCGTCGACCCAGCTGTTGGTGGCGCGCAGGTTGTGCTGGATAGGGTCGGCGTTGTAGTAGAACTGCGGCGTCTGCACCAGGCCCACCTTGGGATCGTCGAACAGGCCCAGCATGCGGTAGGCGATCTGGCGCTGCGGCGCGAAGTCCGCGTCGAGCACCAGGATGAAAGGCGCGTTGGTCACCTCCGCCGACAGGCGCAGGCCGTTGTTGAGGTTGCCGGCCTTGGCGTGGCTGTTGTCGGGCCGCCGCGCGTAGTGCACGCCCCGGCGCTCGCAGTAGTCGCGCAGCCAGTCGCGGCGGGTGTCGTCCAGCACCCAGACCTTCAGTTGCGGGTAGTCGATGGCCTGGGCGGCGATGATGGTTTTCTCGAGCACGTCCAGCTCCTCGTTGTACGTGCAGATGAACACGTCCAGTGCCGGCACCTGCTCGCCGCGTCCGCGCAGCGCGGCCTCGCCGCGATCGGCCAGCCCGTGGTTGTCGCGCCGCCGCAGCAGCATGTGGATGGACATCAGCGTGTAGACGATGGCCGTCAGCTCGAAGACCAGGAAGACCCAGGCGAACAGGGTCTCGAAGCCGAGGTCCGAGGGCGGCATGGTCGCCACCACGCGCCAGACGGCGTAGCGCATCAGCAGCAGGGCGGTGAGTGCCCCGAACAACGCGCGGTGGCCGATGCGCTCGACGCGGCCCCACGTCATCAGGAGAAGCGCGAGCCCCGCCACGAGGGCATTGAGCTGGAACTCCGGCGTGGCGATCAGGTGGGACATGATGGATTGGCTCCGGTTGCGGCGGTCTTGCCGGTGAATGGGTTGAAGCCGGTGGCGGCCAATGCGATCCACGCAGTGGCGCCCAGGTGCGGCCAGTGGTAGTAGAAGAAGTCGGCGCCCGCCGAGTCGGGCCCGATGGCCAGCCCGGTGGAGATGCGGGGAGCGGGGGTGGCGTAGTACAGGCCGTTGTCGGCGCGTTGCGACGCCAGCAGGCGCCACAGCGCTTCGGGCGCCGCGCCCTTGCGGGCCACCAGCGTGGCGGCGACCTGCGCGCTGCCTTCGGTCCAGATGCCGTCGGGGCTGCGCGAGAAGCCGTAGCCTTCGCCGAAGCGATGGTTCTTCTCCACCCATTCGAGCCCCCGCATCCAGCCGCAGGAACGGTCGGTAGCCGCCAGCAGCGGCCAGAGCTGGGCATCGAGCCCGGAGCCTTCGGTGGCGATGGTGGCGCCGTCTTCCTTGGTGCCGATGTTGAAGCGCTGCTCGGACGGGTTCCACATGCGGGTCACGAAATCGAGCGCGGTGCGCGCCTGCTGGGTCTCGGCCTCGCCTTGCCCGCCGGCGCGCGCCGCCCACGCAGCGACCACCGCGATATCGATGTTGTGCTCGGTCGACTTCCAGGTCTGGGGGCGCTGCTTGTTGTCCCAGCCGTACCAGCCGCCGTTGTAGCCGTCGGGGGCGTTCCGGGCGCGCGTGCGCTGCTCGATCCAGCCGAGCAGTTTTCGCGCGCTCGCCAGATAGGCTGGCGACGGTTCGGCCTGGTTCAGGTTCAACAGCAGCAGTGCGGCCCATGCCACGTTGCCCGTCGCGGTGCTCACCTGGTAGGCGTCGGCGATCCATTGCTTTTTGCCCGCATCCCAGTAGCCCGGCAGCGCGGCCTTGTCCTCCGTCATCGGCCCGGCGCGATAGGCGTTGCGCACGCGCCCGTCGGCCACGTTCGGGTCGCGCTCGAGCGCGCGGACGATCGCGTCGCCGATGCGCCTGGCCGAGCCCGCGTCGCCGCATGCCAGCAGCGCGATGCCGGCCAGTGCGTTGTCGTAGGTGAAGGCTGCGCCCGCCAGCGCGGGTTCCAGCGGTGGCGTGCCCTGGCCGCCTGCGGCGAGCCTGTAGCTGGCAAGGAAGAGGGGGCCGGACGCAGCGCCCTTCTGGTCTTCGGCCACCGCCCGTCGCAAACCCTCACAGCTTTGCTGTGCGAGCCGCTGCTGCGTGGCACCGGGTTGCTCGGCGAGCGCCGGCGGCGAGGCCAGCGCCGCCAGGGCGGCCGCGCAATGCGCCAGGGCCAGGCCGCGGGGGGAAAAACGCATGCTTGTCTTTCGATGCAGGGCAGTTCATTGCCTGTACTCAGGACCTGAGGCTGGCCGAGACCACCTTGCCGGGCGCGCACAGGTTGCTCTCGCCGGCGGACTGCGCCTTCGGCGGCTCGTTGCTGTCGATGCGCGCCACGGCGTAGATGGAGCCCTGCTCGGCAAAGGGGAAGGGCACGCTGTAGGTGCTCTGCAGCGCGTCCGATGCCACCGGCAGCAATTGCTCCACGCGCGCCGGCACCGATGCGACGGCCTGGCCGACCTTCACGTCAAGCACCGAACCGATGCTCAGCCGCTTGGCCAGCCGGGCCGGAAACACCGCCACCACGCCCAGCCGGCTGCAATCGGTGACGCGCACCAGCGACTGTCCCGCCGTGACGTACGCGCCTTCGGGCGCCAGCACGGTGTGGACCTGCCCCGGCTGGGTGGCCTTGATCTCGTAGGAGGACAGTTTCTCCACCCGCTGGCGCTCCTCTTCCTCGAGCGCCGCCACCTGCTTGAGTTGCTGGAGGATGGCGGTGCCGTCCTGCCGGGCACGGTCGACACTGTTGCGCAGCACGCCGCGCCGGCTCTCCAGCGTCTGGAACAGGCTGTTGCCGCCTGTTCCCACGAAGGCGCCCTGTCCGGCGCTCGCCACCGTCTGGGCCTGCCCGGCGAAGGCCTGTGCCGCCACCGCGGCGTTGGCACGCGCCGTGTTCAGCTGGGCCTCGGACGCGTTCATCACCTGCTCGCTGATCGCCCCCTGTTCCAGCAGCGCCTGGTTGGTGCGGACCTTGTTCTCCTGCTCCTCCACGACGCTCTGCGCCACGTCGCGCTGGCGCTGGGCGATCTGCCAGGCCTCCCAGGCCTGGGCCAGCGAGGCCTCGCGATGGACATTGGCCTCATGGCCGACGAACTTCATTTCCTGGCTGTCGGCCTTGAACTGGTTGCCGAGCTGCGCAAGCTGGCTCTGCAGCGCGAGGTGCTGCGATCTCAGGGTGGTCAGTAATTCCTGGCTGACGGTCGGATTGCGTACCGTGGCCACGACGGTGCCGGCTTCGACCGCATCGCGCGTGTGGACCACCATCCGGGTGACCACGCCGTTGATCGGCGAGGTGATCAGCCCTACCGGCGCCTGCAACACGGCCCGGGTGGCCTGCGAGGACAGCAGCGGCTGGATCAGCGTCTCGACCATCAGCCACAGCACGAACGCGAGCAGCCCGTAGCCCGCGAGCTTGGGCACGAAAGCGCCCCGCTGCCGGTGGCGGCCGGACGAGCCGGAAGGTCGGCGTGCCGAGGCGCGGGCATTGCGCCTTAGGGCGCGGGAAGGACGGAACGAACCGGTTTTCGAGACATGCATACCAACCTCTCGTGGCGACGGCGCACGCCGGAACGTCGGCGTACATCCATGGGATTGAAGAGACTGCCCGCGGCCCTCACGTGGCATGCTGCAGTGCAATATAAAGGTAGGGCAAAACCCGGATTTGGGCTGCTTCGAGGCGAAACAAAGTGTGCAAACTTCACATTTCAACCACAGCGCGAGTCAGGCCAAAGTCCTACAAAGGCGTCGGATTGCGCGCCGTTGACGATCAAAAGGCGCACAGGCATGCCGGCCGAGGCGGGGCCGGGCTTCTCAAGGGAATGCGCGGGGTGGCGGCGCCTAAAGACGCCGATGGGCGGCCCTTGCTCTTCCGCCATGCGGGATGGCGGGAGGCGAACCGGCGGGGTATTCAGTAACGATGCTGACCGCGGCCGCACAACCTGGCCAGGTTGCGCCGCTCGCCGATCCCCCCGCGCTGCGCTCGCCCGCGGCCGGGGCGAAACAGCCGGATGCGCCGCGGGGTGCGGAGCCGGCCGGGGCGACGAGGTAAGGAAGCCGGAAGAAGCGCGGTGGACCGCTACTTCGCCGCTTCCACCTTCACCCGCGCATTCGGCGTCTCGCCGAACATCTCGGGCGCGTACATCGCCTCGACGCGGCTCGGGGGCAATGCGAAGTCGCCGACGTTGTTCAGGCGCACCGTGTATTCCATCTTCACGACGCCCTTGGGCAGGTACTCGTAGTAGCTGCGGAAGGCCTCGAAGCTGCGCTCCTCGAATGCCGGCCAGCCGGAGCCGCTCTTCTTCTCGCCCTGCGTGGCGATCTGCGAATCGCGACCCAGACCGCTGCCGAGGATGGTGGCGCCGCCGGGGATCGGGTCGCTGATGACGACCCAGGTCATGTCGGTGCTGGCGTTGACCTCGATGCTCACGCGCAGCACGTCGCCGCGCGTGTACTTGCCGGCCACGGCCTGCTCGACCGGGGTGATGGTCTTCTTGAGCGCATAGCCGGCCGCGAACGGCGCCTTCAGCTGCACGGCCGCGATCGACTGCAGCGTGAGCCACGGCTTGCCGGTGCCCTGTTGCGTGACCAGCAGCGTGTCGCGCACGGGTGCACCCGACGGCGATGCAGCCCACGGCAGGAACATCGTGTTGTTCTTCAGGTTGCCCGGCGAGGCGGGCGCGCCGAAGAAGGTGGTCTGGTTGGGCGCGCCGGTGGTGTCGCTGGTCTTCACGCGCTCGACCTTGCTCCAGTCGACCTGCGCCTTCACCGCGCCGAGCGTGGCGGCGGTGACGCCGGCCACCGGGGTGCTCTCGAACACCTTGCTGAATTTCTCCAGCGCCAGCCCGCCCCACAGGTTGGCGGTGGTGGTGTGCCAGGCGCCGTTCTGCTGGCGGCCGATGAAGCCGTTGGCGAGCTTGCCGATGTCGTCCTTCCAGGCCGGGTCGTCCATCACGCTGAGCAGCAGGCGGGCGGTGTTGACGTCGCCGTTGGTCATCAGCCACCACCAGTAGTCGTCCTGCTCGGTGCTGAAGATCAGCTTGGTGCCCTGGTACGACAGGCGCGCCTTCAGCACGTTGTTGGCTTCGTCCAGGCGCTGCTGTCGCTGCGGCACGTCGTTCACGCGCTTGAGGATGTTGAGCCAGTCGATCACCGCGCCGGTGGGCCACTGGTTCGGCGCGATGGTGATGCTGCCGACCATGCTTCCCTTGGCCTTGCCGTAGCGCGAGAGCGCTTCGAGCGCGGCGAGCTTGCGCACGTCCAGGTCCTTGCGCGGGCTCCAGAACTCGCGCGTGATGCGGCCTTCGACGAACGCGATCAGGCCCGACTCCATCGGCGCGCGCACGTCGTCGGCGAGCGCAAAGGCGGGGTTGAGCTGCGCGGCCTCGTTCGTCGCCGCGAGCAGGTACGAGGTGAGGATGTCGCTGCCGCGGTTGGCCTCGCCGTCGCGCGGCGGGAAGTAGTTGGCCAAGCCGTCGCTGTCGAGGTACGTCGGCAGCTGGGCCAGCACGCTCTGCCACATCTTCGCGTCGCGCAGGCCGACCGACTTGCTGGTCTTCTGCTCGAGGCAAATGAAGGGGTAGTTCGCGAACCAGTCGCGCACGCCCGGCAGGCCCTCGGCCAGCTTGGGCTGCAGAGACAGCTTGAGGCCGCCGCGGCCGGGGAGGGCGTCGGCGGGCGGTGCCACGTCGAGCGTGAAGGGGCCATCGAGCTGCACCAGCGTGGCCTGCTGCACCGTGAGCGGCACCGACGGGATGATGCGCTGGCGCACCTTGAGCGCGTCGCGCGCGCCGCCGATGGTGTCCTTGGCCTCGATTTCCCACAGGATGGCTTCGGCGCGCGTCTGCGCGAGCTGCGCGGGCGCGGTAACGGTCCAGGCCACCTCGCGTGCTTCGCCGGCCGGGATGTCCACGGTCTGCGTCTCCAGCGTGAGCAGGGTGGCGCGCGGCGTGGCCTCGACCTTCATCGGCTTCTGCGTGGTGTTGCGCAAGGTGATCTGCGCGCGGAACTGGTCGTCCTCGCGCACCAGCGGCGGCAGGCCGCTGATGATCTGCAAATCCTGCGTGGCCTGGATGCTGGCCTGGCCGGTGCCGAACAGGCTGGCGCCCGAATCGGCCACGGCCACGATCTTGAAGGTGGTGAGCGCATCGTTCAGCGGCACCGTCACCACGGCCTGGCCATTGGCGTCGAGCACCACCTTCGGGTTCCACACGAGCAGGGTGTCGAGCAGTTCGCGCGTCTGGCCCTTGCCGCCGCCACCGCCTGCGGGCACGGCCTTGCGCCCGTAGTGGCGCCGGCCGACGATTTCCATCTGCGCGGTGGAGGTGCTCACGCCCCAGCTGCGCCGCTGCAGCATGGCGTTGAGCAGGTTCCAGCTGTCGTTGGGCATCAGCTCCAGCAGGGCCTGGTCGACCGCCGCAAGCGCCACTTCGGCGCCGGCGGCCGGCTTGCCGTCGGGCAGCTTGGCGCTGATGGTGACCTGCGCCTTGCTGCGGATCGGGTAGCTGGGCTTGTCGCTCGTGACGGTCACGTCGAGCTGGTGGGCGCGCGTGCCGACGCGGATCTCGGCCATGCCGAGGCGGTAGGCCGGCTTGCTCAGGTCGACCATGGCGGTCGGTGCCACGTATTCCTTGCCTTCGTACCAGAAGGCCGTCCACCACTCGCGCGGCGACTTGAAGCCCCAGGTGAAGAAGCTGTACCACGGCACTTCGCGCAGGCGGCCGCGCAGGGCGAGCACGCTCACGTAGGCGTTGGGCCCCCATTCGGGCTTGACCTGCAGGGTGACGGTCGGGTCCTTGCCGTCGAGCTGCACCACGTGCGTCTCGATGATGCCTTCGCGTTCCACTGCGACCAGCGCGGTCGCGAAGCGGAACGGGCTGCGCACCTGGAACTTGGCGACTTCGCCGGGCTGGTAGCTCTTCTTCTCGGGCAGCACGTCGATGCGGTCGTTGTCCTCGCCGCCGAACCAGAGCTCGCCCTGCTTGGTCACGTAGACCGAGCTCACGGCCTTGGCGTCGCGGCCTTCGCCGTCGGTGGCGCTGGCGATGAGTTCGACCTCGCCGGCTTCCTTCAGCTCCGACTCGCACAGCAGCAGGCCGCGCGCATCGCTCTTGCCGCTGCAGACGGTGCCGATGTCCTTGGTCTCGGTCTTGTTGTCGTAGGTGTAGAAGCCGCCCACCATGCGCTTGCGGCTGGTGGTGGTGATGCGCGCCACGGCGCGCACGTTGAGCGTCACGTTGGCCTGAGGCTTGCCCGAGAGGTCGAGCGCGAGCGCCTGGAACTTCAGCTTCTGCGCAGTGGAAACCCAGCCCTCGGTCTTGATGCCGGCGATGACGGAGGCCGGCCACAGCGTCTGCGTGCTGCGGATGGTCTGCACCTCGCCGTTCGGGTCGGCGTAGGTGGCCTCCAGCAGCAGCTCGCGTGCGGCCTTGACCTTCGGCACCTTGTCGATCGTGACCTTGCCGGCGCCGTCCTTGTTCAGCGTGAGGGGCAGCTTGTCTGCGATCACGCGGGTGTCGTTCACGCTGTTGAGGTCTTCCTCGCCCGAGCCGGCCTCGGCCGCGGCGCTGACTGCGGTGGCGGCCTCGCTGCCGTCCCCCTGCGCTGCGCGCGGCGGGTTGAAGCTGAAGGCGTCGTAGTCGGAGAAGCTCAGGCTCTTGCCGCGCACCATGGCCGACACGCGCACCGGCAGGTTGGCGGCGCCGCCGCCGGCCACGTAGTTGATCTGCACGTCGGTGGGCACGCTGGTGGCGGCCACCAGCGGCTTCTTGTCGGTGGGCGCGATGCGGCCTTCGAGCACGGGCAGGCGGAACTCCTCGACGCGGAACATGCCGGTGGAGAAGCTGCGGCCGTAGCCTTCGTCGCCATCGCTTTCGCCCTCGCCGTTGGCGTCCTTGCCGCCGCCGGTGCGCAGCATCACCTCGTACACGCCGAGCTTGGCGGCCGGCGGAATGGGGAATGTGTTCTCCGCGCTCAGGCCGCCGGTGGCGGTCTTGCGCCATTTCAGCGGCTGCGTGAAGCGCTGGCCACTGCCCACGTGGGTGATGACCAGCGTGTCGGGCCGGTTCTCGGGCAGGCCGAAGCCCTTGCTGGTCTGCGTGCGGATCAGGCTCTTCATCGACACCGTCTCGCCGGCGCGCAGCAGCGTGCGGTCGAAGATCGTGTGGGCGACGCGGTCGGCCTCGGCCTGCATGCTGGTCGGCACGTTGAAGCGCCAGGGCTCGATGCCGCGCTGCCAGTCGCTCCAGGTGAAGGCGAGATCTTCCACGCCCTTGTCGTCCTTGGCGCGGGCGCTGACGAACCAGGCCGCCGTGTCGTATTCGTTCGGACCGTTGCACGACGGCGCCTGCGGCGAGATGCCATTGAGCATGACCACGCCGTTGGCATCGGTGGTGCCGGTGGCCACGGCCTTGCCGTCGCAGCCCGACACACGCACATCGGCGCCGGCCACGACCTTGCCCTTGTCCAGCGTGGTGACCCAGGCCATCGAGTTCTCGCGGCCCAGCTTGAAGTGCACCGCCAGGTTGGTGGCCAGCGCGGTGGTGCGCACGTACATCGTGCGCCCGGCGTTGTAGCGCTCGTCGAGCAGCGCCTCACCCAGCTTCTGCGAGGCGATTTCGAGCACGTGGAAGCCCGGCGTCAGCGGGATGCCGATGACCTCGAAGGGGCGCGGATCGCCGCTGTCCGACTTGGGCATGTCCAGCGCCTTCACGCCCGACTGGCCCGCCAGCAGCGACAGCATGCGGGTCTGCAGCGTGGTGCGGTCGTCCTTGTCGATGACCGGGGGCAGCGGGCCCTTCACGTCCTTGCGGGCCTGTTCGCGCGAGATGGTGAAGCTGTCGTAGCGGCGCACCTTGCGGAACCACGCGATGATTTCCGCGTCGGTCTTCGGGTTCATGTCGCTCACCTTGCCGGGCGTGAGGGCATTCACCATCAGCTTCGGCTCCACGCGGCGCACGGTGACCGGCATCATGGCCGGGGTGTCGGGCTCGGCCAGGCGCTCGACCACGCCGAAGGGCGAGGCGGCGAACTTGGCCAGCGGCGGCATCGCGCCGGTCGCCACCTTCAGCGGAAAGCTGCCGGGCGAGGCCAGCGGGCGGCCCGAGGCGTCCTCGAACTTCGAGGGCAGCTCGATGCTGAACTGCGCGCTCTCGGCCAGCGGCGGGCCGAAGTACACGCCGTTGACCACGTCATCGTCGCTCTGCGTGCTGCCTTCGATCTGGGCCTTGACGGTCTCACCCTTGCCCTTGAGCTCGATCTGCGAAGCCAGTTTGCGCGTGACCGGCGCGTTGAAGGTCAGCTGCATCGGGCGCAGCGGCAGGCAGCCGGCCTGCGCGTTCTCGCGCTCGCAGGTGAACGACACGGCGAAGGGCTCGCGCACCTGGAAGTCGAAGCGGCGTTCCACGTTGTTGGGCACGCCCGAGGGCGTGGCCACGCCCTTGCCATAGACGATCTGCACCTTCGCACCGGGCGTCAGCGTGCGGTTGCATTGCATCGTGACGAAGCGCAGCGGGTCTTTCTCTGCCGCCTTGTCGCGGCCGAAGGCCTTGAGCAGGCCGGCGCGCTGATCGCCATCGAGCAGCTTGACCGGAATGCGCTCGCCCACGCCGTCGGCCGCGCACCAGACGTTCTGGCGCACGCTGTCGAGCGTGGCCGCGCCGTTGAGCTCCAGCATGAACATCTGCTGCTCGTCGATGCGGCTGTAGCTGCCCGGCATGTAGTTGCGCACGAACGGGCCGCCGGTGTTGAACTGGTAGCGCTCGGGTCCGGTGAGTTCGCCGGACGCGGGCTTGAAGGTGGGAATGCGGGTGACCGTGCAGCGCACGCCGGGCGGCAGGTCGTTCTCGAAGTCGTAGACCCAGGCCTTGGCGTCGGTCCAGCGGCCGGTACCCTTGGCGGCCTGCGCGTCGGTGCAACTCACCGCAAGCGGGGCAGGGGCCTTGGGGTCGCCGAAGTTGACGGCCGCCTGGTCGAACTTGGCGACGACCTGGCGCACGCGGGCGACTTCGCCTTGCGGCGTGAGGCTGGTTATCTGGAGGGCAAAGCCCGGGGCGGCCGCGAGGACACCGCCAGCCAGGAGCAATGTTGGAAAGAAACGATTCACTTTTTTGTATCTCCACCTGAAGGCAGCGCGCAGCGTATCCGATTTGCGCGACGGTTCGGGAGTGCCAACAGTCATAGGCCGTTGGCTTGATCGCCGGGCGCGGCGGGCCTTACGCGGGCTTTACGCCGGTCTTCTTACAATCGGGGCCGTCGTGCGTGCGCCGCGCGGACCGCCACCAAGACCTCGCCGCCGACCGATGAAACGCTACTGGGAAATAGACGCCTTGCGCGGGCTGATGCTCGTGCTGATGACCGTCACCCATCTGCCCACCCGCTTGACCGATCCGCTGGGCCAGCCCTTCGGTTTCGTCTCGGCCGCCGAGGGCTTCGTGCTGCTGTCGGCCTTCGTGGCCGGGCTGGTGTACAGCCGCATCGGCTACCTGCGCGGCGTCGACTCGATGCGCCAGGCCTTCTGGCGGCGCGTGGTGAAGGTCTACCTGTGCCAGGCGGCGATCCTGCTGTTCCTGTTCACGGTGATCGCGGCGGTGGGGCTGCACATCGACCAGCCAGCCGTGAAGAACCTGGTGTCGTACTACCTGGCGGAGCCGCGCGACGGCTTCCTGTTCGGGCTGCTGCTGATCTACGAGCCGGCGCTGCTCGACATCCTGCCGATGTACATCTTCTTCATGCTCATGAGTCCCTGGGTGCTGGCCTTTGCCATGCGCCACGGCTGGACGGGGGTGATGGTGGCGAGCGCGACCGTGTGGGCGGCGGCGCAGTTCGGGGTCAGCGAATGGATCTATGCATTGGCTGTGCGCTACCTGGACGTGCCGGTGCCGTTCCATGAGATGGGCGCGTTCAACACCTATGCGTGGCAGTTCCTGTGGTTCGCGGGTCTGTGCATCGGCGCCACGCGCAGCGGGCCGGAAGCCCGGCCCCTGCGTTTTCCGTGGTGGCTGCTGATGCTTGCGGCGGGCATTGCGCTCTACGGGGTCTACTGGCGCCACACCGGCATCAACGGCCAGGCGCCGTTCGGCGGCGACGTCGAGCTGAACCTGCTGTTCGACAAATGGCAACTCGGCCCGCTGCGGCTGGTGAACCTCGTGGCGCTGTGCATCCTGGCAGTGCGCTTCGGGCCGTGGCTGATGCGCCGCATTCCGCGGCTGCGCTGGCTGGAGGCGATGGGTTCCGCCTCGCTGCCGGTGTTCTGCGCGCACCTCGTGGCGGTGCTGCTGGTGCTGGCCTTCTACGGCGACAACCAGATGGCGCGGCCGTGGTGGGGCGACGGCCTGCTGCTGCTGGCGGTGCTCTCGGGGATGTACTTCGTGGCCCGCTTCACGCGCGGGGCTGATGTGCCGCCGCCGGCGGACGACATGCCGTCGGAGACCGCGCCCGCCTGAGGTCTTTTCCTGGAACACCGTGGAACCGGCTTTACCGGGCCACTGGTGTTGCCCCCGGTAGGGGGAAGGCGCGCGCGACACGAAGTGCGCGAAGCCTGGGGGCGAGTCAAGGATTCGGCAGGTGCGGCGCAATGATCGAATGCCACAGCCGGTAGCCTTCGTCCGTCATGTGCAGCCTGTCGCCCCGGAACAGCTCCGCGCGCGGGCGCCCGTCGGCGCCCAGCATCGGCGTGTAGACGTCGATGAACTCGCTGTTGGGCAGCAGGTTCAGGTAGGCCGAGATCACGTGGTTGGTCTCGCGGATCTGCGGCATCAGCTGCTCGCGCGACGGGCTGGGCTTGACCGAGATGAAGCTGATGCGCGTGTCGGGCAGCTCTGCGCGCACCGCGTTGGCGAAGCGCGCGAAGCTGTCGAGCACCTGCAGCGGGGTGCGGCCTTCGGCCAGGTCGTTGTCGCCCGCATAGACCATCACCTGGCGCGGCTTGTAGCGCACCACGAGGTCGCGTGCGAACAAGCTGCAGTCGGCCAGCGTCGAGCCGCCGAAGCCGCGGTTGACCACGCCGCCGGGCACGCGCGCGAAGTCCTGCGAGAGGCGGGTCCACATGCGCACCGTGGAGCTGCCGACGAACACCACGCCGCCGGGCGCCGGAAAACGCTCCTGGTCGGCGCGCGCGAAGGCCGCGAGCTCGTTGTGCCAGCGCTCCTTGGCGGCGAGGTAGTCGCGCGCGGACGCGGCCTCGGCGGCGGCGGTCTCCGATTCCTGGGGAAAGAAGGCGGACTGGGCATGCGAGGCGAGTGCCGCAGTCAGCAGCGCGACCGCGGCCAGCGCGGTTTTCATCGAAGGCATCGGAAGGGCAGCAAACAGGTCAGATGGTTTTTTCAATGAGGGCGCCGTGGAAGAGCACCGGGCCGGTCGGGCCGCCCTCGCTGGGCACGCCGCCCTTCGGTTCGAGACTGATCGCCAGGGCCGGCACGCGCACGTCGGATTCTGACGCAGCCAGCCGCAGCGCGGGCGCCTTGTCGAGCACGCCCAACGAACGCGGCGCGCCGCCCGGGGGCAGGGCCCAGAGCTGCAGCGACTTGTCGTTGCCTTCGTCGAAGCCACCCACGCGCTGCAGCACCAGCTGCTTCTTCTTCGGATCGAAGGTGACGAGCATCGAGGGCGCGGCCTTGTCGTCGTTCAGCACGGCCACGTACTGCACTGCCGGGGCGTTCTGCAGCTGGTCGCGCAGGTTCAGCCCGACCACCACGGCCAGCACCGTGGCCAGTGCGCCGGCGGCCGTGGCGCCGCGCCACAGCGCAAGGCTGCGCAGCCAGCCGCCTTGCGGCTGCGGCTTGCCGGCGGCGGCATTGCGCTGGCGTTCGATGGCGAGCGCGGACTGCTCGGCGGCGATCGTGTTGCGGATGCGGGTCCATACGGCCGGGTCGGGCACGACCGGGGACTGCATTTCGGTCATGCCCGCGAGCCGGCTCTGCCAGACCAGCGCGGCGGCGCGTACCGGCGCCTGTTCGCGGGCCAGGGTCTCGAAGCGGCGGCGGGCGCCACCGCGCAGCGTGCCGAGCGCGTGGTTCGCGGCCAGCAGTTCGAGCAGCTCGGGGTGTGCGAGGAGATTCATGGGAGGGCCGCCTTCTTCTTCGCCATCGCTCTCACGCAAAGCGCCCCATGCAGATGCGCAGCTTTTCCAGCCCGCGCCGGATCCATGTCTTGACCGTGCCCAGCGGCAGCCTGAGCTGCTCGGCCAGCTCGCCGTGGCTCATTTCGCGCAGGTAGGCCAGGCTGACCACCTCGCGCTGGCGGCCCTCGAGCTGGCTCAGGCACTGGTGCAGTGCCCAGGCCTGCTCGCTGGCATCGGCAGTGTCGGCGGGGCTGGGCGCATCCGATTCGAACTGGTCGGCCATGAGTTCGTCGAATTCCTGGGTCAGCCGGGTGCGGTCGGCGGCGCGGCGACGCAGCAGGTCGAGCGCCCGGCTGCGCACGATCAACCCGAGCCACGCGAGCGGAGGGCTGAGCGAGGCGCGATAGTCGCCGGCGACTCGCCAGACAGTCAGGAAGGCTTCCTGGAGCACGTCCTCGGCCCATTCGCGCTGCCGCACCACGCGCATCGCGAGGCCCATCAGCTTGGGCGAGGTGCGGTCGTACAGCTGGCGCAGGGCGGCTTCGTCGCGACGGCCGATCCGGTCGATCAGTGCCATCAGTTCGGCGTCGGGGCTGGGTGCTGGCATTCGGGGATTGTCGGGCATCGATGCACATGCCCGGTATACGGGGCTCCCGGGCGGCCGGATTCAGGGGCGCGAGCTCGTTTCGATGCCTCCAGGAAACATTCGGCAACGTATACTGCCCCGCAAAATCAAGAGGGATGCGCGCAGGCGCGGGCGGGAAGAAATGAAGCAAATTGCGATCGTGATCGCGCTCTGCGTGGGCGCGTGGTATTTCTTTATCGGCGGCCGCAAGCTCGACGAATCGATGGTGCGCGACTTCTACCAGAAGGAAGCCCACGCCATCTATTCGCGCGACGCCGAGATGCTGTGCAAGCAGCTCAGCCGCAAGGCCCGGATCGAGAGCAAGACCACCATGATGGGGAAAACGGTGGAGCGCTCCCACAACCGCGACGAGGCCTGCCAGGCGAACCGCGAGGCCTTCGAGACCTTCAGCAGGGTCGGCGAGCGCATGGGCGGCATCCTCACCATCGAGTACGACTACCACATCGACACCATCGAGGTGGCCACCGACCGCAAGAGCGCGACCGTCACGGGCACCAATGTGCTGAAGATGGGCGAGTCGCTGCTGCAATACAAGACCAGCTTCACCCAGCGCCTGGAGCGCGAGCTCGGCCAGATGCGCCTCGTTCATGCCGACGAGGTCACGGTGATGCGCATCGGCGGTGCCGGCGCCATGAGCCAGAGCGAGTTCTTCCGCAAGTAAGCGGATACAGGCACAAGAAGAAAAACAGGAGGAATTGCCATGATCGCCGTCAAGGATTCGCTGCCGCCGCCACCGCCGTTCTGGCGCCGGCTGAACAGCTTCTTCGCGTTCCCGTTCCAGATGCGGCCGCTGGCCTATGGCTTGCTGCTGTCTTTCTGCAGCCTGCTCTTCGATGCGATCTTCTTCCTGCCGGATGCGCTGGCGCTCTTCGTCATCGAGGTCGGCATCATGCTGGCGGCCAGCCGATACGGCTTCAAGATCATCGCGCTGGGCGCGCGCGGCATTCGCGATTCGGCCGACTTCGGCCGCGAATCGAGCGACGACTGGACCTACCTGCCTTGGAAGCTGTTCGCGATCACGCTGGTGCAGGCCTTCCTGATCGGCTGGCTTGCCTGGTATGCGCCGATCCTGGGCACGGTGGGGCTGTTCGTCATGTCCTTCACCTTCCCGGCGGCGGTGATCGTGCTGGTGCAGTCGGCCAGCTTCTTCCAGGCGATGAACCCCGGCCACGTGATGGACGCGATGCGCACCATCGGCTGGCCGTATGCGCTGCTGTGCTTCTTCCTGTTCCTGCTGAGCACGGGCGCGCAGGTGGCGCTGTCGCTGCTGCTGCCGATGTTCGACGGGCGCATTGCGCTGCCGGTCGTCAACTTCGCGTTCATCTACTTCGGCTGGGTCATGGCGAGCTTGCTGGGCTACGTGATGTTCCAGCACCACGACGCCTTCGGTTTCGACGCGGTGCCGGGCAGCGAACTGGGCGACGGCTCCCCGGTCGACCGCCGCACGCCCGAGCAGATCGCGGCGCAGCGCATCGACGCCGAGGTGGCCCACCTGATCACCGAGGGCGATCTCGCGGCCGCGCTGGGCACGGCCTACGAGGCCCAGCGCACGGCCGCGTCCGACGACCTCGCGGCGCAGCGCCGCTACCACCGCGTGCTGGCGCTGATGCCCGAGAAGAAGGACACCATGCTCGACCAGGCGCGGCGTTTCGTCCCGCTGCTGATGCGGCGCGACCTGGCCTCGGAGGCGCTCAAGGTCTTCAAGGCCTGCAAGGAGAAGGACAAGGCCTTCGCGCTCGACGACGCGGCGATGGTGGTCGCGATGGCGCGCGCCGAATGGCGCAGCGGCGACGCGCACGCCACGCTGGCGCTGCTGTCGGGCTTCGACAAGCGTTTTCGCGGCCACGAGGCGATTCCGCAGGCCTACGAGCTGGCGGCGCGTGCGCTGGTGCAGGGGCTGGGGCGCTCGGACATGGCGCAGCCCATCCTGGCGACGATGGAGTCGCGCTACCCCGACAGCGAGCAGACGCAGGAAGTGCGCTGGCTGCTGCGGCCGGCGGCGGCCGCCTAGTTCTTCAGGCTCCTCAGGCGCTCTGCAGTGCGCGCGTCACCATGTCGTTCGGCGCGAGGCGCAGCAGGTGCGGCAGCAGGCCGATCGCCTTGTCGCGCTCGCCCGCATGCAGCAACCCGTTCGCACAGGCCGACAGCGTGTCGGCCAGTTCCGGATGGTCGGGCGCCGTCTTCAGCAGGATGCGGCAGAGCTTGTCGGTGTCTTCGAACTGGCGGATGCGGGCAAAGCGGCGCGCGAGCCGGGCCATGTCCTCGGGCTTCAGCCGTGCGCCGGGCTTGGCCTGGTCGAGATAGGTCTTGTAGCTGGCGTGCTGCAGCGCCATCGTGCCCTCGTCGGTGGCGGGCAGGCGGAAGATGCGGCGGGCGGCCTGGTGGAAGTCGTCGCTCGCGGGCTGCAGCCGCGCGGTGTTGAACCAGGCGCGCAGCGTGTCGCTGTCGCCGGGGCGCAGCGCGGCGGCGGCGCGCCATTCGCCACACGCCTTGTCGAACTTCATCGCGGCGCCGAACTTCTGGGCCGCGGCCACATGCTCGCCGAAGCGGTCGGGCTCGGGTGCGGCGGCCGTCTCCGGCGCCTGCACCCGGCGCAGCAGCAGCGCGCCGGTCATCAATGCTGCACCGGTCAGCAGGCCGCCCAGGTGGGCCATGTAGGCGATGCCCTGGCCGCCCAGCCAATGCTGCATCAGCTCGTTGACGATCCATGCCGGCAGCAGCAGCAAGGCCGGCGCGGTGACGTAGTTGAAATAGAAGAACAGCTGGTAGAAGAAGCGGATGCGCTTGAGCCGGTACATCACCGCGTACATGCCCATCAACGCCGAGATGGCGCCCGAGGCGCCCAGCCCATAGCCGTCCTTGCCGGCATAAGCCCAGCCGGCCAGCGCCGAGGCGCCGACGGCGCCCAGCAGATAGAAGCTCAGGTAGGTGCCGCGTCCGAGCGCCAGCTCGACCGAGAAGCCGAACAGGAACAGGAACAGCATGTTGCCCAGCAGGTGGCCGGTGCTGCCATGCAGGAAGGCGGCGGTGATCCAGGTCCAGGGCTTGAACTCGGCGTCCTTGGTGTAGTCCTGCGACCAGCGCGCGGTGAAGGGCGTGGGCAGCATGGCCTCGTACTGCTGGCGGTCCCGCTTCCATTCGCCGTACTGCGGGTTGGTGGGCGTGATGATCCCGTCGGCTTGCAGCTTCGCCAGGAACTTCCTGTCGTTCTGCAGGCTTTCAAGAAGCTGGGGGTAGGTTTCCTCGTGCGGCAGCATCCGGCGAGCCAGCTTGCCGCGCTTGGGGTCCGTCTTTTCGAGCCATTCCACGAAAGGCGGCAGCTCGAGTTCGGGCAGAACGCTGTTCACGTAGTAGTGGGCGGCGCGCTCGCGTGCGTTCTCCTCGCTGCGCTGCGGCCCCCACCACACGATCATGTTCACGAGGATCAGCAGCACCGTCATCCACGGTGGATTGCGCCAGCTCGGTTTGTTCTCGAGCGGTATGGCGTAGAACACGGTGCCGCTTCGGTTGCGATCAGCCGAGGCGGGCGCGGTGGCGGACTACCTGCGCCTTCACCTGCGCGGGCGCGGTGCCACCCAGGATGTTGCGCGCGTTCAGCGAGCCGCGCAGGCTCAGCACGTCGTACACGTCCTTTTCGATGCTCGGGTTGAACTGCTGCAGCACGGACAGCGGCAGCTCGGCCAGGTCGACCTTGTGCGAGGTGGCGGCCTTCACGGCATGGGCCACGGTTTCGTGCGCGTCGCGGAAGGGCAGGCCCTTCTTCACGAGGTAGTCGGCCAGGTCGGTGGCGGTGGCGTAGCCGCGCAGCGCGGCGGCTTCCATCGCCTCGGGTTTCACGGTGATGCCGCCAATCATCTCGGCGAAGATGCGCAGTGTGTCCTTGAGCGTGTCGACGGTGTCGAACAGCGGCTCCTTGTCTTCCTGGTTGTCCTTGTTGTAGGCCAGCGGCTGGCCCTTCATCAGCGTGATGAGCGCCATCAGGTGGCCGACCACGCGGCCGGTCTTGCCGCGCGCCAGCTCGGGCACGTCGGGGTTCTTCTTCTGCGGCATGATCGACGAGCCCGTGGTGAAGCGGTCGGCGATGTTGATGAAGCCGAAGTTCTGGCTCATCCACAGGATCAGCTCTTCACTCATGCGGCTCACGTGCACCATGCACAGGCTGGCCGCAGCGGTGAATTCGATGGCGAAGTCGCGGTCGCTCACGGCGTCCAGGCTGTTCTGGCAGACGCCGTCCATGCCCAGCGTCTTGGCGACCAGCTCGCGGTCCAGCGGGTAGCTGGTGCCGGCCAGTGCGGCGGCGCCCAGCGGCAGGCGGTTGACGCGCCGGCGCACCTCGGCCACGCGTTCGGCGTCGCGGCTGAACATTTCCACGTACGCCAGCATGTGGTGGCCGAAGCTCACCGGCTGCGCCACCTGCAGGTGGGTGAAGCCCGGCAGGATCACGTCGACGTTTTTCTCGGCGATGTCCACCAGCGCCTTCTGCAGCTCGACCAGCAGGTCGCCGATGAGGTCGATCTCGCCGCGCAGCCACAGGCGCACGTCGGTGGCGACCTGGTCGTTGCGGCTGCGGCCGGTGTGCAGGCGCTTGCCGGCGTCGCCGACCAGCTGGGTCAGGCGGGCCTCGATGTTCAGGTGCACGTCTTCGAGGTCGAGCTTCCACTCGAAGGCGCCGGATTCGATCTCGGCGCGAATCTGCGCCATCCCGCGTTCGATCGCGGCGTGGTCCTGCACGCCGATGATGCCCTGCGCAGCCAGCATGCCGGCGTGGGCGAGCGAGCCCTGGATGTCGGCCTGCCACAGGCGCTTGTCGAAGAAGACGCTGGAGGTGTAGCGCTTCACCAGGTCGCTCATCGGTTCGGAGAACAGGGCCGACCAGGCTTCGGATTTCTTGTCGAGTTGGTTTTGGGTCATGGGAGCCGTCCAGGAGGCAATAATGGGTTGGTCACCCGATGTAACTGATGTCTGCGATGCGCAACCCGGCGATTTTATCGGCCAGCTCCACAACCACGCCCCCGCCATCGCCCGAAAGGGCGCGCGCGCCCTTGCGCGGCAGTCCGTCCATCTTCGACGCCTGCCAGATCGGGGTGGTGCTGCGCACCGTGGTGTTCGTCGAGGTGGTGGTGGCGATTGCGACCCTGTTCGTGGCGTCCACGCCCGGCGAATGGCTGGTGCAGGCGGCCACGGTCACGGGCGGGGCCCTGCCTGCCACGCTGCTGTGGCTGGTGAGCGCCTGCGGGCTCAAGAAGCCGCTGCAGCGCCTGCCGAAGCAATGGCAGTACGCGGCCGGCGCCGTGCTTGGCGCGGCGTCGGCGCTGTATGGCTGCGGCCTGTTGCGCCTCACGGGCGTGCTCTCCACCGCGCCCTGGCTGGCCAGCGCCCTGGCCGGCACCCTGTTCTCGGCGCTGGTGATGGCCGCGATGGTGCTGCGCGCGCGCGGCCAGACGCCCGCGGCGATGACGGCCCGGATCGAAGAGCTGCAGTCGCGCATCCGCCCGCATTTCCTGTTCAACACGCTCAACAGCGCCATCGCGCTGGTGCGCGAGGAGCCGGCCAAGGCCGAGACCATGCTCGAAGACCTGGCCGAGCTGTTCCGCCAGGCGCTGGCCGACCCGGGCGAATCGGGCACGCTGGCCGACGAGATCGCGCTGGCCGAGCGCTACCTCGCCATCGAGCAGGTGCGCTTCGGCGACCGCCTGCGCATCCGCTGGGACCTGGATGCCGCCGCCAGCAACGCGCGCCTGCCGCCGCTGCTGCTGCAGCCGCTGGTCGAGAACGCCATCAAGCACGGCGTGGAGCCCAGCCCCGAGGGCGCCAAGGTGCGCATCCGCACCGAGCGGCGCGGCGGCATGGTGGTGATCGAGGTGGTCAACAGCCTGCCGCCGCTGCGCTGGGCCGACGAGCCGCTGCCGCGCGGCCACGGCATTGCGCTGGCCAACGTGCGCGACCGTTTGCGGCTGCTGCACGACATGCAGATGCAGTTCAGCGCCGGCATGGACCAGAAAAATTACCGGGTTCGCATCGCCATTCCCGCCGAATCATGACGGATCAGGCTCGCCCCCTGCCGGGGGCAACACCTGCGGCCCGGCAAAGCCGGTTCCGCGGTGTTCACCGAAAGAGAAGAAGAGAGACTGCATGACCCTCAGGACACTGATCGTCGACGACGAAGCCCTGGCGCGTTCGCGCATGCGCACGCTGCTGCGCGACTGCACCTCGCCTGCCGCCGACGTGGTGGCCGAGGCCTCTCAGGGGGCCGAAGCGCAGCGGCATCTTGCTGCGCTGGCGCTCGACCTGGTGCTGCTCGACGTGCACATGCCCGGCGTCGACGGCATCGAGGTGGCGCGCGCACTGCGCAGCCGGCCCGACGCGCCGGCCGTGGTGTTCGTGACCGCGCATGCGAGCCATGCGGTGACGGCCTTCGATCTCGATGCGGTCGACTACCTGACCAAGCCCGTGCGCGCCGAGCGCCTGCAGCAGGCGCTGCAGAAGGCCGAGCGCTTCCTGAAGGAGCGCCGTGCACTGCAGGCCGAGGCCCAGGTACCCGAGACGGTGCTGATCCAGGACCGTGGCCGCGCCGAACGCGTGCCGCTGTCGGAGGTGCTCTACCTCAAGTCCGAATACAAGTACCTCACCGTGCGCACCGCCACGCGCAGTCACATCCTCGACGGTTCGCTCAACGAGTTCGAGGAGCGCTATCCGAACCGCTTCCTGCGCGTGCACCGCAATGCGCTGGTGGCGCGCTGGGCCATCCGCGCTTTGGAAAAGTACGACGATGGCGAGGACGCCGAAGGCTGGGCGCTGCGGCTCGACGCCATTCCCGAACCCGTGGCCGTGTCGCGCCGCCAACTTGCCGCGGTGCGCGAAGTGCTGAAGGAAACGCGATGAACGACGAGCAGAAGACCCCGGCCTCCGAAGAAAAGCCCGCACCCGCCGAAGCCTCCGCGGAGCCTCCGGCTGCCGCGCCTGCATCCGGGGCCGCGTCCGAACCCCCGCCCGAACCTTCGCCGGAGGAACTGCTCGCGCAGCCCGCGCCGACCGGGCGCGAACGCCTGGTGCTGGACATGCCGATCGACGTGCGCAGTGCCTCCCTGGTGCTGCTCGCGGTGCTGGCCACGGTCTTCACGCTGCAGTGGGCGAAGGCGGTCTTCATTCCGCTGATGCTGAGCCTGCTGCTGGCCTATGCGCTGTCGCCGCTGGTCGAGCGCCTGTATCGCTGGAAGCTGCCGCGCTGGATCGGCGCGGCGCTGATCCTCGCGGGCGTGTTCGGCGGAGTGGGCTGGACTGGCTACTCGCTCTCGGGCAATGCCTCGCAGCTGCTCGATGCACTGCCGGTCGCCGCGCAGAAGCTCGGGCAGGCGATGCGCAGGGACAGGAATGCCAGCGCCACGCCGCTCGAAAGCGTGCAGCAGGCCGCCGCCCAGCTCGAACGCGCCGCCGAGGAAAACTCGGCCCGCGTGGCGGCGCGCAAGGGCGTGGCGCGCGTCATCGTCGAACGGCCCAACTTCAACGTGCGCGACTACCTGCTGAGCGGCACCGTCGGGCTGCTCGGCGCCATGGGGCAGCTCACGCTGGTGGCCTTTCTCACCTACTTCGCGCTGTGCTCGGGCGACACCTTCCGGCGCAAGCTGATCAAGATCACGGGGCCGAGCCTGCAGAAGAAGAAAGTCACCGTGCATGTGCTCGACGACATCACGCGCAACATCGAGCGCTATCTGCTGGTGCAGATCTTCACGAGTGCGCTGGTCGGCCTCGCCACCGGCCTCTCGTTCTGGGCCATCGGCCTCGAGAACGCTGCCGTCTGGGGCATCGTCGCGGCGGTCACCAACCTCATTCCCTACATCGGCTCGGTGATCGTGCTTTCGGCGGCCGGACTCGTGGCCTTCCTGCAGTTCAACACGCTGCAGATGGGCCTGCTGGTGGCCGGCACCTCGCTGGTCATCCACACGCTGGTCGGCAACCTGCTCATGCCCTGGCTTACCAGCCGCACCAGCCGCATGAACCCGGTGGCGGTGTTCGTCGGGGTGATCTTCTGGGGCTGGCTCTGGGGTATCTGGGGGCTGCTGCTGGGGATTCCGATCACGATGGTGATCAAGTCGATCTGCGACCGGGTCGAGGACCTGCAGCCGGTCGGAGAGCTGCTGGGGGAGTAGGTCTGCGCACAGCAGTGCAAGCCAGCCGCTCCCCGGGCGCCGTCGTGTCGCTCAGCGCAAGGCGCGCTGCATCAACACGGTGTCCACCCACTGCCCGAACTTGAAGCCGACGTCGCGCAGCACGCCGACCCGATCGAAGCCCAGCTTTTCGTGCAGCCGCTGCGAGCCCATGTTCGCGCTGTTGCCGACGACCGCCACCATCTGCGTGAAGCCGCTGTCAGTGCAGCGGCGGATCACTTCGTGCAGCAGCGCCTTGCCGATGCCGTGGCCATGCATGCCGTGCGCGACGTAGATCGAGTCTTCCACCGTATGGCGGTATGCGGAGCGGGCGCGGTAGGCCGTGGCGTAGGCATAGCCGGCCACTTCGCCGCCGATCGTCGCCACGAGGTAGGGCAGGCCGCGAGCGGTTACGTCGGCACGGCGCGCCTGCATCAGCTCGATGGTGGGCACTTCTTCCTCGAAGGAGCAGAGGTCGTGCAGCACGTAGTGGCTGTAGATGGCCTGCACGGCGGCCATGTGGTGCGGTTCGGCGTCGAGGACTTCAACGGTGGTGGAAGCGATGGGTTGTGATGGCATGCCCCGATCTTGACGACCCACATTCGATAAGTGAAGCTTCGCCGAGATATGCAAGGCATGAGAAATACTTTGGACAAGTCGCTGAACCTCGACCAGCTCAGGTCCTTCGGGCTGGTGATCGAAACGGGCAGCTTTTCGGCGGCCGCCGAGCGGCTCGGGCTCTCGCAGCCGGCCGTGAGCCTGCAGGTCCGCCAACTGGAACGTCGCCTGGCGGTGCGGCTTGTCGAGCGTGTCGGCAAGCGCGCGAAGGCCACGCCCGCGGGTATGGAGTTGCTGCGCCACATGCCGCATATCGACGCCGCGGTGGAGAACGCGATCGATGCGCTGGCCGACCATGCGAGCGGCATCGCGGGCCGGGTGCGGCTGGGCACGGGCGCCACGGCCTGCCTGCATTTCCTGCCGGCCGTGCTGCGCGGCCTGCGCGAACGGTTTCCGGAACTCGGCGTGGTGGTGAGCACCGGCAACACGGAAGACCAGGCGCGCAAGGTGGAAGAGAACAGCCTCGACCTCGCGCTGGTCACGCTGCCGGTGGCGGGGCGTTCGCTGGCGGTGATGCCGGTGCTCGACGACGAGTTCGTCGCGATCGGTCGGGCGGACTTTGCGCCGCTCAAGGCGAGGGTGGCGCCGGGTGACCTGGGCGCGTTGCCGCTGGTGCTGTTCGAGCCCGGCGCCAACACGCGCAAGCTGGTCGACCGCTGGTTCGCCGCGCAGGGCCTGCATCCGCAGCCCGTGATGGAGCTGGGCAGCGTCGAGGCGATGAAGGAAATGGTGGCCGCGGGGCTGGGCCACGCCATCGTGCCCGGCATGTCGATGGCGGGCCGCGGCGCCCATCCCGAGCTGAAGACCAGCCGGTTGAATCCCCGCATGCACCGCACGCTGGCTGTGGTGATGCGGCGGGACAAGCCCGTCAGCAAGGCCTTGCGCGCGGTGCTCGATGCCATCGTGGCGGCCGGAAAGCCCGGCCGCCGCTAGCCAGGTTTTCGTTATTCGGGAATGGCGGCCAGCGCCGCGCCGCCGCGTGCCCGGCCCAGCGTGCCGACAATCAGCGCGGCGATCAGCACCAGCACGCCGCTCAGCACCATCGCGCTGGAGATGCCGAAGCTGTCGACCGTCACGCCGCCGATCAGCGCGCCCGAGGCGATCGCCACCTGGAAGCCGCTCACCAGCAGGGCCTGGCCGGCTTCGGGCGCGTCGGGCACCGCTTCCATCATCCAGCCGGTCAGCGCCACCGGGATGAGGCCGAAGGCCACGCCCCAGATCACGACCACCACTGCCCCGGGCACGAAGCCGGAGCCGATCACGGTCGTCAGCAGCAGCGCCGTCGCGAGCATCAGCGCCGCCAGCAGGGTGGTGCCGCGTACGCTGCGCGCCACCAGGCTGCCGCCGAGGAAGGTGCCGACGAAGCCCACCGCGCCGTACACGAGCAGCAGCGTCGACACCGAGTTGGGCGCCAGTCCGAACACCTGCTGCAGCAGCGGCTTCAGGTAGGTGTAGGCCGCGAAGTGGCCGGCGATGAAGAACAGCACCGCGAGCAGGCCGACCTGCGCCATGCGGCGCGTGAGCGGCGTCAGCAGGTCGCGCGCGCCGATGGCGCGCACCGGCGGAATCGATGGCAGCAGCCACAGCTGCACCAGCAGCACGAGCGCGGCGAGAGCACCGGTCACGGCGAACGAGGCGCGCCAGCCGAACAGCGTGCCGAGGAACGAGCCGGCCGGCACGCCGAGCACGGTGGCGGCCGACACGCCGGCGAGCACGTACGACATGGCCCGCGCCTGCGAGGCATGCGGCACCAGTTGCGTGGCGGCGGCGGGTGCGAAGGTCCAGAAGCCGCCGACGCACAAGCCGAGCAGCAGGCGCGCGACCAGCATGGTGGCGAAGTTGGGCGCGAAGGCGGCGAGCAGGTTCGAGGCGATCAGCAGCGTGGTGAGCGCGATCAGCACGGTGCGGCGGTCGAGCTTGCCCGAAGCGACGATCAGCGCCGGGCCGGCGAAGGCGGCCAGCACGCCGGGCATGGTGACCATCAGGCCGGCCGTGCCGTCGGACACGTTGAGCCCGCGCGCAATGTCGGTCAGCAGGCCGATGGGCATGAACTCGGTCGAGACCATGGCGAAGGTGCCGACGGCGATGGAGCCGACGGCAAGCCATGCGGAGCGGGAGGCCGAGGCCGGTGCGGGTGCCGCCGCGCTCGCGAGCTCGTCGATGCAGGGGTTGCTGCTGGGTGAATTCATCATGGAATGCGGTCCTTGGAAGCACCGGCGACGAACTCGCCGATGCTGGTGAAGAGGCATTCGAGTGTGCGAGCGGTCGCGTGCGCGACATAGGGGCCGGGAAGCAGTAGTCAGTTTCCCGAGGGCGAACAATCGGCCCTTTTTGATGGCTATCGCCATCCGCATGCCCGCTGGCGCGGCTCAGGTGAGCGTTGGCCGCAGCTGCAATATCCGGCCATCGGCGATGAACGAGTCGCCGATCAGCACGCGAAAGGCCGCACCCTGCGGAAACTTCGGTTGGGCAATGGCCGGCGAGAGAAACTCGATCTCCAGCGCCGCAGGCTTGCCGCGCTCCAGCGCATCGCCCGGCGGCACGACCCAGCGCGCCGAGAAACCTTCCTTGTCAATCACCAGCGCGCAGCGGTATTCGCCCGGCGCGATAGGAATGTCCTGCGAGGGCAGGGCCGGCTTGCGGAAGGTGAGCTCGGCGAGCACATGCGGCGCGAAGGCACCCAGCGTGTCGAAGCTCGGTGGCGCCACGGCCGCGGGCGGCGGCGCGCGGCGTGGCCGCTTGCTGATGAGCCACGCGATGACGTTGCCGATGATCGGCACCCACAGCACCATCAGCAGCGTGCCGATGTCGCGGGTGGTGGAGCCGGGTACTGCGTAGTGCCGCACGACGGCGCCGCCGATGGCCACGCACAACAGCACGGCGACGATGACCTTTCGGCGGAACTGGATCTTCGTGCTCATGCCTTGGGCGGTGCCGCTTCCGCAAAGGAGGGAATGTCGCAAGCGTGGTCCAGCCACGGCACTTCGTGCGAGGTCCAGATGTGCGCGCTTGGACGCTGGCCCGGGTCGTCGTCGAGCGAACCCAGGCGCAGGATCACCTGCGGCTGCGCCACCCATTCGGCCACGAGGTGCGTGCCGCAGCGGGTGCAGAAATGGCGCAGCTTGCCGGGCGTCGACTCGAACGAACCGATGGCGTCTTCGCCCGCGGTCCAGCGGAAGTCGGACCTGTCGACGCGAGCGGTCGTGGTGAATGCCGCGCTGTGCGCCTTGCGGCAGGTCGCGCAATGGCAGTGGGCGATGGGCCCGGCGAGGCGGGCGGCTTCGTACCGGACGGTGCCGCAGAGGCAGGAGCCTTTCATGGCGATCTCTCTTGGGTGTTGGGGCAGCGAGTCTATGCCCGCTTTCGCCTCTCCCCCGGATGCGTCATCCCGTGTTGCGCAGCCCCGCCGCCACCCCGTTGATCGAGATGTGGATGCCGCGCTGCAGCCGCTCGCCGCCGTCGCCCGCGCGGTAGCGCCGCATCAGCTCGACCTGCAGGTGATGCAGCGGATCGATGTAGGGGAAACGGTGGCGCACCGAGCGCTGCATCTCGGCGTTGCCTTCGAGCCGCTGCTTCGCGCCGGTGATGAGCGTGAGCGCATCCGACGTGCGGTGCCATTCGGCATCGATCATCGAGAACACCTTCTGGCGCAGCTTGCGGTCCGTAACCAGCTCGGCGTAGCGCGACGCCAGTGCGAGGTCGCTCTTGGCCAGCACCATGTCCATGTTCGACAGCAGCGTGCGGAAGAAGGGCCATTGCGCGTACATCCGCTGCAGCAGCGCCACGCGTTCCTTCTTGCCCGCGGCGGTGCCGGCGGCGGCCAGGAACTGTTCCACGCCCGAACCGAAACCGAACCAGCCCGGAATGGTCAGGCGGCACTGGCCCCAGCTGAAGCTCCACGGCACCGCGCGCAGGTCGTCGATCTTGTGGCTCGGGTTGCGCGACGCGGGGCGCGAACCGATGTTGAGTTCGGCGATCTCGCGGATCGGCGTGGAGCCGAAGAAGTAGTCGCCGAAGCCCGGGGTTTCGTACACCAGCTTGCGGTATGCGGCCATGCTCGCGGTCGAGAGTTCGCCGGCCGCCGAGAGGAAGGTGGCCGGCGCCAGCTTGCCCTGCGGCAGCAGCGTGGCTTCGAGCGTGGCGGCCACCAGCGTCTCGAGGTTGCGCCGGCCGATCTCGCGGTTGGCGTACTTAGAACCGATGACTTCGCCCTGCTCGGTGAGGCGGATCTGGCCGCGCACCGTGCCCGGCGGCTGCGCGAGGATCGCCTGGTAGCTCGGGCCGCCGCCGCGCCCCACCGTGCCGCCGCGGCCGTGGAACATGCGCAGGCGAATCGGGTTGGCCTTCTTCTTGTTCAGCTCGTCGAACAGCGACACCAGCGCGATGCCCGCGCGGTACAGCTCCCAGTTGCTTGTGAAGATGCCGCCGTCCTTGTTGCTGTCGCTGTAGCCGAGCATCACGTCCTGTTCGGCGCCCGAGCGTTCGATGAGCGCCTGGATGTTCGGCAGCGCGTAGAAGGCGCGCACGATGGGCGCGGCGTTGCGCAGGTCTTCGATGGTTTCGAACAGCGGCACCACGATCAGGTCGCACACCGCGTTGGTGGCCATTGCGCCGCGCAGCAGGCCCACTTCCTTCTGCAGCAGCAGCGCCTCGAGCAGGTCACTCACCGTCTCGGTGTGGCTGATGATGTAGTGGCGGATGGCCGCTGCGCCATAGCGCGCACGCGCGGTGCGGGCGGCGGCGAAGATGGCCAGCTCGCTCTTCGCGAGCGGCGAGTAGTCGGCGTCGGGCACGCGCAGCGGGCGGGCGTCGTCGAGCAGCTTGAGCAGCAGCGTCTGCTTGGCCTCTTCGGCCAGTGAGGCGTACGAAGGCTCGATGCGCGCGGTGGCCAGCAGCTCGGCGATCACGGCCTCGTGCTTGTCGGAGCTCTGGCGCAGGTCGACTGTGGCCAGGTGAAATCCGAACACCTCTACCGCACGAATCAGCGGCAGCAGGCGCGGCGCGGCGAGCACGGTGCCGTGCTTTTCTTCGAGCGACTCGGCCACGGTGCGCAGGTCGGCCAGGAACTCTTCGGCTGTGGCGTACGGGTTCTGCGGCGCGACGGCGTGGCGCGCGGCCTCGCCGCCAGTGAGCTCGCGCAGCGTGGCCGCGAGGCGCGCATACACGCCGGTGAGCGCACGGCGGTAGGGCTCGTCCTTGCGGTGTTCGCTCTTGTCGGGCGAGCGCTCGGCCAGCGCCTGCATCTCGACCGATACGTCGACCAGCGTGGCCGACAGCGACAGCTCGCTGCCGAGGTAGTGCACCTCGGTGAGGTAGTAGCGCAGCGCCAGTTCGCACTGGCGGCTCAGTGCGTATTCGAGCGTCTCGGCGGTGACGTTGGGGTTGCCGTCGCGGTCGCCGCCGATCCACTGGCCCATGCGCAGGAAGGGGGCGACCGAGGGTGTGTGGCCGCCCTGGGCCAGGGCCTTTTCGAGGTCGGCGTACACGCGCGGGATCTCGCGCAGGAAGGTGGCTTCGTAGTAGCTCAGCGCGTTCTCGATCTCGTCGGCCACGGTGAGCTTGGAAAAGCGCAGCAGGCGCGTCTGCCAGATCTGCGTGACGCGGATGCGCATCTGCGTTTCGTTCTCGGCGAATTCGAGTGGCGTGAGCGCGTCCTTTCCCCCGGCGTAGGCGCTCTGGCGCAGCTTGATCTCGTCGCGCGCGGTGAGCAGTTGCGCGATGGCGCGCTCGGCGTCGAGGATGCTCTTGCGCTGCACCTCGGTCGGATGCGCGGTGAGCACCGGCGAGACGTAGCTGTGGGCCAGCGAGGCAACGATTTCGTCGGGCTTCACGCCGGCCTTGCGGATGCGGGCGAGGGCGGTCTGCAGGTCGCCGTCGACGCTTTCGCCGGCGCGCTCGGTTTCGGTGCGGCGGCGGATCTGGTGACGGTCTTCCGCGAGGTTGGCCAGGTGGCTGAAGTAGGTGAAGGCGCGGATCACGCGCACCGTCTCGGCCGCGCTCAGGCCCTTGAGCAGGTTCTTCAACGCGCGGTCGGCGGCGTGGTCGGCATCGCGGCGAAAAGCCACGGACAAGGTGCGGATCTTCTCGACCAGCGCGTAAGTCTCGTCTCCCTCCTGCTCCCGGATCACGTCGCCGAGGATCCGGCCCAGCAGCCGGATGTCGTCGATCAACGGCTGGTCTTCGGCCTGGCGGCGCTTGGGGGGAGAAGGGGTCTTGCTGGCTTTCATTCGATGTTGGTCCTGGACTTCTTGAATGGATGCGCCGTCTGCGTTGCTGCGGCGCAACATGCTAGCATTCCAAGGGTTTGGAACACGTACTTTTGGAACAGGTCTTGAGCAATATCGTGATCGCCACGCGCGAAAGCCGCCTGGCACTCTGGCAAGCCGAACACGTGCAGGCGCTTTTGCAAGAAAAGGGCCACACGGTCAGCCTGCTCGGCCTGACCACCACCGGCGACCAGATCCTCGATCGCTCGCTCAGCAAGGTGGGCGGCAAGGGGCTCTTCGTGAAAGAGCTCGAACTCGCGCTCGAAGAAGGACGCGCCGACATCGCGGTCCATTCGCTGAAAGACGTGCCGATGGACCTGCCGGAAGGCTTTGCGCTCGCCTGCGTGCTGGAGCGCGAAGACCCGCGCGATGCGCTCGTCTCCCCGCGCTACGACTCGCTCGACGCACTGCCGCAGGGCGCGGTGGTCGGCACCTCCAGCCTGCGCCGCGTGGTGCTGCTGCGCGCGCTGCGGCCCGACCTGCGCATCGAACCGCTGCGCGGCAACCTCGACACCCGCCTGCGCAAGCTCGACGAAGGACAGTACGACGCCATCGTGCTGGCGGCGGCCGGGCTCAAGCGGCTGGGGCTCGAGAGCCGCATCCGCGTGGCCTTCGACCCCGACACCATGCTGCCGGCCGCGGGGCAGGGTGCATTGGGCATCGAGGTGCGCGCGGACCGCACCGACCTCATCGGGCTGCTGGGCTCGCTGGCCCATGACGGCGACTGGCTTTCCACCACCGCCGAGCGCGCGGTGAGCCGCGCAATGGGCGGCAGCTGCTCGATGCCGCTCGCGGCCCACGCGCGATGGCAGGCCGATGGCGCGTTGCGCATCGATGCAGCGTGGGGCGACCCGGAAGGCAACGCGCCGCTGGTGAAGGTGCATGCGTTGGCGCCCGCCGCCGGCTTCGCCGAGGCCGACGCGCTCGGCCAGCGCGCCGCGGCGCTGCTGCGCGACGCCGGAGCCCACTGACATCCGTGGTCATCGCATGACCGCCCGTCCCGTCATCGTCACGCGGCCGGCGCGAGAGGCAGTGCAATGGGTGAGGGACCTGCGCGCAGCGGGACTCGACGCAGTCGCGCTGCCGCTCATCGTGATCGAGCCGGTGGTCGATGCCGAGCCCTTGCGCACGGCGTGGCGGCAACTCGCGGACTACTCGGCGCTGATGTTCGTGAGCGCCACGGCCGTCGAGCATTTCTTCCATCACAGGGAGCCTGCCCGCGCATTGGCGGGATGCCGCTTCTGGGCCACGGGCCCGGGTACCACGCGCGCCTTGCTTCGTGCCGGCGTGCCGACCGGGTCCATCGACGCGCCGCCGCCCGAAGCCACGCGCTTCGACTCCGAAGCGCTGTGGGAGCGCGTGCAGGCCCAGGTATCGGCCGGCGTGCGCGTGCTGATCGTGCGCGGCGGCGACGAGGCCGGACGACCGACGGGGCGCGACTGGCTCGCCAACGAGATCGATGCCGCGGGCGGCCATCGCGACACCGTGGTGGCATACCGCCGGCTGTCGCCATCACTGGACGTCGTACAACGCCAGTTGGCCATCGATGGTGCCGAGGGCCGCGCGATCTGGCTCTTCAGCAGTTCCGAGGCCATCGGCAATCTCCAGCGGGCGATGCCTGGCGTCGACTGGCATGCCGCAAGCGCGGTCGCCACGCATGCACGCATCGGCGAAGCCGCGCGGGCCGCGGGTTTCGGGGCGTTGCGTGTAAGCACGCCGCTGCTGGATGCACTGATCGCGTCTATAGAATCCCTGGCATGAGCGCCGCGTCCCCGTCAGACGATCTTTCCTCTTCTTCCCCAATCGCTGCCACCGCGCCGGTGCCTGCCACGCTGGCACCGCACCAGACGCCGGCCGCGCAGGCCGCGGGCGCGCTGCTTCTCTCCCGCATGGCGTTCGGCCTGGTGGCCCTCGTGGCGCTGGCCGCATTGCTGATTGCGATCGCGCTGTGGCAGAAGGTCAGCGGCATGAAGGAGCAACTGGCGCGCCAGAGCGCTGACGCCATCGCGCAATCGATGGAGGCGCGCACGCTGGCGCGCCAGGCGAGCGACACGGTGCGCGATGCTTCGGCCCGTGTGGCCCTGGTCGAAACCCGCGTGGCCGAAGTCGCGCTGCAACGCTCGCAGCTCGAAGAACTGATTCAAAGCCTCTCGCGTTCGCGCGACGAGAACCTCGTGGTCGATATCGACTCGGCCGTGCGCCTTGCCTTGCAGCAGGCACAGGTCACGGGCAGCGTCGAGCCGCTGCTGGCCGCACTCAAGGCCGGCGACGTGCGCATCGCGCGTGCCGCGCAGCCGCGGTTGACCCCCCTGCAGCGGGCCATGCAGCGCGATGCCGACCGCTTGCGCAGCAGCGTCAGCACCGACAGCGCCGAAGCGCTGCAGAAGCTCGACGAACTGATGCGCGGCGTGGACGACCTGCCCACGCTCAACGCAGTTGCCGTGCGCGGCAACGGCACCAACGCCTGGCAGGCCGAACCGATTCCCGCCGATGCGCCGTGGTGGCAGCGCGCACTGCTTACGGTGCGCGGCGAAGCCCGCTCGCTGGTGCGCGTCGGCCGCATCCAGAGCCCGGAGGCGATCCTGCTGGCGCCCGAGCAGTCCTATTTCCTGCGCGAGAACCTCAAGCTCAAGCTGCTCAACGCGCGCCTTTCGCTGCTGTCGCGGCAGATGGAAGCCACGCGCAGCGAGCTGTCGCAGGTGACCGCGTCGCTCAACCGCTATTTCGATCCCGCATCGCGCCGCACCCAGGCTGCCGCCACGCTGCTGCAGCAATTGCAGGCCCAGCTGAAGACGACCGAGCCGGTGCGCATCGACGACACGCTGGCGGCACTGGCCACCGCGGCCGCAGGGCGCTAGAACGAATGACCCACCGGCTTTTCACTTGCTTCGCTCCGTGTAATTCGCCGTCCCCCTTGGGGAAGGCGCGGCTCGCCTTGGGGCGGCCCGGCGGCGACCGCTGACATGCGCGCCGCAATCTGGCTCCTCGCCCTGTTCGCCGTCGCCGCGGCGGTCGCCCTGTTCGCGGGCAACAACCAGGGCACGATCACCGTGTTCTGGCCGCCATGGCGCGTCGATCTGTCGCTGAACCTCGTGCTCGTGATCCTGCTCGTGGCCTTCGTGCTGCTGCACGCGGCGCTGCGGGCGCTGGCGGCGCTGTTCTCGCTGCCGACGCAGGCGCGCCAGTGGCGGCTGCAGCAGAAGGAGCGCACGCTGCATGCGGCGCTGCTCGATGCGATGGTGCAGCTGATCGCGGGCCGTTTCTCGCGCGCACGCAAGGCCGCGCAGGCCGCGCTCACGCAGGAGAAGACGCTGGCGGCACTCGGCGCCGGCCTGCCGCAGGCGCAGCAGGTGCGCGTGCTGTCGCACCTGCTGGCCGCCGAGAGCGCGCAGGCCCTGCAGGACAAGCCGGCGCGCGACGCGCATCTGCAGCAGGCCCTCAACGAAAGTGTGGACCGCGCCGTGCTCGCCAGCCCGGAGACGCGTGAAGGCGTGCAGCTGCGCGCGGCGCGCTGGGCGCTCGAAGACCGCGATGCGGCGGCAGCGCTCGCGCGGCTCGAAGAGCTGCCGCAAGGCGCGCAGCGCCGCACGCTGGCCCTGCGGCTGCGGCTCAAGGCGGCGCGGCAGGATCGCCGCACGCTCGAGGCGCTCGAAACCGCGCGCCTGCTGGCCAAGCACCGGGCGTTCTCGGAAGCCGCGGCGCAGAGCATCGTGCGCGGCCTCGCGACCGAGTTGCTGTCGGGCGCGCACGATCCTGCGCAGTTGCTTCGCGCCTGGACCGAACTCGATGCCAACGAACGCGGAATGCCCGAGGTGGCGATCCATGCCGCACAACGCATGGTCGCGTTGCGCGGCGACCTCGCGCTGGCACGCGGCTGGCTGCTGCCGGCCTGGGAGCGCATGGTGGCCAATCCGCGTGGGCTGGGCGACGCGTTGCGCGTCAAGCTCGCGCGCGCGCTCGAAGCCGGGCTCGATTCGGTGGACGCTGACTGGCTGGCGCGCATTGAAAGTGCACAGCGCAACAACCCGCGCGACCCGAACCTGCAATACCTTGCGGGCATGGCCTGCATGAAGCGCCAGCTGTGGGGCAAGGCCCAGCAGTTGCTGACGCAGGCCGGCCTGGGACTGCAGGACACCGAGCTGTACCGCCGCGCCTGGCTCGCACTGGCCAGGCTGGCCGAAGACCGCAACGACACCGAGCAGGCTGCCGAGGCGTGGAAGCGCGCGGCGCAGGTCGAGAACAGCTGAGCGTCTGCAGCGGCGGGTGCAATGAGCGCGGGCGGGGCGCACTCCCGGAGTCCCGAGCGGGCCGCCATGACCGCGTCGTAGCCCGACGCGCCCTGAAGATATCCCGGCGATCCAGCCATGGCATTCGCGCGGCGATGCGAGCTGCCGGCTCATTGCAAGGCATAAAAAAACGGCGCCAGATGGCGCCGTTTTTGGTTGCGGGCGTGTGTCGCTCAGAGCGTGCGTTGCTGCTGCTCGAACGGCAGCGACATCGAGCCGAGGTCGCGGCGGGTTTCGACCAGCACCAGCGGACCTTCGTCGAGCACGACCACCGGCGGGCGTTCGCGCGGCACATGCACCGGCTTCGGCTCGGCCTCGATGGCGGCGCGGGCCTGGGCGATGCGCTCGGCGTCCGAGTTGACCCACTGCAGGCCCGAGTTCTCGGCGATCTGCGCGAGTTCTGCCAGCGGCAGCTCGAAGGACTGGACCTTGGGCAGTGCGCGGCCGTTGGCGGCTGCGGGCGCCTTGGAGCTTTCGACCACGATCGGTGCGGACACCGGTGCCGGGCGCTCGCTGCGGACCTGCTGTGGTGCGGCAACTTCTTGAGCTGCTTCGGCACGTTCCGACACCAGCGGCAGTTGCTGCTGCGGACGGGACTCCGGGGCTTCCGCCGCGGCGCCTTCGGCGACCGGCGCGCCGGCCGTGTTGCCGGCTTCGGCTTCGTCGCGCGGGCCGCGTTCGCGGCGGTCACGGCCGTAGCGGTCGCGCGAACGGCCGCGGCGCTCGTCGCCTTCGCGGCGGGGCATCTGCTCGTTGTTGCCGTTGATGGCTTCATTGCCTTGCGCTGCATCGGAAACCGCGGCTTCGGCGCCGCGTGCATCCGCTTCGGCTTGCGGCGCATCGTTGCGGCGTTCGCGGCGGCCGTCGTTGCGGTCGCCACGATCGCCACCACGGTCACCACGCGGAGCGCGCTGTTCGTCGCGGCCGTTGCGGGGCTGGCGCTCGCCTTGTGCGGCTTCGTCGCCAGCGGGTGCCGCGTCGCCGCGCGGCTGGCCGTTGTCGCTGTTGCGCTCGGCGCGTTCGCCGCCACGGTCGTTGCCGCGTTCAGCACGTTCGCCACGCTCATTGCGCTCGCCACGTTCACGGCGTTCGCCGCGGGCGCGGGGTGCGCGTTCAACTGCGTTGCCTTCGTCGCCTGCGACGGCGCCGGATGCCAGTTGCTGGGCTTCCAGGCTGATGTTGCCGTCGAGGGCCTCGACTGGCGCGTTGTTGCGGCCTTCACGGCCTTCGCCTTCGCGGCGCTCGCCACGGCCGTTGCGGCGCTGTTCGCCGTCACGCGGTGCGCGCGCTTCACGCGGCTCGCGGGGCTCACGCTGCTCGCGCGGTTCGCGTTGTTCACGCGGCTGGTTGATGCCGTCGTTGCGCTGCTCGCTGCCACGACCTTCGCGACCTTCTCGACCTTCACGGCGCTCGCCGCCACGGCCACCACGGCGTTCGCCATCGCGGCCACCGGAGCGCCCGCCGCTCTCGCCACGGCCTTCACCGCGACCTTCGCCACCACGGCCGCCGCGGCGCTGTTCGCCGTCACGTGCGCCGCCGCGTTGTTCGCCATCGCGGCCCGGACGGCCGTCGCGGCGGGGCTTCGGCGCCTCGACCGGAATCGCAGCCGGCGCAGGTGCTGCAGCGGGTGCCGGCGTGCTGCCGAACAGGTTCTTGATCCAGCCGAAGAAGCCGGTCTGCGCCGGAACCGGCGCACTCACCACGGGTGGAGCGACCGGCGCGGGCGCGGCGACAGGCGTGCGCACCGCTTCGGGCTTGGGTGGCACCACCGGCGCGGGAGCGTCGGGCAGCACGCCCTTGATCACCGGCGTCTGCTTGTTGGTGGGCTCCTGCGAACGGCGCGTGACCGAGGTCGGGTCTTCGATCTCGTCGGCCATCTTGTAGCTGGCCTCGATGTGGTCGAGGCGCGGATCGTCGTGCTTCAGGCGCTCGAGCTTGTAGTTGGGCGTTTCGAGCGTCTTGTTGGGCACCATCAGCACGGTGACGCGCTGCTTGAGTTCGATCTTGGCGATTTCGGGGCGCTTTTCGTTCAGCAGGAACGAGGCGACTTCCACGGGCACCTGCACGTGCACGGCGGCCGTGTTGTCCTTCAGGCACTCTTCCTGAATGATGCGCAGGATCTGCAGCGCGCTCGACTCGGTGTCGCGGATGTGGCCCGAGCCGCCGCAGCGGGGGCAGGGGATCGACGAGCCTTCGCTGAGCGCGGGCTTCAGGCGCTGGCGGCTCATTTCCATCAGGCCGAACTTGCTGATCGAGCCGAACTGCACACGGGCGCGGTCTTGCCGCAGCGCGTCGCGCAGGCGGCTTTCGACCTCGCGGCGGTTCTTCGACTCGTCCATGTCGATGAAGTCGATGACGATCAGGCCGCCCAGGTCGCGCAGGCGCATCTGGCGGGCCACTTCGTCGGCGGCTTCGAGGTTGGTGCGGGTGGCGGTTTCTTCGATGTCGCCGCCCTTGATAGCGCGGGCCGAGTTCACGTCGACCGAGACCAGCGCTTCGGTGTGGTCGATCACGATGGCGCCGCCCGAGGGCAGCTGCACGGTGCGTGCGTAGGCCGATTCGATCTGGTGCTCGATCTGGAAGCGGCTGAACAGCGCCGCGTCGTCGCGGTAGCGCTTCACGCGGGCGGCATGCTCGGGCATAACGTGCGCCATGAACTGCTGCGCCTGGTCGTAGATATCGTCGGTGTCGATCAGGATGTCGCCAATGTCGTGATTGAAGTAATCACGAATGGCGCGGATGACGAGCGACGATTCCTGATAGATCAGGAAGGCGCCCTTGCCGCCCTTGGCCGCGCCGTCGATGGCGCTCCAGAGCTTGAGCAGGTAGTTCAGGTCCCACTGGAGTTCGGACGCGATGCGGCCGATGCCGGCGGTGCGCGCGATGATGCTCATGCCCTTGGGGTACTCGAGCTGGTCCATCGCCTCCTTGAGCTCGGCGCGGTCGTCGCCCTCGATGCGGCGAGAGACGCCGCCGCCACGGGGGTTGTTCGGCATCAGCACGACGTAGCGGCCGGCCAGCGAGATGAAGGTGGTGAGGGCTGCGCCCTTGTTGCCGCGTTCTTCCTTCTCGACCTGGACGGTGAGTTCCTGGCCTTCGCGGATCGCGTCCTGGATGCGGGCCTGGCTGGCCGACACGCCTTCGGCGAAGTACTGCTTGGAGATTTCCTTGAACGGCAGGAAGCCGTGGCGGTCTTCGCCGTAGTCGACGAAACAGGCTTCGAGCGAGGGCTCGACGCGGGTCACGACCGCCTTGTAGATGTTGCCCTTGCGCTGTTCGCGCCCTTCGATTTCGATTTCGTAGTCGAGCAGTTTCTGCCCGTCGACGATGGCCAGGCGGCGTTCTTCGGCCTGCGTGGCATTGATCAGCATCCGCTTCATGATGCGTTGTCCTTATATGTATCGTTCTACCGGCTCTTGACGAGCCAACGATGCACGGACGACGCCCGCGAAACCAGGGGAATTGCCGCTTGGGCCCCGGATGCTGTGACTGCCGCGCCAAGCGCGAGCAGGCCTCTCGAGCTTTAGCTCAAGAAGACAGCCGGGGTGGGGGCGCGTGGATGGGCGCGAGCCAGATTCGGTGTTGAGTGGCTATCTTTTTGATAGCCGGTTGCGCAAGGGTGGCGCGCGCCGCAGACGATTCAATGCCTGAGGCCGCTGGTCGAAACCAGGTCGGCCAGCGCAGGCACATTTGAATCAGCAGCATCAACACAACAAGGGACTCGCTTCGATCCGCCGGCAGCTTGGAAGCTGCAGGCTGGGTATTCCGTATCGGTGTTTCGTGGGTGTCGGCTTGACTTGGGTGCCTGGTCTGCCACTTTGCGCCATTGCGCGGGGTTTGCAGCTCGGCGCCAAAGCGGCATCGACCTCGCAGCGCTGTCCTGGGTATTTGATGGCAGTGGACTAAACTTCTGTCTAATCAAGCACTTACATGACCGCGCTGGTGAAAAACATTATAGGTGCGAAGCAGGGCCCGGCGGCTGCTCCAAATCCCGCAGACCCAAAAGCCCCAACCCAAACCGGGGCGCCGCATTCGGCCATCAAATTCCTCACGGTCGACGCCGAATCTGCCGGGCAGCGGCTCGACAACTTCCTGTTCCGCCATCTGAAAGGCGTCCCGAAGACGCACGTCTATCGGATCATCCGGTCCGGCGAGGTGCGCATCAACAAGGGCCGGGCGCAGGCCGAAACCCGCATCGAGGTGGGCGACGTGCTGCGGCTGCCGCCGATCCGCATCTCGCCCCGCGCGGAAGAGGGCGCGGCCCCGCCCGCACCGGCGCGCGAGTTTCCGGTGCTGCTGGAAGACGATGCCGTGCTGGCCATCGACAAGCCGGCCGGCGTGGCCGTCCATGGCGGCAGCGGCGTGAGCTTTGGCGTGATCGAGCAATTGCGCACGGCGCGGCCCGCCGCCAAATTCCTGGAACTGGTGCATCGGCTGGACCGCGAAACCTCCGGCATCCTGCTGGTCGCCAAGAAGCGCAGCGCGCTGGTCGCGCTGCAGGACCAGTTCCGCGAACGCGAGACCGGCAAGACCTACCTGGCGCTGGTCGAGGGAGCCTGGCCCGCCAACAAGAAGGTGCTCGATGCGCCGCTCGCCAAATATCTGCTGCCCGACGGCTCCGGTGCGGGCGCCGGCGAGCGCCGTGTGCGCGTGGTCGCCAAGGACCATCCGGATGCCATGCGCGCCGTCACGCTGGTGCGCGTGCTGGCACGGTTGTCGCTGCCGGGGGATGCCACGCCGCTGTCATTGCTTGCGGTGACGATCAAGACCGGCCGCACGCACCAGATCCGCGTCCATCTCGCGTCGGCCGGCCATCCGATTGCGGGCGACGACAAATACGGCGAGTCCGAACGTCAGCGTGCGCTGCAGAAACTCGGCCTCAAGCGCATGTTCCTGCATGCCTGGCGGCTGCAATTCAACCACCCGGCCAGCGGTGATCGCGTGGCGCTGCAGGCCGGCCTGCCGCCCGAGTTGCACGCGCTCATGCCGCCTGCTGCCCTCGAGGCACTGGCCCAACACCCCGTTCCGACGCTCCATGACTGATTCCCCCAGCCCCCTTCGCTTCGACCTGATCGCCTTCGACTGGGACGGCACGCTCTACGACTCCACGCGCCTGATCGTGCGCTGCATCCAGGCGGCGGTGATCGACGTCGGTGGTGCCAAGCCGAGCGAGAACGACGCCGCCTGGGTGATCGGCCTGGGCCTGGCCGAGGCGCTCGCCCGCGCGGCGCCCGACGTGCCGAAGGAAAAATATGCCGAACTCGGCGCGCGCTACCGCTATCACTACCTCCAGCACCAGGACGACCTCGTGCTTTTCGACGGCGTGCTGCAGATGCTCGATGCGCTGCGCGCGCGCGGCCACAAGCTGGCCGTGGCCACGGGCAAGTCGCGCCGCGGCCTCAACGAAGCGCTCAGGTCGGTCGCGCTGCGCGACCGCTTCGACGCCTCGCGCACGGCCGACGAAACCTTCGGCAAGCCGCATCCGCGCATGCTGCTGGAGCTGATGGAAGAACTCGACGTGCCGCCGGAACGCACCCTGATGATCGGCGACACCACGCACGACCTGCAGCTCGCCCAGAACGCGGGCGCCGCCAGCGTGGGCGTGAGCTACGGCGCGCACGAACCGGCCAGCTTCGACGAATTCAAGCCGCTGCACATCGCGCATTCGGTGGCCGGGCTGGAAGCCTGGCTTCTCGACAACGCCTGAGACCCCGCCATGAGCGACGAAGAACGCATTCCGCTGTGCAATGCCTCGGACCTGGTCGAAGGTGGCCTGGCCGTGCCTTTCGACGTGGTCTACGGCGGGGAAACATGCCGCGCTTTCGCGGTGCGTTTCGAGGGGCGGCCGCATGCGTTTCTCAACCGGTGCAGCCATGTCGCGATGGAGCTCGACTTCCAGCCCGACCGCTTCTTCGACGACACCGGGCAGTGGCTGCTGTGCGCCACGCACGGCGCGGTCTACAAGCCCGACACCGGTGAATGCATGGGCGGCCCATGCCGCGGTGGCCTCGTGAAGATCGCCCTGAGCGAGCATGACGGCGTGGTGCACTGGCATACTGACTGGAACCTTCACCCCCTGACCTTCTGACATGACCGACCCGAACCGAACGGAACCCGAAGGGTTCGAGCCATTTGAGCCGGCCCCCTCCAAGAACATGGCCAAAGATCCCACGCAGCGCCCCGGATGGGAGCGCGCCACGCTCGAAAAGCTCGCCTTCGCTTCGCTGAACGAACAGAGGGCCACGCGCCGCTGGAAGACCTTCGTACGCCTGTCGTGGCTGGCTTTCTTCGTCTTCCTGGCGTGGTTCGCGCTCTCGCGCGGCACGCCGAGCGCGGCCAAGACCACGGCCCACACGGCCGTCGTCGAGATCAAGGGCGAAATCGCCAACGGCGGGGATGCGAGCGCGGAATTCGTGGTCGCTGCGATGAAGACGGCCTTCGAGGACGAGGGCGCCAAGGGCGTGGTCTTGCTGATCAACTCGCCTGGCGGCAGTCCGGTGCAGGCCGGCATCATCAACGACGAGATCAAGCGCCTGAAGGCCAAGTACAAGAAGCCGGTCTATGCCGTGGTCGAGGAAACCTGCGCTTCGGCTGCCTATTACATCGCTGCTGCCACCGACAAGATCTTCGTCGACAAGGCCAGCATCGTCGGCAGCATCGGCGTGCTGATGGACGGCTTCGGCTTCACGGGCGTGATGGAGAAGGTTGGCGTCGAGCGCCGCCTGCTGACCGCCGGCGAGAACAAGGGCTTCCTCGATCCCTTCAGCCCGATGAGCGATGCGCAGCGCGCCCATGCGCAGACGATGCTGAACCAGATCCACACGCAGTTCATCAACGTGGTCAAGGCCGGCCGCGGCGACCGCCTGAAGCTCGACACTCCGGGCCTGTTCAGCGGCCTGTTCTGGAGCGGCGAGCAGGCGGTCGAATTCGGCCTTGCCGACCAGCTGGGCAACGTCGACTTCGTGGCGCGCGAAGTCATCAAGGCCGAAGAGGTGATCGACTACACGCGGCGCGACAACGTGGCCGAGAAGCTGGCCAAGAAATTCGGCGCCGCGATGGCCGAAACCACGGTGCGCCTCATGCACACGGCTCCGGCCCTGCGCTGATTTTCTATTTGTTGTTCTCGCCGCTGGCGGTGTAGCGCGCCGACGCCGCCAGCGCCGCGGCGAAGGCCACGACCACATAGAGCGCCGCAGTCAGCGAGGTCGCCCGCGCCAGCAGCCCGATTGCCGCCGGGCCTGCCATGAATCCCAGGTACGCCAGGGCCGAGACCGATGCAATGCCTCGCGCAGGCTCGATGCCCGGCGCCTTCGCCGAAGCCGAGAACAGGATCGGCACCACGTTCGCAAAGCCGACGCCCACTCCCGCGAAGCCGATCAGCGCCAGCCACGGCAGGTCGGTGGCCAGTACCAGCGTCATCGCTAGCGCTGCCAGGAGGCCGCTGCCGAGCAGCAGGGTGGTTGGTGCGAAGCGGGCGCGCATCGCGTCGCCGCCGAAACGCGCCGCCGCCATTGCGGCCGAGAAGCTCGCATAAGCCAGCGCGGCCTGTTGTTGCGGGCTGCCGATTTCCTGCTGCATGTAGAGCACGCTCCAGTCGTAGATGGCGCCCTCGGCGATCAGTCCCAGCGCGGCCAGCACGCCCAGTACCGCGAGTGCGCCGCGGGGCAGCAGGAAGCCATGATCGGCCTCGGTGGCTCCGCTGGTGGCGGCTCTGGGCAGCATGCGTGTCGAGGCCGCGGCGACGAGCAGCGCCATTGCTGCGGCGACCAGCAGCAGGTGCGCCTGCGCGCCGAGTCCGGCTGCCAGCGCGGCGCTGCCGCTCGCGGCGCCGGCCATGCCGCCCAGGCTGAACATGCCGTGCATGCCGCTCATCAAGGGCGCGTCTCCGTGCAGTTCGAGCTGCGCCGCCTCGGTGTTGATCGACACGTCGAACACGCTGGTCACGAGGCCGAAGGCGGCCAGCAGGCCCAGCAGGGCGGCATAGCCGGGCATCGCGATCAGGCCGGCCAGCAGCAGCGCGTAGATGCAGCCGCAGATGCCGGCCACGCGGCGCGGGCCGTGGCGTCCGATCCAGCGGCCCGCGCTGGTCAGGCCGAACATCGCGCCGGCACCGGCCGCGAGCATCGCCAGGCCGAGCTGCGCCTCGTCGATGCCGTAGTGCGCCTTGACCGTCGGCACGTGCACGCCCCAGGTCGCGAAGATGAAGCCGGCGCAAAAGAACTGCGCGCGCGATGCCCAGCGCGTGGCTGCGGTAACGCCGCCCATCGTCAGCGGCCGATGGCGAACACGGCGGGCAGGCGTTCGTCTGTCGTGGCTTGCGGCTTGGCGGCGCGCCAGGACTTGATCGTCTCGCTGCGCACGTGGGCAGTGGCGAGCGTCAGGCCGCGCGCCACGGCGAGCCGGGTGTTGTGCTGCAGGGTCTGCACGAGCGCCTGCAGCAGCGCGGCGTTGCGGTAGGGCGTTTCGATGAACAGCTGCGTCTGGCCGGACTTGAGCGCGAGCGCTTCGAGCTCGCGGATGCGGGTCTGGCGTTCCACGGCGTCCTGCGGCAGGTAGCCGACAAAGGCGAAGTTCTGGCCATTGAGCCCGCTTGCTGCAAGCGCCAGCAGCAGTGAAACGGGGCCGGTCAGCGGCACCACCGTGATGCCCAGGTCGTGAGCGGCGCGCGCCACCGAGGAGCCCGGATCGGCCACCGCCGGCATGCCGGCTTCGCTCAGCAGGCCGATGTCGTGGCCTTCGAGCGCGTCGGCCAGCAGGGGGCGGGCATCGAACTGGCCTGCATGATCGCCTTTCTTGTGCACTTCGCGCGGCAGCTCCTGGATGGCTTGAGCCTGCAGTGGTGCAGCCAGCGGTGCGACTGCGTCGATGCGCTTGAGGTAGGCGCGCGCGGACTTCGCGTTCTCGCAGATCCAGTGGGTGATGCCGGCGGCCGCCTGCAGCGTGCCCAGCGGCAGGGCGTCCTGCAGCGGGGCTTGCACATCGCAGCCGAAGTCGAGCGGCGCGGGTACGAGGTAGAGCTTGCCCTTTTGTCGTGTCACAGCAGATCGACCCCCGCGGCGCGCAGCATCTGGCAGGTGCGGATCAGCGGCAGGCCGACCAGTGCGGTCGGGTCGTCGCTGTCGATGGCGCTCAGCAATGCGATGCCCAGGCCTTCACTCTTGGCGCTGCCGGCGCAGTCGTAGGGCTGCTCGGCTTGCAGATAGTGTTCGATGGCGGTGTCGGTGAGGTCGCGAAACACCACGCGCACGGGTGCGATGTCGCGCTGGGCGAAGCCGGTGGCGTGACAGACGACGGCCACGGCTGTCTGAAAGATCAGCGTCTGGCCGCGCATGCGGCGCAGCTGGGCGGTGGCGCGGGCATGGTCGCCGGGCTTGCCGAGCGCTTCGCCCGCCAGGTCGGCCACCTGGTCGGAACCGATGACCACGGCGTCGGGAAAGCGGGCGGCCACGGCGTTCGCCTTTTCCAGCGCGAGGCGAACGGCGAGGTCATGCGGTGTTTCGCCGGCAAGAGGTGTTTCATCGACTTCCGGCGAGTGCACATCGAAGGGCAGGCGCAGGCGGGAGAGCAATTCGCGGCGGTAGCGCGAGGTCGAGGCGAGGATCACGGTGCGTTGCATGGGGACGATTGTGCGTGAGCCGCTCAAGACCCTCCGCCATGCCCCGCGCCGGGGGAACGTCCGGCGCGCTAGACTGCCGCGGATGAAGAGAGAATTTGCCCCCGAACGGCTCAATGTGCCGGGCTTTGCCGCCGCTGCCGCCACCCTGGAAGCCACCGACCCGGTTCCTGACTACGAACGCCTGGCCGCCGAACTGGCCGTTCCGGCGCCCGATGCGCTGGTCCGGTGGGCGGCCCATGGGGAAGAACGCCCCGGCGCGGATGGCAAGGCAACGCCCTGGCTGCACCTGGAGGCCGAAGCCGTGGTGCCACTGGTTTGCCAGCGCTGCCTGTCGCCCGTCGATTCCCTGCTGTCGGTGGATCGCTGGTTCCGCTTCGTGGCCGATGAGGCCACCGCCGAGGCGCAGGACGAGGAATCCGAGGAAGACCTGCTCGTCGTAAGCCGGGATTTCGACCTGCACGCCCTGATCGAGGACGAACTGCTGATGGAAATCCCCGTCATGCCCGCCCACGATGTCTGCCCGACGCCGGTACAGCTTTCGTCCAGCGACGAAGACTTCAAGGCGGCCGAAGAGGCCAAGCCGAACCCTTTTGCGGTGCTCGGTGCGTTGCGTTCGCGCAAGCCGGAAGATGGGAAATAGCTCTTTCCTGCCGGCTGGGCTATAATCGTGGGCTTCGCGCGCGCCGCCGTGAGCAGCGATACAGGTAGCAACGAGAGGGGCATTCCATACATGCCGCTGAAGTTTCTGTATTGCCACCGCTTGAGCCCGCATCCAATCACTCACCTAACAGTCCAGGAGCCATCATGGCCGTCCAGCAAAACAAGAAGTCGCCTTCCAAGCGCGGCATGCACCGTTCCCACAATGCGCTGGTCGTTCCCGGCATCGCCGTGGAGCCGACCACCGGCGAAACGCACCTGCGCCACCACATCAGCCCCAACGGTTTCTACCGTGGCCGCCAGGTGCTCAAGAACAAGTCCGAAGCCTGATTCCGCATCCCAAGGCCAAGGCCCGAAGCTACTTCTGCCGTAGCGTCGGGCCTTTGTTTTGATGGCTACGCCTTCTTCTCCCGAAATCACTGCTGCGCCTTCCGCAATCACGCTCGCCGTGGATTGCATGGGGGGCGACCATGGGCCGCGCGTCACGCTCGCGGCCTGCCGCGCATTTCTCGAGCGGCACAGCGAGGCCTCGTTGCTGCTGGTCGGTGCGCCGGCCGCGCTGGCGGGATTTGCCGCGCATCCGCGTGCCCGCATCGTCGCTGCCAGCGAAGTGGTGGGCATGGACGACCCGATTGAAATCGCCCTGCGCAAGAAGAAAGACTCTTCGATGCGCGTGGCAATCCAGCAGGTAAAGGACGGCGCTGCCCAGGCAGCGGTCTCGGCCGGCAACACCGGTGCCTTGATGGCAATTGCCCGCTATCTGCTCAAGACGCTGGAAGGCATCGACCGCCCGGCCATCGCGCCACAGTTGCCGAACGCGAAGGGCGGGGCGACAACGGTGCTCGACCTGGGCGCAAATGTCGATTGCGATGCTGAGGACCTGCTTCAGTTCGCGGTGCTCGGTTCGGCGCTGGTCTCGGCGTTGACCGGTAACGAGGCGCCTTCGGTCGGCTTGCTCAACATTGGCGAAGAAGCCATCAAGGGCAGCGAAACCATCAAAAAAGCAAGCCAACTGCTGCGTACGGCTGCCAATTCCAAGGATCTGAACTTCTACGGCAACGTGGAAGGCAACGATATCTTCAAGGGCACCACCGATATCGTCGTTTGCGACGGGTTCGTCGGAAACGTGGCTTTGAAGGCCAGCGAAGGCGTGGCCTCCATGATTGGCGAGTTCATTCGAGTCGAGTTTTCGCGAAGCGTTTTCACGAAACTTGCTGCAATTGTTGCCTATCCGGTCCTAAAAGCATTTAAAACTCGCCTGGATCATCGGCGGTACAATGGTGCAGCGCTGCTGGGCCTGCGTGGCCTGGTTTTCAAGAGCCATGGCTCGGCTGACGAAGTGGCTTTCGGCCATGCGCTGGATCGCGCTTATGATGCCGCTCGCAACAACCTGCTCGATCGCGTGCGGGCCCGCATCGCCCACGCCGCGCCTTTGCTCGCGCGGCAGGACCCGGCGGCGCCGGTCGACGCGACGGCCCTTCACGTTTGATGACCCCTCCTTACTCACGCATTACCGGCACCGGCAGCTACCTGCCTCCACGCCGCGTGACCAATGACGATCTCGCCAAGGATCTGGCGACGCGCGGCATCGAAACCTCCGACCAATGGATTGTCGAACGCACCGGCATCCATGCGCGGCACTTCGCCGCGCCGGACGTCACGAGCAGCGACCTTGGTTTCGAAGCGGCCCGGCACGCCCTGGAAGCCGCCGGCCGCAAGGCCAGCGACGTCGACCTGATCATCGTCGCGACCTCGACCCCCGACATGGTGTTCCCGTCGTCGGCCGCCATCCTGCAGAACAAGCTCGGCATTGCCGGCTGCCCGGCATTCGACGTCCAGGCGGTCTGCAGCGGCTTCGTCTATGCGCTCACCGTTGCCGACGCGATGATCCGCACCGGCTCCGCGCGCTGCGCACTGGTGGTGGGCGCCGAAGTGTTCTCCCGCATCCTCGACTTCAATGACCGCACCACCTGCGTGCTGTTCGGCGACGGCGCGGGCGCGGTGGTGCTCGAAGCCAGTCAAGAGCCCGGCATCCTGGCCAGCGACCTGCATGCGGACGGAAAGCACGTCGGCATTCTTTGCGTGCCGGGCCACGTGTCCGGCGGCAACGTGCTGGGCACGCCGCTGCTGCACATGGATGGCCAGGCCGTCTTCAAGCTCGCAGTGCGCGTGCTCGAGGAAGCTGCGCGCACCACGCTGGCCAAGGCCGGCAAGACCGATGCCGATATCGACTGGCTCATCCCGCACCAGGCCAACATCCGCATCATGGAAGGTACGGCGAAGAAGCTGAAGCTTCCGCGCGAGAGATTGATCGTCACGGTGAACGAGCACGGCAACACCTCCGCTGCATCGATTCCGCTGGCGCTCGATGAGGGCGTGCGCTCCGGCAAGGTGAAAAAGGGCCAGACACTCATGCTCGAGGGCGTGGGCGGCGGCTTCACCTGGGGCGCGGTGCTGTTGAATCTGTAGTGCGTTGCAGCGCCCGGAAGAGGGTGCTGCGATGCAAGATGACGCTTGAAACAATGAAATCCTTTGCTTTTGTCTTTCCGGGTCAGGGCTCGCAGGCCGTCGGCATGCTCGACGCCTGGGGCGATCATCCGGCTGTGGCCGAAACGCTTCGCGAAGCTTCCGAAGCGCTCGGCGAAGACATCGGTGCGTTGATCAAGAATGGTCCCAAGGAAGAGCTGGCGCTCACCACCAACACCCAGCCCGTGATGCTGGTTGCCGGCGTGGCCGCGTGGCGTGCCTGGCTGGCAGAGGGAGGCGCGACGCCTTCCGCCGTGGCCGGCCATTCGCTTGGCGAGTATTCCGCGCTGGTGGCTTCGGGCGTGCTCACGCTCGCGCAGGCTGCGCCGCTGGTGCGTTTTCGCGCGCAGGCGATGCAGCAGGCGGTGCCTGTCGGTGTCGGCGCAATGGCTGCGGTGCTTGGCATGGAGTCGGGCAAGGTAGTGGCCGGGTGTGCGGAAGCCACGGCCAGTTTTGGCGCCGGCAGTGCGGAAATCGTCGAGGCGGTGAATTTCAACGACCCGATGCAGACCGTGATCGCCGGCAGCAAGGCCGCGGTCGACAAGGCCTGCGAACTGCTCAAGGCCAACGGCGCCAAGCGCGCGCTGCTGCTGCCGGTTTCGGCTCCGTTCCATTCGAGCCTCATGAAACCCGCGGCGCAAGCATTGCGCGAGAAGCTGGCTTCCATTGAACTGGCCGCGCCACAGATTCCCGTGCTGAACAATATCGACGTTGCCGTTGAAACCGATGCCAACCGCATTCGCGACGCCCTGGTGCGGCAGGCTGCCGGCCCGGTGCGCTGGGTCGAGAGCGTGCAGGCCTTGAAACTGCGCGGTATAGCCGCCATCATCGAATGCGGTCCCGGCAAGGTGCTGGCCGGGATGGTGAAGCGCATCGCCCCCGATCTGGAAGCCGCGTCGGTGTACGACCCGGCCACGCTCGCGGACACCCGACAATCGCTCGCCGGCTGAACCGGCAAGGCCCCGACACTTTTTCTATGAGCATTCCTAAATTCGAAGGGCAAGTCGCCCTGGTCACCGGCGCGACGCGCGGCATCGGCGCGGCGATCGCGCTGGAACTTGCCCAGCGCGGCCTCAAGGTCGTGGGCACCGGCACCACCGATGACGGCGCGGCCAAGATCACCTCGGCCCTCAGTGCCTTCGACGGCCGCGGCCGTGCACTCGACGTGAATGACAGCGCCGCCGTCGAGGCCCTGATCGACGAGATCGTGCAGGCCTACGGCGCAATCCACGTGCTGGTGAACAACGCCGGCATCACGCGCGACACGCTCGCCATGCGCATGAAGGACAGCGACTGGGATGCGGTGCTCGACACCAACCTCAAGGCCGTCTTCTCGCTCTCGCGCGCGGTGATCCGGCCGATGATGAAGCAGCGCTACGGCCGCATCATCAGCATCACCAGCGTGGTTGGCGCTTCCGGCAACGCCGGCCAGGCCAACTACGCGGCCGCCAAGGCCGGCGTCGCGGGCATGACCCGTGCGCTGGCCCGCGAACTGGGCAGCCGCAACATCACCGTCAACTGCGTCGCACCCGGTTTCATCGAGACGGACATGACGGCCAGCCTTCCCGAAGCCCAGCAACAGGCGCTGCTCCAGCAGATCCCGCTGGGCCACCTGGGCAAGCCGGCCGACATCGCGCACGCGGTGGCTTACCTCGCATCGCCCCAGGCGTCCTACGTCACGGGGCAGGAGCTGCACGTCAACGGCGGCATGCACATGTAGCCGCAAGGCGCAAATTTCCCCGTACCGGGTGCACGGCAAATGCCACAATGCGCCCGGCTAAAATCCACCGATTACCTACAACCCTCAGAGGGAACCAAATGAGCGATATCGAAGCACGTGTCAAGAAAATCATCGCCGAGCAGCTCGGCGTGGAAGAGTCCCAAGTGACGAATGAAAAGGCCTTCGTGGCCGACCTCGGCGCGGACTCGCTCGACACGGTCGAACTCGTGATGGCACTCGAAGACGAATTCGGCATCGAAATTCCCGACGAAGATGCCGAGAAGATCACCACGGTGCAAAACGCCGTCGACTACGCCACCAAGAATCAAAAGGCCTGATAGGCCAGCTGACAACACTGCAACTGCGGCCGGCGGCTTTTACTTGAACCGCTCGCGCCGACAGGCAACTGTTCAGCGCTTCCAGAAAGGTTTGCCGGCATGACCAAACGCCGCGTCGTCGTGACCGGACTCGGTTGCATCGCTCCTGTCGGAAACACCGCAACCGAATCCTGGGCCAACCTGTTGGCCGGGAAGTCGGGTATTGCGAACATCACCGCATTCGATGCAAGCGCCTTCGCCTGCAAGTTCGCCGGTGAGGTCAAAGGTTTCGACATCACCCAATACATCTCGGAGAAAGAAGCGCGTCATATGGACCGCTTCATTCATCTGGGACTCGCCGCCGCCATCCAGGCGGTGCAGGACAGCGGACTGCCGACCGGCGAAGCGCTGTCCTATGAAAAAGCCGTGCGCATCGGCTGCAACATCGGCTCCGGCATCGGCGGTCTGCCGATGATCGAAGAAACGCACGGCGAATACGCGAATCGCGGCCCGCGCCGCATCTCGCCGTTCTTCGTGCCGGCGTCGATCATCAACATGATCTCGGGCCACGTCTCGATCAAGTACGGCTTCAAGGGCCCGAACATTGCTGTCGTCACGGCCTGTACCACCGGCCTGCATGCCATTGGCACGTCGGCACGCATGATCGAGTACGGCGATGCCGACGTGATGATCGCGGGCGGTGCGGAATCGACCATTTCCCCGCTCGGCATCGGCGGCTTCACCGCGCCTCGCGCATTGAGCACGCGCAACGACGATCCCGCCACGGCCTCGCGCCCGTGGGACAAGGACCGCGATGGTTTCGTGCTGGGCGAGGGCGCCGGCGTGCTGGTGCTTGAAGAGTACGAACACGCCAAGGCGCGCGGCGCCAAGATCTATGCCGAAGTCGCGGGCTTCGGCCTGACGGGCGACGCGTACCACATGACCGCGCCGGACGTCGACGGCCCGCGCCGCTCGATGGCCATGGCGCTGGCCAATGCCGGCGTCAATGCCGACCAGGTGCAGTACCTCAACGCGCACGGCACCTCGACGCAGATCGGCGACCTCAACGAGACCAACGCGGTCAAGCTGGCATTCGGCGATCACGCGAAGAAGCTCGTCGTGAATTCGACCAAGTCCATGACCGGCCACCTGCTGGGCGGCGCGGGTGGCATCGAATCGGTGTTCACGGTGATGGCGCTGCACGAGCAGAAGAGCCCGCCGACCATCAACATCTTCAACCAGGATCCGGAGTGCGATCTCGACTACTGCGCCAACGAGGCGCGCGATCTGAAGATCGATGTCGCGGTCAAGAACAACTTCGGCTTCGGCGGCACCAACGGCACGCTGGTGTTCAAGCGCGCTTGAGCAGCATTGCTCTTTCATGCACAGCGCGCCGTCGGTGACCTATCCGGTGGGGCGCTCGCGTGGCGCAACCCGGATTCTCGTTGTTCTCTGGGCCCTGGGCGCTTGCTGTGCGGGCGCATCCTGCTATCTCTTCGATAGCGTCGGATGGCGCCAGCTGCTGCTGGTTTTCAGTGTCGTGTTCGCGGGCGTCGCTGCGGGCTTCGGCTTGCGGCGCGATGGCGCGGGCGTGCTGCATTTCGACGGCCTCCATTGGTCGCTGACGGGAGCCCCTGCCTCCCGCACCGTGCATGCCGCCCGGGCATTTGCAGCGCTCGATTTCCAGTCGCTGATGCTGGTCGGCCTCACCGAGCCGGGCCGCGCCAGGCGCTGGCTCTGGATCGAGCAGAGGGCCATGCCGGAGCGCTGGCGCGACGTGCGCCGCGCGATCTATGCGCGCGCCCCGTCCGCGGCATCTGCGGGCGATCCCTGGCGCGCGACGGCGCCGGCAGACGCGCCCTGAACTCCCGTCGATGACCACTTCCGTGCCTCCCGTGCCGCCGGAATCCGGCCTGACCGATGTGCCCGCCGCGGCGCCGCGTCCGGGCGAGGTCGATTTCCAACTGGTCCAGCGTACCGTCGCGGGTGACCAGAAGGCATTCGAACTGCTGGTCATCAAATACCAGCGTCGCATCGAGCGGCTGATCGGGCGGATGGTGCGCGACGTCGACCTGATCGAGGACATCGCGCAGGAAACCTTCATTCGTGCCTACCGCGCGTTGCATCAGTTCCGCGGCGAGGCGCAGTTCTACACCTGGCTCTACCGGATCGCCGTCAACACCGCCAAGAAGGCGCTGGTGGACATGAAGCGCGATCCAACCATTTCCGAGGCTGCCCTGAGGCCTTCTTCTGAGGACGACGATGAAACTTACCGTCCCGGAAACGAACCAACCACCGACGAAACCCCCGAATCGGTCATGGCGGCGAACGAAATCGCCGGTGCCGTCGAGGCAGCCATGGAAGCACTCCCTGTCGAGCTGCGCCAGGCGGTCACGCTGCGTGAAATCGAGGGCATGAGTTACGAAGAGATTGCCGAGGTCATGGATTGCCCCATCGGTACGGTGCGTTCGCGTATTTTCCGGGCGCGCGAGGCCATTTCGGCCAGGGTCAAGCCACTGCTGGACAACCAGTCCGGCAAGCGTTGGTAAGTAAGCAGGTGAATGAAATGAATCAGACGATGACGGTTCGGGAACAGGTGTCCGCACTTGCGGATGGTCATTTGCAGGGCGAGGCGTTCGCGCAAGCGATCCAAGCAATCTGCGCCGATGGCGAGGCGCGGGCGGCATGGCAGGCCTTCCACGTCGCGGGCGACGTGCTGCGTTCGGGTTCGCATTCGCCGTGCAGCGACACCTCCACATTCTTGGCGCGCTTCCAACAGCGATTGGCGGCGGAGCCCGTGATGGTCGCCCCTGCGTCGACGCCGGTCGCCGCATCGGTGGCACAGCCTGTGCAGCGCAGGGCGGAAGCGGCCAACGAGCCGGTGTTCCGCTGGAAGCTGGTGGCCGGCGCTGCGTCGCTGATGGCCGTGGCCGCCATCAGTTGGACCCTGGTCGGCAACGGCACCGCGGTTCCGCAGGGAGGCGCGCAGCTGGCGTCGGTCCCGCAGCAACAGCAGCCGGCGGTGAATTCGGTGCTGGCGGCAGCAGCGATCAACAGCCCGCAGCCCGCCGGCAGCGTGCTGACCCCGACGCGCGTGCTCGTGGGCAATGGCAATCCTCAAGTCATGTTGCGCGATCCGCGGCTCGACCAACTGCTCGAGGCGCATCAGCAGGCCGGCGGCGCATCGCAAATGCCTTCCGGTTTCCTGCGCAATGCCACTTTCGAGGGACCGACGCGCTGAGCGCGCGCAACTCCTACCCGCCGCCCGCAATGACCGTTCAGATGCCGATCTCCGCACGCGCCTGCGTGCTTGTGTTTGCCGCTTTCTGCCTTGCGCAGGCTGCCACCGCGCAGACCCGCTCGGGCGCTGCAAATGCGAAGAGTGCGGCCACCGCACAGACGGACGAGCCGCCGGCCATGGGCGTGACCGAGTGGCTGCAGCGCATGCACGCGGGGGCCCGGCAGCGCAACTATGTGGGCACCTTCGTGGTGTCGGCGCCGGGCGGCGATCTGTCGAGCGCGCGCATCTGGCATGTGCGCGACGGCGAGCACCAGATCGAACGCATCGAAGCCTTGTCGGGGCCGCAGCGCTCGACCTTCCGGCGCAACCGCAATGTCATGACCTTCCTGCCGGAAGCAAAAGTTGTGAAGGTCGAGAAGCGCGAGAACCTCGATCTCTTCCCGAACCTGCCGGACCAGCCCGATTCATCGATCGGCGATTTCTACGACGTGCGCGCGATCGGCAAGGACCGCGTGGCCGGTTTCGACGCCGACGTGGTGCAGTTGGTGCCGCACGACGGGCTGCGCTTCGGCTATCGCATCTGGAGCGAGCGCCGCTCGGGACTGGTGGTGAAGCTGCAGACCGTCGACAGCGAATCCCGCGTGGTGGAGCAATCGGCCTTCTCCGAACTGCAGCTCGACGCGCCGGTGAAGGCGCAGGCGCTCTCGCAGATGATGTCCAACACCTCGGGCTACCGCGTCGAGAAGCTGGAGCTCGAGCGCAGCAACGCGCAGGACGAAGGCTGGATGCTGCGAACACCCGTGGCCGGATTCAAGCCCCGAAGCTTCTTCCGCCGTCCGACAGCAGGCAGCGAAGGCAGCGGCGGCAAGCCGAAGCAGGACGCGGCCACGGTCCAGTGGACCTTCTCCGATGGCCTGGCCTCGGTGTCGCTCTTCATCGAGCGCTACGACGCGGCGCGCGCGCCCCGCGACGGCGTGCTGACCATCGGCGCGACCAATGCCATCCGCCGGCGTCTGCCCGAACCGGCCGGCGACTGGTGGCTGACCGCGGTCGGCGAGGTGCCGCAGCAGACGCTCAATGCATTCGCCCAAAGCCTCGCGCGTACGCGCTGACGGGCCGCACAAGCGCCAATTGCGCTGAACCAAGCGGACGATGCAGACTCACAGCACTTGTTTTCAGCCGCTCTGTTCTTTTGAAAGAAAGCCGATGATCTTCAAAGTCGAGGGACACAAGTTTCGTTCCTGCCTGCTGGCTCTTGCGCTCGCAGTGACAGCTGGCGCCACATTCCTGCCGGTCGAGCCGGCCCATGCGCAGACGCGCACACTGCCCGATTTCACCGACCTGGTCGATCAGGTGGGCCCCTCCGTGGTCAACATCCGCACCGTCGAGAAGGTCGCACAGCGCGGCAGCAACGGCGAGATGGACGAGGAAATGCAGGAGTTCTTCCGCCGCTTCTTCGGCCAGCCGCTGCCCGGCACACCGCGCTCGACCCCGCGGCCGAACCGGCCGCAGCAGCCGCAGGAAGAGGAGCGTCCGCGCGGCGTCGGCTCCGGTTTCATCCTCACGGCCGACGGCTACGTGATGACCAATGCGCACGTGGTCGAGGACGCCTCCGAAGTGCTGGTCACGCTGACCGACAAGCGCGAGTTCAAGGCCAAGATCATCGGCGCCGACAAGCGCACCGACGTCGCGGTCGTCAAGATCGAGGCCGCGGGCCTGCCCGCGGTGAAGATCGGCGACATCTCCAAGCTGCGTGTCGGCGAATGGGTGATGGCCATCGGCTCGCCCTTCGGCCTCGAGAACACCGTCACCGCCGGCATCGTGAGCGCCAAGCAGCGCGACACCGGCGAATACCTGCCGTTCATCCAGACCGACGTGGCCATCAACCCCGGCAACTCGGGTGGCCCGCTGATCAACATGCGCGGCGAAGTGGTCGGCATCAACAGCCAGATCTACTCGCGCTCGGGCGGTTTCATGGGTATCTCGTTCTCGATCCCGATCGACGAGGCGATCCGCGTGAGCGAGCAGCTGCGCACGTCGGGGCGCGTTTCGCGCGGCCGCATCGGCGTGCAGATCGACCAGGTGACCAAGGACGTGGCCGAAGCCATCGGCCTGGGCAAGGCGCAGGGTGCACTGGTGCGCGGCGTCGAAGCCGGTTCGCCGGGCGAGAAGGCCGGCGTGGAGCCGGGCGACGTCATCACCAAGTTCGACGGCAAGGCCATCGAGAAGCCGAGCGACCTGCCGCGCCTGGTGGGCAACACCAAGCCGGGCACCAAGAGCACGCTCACGGTGTTTCGCCGCGGTGCTTCGCGCGAGCTCAACGTGACCATTGCCGAGATCGAGCCCGACAAGCCCGGCAAGCGCGCGAGCGACCGCGACGAGCCGGCACCGAAGCCGTCGGCATCCGCTGCCCTCAAGTCGCTCGGCCTGGCCGTGAGCGATCTCACCGATGCGCAGAAGAAAGAACTCAAGCTGAAGGGCGGCGTGAAGGTCGATGCCGCCAACGACGCCGCGGCTCGTGCGGGCCTGCGCGAAGGCGACGTCATCCTGGCGGTGGCGAATGTCGAGGTTTCGAGTGTGCGCGAATTCGAGTCGGCCGTCGGCAAGGCCGACAAGAGCAAGCCGCTCAGTGTGCTGTTCCGTCGCGGCGACTGGGCGCAGTACGCTCTGATTCGTCCCGCACGCTGATCCGGCGTTGGCGTCAAGTGGCCCCACCCGGCAGTCGGGTTTGGGGCCATTTTTTGAGGTGTTTGCGACGTTCTGGGGCCAGCCTCGAAAAAAATCTGACGGCCTGGAAATGCCAATATTTGTTTGCGATTACTAACTTATCGGAAGGCTAAGGACGGATTTCGGTAGAATAGGGCACCCTCGGCGGGCGGTCAGCGCATAAGGAGTGCCCTGACCTTCACGATGCGAGATGTCAGACGGCAGTCCACCGGTGCTCCACAGATCGCCCACAAGTTGTTCAGCAACTGCTCCACCGATCCTGTGGATAACCTGTTCGTATCTTTGATGTTGTGGACCTGCAACGACCCCTTTGGACCCTGTTCCCGGATGTACGTGCTTCCCTTTTTGCCTACAATGAAGTTCCAACTACTGCAGTTGCCATTGCTTGTTGGTTCAGGGCGCGTCTCCAGAAGACGCGCCCTTTTTTCTTGCCTGTCGCACTCTGCGCACGAGCCAATTCAAGTACTTAAGCGTTCCCGTTGATGAATCACATCAGAAACTTTTCGATCATTGCGCACATCGACCACGGCAAGTCGACGCTCGCAGACCGTTTGATCCAGCGTTGCGGCGGCCTCGCAGAACGCGAGATGGAAGCGCAGGTGCTCGACTCGATGGACATCGAAAAAGAGCGTGGGATAACCATCAAGGCACAGACCGCTGCGCTGCACTACAAGGCACGCGATGGGCAGGTCTACAACCTCAATCTGATCGACACGCCAGGCCACGTCGACTTCTCGTATGAAGTGAGCCGCTCGCTGTCGGCATGCGAAGGCGCATTGCTCGTCGTCGATGCATCGCAAGGCGTCGAAGCGCAGACAGTGGCCAACTGCTACACCGCGCTCGACCTCGGCGTCGAAGTGGTGCCCGTGCTCAACAAGATCGATTTGCCCAACGCGGATCTCGACAACGCACGCACCGAGATCGAAGACGTGATCGGCATCGACGCGACCGATGCGATCCCGTGCTCGGCCAAGACCGGCGTGGGCATCGACGACATTCTCGAAGCCATCGTCGCCAAAATGCCCGCGCCGCGCGGCAATCCCGACGGTCCGCTGCGCGCGATGATCGTCGACAGCTGGTTCGATGCGTACGTCGGCGTCGTCATGCTGGTGCGCGTGGTCGACGGCCGGCTCGCGAAGGGCGATCGCATCAAGATGATGGCGTCGGGTGCGATGTACAACGCCGACAGCGTCGGCGTCTTCACGCCCGCCAACGAAGCGCGTGCGTCGCTCGAGGCGGGCGAGGTGGGCTACATCATCGCGGGCATCAAGGAACTGCAGGCGGCCAAGGTCGGCGACACGGTCACGCTGATCAAGCCCGGCAGCGGCGGCGCGGCGGCCACGGCCACCGAGGCGCTGCCCGGCTTCAAGGAGATCCAGCCGCAGGTGTTTGCGGGCCTCTACCCGACCGAAGCGAGCGAGTACGACTCGCTGCGCGACGCCCTCGAAAAGCTCAAGCTCAACGATTCGTCGCTGCGCTACGAGCCCGAGGTGAGCCAGGCGCTCGGCTTCGGCTTTCGCTGCGGCTTCCTCGGCCTGCTGCACATGGAGATCGTGCAGGAGCGCCTGGAGCGCGAGTTCGACCAGGACCTGATCACGACCGCGCCGAGCGTGGTCTATCAGGTGGTCAAGAACGACGGCGAAGTGCTCATGGTCGAGAACCCGTCCAAGATGCCCGACGTCGGCAGGATGGCGGAGATCCGCGAGCCCATCGTCACCGTGCATCTCTATATGCCGCAGGAATACGTCGGCTCCGTCATGACGCTGGCCAACCAGAAGCGCGGCGTGCAGATGAACATGGCCTACCACGGCCGCCAGGTCATGCTGACCTACGAGATGCCGCTCGGCGAGATCGTGCTCGACTTCTTCGACAAGCTGAAATCGGTGAGCCGCGGCTACGCCTCGATGGACTACGAGTTCAAGGAGTACCGCGCTTCGGACGTGGTCAAGGTCGACATCCTGCTCAACGGCGACAAGGTCGACGCGCTGTCGATCATCGTGCACCGCAGCCAGTCGCAGTACCGCGGCCGGGCGGTGGTGTCGAAGATGCGCGAGATCATTTCGCGCCAGATGTACGACGTGGCGATCCAGGCGGCCATTGGGGTCACCATCATTGCGCGTGAGACAATCAAGGCGCTTCGCAAGAACGTGCTGGCCAAATGCTATGGCGGCGACATCACCCGCAAGAAGAAGCTCCTCGAGAAGCAGAAGGCGGGCAAGAAAAGAATGAAGCAGATCGGCTCCGTCGAGGTCCCGCAAGAGGCCTTCCTCGCGATTCTGCAAGTCGAAGACTGATCAAAAAAATGGCATTCATCACCACCCTGGTCCTCGCGGCCTTCGCCGCCTATGTCGGCGCCTGGTATTTCAACGCGATCGAAGGCAACTTTGCCTTGCTGCTGTTCCTGGCCACAGTGGTCACCGGGCTGTACTGGCTGGCCGAGCGCTTCTATTTCCTGCCCCGGCGCGAACGGGCCGCCGCCAGGCTCGAAGACTCGCTGACCGAGCGCAATGCGCGCCTGGCCGAGCAGGGCATCAGGCAGGTCGATACGGCCGACGCGAAGGCGAGCGAGCGGCTGTTGATGCAGCCCTGGTGGCTCGACTGGACCGCGGGCCTGTTCCCCGTGATCCTGGTGGTGTTCCTGCTGCGCTCGTTTCTCTACGAGCCCTTCAAGATTCCCTCGGGCTCGATGATGCCCACGCTGCTGACCGGTGACCTGATTCTGGTCAACAAGTTCACCTACGGCCTGCGCCTGCCCGTGATCAACACCAAGATCACCGACGGAACGCCGCTGGCGCGCGGCGACGTGGTGGTGTTCCGCTACCCGCCCAAGCCGAGCATGGACTACATCAAGCGCGTGGTCGGTATTCCCGGCGACGAAGTGGCCTACCTGAACAAGAAGCTGACGATCAACGGCCAGCCGGTGTCCAAGGTGGCGGATGCCGACTACCTCGACAGCGAGTCGATGCGCCTGCTCAAGCAATATGGGGAGGACCTGGGCGGCAAGCAGCACAAGCTGCTCAACGACGAGGCCGCGCCGTCCTTCGTTCCGGGCGCCAGCGACTTTCCGTTTCGCGAAAACTGCCGTTACTCGGTCGAAGGCGTGGTCTGCAAGGTGCCGGCCGGCAACTATTTCATGATGGGCGACAACCGCGATAATTCGGCGGACTCGCGTTTCTGGGGCTTCGTTCCAGACAAGAACATCGTGGGCAGAGCGTTCTTCGTCTGGATGAACTTCGGCGATCTGGGTCGCATCGGTCCGTTTCAATAAGCATTCATCAGCATAGTTCGAGGGGTATGAGGGCATGAGAACACATCGGTTCGTTCGCAGCAGGGCTGCGCAGCAACGCGGCATTTCGTTCATCGGCTTGGTGTTCGTCGCGGTGGTGCTCGGGTGCCTGGGCGTGGTCGTCGCGCAGGTCATCCCGACGCTGATCGAATGGCAGGCCATCGACAAGGCCGCCAACAAGGCCAAGGAGGGGGCAACCGTGCCCGAAGTGCGCGCGATTTTCGATCGCGCCCAGGCCATCGACGACTTCAAGTCGGTCAGCGGCAGGGACCTCGAGATCAAGAAGGTCGGCGACAAGGTGGTCGTGTCGTATTCGTACGAGCGCGAGATCCCCCTGTTCGGCCCCGCCTTCCTGACGCTCAAGTACAAGGGCGAAACCCGCTGAACACGGCGCCAAAAAAGGTGGACGGCAGCCTCGCCGCGCTGCAGGCGCGCCTCCAGCACACCTTCTCCGACCCGCGGCTGCTCCAGCTCGCGCTCACGCACCGCAGTTTCTCGGCCGACCACAACGAGCGCCTCGAGTTTCTCGGCGACTCGGTGCTGAACCTGGCGGTCTCGCATCTGCTCTACATGCGCCTGTCGGCTTTGCCCGAAGGCGACCTGTCGCGCGTGCGTGCCAACCTCGTCAAGCAGGACACGCTGCATCGCCTGGCGGTAGGACTGGCGCTGTCGCCGCTGCTGCGGCTCGGCGAGGGCGAGGCGCGCTCGGGCGGGCCCAACCGGCCGTCGATCCTGGCCGATGCGCTCGAGGCGCTGATCGGCGCGGTCTATCTGGACGCCGGCTTTGCCGCCGCCGAGGCGCTGGTGCACCGGCTCTACGAGTCGGTCGAAATCAACCCGCGCATGGAAGCTGCGGCCAAGGATCCGAAGACCGAATTGCAGGAATGGCTGCAGGGTCACAAAATGAAGCTGCCGGTGTATCGCGTGGCTGCCACACTGGGCGCGGCGCACAAGCAGACTTTCGATGTCGAGTGCGAGGTGCCCGAGTTGGGGCTTCGCGAACGCGGCATCGGCGGCTCGCGCCGCGCCGGTGAGCAGGCGGCCGCGGCTGCCATGTTGATCCGGCTCAAGGCACGCGGTGCCGCGTGAAATCACTATGAACGATGCTATCAATCCCGTAGCCGGGCCCGAAGACGCAGAAGGCGGCGCGGGTACCGGCGGTCCCCAGCACTGTGGGCTCATCGCCATTGTCGGCAAGCCCAATGTGGGCAAGTCGACGCTGCTCAACGCGCTGGTCGGCCAGAAGATCAGCATCACCTCGCGCAAGGCGCAGACCACGCGCCACCGGATCACCGGCATGCGCACGCTGGGCGCCACGCAGTTCGTGTTCGTCGACACGCCGGGTTTCCAGACCCTGCACGCCAACGCGCTGAACAAGTCGCTCAACAAGACCGTGCAGGGCGCGGTCGGCGACGTGGACCTGATCCTGTTCGTGGTCGAGGCCGGCAGCTTCACGCCGGCCGACGAGCGCGTGCTCAAGCTGCTCGGCAAGGGCATCCCGACCGTGCTGCTGGCCAACAAGCTCGACAACGTGCACCGCCGCGGTGACATCGCGCCCTGGCTGAAGACCATGCAGGAGAAGCACAGCTTCGCCGAGTTCGTACCGATGTCGGCGAAGAACGCCAAGGATGTCGAGCGCCTGTTCGGCATCTGCGAGAAGTACCTGCCCGAACAGCCCTGGTTCTACGACGAGGACGAGCTGACCGACCGCAGCGAGAAATTCCTCGCCGGCGAGCTGGTGCGCGAGAAGCTGTTCCGCCTCACCGGCGACGAGCTGCCCTACACCTCGACCGTCATCATCGACAAGTTCGAGGAAGAGCCGCCCCAGAAGAAGGGCCAGAAGCGCCTGCTGCGCATTGCCGCCACCATCGTGGTCGAGCGCGACGGCCACAAGGCCATGGTGATCGGCGACAAGGGCGAGCGCATCAAGCGCATCGGCATGGAAACGCGCGTCGAGCTCGAAAAGCTGGCCGACGCCAAGGTGTTCCTCGAACTGTGGGTGAAGGTGCGCTCGGGCTGGGCCGATGACGAAGCCCGCGTGCGTTCCTTCGGCTATGAGTAGGCAAACCCCCAGGCTTGCTCGCTTCGCGTAGCCGCCAACCCCCTTGCAGGGGGCAACGCCAGTGGCCCGGCGAAGCCGGTTCCACGGCGTTTGCCGCCTTCAAGCCTCGATGCTCCATAGCGCACTGACATGGCCACCCACCGCGTTTCGCACGAGCCGGCTTACGTCCTCCATCGCTACGACTGGAGCGAGTCAAGCCTGATCCTCGAGGTATTCACCCGCCACCACGGGCGCATGGCGCTCGTGGCCAAGGGGGCGAAGCGGCCGAGCTCCAACTTCCGTCCCGTGCTGCTGCCGCTGCAGCCGCTGCAGCTCAACTACGGTGGCGACGCCGAGATCCGCACGCTCAAGGGCGCCGAATGGATGGGCGGCCACGTCATGCCGACCGGCGAGGCGCTGCTGTCGGGCTACTACGTCAACGAACTGCTGCTGCGACTGCTGGCGCGCGATGACGCCCACGAAGCGCTGTTCGACGCCTACGCCGGGGTTGTTCAGGTGCTGGCGGGCGATCACGCCGAGGCCCAGGCGGCCACCCAGGCGGCGGCGCTGCGCGCTTTCGAACTGCTGCTGCTGCGCGGGGTTGGCCTGCTGCCCTCGCTCGATGCGCAGACCCTCACGCTGGAACCGCTCGCCGCCCGGGAGCGCTACAGCCTCGTGCCCGAAGCCGGATTGCGCCAGGCCGCCGCCGACGAGGCAGCACTGACCGGTACCGAGTGGCAGGCTCTGCAGGCCGTTCTCGACGACCGGGCTCCTTTTACCGCCACGTTGCGTGAAATTGCCACCATGAACGCCGGTAGCAACAGTGCCCTGCGCAACCAGTTGCGCGCCTTGCTCAACTACCATTGCGGCGTGTCCACGCTGCGCACGCGGCAAATGATGAGAGATCTGCAAGCACTATGAGCACTTCAGGCCATGCCGGCATCGCCACTGCCACCTCGCTGTCGGTCAACCTCAACAAGGTCGCCCTGGTCCGCAACACGCGCCACCTGGGCATTCCGAGCGTGGTGAAGGCTGCCCAGGCCTGCCTGGCCGCCGGTGCGCACGGCATCACGGTGCATCCGCGGCCCGATGCACGCCACATCCGCGCGCACGACGTCAGCGACCTGTCGGCGCTGCTCGCCAAGGACTGGCCGGCCATCGAGTTCAACATCGAGGGCAACCCGTTCCAGAACCTGATGGATTTCGTGCGCACGCTGAAGCCGCACCAGGCCACCTTCGTGCCCGACAGCGAAACCCAGTCGACCAGCGACCACGGCTGGACCTTCCCCGACGACGCCGACCGCCTTCGCCCGCTGATCGCCGAAGCCAAGGCGCTGGGCGTACGCGTCAGCCTGTTCATGGACCCGATCCCCGAGATGATGGCCGCGGTCCAGGCCGTGGGCGCCGACCGCGTCGAGCTCTACACCGAAGGCTACGCGGCATCACGCGGCACGCCCGACGAGCAAGCGGTGCTGGCGCGCTATGCCGATTCGGCGCGCGCGGCGCTGGCCGCGGGTTTGGGCGTCAATGCCGGGCACGACCTGAGCCGCGACAACCTCACCGCCTTCCTGCGCGCGGTGCCCGGCGTGCAGGAAGTCTCGATCGGCCATGCCTTCGTGGCCGACGCGCTCGAGCTTGGCTACACGGCCGCCACGCGCGACTACCTGCGCTGCATCGACGAGGCGCAGCAATGAACGCCAGCGCCGCATGATCTACGGCATTGGCACCGACATCTGCGACTTGCGTCGCATTGCAGCGACCTTCGAGCGGCAGGGTGAACGCTTTGCCCGCAAGGTGCTGAGCGATGCCGAGTTCAAGGTCTGGGAAGCCCGCCGCGCTCGCTGGCCCAAGCGCGGCCTGAGCTACCTTGCGACCCGGTTCTCCGCCAAGGAGGCCTTCAGCAAGGCTATCGGCCTGGGCATGCGTTCGCCCATGAGCTGGCGGCTGTGCGAAATCGCGAACCTGCGCAGCGGCAAGCCCGTCATCGTGCTGCATGGCGACCTGAAGGATTGGTTCGAGGCGCAGGGCCTCACGGCCCACGTGACCGTGACCGACGAAACCGAATACGCCGCGAGCTTCGTGGTGGTGGAGAAAACATGACCGCCGGGCTTGCCGATCGCCCCCACGCGCCGCTGATCATCGATGTGGCGGCCACCGAACTCAACGACGCCGACCGCCGGCGCCTCGCCAATCCGCTTGTCGGCGGCGTGATCCATTTCGCCCGCAACTGGCGGGATCGCGCCCAGATGACCGCGCTCAATGCCGAGATCAAGGCAATCCGGCCCGACCTGCTGATCTGCGTCGACCACGAAGGTGGCCGCGTGCAGCGCTTTCGCACCGACGGCTTCACGCGCCTGCCGTCGATGCGCGCGCTGGGCGAGCTGTGGATGCGCGACGCCATGCGCGCCACCCAGGCCGCGACCGCTGCCGGACAGGTGCTGGCGGGCGAGCTGCGCGCCTGCGGCGTCGACTTCAGCTTCGCACCGGTGCTCGACCTGGACTACGGCGGCAGCAGCGTCATCGGCGACCGCAGCTTCCACCGCGACCCGCGCGTGGTCGCGCTGCTGGCCAAGAGCGTGATGCACGGCATGCTGCAGATGGGCATGCGCAACTGCGGCAAGCACTTCCCGGGACACGGGTTCGTGCATGCGGATTCGCACGTCGAGATTCCGGTGGATGAGCGCGGCCTCAAGGCCATCCTGGACGACGATGCCAAGCCGTACGACTGGCTGTCGGGCACGCTCGCTGCGGTGATGCCTGCGCACGTGATCTATCCGAAGGTCGACAAGCGGCCGGCGGGGTTTTCGTCGAAGTGGCTCAAGGCAATCCTGCGCCAGCGCCTTGCCTTCGGCGGCACCGTGTTCAGCGACGACCTGAGCATGGAGGCGGGCCGCTATATCGATGGCCGGTTGCTCAGCTACGCCGATGCGGCGCTGGCTGCGCTCGAAGCCGGGTGCGATCTGGCGATGCTGTGCAACAAGAGCGTTGGCGACGGCGCGCCGCTGGATGAAATGCTCGAAGACTTCGCTCTCGCGGCGCGTACTGAGCGCTGGAAGCCTGACATGCGCAGCGAAGCGCGCCGCAGGGGCCTGTTGCCAAGTGGCCCCTCGATTGCCTGGGACGCACTGGTGGCTTCCACGGCCTACCGTGACGCCAAGCGTGCGTTGGCCCAGCCCGGCCTTGCGGAGTAAGCCATGCCCTTGTGCCTCAGTATCCTTCAGCGCCAGGACGAAGCGGTGCTGCGCAACCACGCGCACTACTGCAGGCTCTACGGCTATCCCCACAAATGGATCGAGAGCGACCGCATCCTTCACCCGGCGCTTCGCGCCAGCGCCAAGTACAGCGAGATCCTGCGCCATCTGCGCACGCTGACCGAAGGAGACTGGCTGTTCTTCATCGATGGCGATTCGGTGGTCTTCCACCCCGTGGCGATCGACGTCCTGATGCAGGGACGTGACCTGCTCGCGGTCGAGAGTCCTCCCGTGGGCAGCCAGACGGGCCTGGCCATGACCAACATGATGGTCGTGCGCAACACGGCTGCCAACCGGTCGATGCTGCACCAGTTGATCGTCGATTCAGGGCACGTGATCGCGCTGGCGGCGAAACGCATCGACGAGGCCGCGCGCCTGCGGCCTGCGGGCCTGCTGGGATGCAATGCCATGGAGCAGGGGTTCTACGTCAACGTGTCCTGGCGCATTGCGCAGTGGTACCAGGCGTCGATCTTCGTGGTCAACCTGGGACCGCTGCCGGTCGAGGTGGAGGGCGAACTGCGCGAGGACATGCTGCACGATCTGAACCTGCAGCGCTTGCTGGCAGAGCAGGTCGACGAGGCGTTGACCCAGGGGCGTCCGGTCCTGCAGGAGCCGGCGTACCCGGAGGTATCGCCGGCGGCGGTGGACAGCTACAACCCGGAGGCGCCCGTCGCCTTTCTGACGCTCTATACGCCGCATATCCGGAGCTACGCGCGGGTGTCCGAGCACAACGTGCGCCGCTATTGCGACAGGCATGGCCATGCGTACCACGTGTACCGCGACATTCCCGCATCCATCGGTCCGAACATCAACGGCTCCTGGATCCGGAGCTGGCTCATCAACCAGCACCTGACCCGTCATGAGTGGGTCATCTGGGTGGATGCGGATGTCGTCTTCTACAACCAGGCGAAACGCATCGAGCCACTGCTCGAAGGCCGCGACCTGCTGCTTGCCAAGGACGTCGGCGCCTGGCAGTTCAACTCTGGCGTCATGGGTTTTCGGAACACGCCCGGCAACTCGCGCCTGCTCGACCGCATCTGGGAGCGCATCGGCGGCGTGGCTGACAAGTCGGCGGTCTACAGCAGCCAGGGCGACCAGTACTACACGAACGAGGTGCTGATGGAAGAGGGCCTTGTCGGCGAGCAGAACATCCTTGACAACCTCAGCATCAACACGCCGCCGCATCTGGCCAGCGAGGACTCCTTGCTGGTGCATTTCATCAATCTCGGCGAGCCTTACCGCTCCGTGTACATGGCCGCGATGGATGCCCGCTCGCAACGGATCCGATAGCAGTTGGCGAAAGGAAACGACATGACGATGGGCGTGCTGGTCTACATCGACAACAAACGGGAAATCATCGACGAGTTTTCATGGCTCTACAAAAGCATGATCTTCTCGAACCTGTTCTCGCGTGCAAGGATCATCGCCGTCTGCCATCCGGACGCCGTCGGCGCACTGCCTCAGGACGAGCGGATCGTCGTGATTCCGAGCGAGCCCTACGCGCAGCGCAATGCCGACTGGAACGGCTATGGCTACATCAATTCCGTGGCGAACCTGTGCGAGCCGGCCGTGATCGAGGAGTGCAGGAAGTACGACACCCTGCTGAAGACCGATTGCGATACCTTCGTCACGCCGGCGCTCACGAACTTCACGCCGACCGGCCTGTGCTTCGGCTTCGGCGCGTACGCCTATGAAGAAGAGGTTCGCCGCAAGCTGTCCGAGTGCAGCCAGCGCTGGGGTTTTCCGCATTCCGGCCTGCACAACGTCGGCGCTTCGGTGCTCGGGCCGTCCGAGTTCGTCTGCAATTTCGTGGAGTCCCAGCTCGACTACTGCAACAAGCTGCTCGACGAGGAGTTTCGCCACTTCCAGGGTACATGGCCGGGCTGGTGCAAGAACGTCGTCACGATGTACGCGGGCGAACTGGCCTTGCGTCGCACCTACCCCCAGCAATGCTCGCTGGGACTGCTTGACCATCTGCCCTATGCGAACCGCGCGCTGGGCAGCGACGTCCTGCACATCCATGCGTGGCACACCGACCAGTACTGGTCCAAGCACCAGTACCGCGCTGGCAAATATGCCGGCATGGCGCTCGACGAAATCGACCGGCGCACCTCGGGCGGCTACTGCCACTGGCTGGCCGTCGCCGACGTCGAGCAGGTAAGGGCCGCGGTGGACTGAGGAAGACGCGGGAAGTCTTCAGCGTCCGATGCGTGCCAGCGTCTCGCGGACGGCTTCGGTCGGCGGGGTGGACATGGGTGCGGTCGATCCGTGGAAAAGGGAAAGGCGGGCGGTCACGGCGCCTTCGAGGCCGTCGACCAGAGCGGTTCGCCGCCGGTGTCCAGGTGGGTCAGGTAGAGCCGCAGGTCAAATTCGAGCTGATGGTAGTCGGGCTCCATGTGCGCGCATAGCGCGTAGAAGGCCTTGTCGTGACTCTTTTCCTTGGTATGTGCGAGTTCGTGCACAACGATCATCCGCAACCAAGCCAGGGGCACGCCCTTGAACAGGCTCGCCACCCGGATTTCACGCTTTGCCTTGAGCTTTCCGCCCTGCACGCGCGAAACTGTTGTGTGCGTCCCGAGCGCGTTGCGGATCACATGCAGCTTGTTGTCGAACATGACCTTCGACAGCGGCTCGGCCTTGCGCATGAACTCGCTCTTGAGGTCACTCACGTAGTCGTAGAGCGCGCGGTCGGTCTGCACGCTGTGCATCCCGTCGGGATAGCGCTTGCCGAGCATCGCGGCCAGCTTGTCCTCGGCCATCAGCTGGCGGACCTGATCCAGCAGGGGCGCCGGATAGCCCGCCAGGTATTTCATGCCCGGTACCCGGTGCGCGCCGCGCAGGCGAGCCCCGTAGCCACGCCGCCGAACAGGTCACCCTCGACCAGATTCACGCCCGCGAAGCTCCTGCGCAGAGCGTGCTGGAACGGCCGAAGGGCGGAAGAGCCGCCGGTGAGATAGATCGCGTCGAGGTCACCGCTGCGCAGGCCCGCGCGCTTGACGCAGGCGTGCGCGCAGGCGATCACGTTCTCGAGCGAACCTGCCAATTGTTGAGCCATGTCGGCCGGCGTGAGCGAGGCCACCAGCCCGCGCTCGGCACAACCGAGGTCGATGGCGGTTTCGGCGTCGGTGATCGACGCATCGATCTTGGCCGCTTCCACCGCACTCGCGATGCGATGCCCGTGCCGTTCCTCGAGCACGGTCATCAGCCGGTCGTGCAGCCGCGTGTCGCTGTAGCTCGTGCGCAGGTCTTTCGCCTGGCGCACCGCCTTGGCGGCGTAGAGCCAGTTGATCAGGTGCCAGGAGGAGAGTTCGAAGAACACCTTGCTCGGCACTTCGCGCCCCTGCGGGCCGTGGTGCCGGAAGCCGAACTGCGGCATCACGCGCTCGAGGTTCAGGCGTTGGTCGAAATCGGTGCCGCCGATGTGCACGCCGCTGGTGGCCAGCACGTCGTCGCTGCGGTCCTCGCGGGTCGCGCGCTCGGGTCCGACGCGCACCACGGTGAAGTCGGAGGTGCCGCCGCCGATGTCGACGATGAGCACGATCGACTCCTTGGCGATGTGCTGCTCGTAGTCGAACGCGGCTGCGATCGGCTCGAGCTGGAAAGCGATCTCGCGGAACCCCGCTGCGTGTGCCGCGTGGCGCAGGCTTTCCTCGGCACGCTCGTCGCGCTTCGGATCGTCGTCCACGAAGTGCACGGGCCGGCCGATCACCACGCGCTCGGGCATCTGGCCGAGTTCACGGCTGGCGCGCATGGCCAGCTCTCGCAGGAAGCGCGCGATGATGTCCTCGAAGCTCACGAGGCCGTCGTAAATGGCGGTCTTCTCCTGCATCAGCGCGCTGCCGAGCAGGCTCTTCAGCGAGCGCATCAGCCGGCCTTCGGTGCCCGAGAGGTACTGGCCGATGGCGTCGCGGCCGAAATGCGTGGTTCGGTCTTCGGCATTGAAGAAGATCGCGGTGGGCAGGGTGGTGGCCGCGCCTTCGATGGGCAACAAGCGGGCCTCGCCGTCGACCCGGCAGGCCACGGCGGAGTTGGAGGTGCCGAAGTCGATGCCGATCGTCGGCAGCGACGACGGTAACTGCACGTTCAAGATTCCCTGCGCAGCGCCGGGAACAGAATCACATCGCGGATGCTCGGCGAATCGGTCAGCAGCATCATCAGCCGGTCGATGCCGATGCCGCAGCCGCCGGTGGGCGGCATGCCGTATTCGAGGGCGCGAACGAAGTCGTGGTCGTAGAACATGGCTTCGTCGTCGCCGCTGTCCTTGGCGGCCACCTGGGCGTTGAAGCGCGCGGCCTGATCTTCGGCGTCGTTGAGCTCGCTGAAGCCATTGCCGAATTCGCGGCCCGTGATGTAGAGCTCGAAGCGCTCGGTGACTTCGGGGCGCTCGTCGTTGGCGCGCGCCAGCGGCGAGATCTCGGTCGGGTGCTCCATGATGAAGGTCGGCTGCCAGAGCTTTTCTTCGACGGTTTCCTCGAAGTACATCACCTGCAGGCTCGCGAGGCTGCGCTGCGAGAGCTTGTCCTTCTCTTCGCTGAGGCCGATCTTGCGCAGTGCATTGATCAGCCAGGCGCTGTCGTCCACACCGTCGCCGGCGTCGGTGTGCTTGAGGATCGCTTCGCGGATCGTCAGGCGTTCGAAGGGCTGTGTCAGATCGACGGCCTTGCCGCCGTACGTGAGCTGCTGCGTGCCCACGGCCTTGTCGGCGATGGTGCGGATCAGCGTCTCGGTGAAGTCCATCAGGTCGCGGTAGTTCCAGTAGGCCGCGTAGAACTCCATCATCGTGAACTCGGGGTTGTGCCGCACCGAGATGCCCTCGTTGCGGTAGCTCCGGTTGATCTCGAACACGCGCTCGAAACCGCCGACGATCAGGCGCTTGAGGTAGAGCTCGGGCGCGATGCGCAGGAACATTTCCTGGTCGAGCGCGTTGTGGTGCGTCTTGAAAGGCTTGGCGTTCGCGCCGCCCGGAATCGGGTGGAGCATGGGCGTCTCGACTTCGAGGAAATCATTGGCCACCATGAATTCGCGCAGCGCGCTCACTGCCTTGCTGCGAGCGGTGAAGCGCGCACGGGCGGTTTCGTCGGTGATCAGGTCGACGTAGCGCTGGCGGTACTTCTGCTCCTGGTCGGCCATGCCGTGGAACTTGTCGGGCAGCGGGCGCAGGCTCTTGGTAAGCAGGCGCAGCTTCGTGACCTTGACCGACAACTCGCCGGTCTTGGTCTTCATCAGCGTGCCTTCGGCGCCCACGATGTCGCCGAGGTCCCAGCGCTTGAAATCGGCGTAGACGTCTTCGCCGACCGCGTCGCGCGTCACGTAGAGCTGGATGCGGCTCGTGGCGTCCTGTACGGTCGCGAAGCTGGCCTTGCCCATCACGCGCTTGAGCATCATGCGGCCGGCCACGCTCACGGAAACGGCTTGCGCTTCGAGGGCCTCGGCCTCGGTGGCGCCATGTGCCTCGACGAGTGCCGCGGCGCGGTGGCCCGGCTTGAAGTCGTTCGGGAACGCAACCCCCTTGCCCTCGGTCTGCGCTGTGCGCAGCAGCTTGAGTTTCTCGCGGCGTTCGGCGATGAGCTGGTTGTCGTCGACGGCTGGCGCAGAGGCGGGCGCTGCAGCGGGCGTGGGAATGGGAGGGGTCAGGTGATCGGACATGGGGAGCGGGTGAGGCGCAACGGGAGCGTGCGCGAGCCCGGCATTTTAGCCGATCGGATTCAGGCGAAGCCGCTGTCCAATGCCCGCCGATCCTGCGTAATGCGCTACGAAAAATATAGCGATCTATTGAGCAATGCCCGTGCGTGCGAGCAGATCGCTGACCAGCTCGAGGCGCATCAGCGGGCTGTCGAGCTCCATCAGGCGCTGCTTCAGTTCGAGCTGCATCGGCACCAGTTCGCACCAGCGGTTCGCCACCCAGCCGCAATCGTCGAGCAGGTAGGGCATGCCGATGGGCAACCGTACCGATCCGCCCTGTTCGCGGCGCCGCTCCTCGAGCGTGTCGATCAGGCGTTGCAGTGCCGTGGCGGTGTGTTTCAGGTCGTCGGGAATTTCCAGCGCGACGTCGTCGGCCACGGCCTCCACTTCGGCGACCCACAGACCGTGCTTCTGCAACTCGGTGTCGCGCACCCGGAAGCGTTGCGTGCCCACGCATTCGATCTGCAGCAGCCCGCTTTGCGGCGATTCGAACTCGCGAATCATCGCCAACGTCCCGATGGCGGCGAAGCTCTCCGCATCGGCGCCGGCCTTGCGCACTTCGCTGCCGCTGGTGAGGCTCACCACGCCGAAGGGCGCGTCGGCCTTTCGGCATTTGCCGATCATGTCGAGATAGCGGACCTCGAAGATGCGCAGCGGAAGAAGGCCGCCCGGAAACAGGACCGTACCGAGCGGAAACAATGGCAGTGAATGCAAAAGGGGTAGTGTCGTCATCGAAGAGCCTTGCGTGGCTATCATCGCATTCCGCTCACGGCTGCGCCCCATGCTCTATCAGATTCCCTCGTTCCTCCTCGACGTGATCGTCGGCCTGCTCGGCGGCGCCTGCCTGCTGCGCCTCTACATGCAGTACCACCGGGTGCCGTTCGGCAATCCGCTCGGGCGCTTCGTGTTCGCCATCACCGACTGGATCGTGCTGCCGCTGCGGCGCATCGTGCCGTCGGTGAAGCGCTGGGACCTTGCCAGCCTGATAGCGGCCTGGCTGCTGGTGTTGCTGAAGTTCCTGCTGCTGTGGCTGCTTGCCGGCAACCTGGGGCGGATCGCGACCCTTCCCCTGGTGTCGCTGGTCGGGCTGATGCAGCTGGCCGTCTCAGGCCTGACCGCACTGCTGGTGGTTTATGCGGTGCTGTCCTGGATTCCGGGCGCGTCGCCGATGCTGCTTGACCTGATCTCCCGTTTGGCCGAGCCGCTGGTGCGGCCCTTCAGGCGCTTCATCCCGCTGATCGGTGGCGTCGATCTCTCGCCGCTGGCGGCCATCGTGGTACTGCAGGTGATCGCGATCGTGCTGGGCAACCTGCTGGTGTTTGCCTATCAACTGACGTTCTGAGCCTCACAAGCAAAAGAGCCCGGGTGCGATGCACCCGGGCTCTTTTGCATTGGCTTGCTGTTCGTTCCTCAGCTGACCGCGTCGGCCGGCTGGCGCAGCAGCATGGCCAGCGAGCTGGCAATGGTCTTGCGCAGTTCGCGGCGGTCGCTGATGAAGTCGATGGCGCCCTTGGTCTGCAGGAACTCGGCGCGCTGGAAGCCTTCGGGCAGCGTCACGCGCACGGTCGACTCGATCACGCGCGGGCCGGCGAAGCCGATCAGCGCCTTGGGCTCGGCAATGACCACGTCGCCCACGAAGGCGAAGCCGGCCGACACGCCACCCATGGTCGGGTCGGTCAGCACGCTGATGTAGGGCAGGCCCTTCTTCGCGAGGCGCGTGAGCGCGGCGTTGGTCTTGGCCATCTGCATGAGCGAGAGCAGGCCTTCCTGCATGCGCGCGCCGCCGGTGGCGGTGAAGCAGATGAAGGGCACCTTCTGCTCGATGGCGGTTTCGACGCCGCGCACGAAGCGCTCGCCGACCACGCTGCCCATGGAGCCGCCCATGAACTCGAACTCGAAGCAGGCCACGACCACGCTGATGCTGTGCACCGAGCCGCCCATGACGACCAGCGCGTCGGTCTCGCCGGTGTTCTCCAGCGCTTCCTTGAGCCGCTCGGGGTACTTGCGGCTGTCCTTGAATTTCAGGGCGTCGACCGGCAGCACTTCCTGGCCGACTTCGTAGCGGCCCTCGGCGTCGAGGAACGCGTCGAGCCGCGCGCGGGCACCGATGCGGTGGTGGTGGCTGCAGCTGGGGCAGACGTTCTGGTTGTGCTCGAGGTCGGTCTTGTAGAGGACGGTCTCGCAGGCGGGGCACTTGATCCACAGGCCCTCGGGCACCTGGCGGCGCTCCGATGGGTCGGTTTGTGCGATCTTGGCGGGTAGCAGTTTTTCAAGCCAGCTCATAGGACTCCGAATTAGCTCCCCTCTCCCGCATGCGGGAGAGGGGCTGGGGGTGAGGGGCAGCAGCGATTATCGGCCAGCCGCATTCTTCGGGATAGCCGCCGGCAGCGCATCGAGCGCCTCGCGGATGCCGGCGAGGAATTCGCGCACCACGGGCACGACCTTTTCGCGGGGCTGGTCTTCGATCAACTGGATGATCTTCGTACCGATCACGACCGCATCGGCGGCCGAGCCGACCGCCTGCGCGGTGCGCGCGTCGCGAATGCCGAAACCCACGCCGACCGGAATGCTCACGTGCTGGCGGATGCGCGGAATCATCTGCCCGACCGCCTCGGTGTCGAGGTGGCCGGCGCCGGTCACGCCCTTGAGCGACACGTAGTAGACGTAGCCGCTCGCGATGCGCGCGACCTGCGCCATGCGCTCGTCGGTGCTCGTTGGCGCGAGCAGGAAGATCAGGTCGATGCCGGCCGCCTTCAGGTCCGCAGCGAAAGCTTCGCATTCCTCGGGCGGGTAGTCGACCACCAGCAGGCCGTCGACGCCGGCCGCGGCCGCATCGCGGATGAAGGCCTTCTTTCCGTGCACGAGGTCGTAGCGCTCGACCGGGTTGGCATAGCCCATCAGCACCACGGGCGTGGTCGCGTCCTTCTGGCGGAAGGCGGCGACGATGGCCAGCACCTGCTTCATGCCGATGCCCAACGCCAGCGCGGCCTCGCCGGCCTTCTGGATCACGGGCCCGTCGGCCATGGGGTCGGAGAAGGGCACGCCCAGCTCGATCACGTCGGCGCCGGCCTCGACCATGCCGTGCATCAGCTCGGGCGTGATGTCTGCGAACGGGAAACCGGCGGTGACGTAGGGAATGAGGGCGCGGCGGCCGTCTTTTTTCAGTGCGTCGAAGGTGGTTGCAATGCGGCTCATCACTTGCCTCCCTTCACGCTGAGGCCGCGCATCGAGGGGCGGTCATAGAAGTCGACGCCCGACAGGTCGGCCACGGTGCCGATGTCCTTGTCGCCACGGCCCGAGAGGTTCACCAGGATGGATTGATCGGGGCGCATGGTCTTCGCGAGCTTCATCGCGTGGGCCACGGCATGGCTGGATTCGAGCGCGGGAATGATGCCCTCCGTTCGGCACAAATAATGGAAGGCTTCGAGCGCCTCGGTGTCGGTGATGCCGACGTATTCGGCCCGGCCGATGTCGGCCAAGTACGCGTGCTCGGGGCCCACGCCGGGGTAGTCGAGCCCCGCGCTGATGCTGTGCGTCTCGGTGATCTGGCCGTCGTCGTTCTGCAGCAGGTAGGTGCGGTTGCCGTGCAGCACGCCCGGGCTGCCGCGCAGGATCGAGGCCGAGTGCTTGCCGCTGTCGAGTCCTTCGCCTGCCGCCTCGACGCCGATCAGGCGCGTGCCCGTGAACGGAATGTACGGATGGAAGATGCCCATCGCATTGCTGCCGCCGCCCACGCAGGCGACCACCACGTCGGGCTGTTTGCCCTCGGCCTCGCCGGTAATGCCGTCGGCCGCGAGCATGGCGGGCATCTGCTCGATGCACTCGGTGCCGATCACGCTCTGGAAGTCTCGCACCATGGTCGGGTAGGGGTGCGGACCGGCCACGGTGCCGATGATGTAGAAAGTGTTTTCCACGTTCGTGACCCAGTCGCGCATCGCCTCGTTGAGCGCGTCCTTCAGCGTCTTGCTGCCCGATTCGACGGGCACCACGGTCGCGCCGAGCAGGTTCATGCGGTAGACGTTCGGGCTCTGGCGCTTCACGTCCTGGCTGCCCATGTAGACCACGCATTCGAGGCCGTAGCGTGCGCAGATGGTGGCGGTGGCCACGCCGTGCTGGCCGGCGCCGGTCTCGGCGATGACGCGGGGCTTGCCCATGCGGCGCGCGAGCATCGCCTGGCCGATCACGTTGTTGATCTTGTGGGCGCCGGTGTGATTCAGGTCCTCGCGCTTCAGGTAGATCTGCGCGCCGCCCATTTCGCGGCTGGTGCGCGCGGCGTGGTAGATCGGCGAGGGACGGCCGACGAAGTGCTTCAGCTCGTAGTGGAATTCGGCAAGGAAGGCCGGATCGTCCTTGAACCTGGCGTACGCGTCGCGCAGTTCGTTGATCGCGTGGGTGAGCGTTTCGCTCGCGAAGGTGCCGCCGTAATTGCCGAAATGGCCGGTCGCGTCGGGTTGCTGGTAGTTGCTTTGCATGGTTCTCGATCGGTGGGCCGCAGCCCGACATCGATCGGCTGCGGCGGCTAGCTGGAGAAGGACGCGTCGGCCGCCCTGACGGCTGCGACGAATTGCCGGATCTTTCCGGCGTCCTTGAGGCCCTTGTTCCCGGGACCGTCGATTTCGACGCCCGAGCTCACATCAACGGACAGCGTCTTGCAGCGCGTCCGCAGGATGCGAATGCCATCGCTCACGTTTGCAGGTGTGAGCCCACCACTCAAGACGAGGTGAGCGTCGACGGCGGGTGGAAGAAGTGACCAATCGAATGCCTTGCCGCCACCGCCATAACCTTCGACATGCGCGTCGAGCAGGATGGCCTGGGCGTGGGAGTAATCGGAAGCGTATTTTACGAGGTCGAAGCCGGCGCCGGCAGCCCCCAGTGGAATGCGGGCGGCGCGCATGTAGCGGAAGCGGCCTGGGCCGGTGGCTTCCTCGCACCGTTCGGGCGTTTCCTCGCCGTGGAACTGGGCGATCGCGCCCTTCACGTGGGCGAGTGCTGCTATGACTTCAGGAGCATCCTCGTTCACGAACAGCAGCACCGGTGTGATGAACGGGGGCAGGCGCGAAGCGAGTTCGGCAGCGCGTTCGGCCGTCACTGCGCGGGGGCTTTTCGCATAGAGCACGAAGCCGATGGCATCGGCACCCGCTTCGACCGCGGCATCCACGTCGGCCTCGCGTGTGAGGCCGCAGATCTTGATGCGGGTGCGGGGAGACGTCATGGAGGTCCATCATACGGAGCGCCGCCGGCCTGCAGCGTCGCCTCGGCCGGCAGACCCCACTTGGCGTCGTACAACGGGCCCAGGAAGTACAGGCCGTCCGCGGAGAAGGTCGGCGCCGCCGCCTTGCGGCTGCGCGCCTCGAGCACCTCGGCAATCCATTCGGGCCGCTCGTCGCCGCGGCCGATGCGCACGAGGCAGCCCATCAGGTTGCGGATCATGTGGTGCAGGAACGCGTCGGCCTCGAACTCGAAATGCCAGCGGCAGCGTTCGCCTTCGCCAACCCGCGTGACTTGGATGCGGCGCAGGTTCTTCACGGGCGACTTGGCCTGGCAGGCCGAGGCACGGAACGAACTGAAATCATGCGTGCCGATGAGCACGGCGGCGGCTTTGCGCATTGCATCGCCGTCGAGCGCATGCATCGACCAGCCGACCCGGCCCGAATCCAGGCTGGGCCGCACCGGCGACTGCGAGAGCACATAGAGGTAGCGGCGTGCCAGCGCGCTGGCGCGGCAATGGAATTCATCGGGCACCGGGTGCGCCCACTGCACCGCGATGTCGTCGGGCAGGAAGCGGTTGGTGCCGCGCGTCCAGGAGAAGGGTTCGCGCTCGACGTCGGTGTCGAAGTGCACCACCTGCATCAGCGCGTGGACGCCGGCGTCGGTGCGGCCGGCGCACAGCGTGCCGATCTTGCCGGATGGCTGCGCGGCGAACTTCGTGAGGGCCGCTTCGAGCTTGTCCTGCACCGTGCGGCCCGAGCGCTGGCTTTGCCAGCCCTCGTACGCCTGGCCGTTGTACCGGATGCCGAGCGCCAGCCTCACGAATTCAGGGACGGTACAACAACAACCGCTCAGCGCAGTTCTGCGAGCAGCTGACGGGCTTGCGACTTGAGATCGCCGGCGCTTTCGGCTTCGACTTCCTCGACCAGCGAACGGGCACCTTCGACGTCGCCGATGGCTTGCAGTTCGCGAGCCAGCGACAGCTTGACGGCGTGCGGGCTGTCGTCGCCTTCATCGTCATCGTGCGTGGCGGTTGCGGCGGGCTTCGCGGTTTCGGCGGGGCGGGCTGGCAGGCCTGCCAGCGCGCTCATGTCGAACTCGATGAAGCCCGAGTCGGCCGGCAGCGCATTGCGCAGCATGGCGGGGCGGGTGTTGTCCGCATCGCTCAGCGAACCGGGGAGCGTGTCGACCGTCAGCGCGCCGGGGGCGGTGTCGAAATCGTTTTCGAGATCGACAGGCGTGGCGGCGTGGCCATTCGACAGGGGGGCTGGGGGGCGTGCGGTCGTCGGAGCGGACGCGTAGATCGACTTCGGCAGGCTGGCGCTGACCGGTGCATGTTGCTGGGCCGGTGCGGGGGCGGGTGCCGGCGGCGTGGTCAGGTCGAGGTCGAAGTCCAGCGGTGCCACCGAGGGCACGAAGGCGGGCGGAGCAACGGCAACCGGCGGCGCAACGGGAGTAGGTGCTGCCGGCTTGGCGGCCGCGGCGAGGGCGCCCGCGAAGGCGGCCGTCTCGGCCGCGCTGGCGCCGCCGCTGCGGGGAGCGCCCGATTCGTACAGCGGGTTGCCCGGATCGAGATCCTTGCCCATGTCGACCACACGGTTCCAGTCGGAGCCGAGGCCGCCCGTCAGCTTGTGCACTTCGGTGGCGAGGCCTTCGTAGGCACGCACGTCGCGGCGCTTGGCGTGGATCTCGAGCAGCTTGAGGTGGATGGCGGTGCGGTCCGGGTTCAGGCGCAGCGCTTCGCGCAGGATTTCCTCGGCCTGCAGGTCGCGGCCATAGGCCAGGTAGACGTCGGCTTCGGCCACGGGATCGACGTCGCCCGCGTCGAGCTGGCTCGGCGAGTACGACAGCGACGAGACGGTGGAGTCGCCACGATGCTTGGTGTCGACCGATTCGCCGCCGCTGGCGCCGAAGAACGAGTCCTTCGGGATGCGGCTTTCGAGGAACACGCTCTCGCTCATTTCCTCGCGCCGGCGGCCCAGCACGCGGTACAGCAGGAAGCCGATGAGCAGCGCGATCAGCGCCGCGCCGGCCAGCATCAGCGGGTTGTCCAGGAGCTCTTCGAGGAAGGTGGGCTCCGGCGGGGGCGGCGGTGCCGGCTTCTTCACGGCCGGCTTGGGTGCCGTGGCAGCCACGGCGGCGCTCGCAGCCGGAGTTGCGGGAGCAGCAGCTGCATCGGTTGCGGCTGCTGCCGGTGCGGCAGCGGCGGCCTCTGCCGTCGGGGCAGCAGCAGGAGCGGCAGCAGTTGCCTCGGTCGTGGGCGCGGCGGGGCTCGGTGCTGCCGTTGCCGCTGCAGGAACTGCGGGTGCGGCCGCGACGACAGGAGCCGGGGCCGGGGCTGGCGCCGGCGCAGCAATGGGGGCAGGGCTTGCGGCGACTGGAGGCGCGACCGTCGCGCTGGTGGCCGGTGTCGGAACCGGGATGCCCGGCTTTGCCGGTGCCGGTGCAGCCGCACCGGCAGCAGCAGGTGCCGACGAACCGGTGCCCGTTGCAGCCTTGAGCTTGTTCAGCTCGCTGATGTTCTTCGACAGTTCCGCGACGCGGTTGCTGCTGTCCTGCGCCTGGCGGCTCTGGGCGACCTTCTCGTCGGCGGCGCGGGAGGCCGCGCTGCCTTGCGAGATCGTGAGCTTGTCGGGCGTGCTGGCCGCCGCGTTGCGGTCTTCGACGTTGGCCTGCAGCTTGCCCGAGGCCTTGCGGCTCGCGGCCGCGACGTTCGAGGTCGGCGCGTTGTCGGCCAGCCGCTGGCGATAGGCGCCGAAGTCGCGGCTTTGTGCCGTGACCGTGCGGCGGGCTTCGTCCGGCAGGACGGCGGCCGCCTCGGCGCTGCTCGGCAGATCGAGCACGGCGCCGGCGCGCATGCGGTTGATGTTGCCGCCCGAGAACGCATCCGGATTGGCGAGCAGCAACGCGACCAGCATCTGGTCCAGGGACACGTCGGCGGGCTTGTGGGCGGCCGCGATCTTGCTGGCGGTGTCGCCGCGCTGCACCGTAACCTGTTCGCCGCCACTGCTGCGAGCAGGTGCGGCCGCAGTGACCGGCGCGGGCGCTGCTGCGGCCGGCGCAGGCGCCGCGGGTGCTGCCGATGGCGCCGCCACAGGGGCGCGCTCGCGGCGCGCACGCGCTGCCGGGGCAGTGCGTTCGGTCGGCGTGGCGATCCGGGGTGCAATGGGCGTGGCCGGCGCGCTGGTCGTTGGCTGGCGCGTGGCCGGCGGATCGAGCAGCACGGTGTAGTCGCGCACGATCCGGCCGGAGGCGCCGTTGGCTTCGAGCAGCAGGTCGACGAACGGGTCGTTCAATGGGCGGTTGCCGCTCAGACGCACCACGTACTGGCCGCCGGCGCGACGCTGCAGCGTCGCCTTGACGTCGCTCAGTGCCGAGTTGTACGGAACGCCCGCGTTTTTGAAGGCTTCGGCCGTGGCGATGTTGATCTTCAGACCGTCCGCCTCGTTGGCGGCGATTTCGGTCACGTCGATCTCGGCGCGCAACGGTTCGCCCAAGGCCGATTGCACCTTCAGCTGACCCAGCGCAAAAGCGCTGGCGTCGGTGCTGGCGATGCCCAGGGCCACGGCTGCCGCCGCGCCGAGGATGGAAAGCCGCCAGCCATTCGATGGCAGAAGCGGGCGAGCGGCCGATGGGCTGGCCGCAGGCAACAGATGTCTTGTCATGCTGATAGGGGGCGGCTCAGGCCCAGAATTTGTAAGAGGACGTTAGCACCATCACCGGGTACTGACAAGGCAGTGCGCGTGTTCTACCCAGTGCGCGCATACTTACGATCACATCTTCCGTTGCCGGAAGGCAACAGTTTGTGTTTCAAAAGGCCCTGAGCTGCCTGCATCAAGCTTCGAGCAGGATGCGCAGCATGCGGCGCAGGGGTTCGGCGGCGCCCCACAGCAGCTGGTCGCCGATGGTGAAGGCACCGACGTACTCAGGGCCCATCGCCAGCTTGCGGATGCGGCCGACCGGAATGTTCATGGTGCCCGTCACGGCCACCGGCGTCAGGTCCTTCACGGTGGCTTCGCGCGTGTTGGGCACCACGCTGGCCCACGGGTTGTCCGCGGCGATCATCGCTTCGATGTCGGCCAGGGGGACATCCTTCTTGAGCTTGAAGGTCAGGGCCTGGCTGTGGCAGCGCATCGCACCGACGCGCACGCAGAAGCCATCGACGGGTACGGCGGCAGTGCCGAAGCCCGCACCCTGGCCGAGGATCTTGTTGGTTTCTGCACCGGCCTTCCACTCTTCCTTGGACATGCCGTCGCCCAGGTCCTTATCGATCCAGGGGATCAGCGAGCCGCCCAGCGGCGCGCCGAAATTGGCCGTTTCGGCTGCGCTCAGGTTCTGCTGCTTGTGCAGCACCTTGCGGTCGATCTCGAGAATGGCCGACTTCGGGTCGTCGAGCAGCGCGCGCACTTCGGCGTTCAGGGTGCCGAACTGGGTCAGCAGCTCGCGCATGTGCTGAGCGCCGCCGCCAGAGGCTGCCTGGTAGGTCATGCTGGTCATCCACTCGACAAGGCCGGCCTTGTAGAGGGCGCCAACGCCCATGAGCATGCAGCTCACGGTGCAGTTGCCGCCGATCCAGTTCTTGCCGCCGTTGGCGAGCGCGTTCTGGATCACCGGCAGGTTGACCGGGTCAAGCACGATGACCGCGTCGTCCTGCATGCGCAGGGTGGAGGCGGCGTCGATCCAGTGGCCGGCCCAGCCCGCGGCGCGCAGCTTGGGGAAGACCTCGCTGGTGTAGTCCCCGCCCTGGCAGGTGATGACGATGTCGCACTTCTTCAGTGCCTCGATGTCGTTCGCATCCTTCAGCGCGGTTTCGTTCCTGGCCATTGCCGGAGCCTTGCCGCCAGCGTTGGAGGTCGAGAAGAAGACCGGCTCGATGAGACCGAAGTCGCCTTCGGCCTGCATGCGGTCCATCAGGACCGAGCCGACCATGCCGCGCCAGCCTACGAGGCCGACCAGAGGTTGATTGGATGCGTTCGCCATTTCAGTTTGCCCTTGTGAAAAAAGAAAAAGTTGTCTTTTTTTGCCCCCGACTCGTCGAGCCGGGGAGGGGCGTGACGAAGCGGGCTGCGGTTAGCCGGTAATCGTCTTTTTGGTGATTGCTGCAACGACCGCGTCGCCCATCTCGCGGGTGCCGACGCGCTTCGTGCCTTCCGACCAGATGTCGCCCGTGCGCAGCCCCGAAGCGAGCACGTCCTTGACCGCCGACTCGATACGGTCGGCAGCTTCGGGCTGGTTGAGTGAAAAGCGAAGCATCATGGCAGCAGACAGGATTGTAGCCAAAGGATTGGCAACCCCTTTGCCGGCAATGTCCGGCGCGCTGCCGTGGCTGGGCTCGTACAGGCCCTGGTTGCTCGAATTGAGCGATGCCGAGGGCAGCATGCCGATCGAGCCGGTGAGCATCGCGGCTTCGTCCGAGAGGATGTCGCCGAACATGTTGCCGGTGACGACCACGTCGAATTTCTTGGGCGCCTTCACGAGCTGCATGGCTGCGTTGTCGACGTACATGTGGTCGAGCTCGACGTCCGGATAGTCCTTGTGCACCTCCGTGACGACGTCCTTCCAGAACTGGAAGGTCTCGAGCACATTGGCCTTGTCCACGCTGGTCACGCGCTTGCTGCGCTTGCGGGCGGCCTCGAAGGCCACGCGGGCGATGCGTTCGATCTCGGGGCGCGAGTAGCGCATCGTGTCGAAGGCTTCCTCGGCGCCCGGGAAGTGGCCGTCGACCGCAGTGCGGCGCCCGCGCGGTTGGCCGAAGTAGATGTCGCCGGTCAGTTCGCGGATGATCAGGATGTCCAGGCCCGCGATCAGCTCGGGCTTCAGGCTCGATGCGCCCACCAGCTGCTCGTAGCAGATGGCCGGGCGGAAGTTCGCGAACAGGCCCAGGTTCTTGCGCAGCCCCAGGATGGCCTGCTCGGGGCGCAGCGGCCGGTCGAGCTTGTCGTACTTCCAGTCGCCGACCGCACCGAACAGCACCGCGTCGGATTCCTTTGCCAGCTTCAGCGTCGAATCGGGCAGGGGATGGCCGTGGGCCTCGTAGGCGGCACCGCCGACCAGCGCCGACTCCATCTCGAACTTCAGGTCGAGGACTTCGAGCACCCTGACGGCTTCCGCCACGATTTCGGTGCCGATGCCGTCACCGGGGAGAACTGCGATTTTCATAAGTTGGTCCGAGGTTTTTTCTTGAAAACGGAAATGCGGTCGATCACGAGATCATCGTGTGCGCCAGCCAAGGCTTCGATGCCAGGCGCTCGGCCTCGAAGGCCTTGATCTTGTCCTTGTGGCGCAGCGTCAGGCCGATGTCGTCCAGCCCGTTGATCAGGCAGTACTTGCGGAAGGCCTGCACGTCGAACGCAAACTCCTGGCCGTCAGGCTTCACGACCACCTGGCGCTCCAGGTCGATGGTCAGCGTGTAGCCCGGAAAGGCGAAGGTCTCGTCGAACAGCTGGGCCACCTGCGCTTCGGGCAGCACGATCGGCAGCAGGCCGTTCTTGAAGCTGTTGTTGAAGAAGATGTCCGCGTAGCTCGGCGCGATGATCGCGCGGAAGCCGTACTGGTCGAGCGCCCACGGCGCATGTTCGCGCGACGAGCCGCAGCCGAAGTTCTTGCGCGTCAGCAGCACCGAGGCGCCGGCGTAGCGCGGCTGGTTCAGCACGAAGTCGGGGTTCGGCTTGCGGCTGGCCGGGTCCTGGCCCGGAAAGCCGGCGTCCAGGTAGCGCCATTCGTCGAACAGGTTCACGCCGAAGCCGGTCTTCTTGATCGACTTGAGGAACTGCTTCGGAATGATCGCGTCGGTGTCGACGTTCTCGCGGTCCATCGGGGCCACGAGGCCCTTGTGCACGGTGAATTTCTGCATGTGAATCTCTTTGGGGTCAGGCGAACGTACGGACGTCGACGAAGTGGCCGTGCACCGCGGCGGCGGCGGCCATGGCCGGGCTCACGAGGTGGGTGCGGCCACCGGCGCCCTGGCGGCCTTCGAAGTTGCGGTTGCTGGTGGATGCGCAGCGCTCGCCGGGTTCCAGGCGGTCGGCGTTCATCGCCAGGCACATCGAGCAGCCGGGCTCGCGCCATTCGAAGCCCGCGGCCTTGAAGATCAGGTCGAGTCCTTCGCGCTCGGCCTGTTCCTTCACCACGCCCGAGCCGGGCACGACCAGCGCGAGCTTCACGTTCTTGGCGACCTTCTGGCCCAGCTTCTTCACCACGGCAGCGGCTTCGCGCATGTCCTCGATGCGGCTATTGGTGCACGAGCCGATGAACACCTTGTCGATGAAGATGTCGTTCATGGCCTTGTTCGGCTCCAGGCCCATGTAGACGAGCGCGCGCTCGATGGCGCTGCGCTTGCTGGCGTCCTTTTCCTTGTCGGGATCGGGCACGCGGCCGTTGATGTCGACCACCATCTCGGGCGAGGTGCCCCAGGTCACCTGGGGCTGGATCTGCGTGGCGTCGAGTTCGACCACGGCATCGAACTTCGCACCCGGGTCGGACTGCAGCGTGCGCCAGTAGGCCACGGCCTGGTCCCATTCAACGCCGGTGGGCGCGAGCGGGCGGCCCTTCACGTAGGCGATGGTCTTCTCGTCGACCGCCACCAGCCCGGCGCGCGCGCCGGCCTCGATGGCCATGTTGCAGACCGTCATGCGGCCCTCCATGCTCAGGTCGCGAATGGCCGAGCCCGCGAATTCGATGGTGTAGCCCGTGCCGCCGGCCGTGCCGATCTTGCCGATGATGGCCAGCACGATGTCCTTGGCCGTGCAGCCCAAAGGCAGCTTGCCCTCGACCTTCACGAGCATGTTCTTTGCCTTCTTGCCGAGCAGCGTCTGCGTGGCCATCACGTGCTCGACCTCGCTGGTGCCGATGCCGTGCGCCAGCGCGCCGAAGGCTCCGTGCGTGGAGGTGTGCGAGTCGCCGCAGACGACCGTCATGCCCGGCAGCGTCGCGCCCGATTCAGGGCCGATCACGTGCACGATGCCCTGGCGCTTGCTCAGGAACGGGAAGAACGCGGCGGCGCCGAATTCGGCGATGTTGTGGTCCAGCGTGGTGACCTGTTCCTTGCTGGTCGGGTCGGCAATGCCTTCGTAGCCGCGCTCCCAGCCGGTGGTCGGTGTGTTGTGGTCGGCCGTGGCCACGACCGAGCTGATGCGCCACAGCTTGCGGCCGGCTTCGCGCAAGCCTTCGAAGGCCTGCGGGCTGGTCACTTCGTGCACCAGGTGGCGGTCGATGTAGAGGATCGCGGTGCCGTCTTCCTCGGTGTGGACGACGTGTTCGTCCCAGATCTTGTCGTAGAGCGTGCGTGCCATGTCGGTCTCTTCTGTCTTTCGTGGGGAGGTGAATTGTCTTGCGTTCTATGCGGCGAGAGGCTCGGCGGCATCGGCGGCGGCCGCCGACGTGCGCAGATGGTTGACCAATGTGCGCGCGGCCACCGGCAAGGTGGAGAAGTCGCGTGCCACCAGTCGGATCTCGCGCCTGGACCAGGTGTCGTTCAGCGCCACGCTGCGCAGGCGGCTGCCGATGCCTGCCTGCAACAGTTCGAATGCGCGCTGCGGCATCACGCCGATGCCCAGTCCGTTGTCGATCATGCGGCACATGGCGTCGAGCCCCGTCACGTGAATGCGCAGCTTGACGCCGCGGCCCGCCTCCAGCGCGGCCTGGTGCATGGCCACGTAGATCGAGCTGTTGGTGTGCAGGCCGACGTGGTCGAAGTCCAGCGAGGCGGAGAAATCGATCGGCCCCTGTGTGGCCAGCGGGTGCCCGGCCGGCACGATCAGCACGAGCCGGTCGTGGCGGTAGGGAAGCGTCTGCAACTCGTTGGTGCCGTCGGGAATGTGGCAGATGCCAAGGTCGGCGGCGCCTTCCTGGATCGCGCGCACCACCTCGTTGCTCAGATGCTCTTCGAGGTCGATCTTGATCGCGTCGTGCTCGCGCGTGAAGGCGCCGAGATCCTCGGGGAGGAACTGCACGATGGCCGAGATGTTGGCGTGCACACGGACATGGCCGCGCACGCCCTCGGCGTATTCGCTGAGTTCGCCCTGCATTTTCTCGAGGCTGTAGAGCACCGAGCGCGCATGGTGCAGCAGGCTCTCGCCCGCGGGGGAAAGATCGACGCCTCGCGCGTGGCGGTAGAGCAGGGTGGTGCCCAGGGTGGCTTCCAGGTCCGAAAGCCGCTTGCTGATGGCCGAAGCGGCAATGAATTCGCGTTCCGCCGCCCGCCCGATGCTGCCCAGTTCGCAAACGGCCACGAACAGTTGCAGCGACGTGAGGTCGATGCGCCGGGCGAAGTTGCGTTCGGAAGAGGTCATACGGGTTTGGCATCTCATATGGAGATGGAATCCCGTATTTTCCCCTTGTTTTCAGGTCTTGGTCATCGCCATGCGCGATGGCATTACTGTCGTCGCGCGATGAGCGAAGGAGGCGTCACTGACGCTTCTTGGCCGAATCCTCCATCTTTTCCCCTGCCTTCTGGATGTCCTGGCCGGCTCCTCTCCAGGTGTTGCAACCCGACAGTGGCACGGCAAGAGTAAACGCGACCGCGAACAATGCGACGAGCGACTTCATGATGAAACTCCTTCGACTAAGCGCGTTGCAGGCTATCGCCGATTTCCGCGCGCTGCATGTCGGCCAAGACGCAAAAAAGCTGCCCGAGGGCAGCTTTCCGTATTGAGCGCAGGCAGCGCGATCAGCGCTTGCCGATGGGCTGCACGTCGCGCTTGGGCGAGCCTTCGAACAGCTGGCGCGGGCGGCCGATCTTGTACTCGGGGTCGCCGATCATTTCGTTCAGCTGGGCGATCCAGCCGACCGTGCGGGCCAGTGCGAAGATCGCGGTGAACAGCGGCACCGGGATGCCGATGGCGCGCTGCACGATGCCCGAGTAGAAGTCGACGTTCGGGTAGAGCTTGCGCGACACGAAGTACTCGTCTTCCAGCGCGATCTTCTCGAGTTCCTTGGCCAGCTTGAACAGCGGATCCTGCTCCAGGCCCAGCTCGGTCAGCACTTCGTTGCAGGTTTCCTGCATCAGCTTGGCGCGCGGGTCGTAGTTCTTGTACACGCGGTGGCCGAAGCCCATCAGCTTGACGTTCGAGTTCTTGTCCTTGACCTTCTTGATGAACTCGCCGATCTTCTCCACGCCACCTTCCTTCTGGATGTCGTAGAGCATGTTGAGCGCCGCTTCGTTGGCGCCGCCGTGGGCCGGGCCCCAGAGGCAGGCCACGCCGGCCGCGATGGCCGCGAAGGGGTTGGTGCCCGACGAGCCGCACAGGCGCACGGTCGAGGTCGAGGCGTTCTGCTCGTGGTCTGCGTGCAGGATGAAGATGCGGTCGAGCGCGCGCTCGAGCACCGGGTTCACCTTGTACTCCTCGCACGGCGTGGCGAACATCATGTGCAGGAAGTTGCCCGCATAGCTCAGGTCGTTCTTCGGGTACATGTAGGGCTGGCCGACGGTGTACTTGTAGGCCATGGCCACGAGCGTGGGCATCTTCGCGATCAGGCGGATCGCGGCGATCTCGCGGTGCTCGGGATTGTTGATGTCCGTGCTGTCGTGATAGAAGGCCGACAGCGCACCCACGAGGCCGGTCATGATGGCCATCGGGTGCGCATCGCGGCGGAAGCCGCGCAGGAAGAACTGCATCTGCTCGTTCACCATCGTGTGGTTGGTCACGATCTTGGTGAAGTTGGCCTTCTTGGCGGCGTCCGGCAGTTCGCCGTACAGCAGCAGGTGGCAGGTCTCGAGGAAGTCGCAGTTGGTTGCGAGCTGCTCGATGGGGTAGCCGCGGTACAGCAGTTCGCCCTTGTCGCCATCGATGTACGTGATGGCCGATTGGCAAGCCGCCGTCGACATGAAGCCTGGGTCGTACGTGAACATGCCGGTCTGCGCATACAGCTTGCGGATGTCGATCACGTCAGGGCCCACGGTGCCCTTGTAGATCGGCAGGTCGACGCTGTCGCCGCCGTTGCTGAACGACAGCGTGGCCTTGGTATCGGATGCTTTCATTTCGGTTTACTTTCAGAGGTGGATTCAGGACGAAGGAGAGATGGCGGGACGCTGTGCGCCGTCGGTTCGCATCAGCTGCAGCAATGCGACCACCTCGGCCCCGGCCCATTCGGGCTCGGGCTCCTTTCTGCGCAGAAGGAGGTCGAGGAGATCGTTGTCCGACAGGTCCATCAATGTCTCCATCGCTCCCGCCTGACCCACGGTCATGCGGGATTCGTGCCGCTCGAAGAAGCGGGCGATGAACAGGTCGTTCTCGAGCAGTCCGCGCCGGCAGCGCCATTTCAGCTTGCTCAGCGCACGTTCGCTGAGCGGCTGGTCGGAGTCGGCGGCGGTTTGCATGGTGACTTCTTGCAGGACGGGCGTCAGATGGCGCGGCGCACCATCAGTTCCTTGATCTTGCCGATGGCCTTGGTCGGGTTCAGGCTCTTCGGGCACACGTCCACGCAGTTCATGATCGTGTGGCAGCGGAACAGGCGGTACGGGTCTTCCAGGTTGTCCAGGCGCTCAGCGGTGGCTTCGTCGCGGCTGTCGGCGATGAAACGGTAGGCCTGCAGCAGGCCGGCCGGGCCCACGAACTTGTCGGGGTTCCACCAGAAGCTCGGGCAGCTCGTGGAGCAGCTCGCGCACAGGATGCACTCGTACAGGCCGTTGAGCTCGTCGCGCTCCTCGGGCGACTGCAGGCGCTCCTTCTCGGGCGGCACGCTGTCGTTCTGCAGGTAGGGCTTGATCGAGTTGTACTGCTTGAAGAACTGCGTCATGTCCACGATCAGGTCGCGGATGACGGGCAGGCCCGGCAGCGGCTTGAGCACCACGGTGCCCTTGAGCGTGTTCATGTTGGTCAGGCAGGCCAGACCGTTCTTGCCGTTGATGTTCATCGCGTCGGAACCGCAGACGCCTTCGCGGCACGAGCGGCGAAACGACAGCGTCGGGTCCTGCGCCTTGAGCTTCATCAGGGCGTCGAGCAGCATGCGCTCATGGCCGTCGAGTTCGATCTCGACAGTCTGCATGTAGGGCTTGGCGTCCTTGTCCGGGTCGTAGCGGTAGATCTGGAATGTGCGCTTCATCGTGTGTTCCTAATTTTTAGAATGTCCGGACCTTCGGGGGCACCGATGCGACCGTCAGGGGCTGCAGCTTGACCGGCTTGTACGAGAGGCGGTTGTCCGCGCTGTACCAGAGCGTGTGCTTCATCCAGTTGGCGTCGTCGCGGCCGAGCGGCGCGACAGGATCGTCCGCCGGGCGTTCGTAGTCTTCTACGGTGTGGGCGCCGCGGCATTCCTTGCGGGCGGCGGCAGAGACCATCGTGGCCTGCGCCACTTCGATCAGGTTGTCGACTTCCAGCGCTTCGATGCGGGCGGTGTTGAACACCTTGGACTTGTCCTTCAGGCCGATGGCCTTGACGCGTTCGCGCACGGCGGCGATCTTGGTCACACCTTCGTCCATCGAGGCCTGCTTGCGGAACACGGCCGCGTGCTGCTGCATGACGGCTCGGATCTCGCCGGCCACGTCCTGCGCGTATTCGCCGCCGGTGGTCGACTCGAGGCGGTTCAGGCGCTCCAGCGTGCGGTCGGCCGCATCCTTGGGCAGTTCCTTGTGTTCCTTGAGCTTGTCGTTGAACTCGACGATATGGTTGCCGGCCGCGCGGCCGAACACCAAGAGGTCGAGCAGCGAGTTGGTGCCCAGGCGGTTGGCGCCGTGCACGCTCACGCAGGAGCATTCGCCCACGGCGTAGAGACCGTTCACCACGGCGCTGTTCTCTTCACCCTTCTGGATGACGACCTGGCCGTGGATGTTGGTCGGAATGCCGCCCATCTGGTAGTGGATGGTCGGCACCACGGGAATCGGCTCCTTCGTGATGTCGACGTTGGCGAAGTTGACGCCGATTTCGTACACCGAAGGCAGGCGCTTGTGGATGGTGTCGGCGCCCAGGTGGTCGAGCTTGAGCAGCACGTAGTCCTTGTTGGGACCGCAGCCGCGCCCTTCCTTGATTTCCTGGTCCATCGAGCGCGAGACGAAGTCGCGCGGCGCCAGGTCCTTCAGCGTGGGCGCATAGCGCTCCATGAAGCGTTCGCCGTTGCTGTTCAGCAGGATCGCGCCTTCGCCGCGGCAGCCTTCGGTCAGCAGCACGCCCGCGCCGGCTACGCCGGTCGGGTGGAACTGCCAGAACTCCATGTCCTGCAGCGGAATGCCCGAGCGGGCCGCCATGCCGAGGCCGTCGCCGGTGTTGATGAAGGCGTTGGTTGAGGCCTGGAAGATGCGGCCCGCGCCGCCGGTGGCCAGCAGCACGGTCTTGGCCTGCAGGATGTGCAGGTCGCCGGTTTCCATTTCGAGCGCGGTCACGCCGACCACGTCGCCCTCGTCGTCACGGATGAGGTCCAGCGCCATCCATTCGACGAAGAATTGCGTGCGCGCTTCGACGTTCTTTTGATAGAGCGTGTGCAGCATCGCGTGGCCGGTGCGGTCGGCCGCGGCACAGGCGCGCTGCACGGGCTTCTCGCCGTAGTTGGCCGTGTGGCCGCCGAACGGACGCTGGTAGATGGTGCCGTCGGGGTTGCGGTCGAACGGCATGCCGAAGTGCTCGAGCTCGTACACGACCTTCGGTGCTTCGCGGCACATGAACTCGATCGCGTCCTGGTCGCCGAGCCAGTCGGAGCCCTTGATCGTGTCGTAGAAGTGGTAGTGCCAGTTGTCCTCGCTCATGTTGCCGAGCGAGGCGCCGACGCCGCCCTGCGCAGCAACGGTGTGCGAACGCGTGGGGAACACCTTCGAGAGCACGGCCACGTTGAGGCCGGCGCGTGCGAGTTGCAGCGAAGCGCGCATGCCGGAACCGCCGGCACCGACGATCACGACGTCGAACTTGCGCTTGGTGATTTTTTCTTTTGTGTAGGTCATGGTGGGGTCAGATCTTCCAAAGCACTTGAATGGCCCAACCCGCACAACCGACAAGCCAGACGATGGTGAAAATTTGCAGGGCGAGGCGAATACCGACGGGCTGGACGTAGTCCATCCACACGTCGCGCATGCCGACCCACACGTGATAGAGCAGGGCAGCGATCACGGAGAAGGTCAGCACCTTCATCCACTGCGCGGCGAAGATGCCGGCCCAGAGGTCGTAGCCGATGGGGCCGCGCGAGAAGATCAGCTGTGCGAGCAGGATGATCGTGAAGAGCGCCATCAGGCCGCCCGTGATGCGCTGGCTGAGCCAGTCGCGCAAACCGTAATGAGCGCCGACGACGATGCGCTTGGAGCCGTAATTCACAGACATGGTTGGCTCCTTCTCAGTACAGGCCGAACAGCTTGGCGCCGAGCACCACGGTGAGCAGGATGCTCAGTGCCAGCGTGACGACGGCCGAGGTATGGCCGAACTCCTTGGTCACCGCGGCGTGGCTCACGTCCATCCAGAGATGGCGCAGGCCGGCGATGAAGTGGTGCAGGTAGGCCCAGATGAGCGCGAGCGCGACGAGCTTGAAGAACCACCCCGGAGCGAAGCCGATGCCGACGTTGAAGGCGCTCTTGAATCTCGCGAACGAATAGTCGGATGACAGCGACGTGTCGAACATCCAGATGATGAACGGCAGCAGCAGGAACATCAGCACGCCGCTGACGCGATGCAGGATCGACACGATGCCCGCCGGCGGCAGCCGATAGGTCGTGAGGTCCGTGAAGGCATTGATGTTGCGGAATTCGCGACGCGGTGGCCGGGGAGGGGTTGCAAGCTCTGTCATTGGGGGGATTGCTTTCGTGGCTTTGTGACTTGTTGGCTTGTTCTGAGAGCGAACGCTTTTGTTTCTTCTGCGGAAATGCAAACAACGCAAAATTCTATTGCAATGCACCATCGGGCAGCGGACGCATGCGAGTCAGTGCACCGTTGCAGTCGGATGCTCTTGACTTCGCTGCGCTTCGCACGCGTTGTGTGCGCACGCTGGCGCACCGGTATCCGGCTTTCGTCTGCATCGGGTCAGCCCAGCTGGTTTCTGTAGTGGTGGGTGTCGGTGCGATAGAGCCCGCGACGCAGTTCCATCGGCATGTCATGGTAGGTGTGCGCCACGCGCTCCACGCTCAGCAGGGGCATCTGCGGTGTCACGTCGAGCAGCGCGGCCTGTTCGGCATCGGGCAGCACGGCGCGGATCTTTTCTTCGGCACGCACCATGCGCACGCCGAACTCCGTCTCGAACAGCGCGTACATCGGGCCGGGCCACGCGCGCAGCCGCTCGGCGGTGAGTCCCTTGAAGGGTGTGCCGGGCAGCCAGAGGTCTTCGAGGATGGTCGGCACGCCGCCGTAGGCGAGCACGCGCCGCACCTGCAGCACCGCGTCGCCCGTGCGCAGGCCGAGGGCACGCGCCACGTCGGCCGATGCGCGCAGGCGCTTGCAGTCGACGATGGTGCGTACCGCGGGGCCTTCGGTGTTCGGGTCGCCCGCATCGGGCACGAGCTTGAGGAAGCGGTACTGCACATGCTGCTCGGCATGCGTGGCGACGAAGGTGCCCTTGCCTTGGCGGCGCACCACCAGGTTTTCGGCCGAGAGTTCGTCGATGGCCTTGCGCACCGTGCCCTGGCTCACGCGAAAGCGCACGGCCAGTTCCATCTCGCTCGGGATGGGCTCGCCCGGCTTCCACTCGCCCGCCTGCAGGCTCTGCAGGATCAGGGTCTTGATCTGCTGATAGAGCGGACTGAAGGACGGCGTCGAGGGCTCGTCGAGTGTGGTGGGCGTGTTCATGGCAGCGGTGGGGTGCGCCTTGGCGGACCCCAGGAGGATATCTTATATAAGACATAAGACAAGGCTCATTGAATCGGCTTAAAATGCGGCCGGTCCCGCGCTGCGGGAAGGTATTCCGATCCCGCAGGACCCTGGCGCCCCACGAGAGCGCCAACACCGTTTTCATCACCTTCTGGAGTCTTCCCATGAGCAAAAAGCCCGTCCGCGTTGCCGTCACCGGTGCAGCCGGTCAAATCGGTTACGCCCTGTTGTTCCGTATCGCCTCCGGTGAAATGCTCGGCAAAGACCAGCCGGTCATTCTTCAGCTGCTCGAAATCCCCGACGAGAAGGCCCAGAAGGCGCTCAAGGGCGTGATGATGGAACTCGACGACTGCGCCTTCCCGCTGCTGGCCGGCATGGAAGCCCACGGCGACCCGATGACCGCCTTCAAGGACGCCGACTACGCACTGCTCGTCGGCTCGCGTCCCCGAGGCCCCGGCATGGAACGTGCCGAACTGCTGGCCGTCAACGGTGCCATCTTCACCGCACAGGGCAAGGCACTGAACGCCGTCGCCAGCCGCAACGTCAAGGTGCTGGTGGTCGGCAACCCGGCCAACACCAACGCCTACATCGCCATGAAGAGCGCACCGGACCTGCCGCGCAAGAACTTCACCGCCATGCTGCGCCTGGACCACAACCGCGCTGCCAGCCAGATCGCCGCCAAGACCGGCAAGCCCGTGGCCGACATCGAAAAGCTCACCGTCTGGGGCAACCACTCGCCCACGATGTACGCCGACTACCGTTTCGCCACGATCAAGGGCGAGTCCGTCGCCAAGATGATCAACGACCAGGAATGGAACGCGAACACCTTCCTGCCGACCGTCGGCAAGCGCGGCGCGGCCATCATCGAAGCTCGCGGCCTGTCGTCTGCCGCCTCGGCCGCCAACGCCGCCATCGACCACATGCGCGACTGGGCCCTGGGCACCAACGGCAAGTGGGTCACGATGGGTATCCCGTCGGATGGCCAGTACGGCATTCCGAAGGACGTGATGTTCGGCTTTCCGGTCACCTGCGAAAACGGTGAGTACAAGCTGGTCGAAGGCCTCGAGATCGATGCATTCAGCCAGGAACGCATCAACAAGACGCTCGAAGAGCTCGAAGGCGAACGCGCCGGCGTCGCCCACCTGCTGTAAGCAACTCGATCAGCATGCTCGACTGGAATCCCGCGCTCTACCGTCGCTACGAGGACGAGCGCACACGACCCGCGCAGGAGCTCCTCGCGCGGGTGCCGCTAACCGCAGCCGACCGCGTGGTCGACCTCGGTTGCGGGCCGGGCAATTCCACCGAGCTGCTGGTGCAGCGGTTCCCGAAGGCGCAAGTCCTCGGAACCGACAACTCCGAAGCCATGCTGGTCAGCGCGCGCGAGCGGCTGCCGAAGGCAGGCTTCGAGTTGAGCGACATCGCGACCTGGGCGCCGCAGTCTTCGGAACAAGCGCCCGACCTCATTTACGCCAATGCGTCCCTGCAATGGGTGCCCGATCACAAAAAGCTGATCCCGCGCCTGTTCGACGCGCTGGCCCCGGGTGGCGTGCTCGCCATCCAGATGCCCGACAACCGTCAGGAACCTACACACCGCCTGATGCGCGCGCTGGCGGCCGAAGCGCCGTGGGCCGAGCCCATCGGCGATGCCGACAGGCTGCGCACCCTGCTGCTGCCGCTCGGCGGCTACTACGACCTGCTGGCGCCCCATGCCGCCAGCGTCGATGTCTGGCACACGATCTACCAGCACCGCATGGCCGATGCCGCCTCCATCGTCGAATGGGTGCGCAGCACCGGCCTGAAGCCTTTCGTCGACCGCTTGCCGGTCGACCTGCAGGCGAGCTACCTCGCCGAGTACCAGCGCCGCGTGGACGAGGCATATCCCGCCCGCGCCGACGGCAAGCGGCTGCTCGCCTTCCCGCGCATGTTCATCGTGGCGCAAAAGGGCAGGGCATGACCCACACCGCCCATCCCGCCGAAGTGCTGCTGGGTGCACAGGCCGGCGCCGTGACGCTGCCCGTGTGCGATCACTACAGCGGCGTCGAGGCGCGCATGAAGAAGAGCCTCGCGCTCCAGGCCGAGATGGCCGAGGAGTTCGGCGCCTGCGTATTCGACGTCACCCTCGATTGCGAAGACGGCGCCCCCGTGGGTGGCGAAGCCGAGCATGCCGCGCTCGTTACCGAACTGGCGCTGGCCGCGAAACCCGGCATGCGCGTCGGCGTGCGCGTGCACCCCGTCGATCACCCCGCCTTTGCCGGCGACGTGATCACCATTGCCGGCCGTGCCGCCCAACGCCTGAGCCACCTGATGGTGCCGAAGGTCGAATCGGTGGCCGATGTGTTGCAGGCTGTTGCGGCGCTCGAGGCGGCGGATGCCGGCGCATTGCCGCTGCACGTGCTGATCGAATCGCCGCTCGCCGTGCACAACGCCTTCGAGATTGCGGCCCATCCGCGCGTGCAGTCGCTGAGCTTCGGCCTCATGGATTTCGTCTCGGCGCATGCTGGTGCGATCCCCGCCGATGGCATGGGGGCGGCAGGGCAGTTCAGCCACCCGCTGGTGGTGCGCGCCAAGCTGGCCATCGCGTCGGCCGCACATGCCTATGGCAAGGTGCCGTCGCACTGCGTGGTTACCGAGTTCAACAACGCCGATGCCATGCGTACGGCGGCGCGCAAGGCGGCCGACGAATTCGGCTACACGCGCATGTGGAGCATCCACCCGAACCAGATCCGCCCCATCCTCGAGGCCTTTGCGCCGGATGAGGCGCAGATTCAGATCGCCTCACAAATCATTGCAAAAGCCGCGGCCGCGGATTGGGCTCCGACACAAATTGATGGCACATTGCACGACCGCGCGAGCTACCGCCACTTTTGGCAGGTCTTGACGCGTGCCCACGCAACAGGGCGCGCGTTGCCCCCCGAGGCGAAAGCCTGGTTTGCGCTCGCGGCCTCCTGAAACCACCCCTGAATCCAGCCTCAAGGAAACCCACACATGAAGAAAATTGCCCTGATTGCCGCCGTCGCGTTGGCGCTGCCGTTCGCCGCACTGGCCCAGGATGCGGCCAAGCCCGCCGCCAAGACGACGGCCAAGAAGGCGCCGGCCAAGCATCAAGTCACCCGCCGCGCCGCCAAGGCCGTCGAGGAAGTCACGCCGGTCAACACCGATACCGACGTGACGCTCAACGACGCTGACCTGGCCGTGGCCCAGCGCGTGTCGACCGGCCGTGCCCAGTGCGAACTCGGCGCCGACGTGACCGTCACGCCCGACGAGAAGAAGCCCGGCTTCTTCACCGTGACCACCAAGGGCTTGAAGTACCGGATGCACCCGGTCGAAAGCCGCACCGGCGCCATCCGCCTCGAAGACCCGCGTGCCGGCGCCATGTGGCTGCAGCTTGGCAACAAGTCGATGCTGATGAACCAGAAGGCCGGCCTGCGCATCGCCGACGAATGCCAGACGGCCGCCCAGGTCGCGTTTGCAGAAGAAATGAAGAAAAACCCGCCGAAGAGCCTTTTCGAAGGCGCCGACCCGGCCAAGAAGTAAGTAACGAAACGGCGTGCGGCGCGGCTCTTGCTTGCTGCGTTGCACGCCCGCCAGCCCAGTTTCCGGAGAAAAGAAGATGTTGCAAGCCTACGTTGACCATGTTGCCGAACGCGCCGCGCTCGGTATCCCGCCGCTGCCTTTGAGCGCGAAGCAGACTTCTGAAGCGATCGAGCTCCTCAAGAGCGCGAATGCAAAAGACGGCGCCTTCCTGCTCGATCTGCTCACCCATCGTGTGCCTGCCGGCGTCGACGACGCGGCCAAGGTCAAGGCGAGCTACCTTGCGGCCGTGGCCCACGGCACCGAGAAGAGCGAGTTCCTGTCGCGCGCCCGCGCCACCGAACTGCTCGGCACCATGCTCGGCGGCTACAACATCAGCCCCATGATCGACCTGCTCGACGACGCCGAAGTCGGCGCCGTGGCGGCCGAAGGCCTGAAGAAAACCCTGTTGATGTTCGACCAGTTCCACGACGTCAAGGAAAAGGCCGACAAGGGCAACGTGCACGCCAAGGGCGTGCTGCAAAGCTGGGCCGACGCCGAGTGGTTCACCAGCCGCCCCGAAGTGCCGAAGAGCATCACCGTCAGCATCTTCAAGGTGGCTGGCGAAATCAACACCGACGACCTGTCGCCCGCCCCCGACGCGACGACCCGTCCCGACATTCCGATGCACGCCCTGGCGATGCACAAGAACGCGCGCCCCGGCATCGTGCCCGAGGAAGACGGCAAGCGCGGCCCGGTGAAGTTCATCGAAGACCTGCGCGCGCGCGGCCACCTCGTGGCCTACGCGGGCGACGTGGTCGGCACGGGTTCGTCGCGCAAGAGCGCCACCAACTCGGTGCTCTGGTTCACCGGCGAAGACATTCCCTTCGTTCCTAACAAGCGTTTCGGCGGCGTCTGCCTCGGCGGCAAGATCGCCCCGATCTTCTACAACACGATGGAAGACTCGGGCGCGCTGCCGATCGAACTCGACGTCACGCAGATGAACATGGGCGACGTGGTCGAACTGCGTCCCTACGAGGGCAAGGCGCTGAAGGACGGCAAGGTCATCGCCGAATTCCAGGTCAAGAGCGACGTGCTGTTCGACGAAGTGCGCGCCGGCGGCCGCATTCCGCTGATCATCGGCCGCGGCCTGACGGCCAAGGCGCGCGAGGCACTGGGCCTGCCCGTGTCGACGCTGTTCCGCCTGCCGACCAGCCCCGTCGACACCAAGAAGGGCTTCTCGCTCGCGCAGAAGATGGTCGGCCGCGCCTGCGGCCTGCCCGAAGGCCAGGGCGTGCGCCCGGGCACGTATTGCGAACCCAAGATGACCTCGGTCGGCTCGCAGGACACCACCGGCCCGATGACGCGCGACGAACTGAAGGACCTGGCTTGCCTGGGCTTCTCGGCCGACCTTGTGATGCAGTCGTTCTGCCACACGGCCGCGTACCCGAAGAAGGTCGACGTCAAGATGCACCACGAACTCCCCGAGTTCATGGCCAACCGCGGCGGCGTGTCGCTGCGCCCGGGCGACGGCGTGATCCATTCCTGGCTCAACCGCCTGCTGACGCCCGACACCGTCGGCACCGGCGGCGACAGCCACACCCGCTTCCCCATCGGCATCAGCTTCCCGGCCGGCTCCGGCCTCGTGGCCTTCGCGGCTGCCACCGGCGTGATGCCGCTGGACATGCCCGAGTCGGTGCTCGTGCGCTTCAAGGGCAAGATGCAGCCCGGCGTCACGCTGCGCGACCTGGTCAACGCCATTCCGCTGTACGCCATCAAGGCGGGCCTGCTGACCGTGGCCAAGCAAGGCAAGAAGAACATCTTCTCGGGCCGCATCCTCGAAATCGAAGGCCTGCCCGACCTGAAGGTGGAGCAAGCCTTCGAGCTGAGCGACGCTTCGGCCGAACGCTCGGCCGCTGGTTGCACCGTGCACCTGAACAAGGAGCCGATCGCCGAGTACATCAACAGCAACATCACGCTGATGAAGTGGATGATTGCCGAAGGCTATACCGACGCGCGCACGCTGCAACGCCGCATCGCCGCGCAAGAGGCATGGCTGGCCGACCAGCAACTGCTCAAGGGCGACGCTGACGCCGAATACGCCGCTGTCATCGAAATCGACCTGGCCGAGATCCACGAGCCCATCGTGGCCTGCCCGAACGACCCCGACGACGTGAAGACGCTCAGCGACGTGGCCGGAGCCCAGATCGACGAAGTGTTCATCGGCTCGTGCATGACCAACATCGGCCACTTCCGCGCCGCGTCGAAGCTGCTCGAGGGCAAGCGCGACATTCCGGTCAAGCTCTGGATCGCGCCGCCTACCAAGATGGACGCACACCAGCTCACCGAAGAAGGCCATTACGGCGTGTTCGGCAATGCCGGTGCCCGCACCGAAATGCCGGGCTGCTCGCTGTGCATGGGCAATCAGGCGCAGGTGCGCGAAGGCGCCACGGTGATGTCGACCAGCACCCGCAACTTCCCGAACCGCCTGGGCAAGAACACCAACGTGTACCTCGGCTCGGCCGAACTGGCCGCCATCTGCTCGCGCCTGGGGCGCATCCCGACGCGTGAAGAATACATGGCTGCCACGGGCGTGCTCGATGCGTCCAGCGCACAGATCTACCAGTACCTGAACTTCGACAAGATCGAAGACTACAAGGGTGTGGCGGACACGGTCGCGGCCTGATCTTCTTCGGATCGCTCCAATCAAAAAGCCCCGCTTCGGCGGGGCTTTTTTGTGGGCGATGCGCCCCTCGTTGCTCAGAGCGATGGCACGTTGGGCTGCAGGTACTCCTGGCCCGTGAGCACCATCTTCGCGCCGACCGGGCCGCCCACTGCATGGGGCAGGGAGGTCAGCAACGAGTTGGCGAAGTCGCCGCGGTACAGCTTGGCGCCCTGGTGCGTCAGGTTGGAATTGGCATCGATGTAGATCGACTCGCCCAGCCCCGACCACAGGCGGCAGAAGCCGTAGTCTTCCGAGAGATAGCGACGCGTCTGCGGGTCGACCATGACATCGAAGAAGCGGTAGTGCAGGCCGAGGTCGGCCTCGCCGATGCTGTCGGGTACGTAGCGGAGATCAGGGTAGCTCGCCATGAGCCGCTCGAACACGGCACGCTTGATCACCATGAAGCCGGTCGGCGCCTCGGTCATCTCCATGAAGCCGTCAGGCTGGATCGTGAGCTCGACCTGCGAAGTGGTCTCCGAAGCTTTGGCGTTGACCGTGTAGCGGGTGAAGGTGGCCTCGAACTGCTGCTGCGTCGTGCCCGCGGCCACGCCGCCATCGGGCCAGTTCTCCCGCTTCAACGGGTAGACGCCGGCCGCGATGTCGTAGCCCGACAGCAGCAGCCGGAAGGCCGCCTGCGCCGAGAAGCCGATGTCGGCGTCAATCCAGAACAGGTGGGTCCATTGCGGATTGGCGAGGAACTGGGCCACGCAGTTGTTCCGCGCGCGCGTCACCAGGCTCTCGCCCTGGTGCATCAGCACCTGCATCCGCATGCCGGCGCGCTCGGCCTGGACCGTGAAGTTCAGCATCGAGGCGACGTAGTTCTGGAAGAACTTGCCGTCGTGACTCGGCGTCACGACCACGGGAAAGAACTGCCCGAGTTCGGACGGGTCAAGCATTGAGGACTCCGTGTGCCTGTCTATCGGGCGGGGCGCTGCATCAGGCCGAGCAGCAGGTTGTTGTAGACCTCGGTGGCCGCGGCGTTGCCGGGGAGGTAGCGGTCGATCAGGCTGCGCTGGCGCTCGCGATAGGCGGCTGCCTGCGCATCATGCGTGTCGATGGCTTCGAGCACCCGGTCGCTGCCACCGGCCACATCGTTGCCCTCGTAGTAGTAGCCGAGGTCCGCGCACAGGTGCGCGTTGTGCACCAGCGGATAGCCCTGCCAGCAGGTTTCCAGGTAGAAGTAGTTGAGCGGGTTCTCCCACTGGTGCGAGACCACGATGTCCGTGTTCTGCGCCAGGAAAACAGGCGTTTCGTGCCGCCCGAGGAACACCGCCTTGTGCTCGCGGACGAGGTCGAGCTGGTTCATCAGCGTGATGAATTCCATGTTCTCCCTGGCCAGGCGTTCGGCGTTGGTGACCTGCAGCAGTGCGATGGAGCCGGGCCGCGCGCGGTAGGCCAGTTCGGCGATCAGGACGGGGTAGAGGCAGAACTTCACTACGTTGATGTTCGGCTCCATCACGCTCAGCCGGCGCGGCCCGGCGTGCGGCTGATAGACGCCGGCATCGGGCAGGGCGCGCGTGCGTTCATCGAGAAACACGGGGCTCCAGACGAAGGGCACGGGGCGCGCTTCGGCCCGTCGCAGCACCTCGAAGTAGGGCTGGCTGATGTTTGCCACCTGCGGAACCATCCAGATGTCGTCGTAGCGCTGGTTCACGAACAGGTTTTGCCCCCAGAGCGGCTTGTTGAACAGCATCGACTCCATGGCGTGCACGTATTCGAAGCCGCAGCAGTAGGACACCAGCCGCGCGCCTCGTCGCTTCAGGTAGTCGGTCTGCGCCGGGTCGATCTGGCCACCGAGCTCGATCAGCACGTCCACGCCGTCTTTGGCGCCATCGAAGGTGATGGTGGGCCAGCGCGCCTGATCCCAGGGCAGGGAAGGAGTGATGGGGGTCGCCGTGGTGTTGACCAACACCACCGAGGCCACGCCCGGGCAGTGCTTCAGCGCTTCTGCAAGGAACACGGCGTTCTGCTTGATGCCGTTGTTCCAGAGGGTTTCGGCCTCGTGGTGGAGGCCGATGGTGATGCCGATGCGAAGCTTGGAAGCGGGTGGCATTAAATTGTTTCGTAAATGTTAATTGCCTAGGCAGACCATTTAAGACCGTATTCGTATATCGAATTCGTCCGGATTTTTGTGATGAATTTCATACTTTTCCGGGTAGTCGCCCTTGAATCTTGCGAAAAAGAGAGGGGGTCGCCGGTCGTCCAGAACGCAGCAGTAAGGGCGGCGATGAGCGAAGTTACTCCCTGTTGGCATTCTAGAAGTTGCTTTTCTGGCCGTAGTACTCCGACAACTACCGCCTCCGGGAAAAGTAACTCTTCTCCTGGTTTTGTGAACTAAATCATCAGGATTAGTTTTCCTGGTCCCGGCGATTACTCCTAAATGTAAACAAGTCCGTACATTCCAGCATTCCTGCAATCAAGGCGCCCGCGTGTGCCTTCAGCGATGAAACCTGGCGCAGGGCGCATCGCACTTTCGGTCGATTTCAACCTGCCCGTTTCTCACCGCGAGCCGAATCAAAGTAAATGAACAAGTCCTACAGAAGCATCTGGAACGAAGCACTTGGTGCATGGGTGGCTACGTCCGAAATCACTTCGGCACGGGGTAAACGGAGTAGCGGGACGACAAGATCCATGCCTGTATTGGCTGCGATCGCTGCCGCATTTGGATTGATGCAGGGGTGGCCGACTGCATCGCTAGCCAATGTTGTCAAAACGAACGACACGTGCACCACCTTTTCGAGCGGTGTGGTCGGTCGAATCAATCCCGGTACCACAACTGACGGGCCTTCTGGCAACGGTTCGCCGGCGCAAGACGGCTCAGGCACGTACTCGGTCGTCGAGGGGTGTAACGCCGTTGGTGGGGGGTTTATTGGCGTTACTGTGGTGGGCGCCTTTGCAAAGGCTGGCGGAGACGGTGCTGCGGCGTTCGGTTTTCTCAGCAACGCGAATAAATGGAGCACTGCCTTTGGCCTCGAGTCCAGCGCAACGGGCATCTCGAGTATCGCGATGGGCTTCGGGAGCAACGCTTCAGCTATCAATGCTGTTGCGATAGGAGGCTCAGGGGGAAATGGGACTACACCGTTGAGCGTTGCCAATTCCACGACCGCCTCGGGCGCTGGAGCTGTTGCCATCGGCAGCAATGCGACCAAGGGAGCGCAGGCAGGTGCATCCGATGCCATCGCCATTGGCGGCGAGTCATCCGTGGTTGCGGCTGCAACATCCGGCATTGCCATCGGGCGCGGTGCCGTTGCGAGCACCGCGCGCAGCGTCGCGCTCGGTGATGGCAGTACGACGGCTGCGGCGACCGCCGTTCCCAGTGCAACCATCGGAAGCGTCACTTATGGGGGCTTCGCAGGCGCTGCACCGATCGGAGTGGTCAGCGTCGGTGGTGGAGTGGGTTCGGAGCGCCAAGTCACCAATGTGGCCGCGGGCCGCGTGACATCCAGCTCGACGGATGCGATCAACGGCAGTCAGCTGTTTTCCGGGCTGAGCACGACCGGCAGCAGCATCGGCAGCTTGTCGACGTCGACGTCGACGGGTCTGAGCACTGCGACCAGTAGCATCAGCAGTCTTTCTACCGGACTGAGCAC
>NZ_AKIW01000021.1 GCF_000282635.1 Variovorax sp. CF313
TTGCCGGGCCGCAGGCGTTGCCCCCTGCAAGGGGGTTGGCGCCAGCGACACGAAGTGCGCGCAGCCTGGGGGTCAGTCAACTTTCGCGCCGGAGTCCTTCACCACCTTGGCCCACTTCACGTGCTCGCTCGCAATGAGCTTCGTAAAGTCGGCGGGCGAATTGCCGCTCGGGATCGCGCCCTGCGCGAGCATCTTTTCCTTGATGGCCGGCGTGCCCAGCGACTTGGCCACTTCCTGCTGGATGCGGTTCACGATCTCCGGTGAGGTTCCGGCCGGGGCCAGCAGCCCGAACCACGAGCTTGCCTCGTAGCCCTTGAGCGACGGGCCTCCCGCTTCAGCCACCGTCGGAATGTCCGGCAGCGCGGGCGAACGCTGCGCGCTCGTCACGGCCAGCGCGGTGAGCTTGCCGGCCTTGATCTGTGCCATCGACGAGGGCAGGTTGTCGAACATGACGTCGGCGTTGCCGCCCACCATGTCCAGCAGCGCCGGGCCCGAGCCCTTGTACGGGATGTGGGCCATGAACGTGCCGGTCATGCTCTTGAACAGTTCGCCGGCGAGATGGATCGACGTGCCGCTGCCGCTCGACGCCATGTTGAGCTTGCCCGGGTTGGCCTTGGCGTACTTGATGAAGTCCTGCACATTGCGGATGTTCAGCGTCTTCGCCTTGTCGGCATTCATCTCCATCACATTCGGCACGGCGGCCACCAGCGTGATCGGCGCGAAGTCCTTGATCGGGTCGAAGGGCAGCTTGGGGTACAGCGCGCGGTTGATGCCGTGCGTGCCCACCGTGCCCATCAGCAGCGTGTAGCCGTCGTTCGGCGCGCGGGCCACAAGCTCGGCGCCCACGTTGCCGCCCGCGCCCGCGCGGTTGTCCACGATGAACTGCTGGCCGAAGGCCTTCGACAGCTCGGGCGCGACGGCGCGCGCCAGGATGTCGGTGGTGCCGCCGGCCGCGAAGGGCACGACGATGCGCACGGGCTTGGTCGGCCAGGTGCCTTGGGCCCACGAAGGAGCGGCCATCAGCGTGAGGGCGGTGGCGACGGAAGCGGCCAGCGCGGCGCGGCGATGGGTCCGGAAGGAAGAGCAGAAGAAAGAAGTCATGCGCGCGTTTGTACAGGCGCGCGCCGCGCACGTCGCGGGTGAAAACCCCGTGGGCCGGCAGGCCGCTCAGGCCACCTGCATCCGCTGCGCAAACCGCTCGTCGCGAAAACGTTCGAGCACGAAGTCGATGAACACGCGCGTCTTCGGCGGCAGCAGCTTCTTGCTCGGGTAGTAGAGCCACACCGCGCCCGCATCCTGGTGCCAGTCGGGCAGCAGCCGCAGCAGCTCGCCGCTGCGCAGGCCGCGCTCCACGAAGGGCATCGGCAGCATCGCCACGCCCAGACCCATCAACGCTGCATGCGCGATGGCCTCGGGGTCGTTGAAGATCGCGCGCGGCCGGGGCAGCTCCACCGTGGCCTCTTCGCCGCGCGCATGCCGCAGCGTCCAGCCGCGCAGCCGGCCTGTGGGCGAGGACCGGCGCAGCAACGTGTCGAGCGCCGCCAGGTCCGAGGGATGCCGGGGCCGCTCGCGCCCCTCCATGTAGCGCGGCGATGCCACGGCCACCACGTGAATGCGCGCCAGCTCCCGCGCTATCAACCCGGCCGCGAGTTCGATGCCGCCGCCGATGGCCGCGTCGAAGCCCTCGCCCACCAGGTCCACCTGCTGGTTGTCGAAATGCCAGTCCGGCAGGATGGCCGGGTAGCGCGCGAGGAAGTCGCCCATCATCGGCAGCACGTGCTCGCGCCCGAAGGCCTGGCCCATGCTCACCTTCAGCGTGCCGGCGGGCTGGCCGTCGTCCTTGTCGATGCCGGCCACCGCCTCCTGCAGCGTGGCGAGCGCGCCGCCGACCTGCGCCAGGAAGCGCTCGCCGCCCTCGGTCAGCGTGAGGCGGCGCGTGCTGCGCTGGAACAGCCGCACGCCCAGCCGTGCTTCGAGCCGTGCAACGTTCTTGCTCACGGCCGCCGGCGTCAGCCCCAGGCGCCGGGCCGCTGCCGAGAAGCTGCCGCCCTCGGCGCTCTGCACGAAGGATTCGAGGTGACTGAGCGGTTCCATGGCCGCATTGTCATTCCCATCTTCAACTCTGGGTTGAATTTGATTGCCTCGATTGATGGCTACCGCCACAGGAATGAATTGCCGACACTGAAGGCCTTCCTCCTCCACCTGCACGGAAAAATCATGGCCTCCAACACTGCTTCTTCTTCTCCTGTCCTGGCCGGCAAGGTCGCCTTCGTCACCGGCGGTTCGCGCGGCATTGGCGCTGCCATCGTGCGCCGGCTGGTGCGCGACGGTGCCGCCGTAGCCTTCAGCTACGCCAGTTCCAGCGCCCCGGCCGAGGAACTGGTGCGCAGCATTCAGTCCGAAGGCGGCCGTGCCCTTGCGCTGAAGATCGACAGCGCCGATGCCGCCGCGCTCACCGCCGGCATCGACGAAGCGGCCCGCGCGCTCGGCAAGATCGACATCCTTGTGAACAACGCCGGCGTGTTCCTCGGCGGCACCCTCGACGACTTCTCGCTCGAGGACTTCGACAAGACGCTGAACGTCAACGTGCGCGCCGTGTTCGTCGCGGCCAAGGCGGCCTCGCGCCACATGGGCGAAGGCGGCCGCATCATCAACATCGGCAGCACCAACGCCGAGCGCATGCCCTGGCCCGGCGGCAGCGCCTATGCCATGAGCAAGTCGGCGCTGGTCGGCCTGGTGCAGGGCCTGTCGCGCGACCTCGGTCCGCGCGGCATCACGGTCAACAACGTGCAGCCGGGCCCGGTCAACACCGACATGAACCCGGTCGACGGCCCCAACGCCGCTGCCATGCACGGCCTGATGGCGCTCGCCCGCCACGCCCGCCCCGAAGAAATCGCCGGCATGGTCGGCTACCTGGCCAGCCCGGAAGCCGCGTTCGTGACCGGCGCCAGCCTGAACATCGACGGTGGCTTCGCCGCCTGAAGCGGCGCGAGCTCACGAGAAGGCCGGGACCTCCCGGCCTTTTTCGCGTGCGCCTCGCCCGGATGGCGCTCCGGGAATTCCCGGATGCCCAGAGGCACGCCCCGATGGGATAGTTAGTTCGCCCTTCAAACTAACTAATTTCTTACCGCTGGTTCCTGCGGGGCGCACCAACACTGGAGAGACATCGATGCAACTGAAACACACCCTGGCCGCCATGGCCTTCGGTTTCACGGCCGTGGGCGCCCTGGCGCAAACCGTGGTCGGCGTGAGCTGGTCCAACTTCCAGGAAGAACGCTGGAAGACCGACGAGGCCGCCATCAAGGCCCAGCTCGAGAAGCTCGGCGCCAAGTACATCAGTGCCGATGCAGGCGGCTCGCCCGAGAAGCAGTTGGGCGACATCGAGGGCCTGATGTCGAAGGGCGCCAAGGCGCTCATCGTGCTGGCGATGGACAAGGACGCCATCCTGCCCGCCATCACCAAGGCCACGCGCCAGAAGGTGCCCGTGGTGGCCTATGACCGGCTGATCGAGGCGCCGGGCGTGTTCTACATCACCTTCGACAACGTCGAGGTCGGCCGCATGGAGGCGCGCGAAGTCTTCAAGGTCAAGCCCAAGGGCAACTACGTGATCATCAAGGGCTCGCCGAGCGACCCGAACGCCGACTTCCTGCGCGCCGGCCAGCAGGAGGTGCTGGACGCCGCGATCAAGAAGGGCGACATCAAGATCGTCGGCGACGAATACACCGATGGCTGGAAGCCCGAGGTCGCGCAGAAGAACATGGAGCAGATGCTCACCAAGAACGGCAACAAGGTCGACGCGGTGGTCGCGGCCAACGACGGCACGGCCGGCGGCGCGGTGGCAGCGCTCACCGCCAAGGGCCTGCGCGGCATCCCGGTGTCGGGCCAGGACGCCGACTTCGCGGCGCTCAACCGCATTGCGCTGGGCACGCAGACCGCCACCGTCTGGAAGGATTCGCGCGAACTCGGCCGCGAAGCCGCCTCCGCCGCCATGGCGCTGGCCGCCGGCAAGCCGGTCGACAAGGCCGCACCGTGGGCCGGCGGCGCCAAGAAGATCTCACTGTCCTCGCGCCTGCTGACGCCGGTGCCGATCACGCGCGACAACCTCGACGTGGTCGTCAAGGCCGGCTGGATCAATAAGGACGAGCTCTGCAAGGGCGCCACGGGTGCGAGCGCGCCCGCCGCCTGCAAGTAACGAGTCTGCCAATCCGCGCCACGCGGCGTCCGGCCGGCCCCTGGGGCTGGCCGGTACGCGGTCGCGCACCTGCCGTTCCAAGGGGCACCTTCAAAAATGAGCAATGAAACTCCGGGCTGGTGGCGCCGCACGGGCATCGACCTGCGGCTGATCCTGATGTGCGTGCTGCTGGCCGTGATGGCGGTGGTGTTCAGCGTCATGTCGGGCGGCGTGTTCCTGTCGCCCGAGAACCTCTACAACGTCGCGCAGCAGACGGCCGTGGTCGGCATCGTCTCGACCGTGATGGTGCTCGTCATCGTCGCGCGCCACATCGACCTGTCGGTCGGCTCGGTGATGGGCTTCGTCGGCGTGCTGATCGCGTACCTCCAATACACCTCGGGCTGGTCGTGGCCCACGGCCTGCCTCGCGGGGCTTGCCGTGGCCCTCCTCGTGTCGATCTATCAAGGCTGGCTCACGGCGGTGCTCGGCGTGCCCTCGTTCGTGGTCACCCTCGGCGGGCTGATGTCGTTTCGCGGCGCGGCCTTCCTCGTGGCCGACGGCAAGACGCAGCCGGTGAACGACGAGTTCTTCCAGCGGCTGGGCGGCGGCTACGACGGCGGCATCGGCGTTACGGCGAGCTGGGTGCTCGCAGGGCTGGTCGCGCTGGTGCTGTTCGGGCGCATGCTGCAGAAGCGCCGCGCGCGCCAGCGCTACGAGATGCCGACCGAGGCGCTGTGGCTCGACGTGCTGATCACCGCGGTGCCGGTGGCGGTGGTGTTCGGCTTCGCGTGGGTCATGAACAACTACCAGATCTCGTCGAAGAGCGAGCCGCAGGGCATTCCGATCCCGGTGCTGATCTGGGCGGTGGTGGCGATCGTGCTGTCGTTCATCGTGCACCGCACGCGCTTCGGGCGCTATGTGTTCGCGATGGGCGGCAACCCCGATGCCGCGGCGCTGGTGGGCATTCCGGTCAAGCGCGTCACGCTGATGCTGTTCGCGCTGCTGGCGGTGCTGGTCACGGTCGCGGCCATCGTGTCGATCGCGCGGCTCAACGCGGGCACCAATTCGCTGGGCACGGGCATGGAGCTGTACGTGATCGCGGCGGCCGTGATCGGCGGCACGGCGCTGGCGGGCGGCAGCGGCTCGATCTTCGGCTCGGTGCTGGGCGCGCTGATCATGCAGTCGCTGGACAGCGGCATGCTGCTGCTCGACGTGCCGATCGGCAAGCGCATGGTGATCATCGGCCAGGTGCTGATCGTGGCCGTGGTGTTCGACGTGCTCTATCGCCGCAAGTTCGGGGAGAACTGACATGGCCGACATCGACAAGACAAAACCGCTCGTCGAGCTGCGCGAGATCCGCAAGGCCTTCGGCGGCGTCAAGGCCGTGGATGGCGTGAGCGTGAACCTCTACCCGGGCGAAGTGGTCGCGCTGCTGGGTCACAACGGCGCCGGCAAGTCCACGCTGATGAAGATGCTCGCGGGCGCCTACCCCATCGACTCGGGCGACACGCTGATCGCGGGCGAGAAGGTCCACATCCGCACGCCCGCCGAAGCGCAGGCCCAGGGCATCGAGACCATCTACCAGACGCTCGCGCTGGCCGACAACCTCGACTCGGTGTCGAACCTCTTCCTCGGCCGCGAGAAGATGACGCCGTGGCGCACGCTCGACGATCACTTCATGGAAGTGCAGGCGCGCAAGGTATTCCATCGCCTCAACAGGAACTTCACCAATATCCGCGTGCCGGTGCGCCGGCTCTCGGGCGGGCAGCGGCAGGTGGTGGCGATCTCGCGCGCGCTCTACTTCAATGCGCGCATCCTCATCATGGACGAGCCATGCGCCGCGCTCGGCCCGGAAGAAACCGCGATGGTCGGCGGGCTCGTGAAGCAGCTCAAGGCCGACGGCGTGGGCATCTTCCTGATCACGCACGACATGCCCGACGTGTTCTCGCTGAGCGATCGCCTCGCGGTGATGAAGAACGGCAAGCTGGTCGGCACCTACCGCACCACCGATGTGACCGAGGACGAAGTGCTCGGGATGATCATTGCCGGCAAGCGGCCCGAGGGCAAAGAGCAGGCCCATCACGCCGAGACTGCAGCGCTCTCCTGATGTGACCACCATCGGCGACCAGCAACTGTTGAAGCGCATGAACCGCAGCGTGCTGCTGCGGCTGCTGCGCGCGCAGCCCGGCCTGTCGCGCGCGCGGCTGGCGAGCGAGAGCGGGCTCACCAAGTCGACCGTCAGCCTGCTGGTGCGCGAGCTGCTCGACGAAGGCTGGCTCAGCGAGGCCGGCGCGACGGTGGCCGACGGCATGGGCCGGCCTTCGACGCCGCTGCAGATCAACGTCGGCGTGCGCGCGCTGATGGGCGTGGAGATCGCCGTCGAGACCGTGCGCCTCGTGTGCGTATCGCTGCAGGGCGAGGTGCTGCACGCCGACACCCGTGCGCTGACCGACGGCTCGCCGGCCGGCGCGTGCGCGCAGGTCGCGCGCATGGCCGCCGCCGCGCACGTGGTGCTCGAGCGGCTCGGCCTGCGCCTGTCGAGCATCGGCGTGTGCGTGCCGGGCGCGGTGGACGACTGCACCGGCGTGGTCCGCTTCGCGCCCAACTTCGGCTGGCGCAACGTGAGCCTGCTGCCTGCGCTGGAGAAAGCCTTTGCCGCCGTCGGCCTGCCCGGCGTCACCGTGCAACTGCAGAACGACGCCGATGCGGCCGCGCTTGGCGAGTACGAGTTCGCGGCGAGTGAAGGCCAGGACGGCGAAGACCCGCTGATTTTTGTCAACTGCGACGTGGGCGTGGGCGCCGGCGTGGTGCTGAACGACCGGCTTTTCACCGGCGCGCAGGGCATGGCCGGGGAGATCGGCCACACCATCCTCGAACTCGACGGGCCGTTGTGCTCGTGCGGCCGCCGCGGCTGCGCCGAGGCCTTCTTCGGCTCGCGCGTGCTGGAGCGCGAGGGCGCCGACATGCAGCGCGCCGCGGCCTTCTTCGGCGTGCTGCTGCAGAACCTGTGGGTTACCTTCAATCCGCGCGCGATCGTGCTCGGCGGCAAGGCCTGCGCCGACCATCGCGGCTTTGCGCAGGCAGCGTTCGAGAGCGTGAAGCGCCACGCCGACGGTGCCGGCATGCCTCCGCCCGACCTGCGCACCGCGCGCTATGGCGCATTGGCGCCCGCAGTGGGCGCGGCCGCGCTGGCGCTGCACGAATACCTGCGGCCGCTGCAGCCCGACGCAAAGGCACGCCGCGCGCGTGCGCTGGCGCGCGCCGCGGCCTGATCGATCAGGCCGGCGACGCGCCTTCTTCCGCGCCGTTGTTGTCGCGCCAGCCGTGCAGCCGCCGATAGAGCGTGCCGCGCGACACGCGCAGCTGCCGTGCCGCCTGCGACACATTGCCGCCATGCGCGGCGAGCGTTTCCTCGATCAGCTTGCGGCTGTGCTCGCGCAGCGTCGCCTGCGCAGGAGACGCGGATTCGACAAGGTTCGTGCACTCGCAGGCTTCGGGCGCCTGCATCCGCGCATCGTCCTGCCGCTCGATGGCCAATGGTGCCGCCTCGCCGGGCATCGCCACCGCATGCCTGAAGTCCGCGCCGTCCGCGCCCTTCAGCCGTGCCTGCACCCACACGCCCAGCCCGCTCGCCAGCCGCAGCGGCTGCGCTGCCTCGCGCCGCCCGAGCCGCAGCAGGCTCGCGAGGTCGTGTCCCAGCAGGTATTCGACGTCGCGCTCGTCCGCCGCCTCGGGCAGCCGCCCGAGCAGCCGCGCGCCCGCGTTGTTGAGCCAGGCGATCGTGCCGTCGGGTGCGACGCCTGCCAGCGCTTCGAGCGGCGTGCCCAGCAGCGTGGGGCTGGCCTGGAAGCGCAGGATCAGGTGGTCGCGCGACTGCGCCTGCAGCAGCCGGTTCTCAATCGTCGTGGCATGGAGCGCCACCATCGACGCCGCGTCGAAGCCGAAGCGGCGCGCCTCCACCGTGAGGTCGAGCACGCCGGCGAGCTGCCCCGCCACGTCGCGGATCGGCGCCGCCGCGCACTGCATGTGGCCCAGCACGTCGAAATAGTGCTCGGCGCCATCGACCGCGCAGGCCTGCCCGGTGCTCGCCACGATGCCCGGCGCCGTGGTGCCGACGACGCGCTCGGAGATGTTCACGCCCACGCGCGATGTCTTGCGCAGCACCGGCTGGTGCGCGGCGGCGGGCTGCTGCGTGACGTGCACCACCACGCCCTCGCGGTCGGTGAGGATCACGCGGCAGTCGGTGCCCGCGAGTGCATGCTCCATCTGCGCCAGCTCCTGGCGCGCCGCATCGAGCAGCTCGCGGCTGCGCGCGAGCGTGGCGTGCAGGCGGCTCGGCGTGACCGCGTCGAAGGTCACGATGCGCTGGCGGTCGGTGTGCGTGCGGCTGCAGCGCATCCACGACTGGATCACCGCCTCGCCCACGAGGCCCGAGGGGCGCACGCCTTCCTCGAAGAACTGCTGCCGCGCGAGCGCCACGCGCTGTGCGGGCGTGTTGGCAAAGAGCTGGCGCGGCGCGTCCGGCGTGCCGATTCTGTCGAGGGCCATGGGTTCGCTGCCTCCCTGGGTGGGGTCGGGGTCGGGACCAGCGCTGAATGTGTTCCGCAATGGAACAGCGCCGGACTGGGGAAATCCCGGGGGTGAACCCGGAGCCCGCGCGCACGATCCTTGAGGGACAAAGGAGACCTGCGATGAAAAAAACACACTCCGGGCTGCTCATGCTGGCCGGCGCCTTGCTGTGCCTGGGCGCATCGACCACGGCCTCGGCCCAGAACGCACAGGACCGCGCAGCCGCTGCCACCAAGCGCGTCGACGGCAGCTTCATCCGCGCCAACGCGGCGCAGAAGAAGACGCCCGACTGGCCCAGCGTCGGCCTCGACTATTCGGAGTCGCGCTTCAGCAGGCTCGACCAGGTGAACGCCGGCAACGTGAAGCAGCTGGGGCTGGTCTGGTCTTACAACCTCGAATCCACGCGCGGCGTGGAAGCCACGCCGCTGGTGGTGGACGGCATCATGTACATCACCGCCTCGTGGAGCGTGGTGCACGCCATCGACACGCGCACCGGGCAGAAGCTGTGGACCTTCGATCCACAGGTCGACAAGTCCAAGGGCTTCAGGGGCTGCTGCGACGTGGTGAACCGCGGCGTGGCGATCCACGAGGGCAAGGTCTACGTGGCGGCCTACGACGGGCGGCTCATCGCGCTCGACGCGGCCACCGGCCAGAAGGTCTGGGAGAAGAACACCATCGAGGGCCAGAAGGGCAGCTACACCATCACCGGCGCGCCGCGCGTGTTCAAGGGCAAGGTCATCATCGGCAACGGCGGCGCCGAGTACGGCGTGCGCGGCTACGTCACCGCCTACGACGCGAAGACCGGCGACCAGAAGTGGCGCTGGTTCGTGGTGCCGGGCGACCCGGCCAAGCCCTTCGAGGACGAATCGATGGCGCGTGCCGCCAAGACCTGGGACCCGAGCGGCAAGTACTGGGAAGCCGGCGGTGGCGGCACCGCGTGGGACAGCTTCGCCTTCGACCCCGAGCTCAACCTGATGTACGTGGGCACCGGCAACGGCTCGCCCTGGTCGCACAAGGCGCGCAGTCCCAAGGGCGGCGACAACCTGTACCTCGGCTCGGTGGTGGCGCTCAATCCCGACACCGGCAAGTACGTGTGGCACTACCAGGAGACGCCGGGCGACAACTGGGACTACACCTCCACGCAGTCGATGATCCTGGCCGACATGAAGCTCGGCGGCAAGCCGCGCAAGGTGCTGCTGCATGCGCCGAAGAACGGCTTCTTCTTCGTCATCGACCGCACCAACGGCAAGTTCATCTCGGCGAAGAACTTCGTCGAAGTGAACTGGGCCACGGGCTATGACAAGAACGGCCGTCCCATCGAGATCGCCGCGGCGCGCGACACCACCAAGCCCGGTGACTCCATTCCGGGGCCGTTCGGCGCGCACAACTGGCATCCGATGTCGTTCAACCCGCAGACCGGCTTCGCCTACCTGCCCGCGCAGCACGTGCCGATCAACCTCATGGACGACAAGGACTGGAAGTTCAACGAAGACGTGCCGGGCCGACCGCACTCGGGCCTCGGCTGGAACCTCGGCAAGTTCGCCAATGCCGAGCCGCCCAAGAGCAAGCCCTTCGGCCGCCTCGTGGCCTGGGACCCGGTCGCGCAGAAGGAAGCGTGGGGCGTCGACTACGCTTCGCCATGGAACGGCGGCACCCTCACCACCGCGGGCAATCTCGTGTTCCAGGGCACGGCCGACGGTCGCCTGCTGGCCTACGACGCGAAGACGGGCGAGAAGCTGTGGGAAACGCCCACCGGCACCGGCGTGGTGGCGGCGCCCTCGACCTACATGGTCGACGGCAAGCAGTACGTGTCGGTCGCGGTGGGCTGGGGCGGCGTGTACGGCCTCGCGCAGCGTGCCACCGAGCGTCAGGGGCCCGGCACGGTCTACACCTTCGCGGTCGGCGGCACGGCGAAGATGCCGGACTTCGTTCAGTACCGCATGGACAAGCTGGTGCAGGGCGTGAAGTACGACCCCGCGAAAGTGCAGGCCGGCACCATGCTGTACGTGAGCAACTGCGTCTTCTGCCACGGCGTGCCCGGTGTGGACCGCGGCGGCAACATTCCGAACCTCGGCTACATGGATGCGGCCTACATCGAGAACCTCGACAAGTTCATCCTGAAGGGCCCGGCCATGGCGCGCGGCATGCCTGACTTCACGGGCAAGCTCTCGGGCGACGAGATCGAGAGCATCAAGGCCTTCATCCAGGGGACGGCTGACGCCATCCGGCCGAAGTAGCCGCAACGAAAAAAGCCGCCGTCCTCAAGAGTACGGCGGCTTCTGCGAATTCAAATCCAGGAACACCGCGGAACCGGCTTTGCCGCGCCGCCTGGGGGCGAGCAACAGCTAGTCGGCGTACACGCCAGCCGCCTTGATGATCGGGCCCCACTTGGCGATCTCGGCCGAGACGAACTTCTTGTGCTCGGCCGGCTCGGTGCGCTTGTCGGTCGTGATCACCGCGCCCAGCGCCTCTTCGCGCTTGACGAAGCCCGGGTCCTTCATCGCGGCCTTGATGGCCTCGTTGAGCTTCTTCAGCACCGGCGCGGGCGTGCCCTTGGGCGCATACACACCGTGCCAGATCGTCACCTCGAAGCCCTTGAGGCCCGACTCGTCGAGCGTGGGCAGGTCCTTCAGGGCCGGCGTGGTCAGGCGCTTGCTCGTGGTGACCGCATAGGCCTTGACCTTCTTGGCCTCGATCTGCGAGGTTGTGTTGGTCGTCTGGTCGCACAGCAGGTCGATCTGGCCGCCCAGCAGGTCGGCGATGGCCGGGGCCGTGCCCTTGTACGGCACGGGCGTCATCTCGACTTTCAGCGCGCTCTGGAACAGCAGGCCGCACAGGTGCGAGGCGGCGCCCAGGCCGGCGTTGCCGAGGTTGATCTTGCCCTTGTTGGCGGCGATCCAGGCCGTCAGTTCCTTGTAGTTGTTGGCGGGCAGGCCGGGCTTGCCGATCAGCGTCATCGGCACTTCATTGACCATGCCGAGGTACTCGAAGTCGTTCTCGACGTTGAAGGGCAGCTTGCGGTAGAGCGCCGGCATCGTCGACATGCCGATGTGGTTCAGCAGCAGCGTGTAGCCATCGGGCGCGGCGCGCGCCACCTTGGCGGTGCCGATGGAGCTGCCCGCGCCCGCGGTGTTGTCCACCACGATGGTGGTGCCGAGCGTCTTCTGCATGGCTTCCGCCAGGTCGCGTGCGACACGGTCGGTCGGGCCGCCGGCCGCGAAAGGCACCACCAGCGTGACGGTCTTGCCCGCAGGGAAATCCTGGGCGTGGACACCGGCGGCTGCGGCGGCAATCGCCGCGAGGGCGAACAGTTTCTTCATGACGTCTCCGGGAGGGGGATAAAAAGGCCGCGATCTTAAAGGCTGACCACAGCCTGACCTATACCGGATAGCCCTTAGAGACGGCCGGGGGCCGAGGGCGCCCGGGCTCGGCGATTCCTTCGGGCGAAATATGTCTGCCCTGCGGAATCGGGCAAACAAATCCTGCGACTCGTAAGAGGAGTTTGCCGCCTGTCGAACTGTCCGACAGGCGGATCCGGCGCAGGACGATGCGGGCGAGGTGGGCGTGGCCTAGGGTGAATCTTCATTGCTTTTTTTATGCAGCAACCCCGAAGGAGATTCACTCATGCCCATCACCTCCTCTTCCCTCGACGGAATGAAGGTCGCCATCCTCGTGTCGGACGGCTTCGAGCAGGTCGAGATGACCGAGCCGCGCAAGGTGCTCGACGGTGCCGGTGCGCAGACGCAGATCGTCTCGCCGCTCGCCGGCACCGTGCGCGGCTGGCACCACCATGAGCCTGCCGACAGTTTTGCGGTCGACGTGCCGCTGAAGCGCGCCGACGCCGGTGACTTCGACGCGCTGCTGCTGCCCGGTGGCGTCATGAACCCCGACGCGCTGCGCATCGACGAGAAGGCCGTGGCGTTCGTGCGCGCCTTCGTCGAAGCGGGCAAGCCCATCGCGGCGATCTGCCATGGGCCGTGGACGCTCATCGAGGCGGGCGGCGTCAAGGGACGCAAGATGACCTCGTGGCCTTCGCTGCGCACCGACCTGAAGAACGCCGGAGCGAAGTGGAGCGACAAGGATGTCGTGGTCGATCAGGCGCTCGTGACGAGCCGCAAGCCCGACGACCTGCCGGCATTCAACCGCGAGATGACGAAGCTCTTCGAGCTGGCGCACGAGCCCGAGCTTCATTGACCGACGCGGCTGGCCGCGTGGCGCATTCGTGCACTGAACCTGCACCGCACACGCACCGTCATCCGATACCCTCGCTCTCTCTTCGCATGCAGCGGCATGCGCCCTGAAAGGCGAAAGTATTCCAATGACGGCAACCCCTTCTCACGCACGTGCGCGGCGACTGCCGCGCGATCTCGCGCTCGTCACCGTGGCCATCGGTGCCGCGATGTTGGCGGTCAACATGGTCATGCTGCTCTGGCCCGACTCGCCTGACAGCGAGCAGCTGCGCAGCACCTATGCCCTTCCAGGCGTGTGGATTCCAATGGTGTTCAGCGTCGGCATGGCCTGGTTGCTGGCAGCGGCGCTGGCCTGGAGCCATGGGCGCAACGCGCTCGAAAAGCGCGGCGTGGACAGCGTGGCGCGGCTATCCCATCTCCGCAGCCGCTATGGCGCGGCATACGCGGTGGTGCTGGTGCTGAACTTCTACGCGCTGAGCCCGCTGCTCTACGAAGTGCAACTGCTCTTCATGCCGGGCGGCCGCCTGCAGGACTTCTTTGGCCCGGATTCCATGCGCACTGCGATGGCCGCGTTCATGTTCCTGCAGTCCGTTGTCCAGTTGATCGTGCTCGTGCTCGGTGTGTGGGTTGCAGCCTGGTTCGCGCTGAGGGCAGGCCGCGCCGCACCCTCTGCCATGCAAGACGACGAAGCCATCGGCTCATCGCCACGCCGCGCCGTGGCGTTGGTGGGTGCCTCGCTGTTCGCGTCGCTGCAGATGTGGAGCGGCGTGGTCGTGAGCCGCTGGACTTCCGTGGCGAGCGGCATGGAGGGGCTGGAGCTGCTGCTCGCCTGGATGGTGCCGCCGCTGGTGGCCTTCGCGCTCGCGTTGTGGGGCGGCTGGCTCGGCACCAGCGCCGGGCTGGTGCGTGTGCGGCCTTTCAGGGCCGTGGCGGCGGCGGTGCTGGCCTTCGTGCTGGTGCAGGCGAGCTGCATCGCCATCGCGCTGGCGTGGCTGGTACTGTCGATGTGGGCGCGCGGCCATGACTCCGCGGGCGGGCTCATCGGCTTCGCCCTGGCGCTCGTGCTGGCCTATTCGGTGCTCGTGGTGGTGCTGATGCGCGCCACCACGCGCGGGCTGTACCGCCGCTACTTGTAGCTGCGCACGTCGTCGATCACCTTGCCGTCGTTGGGCAGTTCGCCTGCGCCCACGACGACCACTTCGCCGCGTAGCTTGGTCACTTCGCGAATCGCATCGCCCACGCGGGCCTGAAACCCTATGGGCACGGCGCCCGCGCATTCGAGCGTCAACGTCATCTTGTCGTCGCCCATCTCGCCCGACACCACAAGCCGCGCGCGCCGCGCCTCGGGAAAGCGCCGCACGATCTCGGCCACCTGCGAGGGATGCACGAACATGCCGCGCACCTTCGTGGTCTGGTCGGCGCGGCCGAGCCAGCCCTTGATGCGCTTGTTGGTGCGGCCGGTGGGGCAGGTGCCCGCGAGCACGGCCGAGAGGTCGCCGGTGCCGAAGCGCACGAGCGGGTAGTCGGGGTTGAAGCTGGTGACGACGATCTCGCCGACCTCGCCGTCGGGCACGGGATCGCCGGTGCCGGGGCGCACGATCTCGACCAGCACGCCTTCGTCGATCACCAGGCCTTCGCGCGCGCTGGTTTCGTAGGCGATGAGACCGAGGTCTGCCGTGGCGTAGCACTGCGTGCCCTTCACGCCATGCGCGGCAATCCAGTCGTGCAGGCTCGGCGGAAAGGCTTCGCCCGACACCAGCGCCTTGGTGAGCGAGGGCAGCTTCATGCCCTTCTCCGCAGCTTTCTCAAGCAGGATCTTCAGGAAGCTCGGCGTGCCCGCATAGCCTTCGGGCTTCAGGTCGGCGATGGCCTCGAGCTGCTGTTCGGTCTGGCCGGTGCCGCCCGCGAACACGGTGCAGCCGATGGCGCGCGCGCCGCTTTCCATGATGGAGCCCGCGGGCGTCATGTGGTAGCTGAAGCTGTTGTGGATGAGTTCGCCGGCGCGAAAGCCCGCCGCATGCAGCGCGCGCGCGGTGCGCCAGTAGTCGCGGGCCTCGCCCTCGGGTTCGTAGATGGTGCCGGGGCTCGCGAAGATGCGCAGCATGCGCGGCCCGCGCACGATGGAGGCAAAGCCACCGAACGGGTCGTCCGCGCGGCGTGCCTTCTGCAGCTCGAGCAGTTCGGATTTGCGCGTGACAGGCAGTTTGGCGAGGGCTTCGCGCGTGGTGATGTCGGCGGGCTTGACGCCGTCGAGGATCTTCGCGAACGCCGGTGCGGCGGTCTGCGCTTGCGCGATCTGCTTCGGCAATGCGGCCAGAAGGTCACGCTCGCGTTCGGCGGGGTCGCGGATTTCAAGCTTGTCGTAGTGGTCGGTCATGTCCGTCCCCTTCATCTTTCTGGTCGGTTCAAGCCAACCACCTCTTGCGCCGCTTGTAGCTCTTCACATCGCGGAAGCTCTTGCGGTCCGCACCGCCAACGCCGAGGTAGAACTCCTTCACGTCCTCGTTCTCGCGCAGGCTCTGCGCCGCGCCGTCCATCACGATGCGGCCGTTCTCCAGGATGTAGCCGTAGTCGGCATAGCGCAGCGCCATGTTGGTGTTCTGCTCGGCCAGCAGGAAGGTCACGCGCTCCTTGGCGTTGAGGTCCTTCACGATCTCGAACACCTCTTCGACGATCTGCGGCGCCAGGCCCATCGAGGGTTCGTCGAGCAGCACCATGCTCGGATTGGCCATCAGCGCGCGGCCGATGGCGCACATCTGCTGCTCGCCGCCCGAGGTGTAGGCCGCCTGCGAAGTGCGCCGCGTCTTCAGGCGCGGGAAGTACGCGTAGACCTTCTCCAGCGTCTGCTGCACCGCGGCCTTGCCATCGGTGCGCGTGTAGGCGCCGGTCATCAGGTTCTCTTCGATCGTCAGGTGCGCGAAGCAGTGGCGGCCTTCCATCACCTGGATCAGCCCGCGCTTCACAAGCTCGGCCGGCGACAGCGCCTCGATGCGCTCGCCGCGCAGCTCGATGGTGCCCTTGGTGACGGCGCCGCGTTCGCCCGCGAGCAGGTTGCTCACCGCGCGCAGCGTGGTCGTCTTGCCCGCGCCGTTGCCGCCAAGCAGCGCCACGATGCCGCCATCGGGCACGGTCAGCGACACGCCCTTGAGCACGAGGATCACGTGGTTGTAGATGACCTCGATGCCGTTGACGTTGAGAAGGATGTTGGGTTCGCTCATGGTGTGGTCCGAAGCATTCGAAAGAACAACGACGACGCTGCTCTTTCGAATGACGGCTCTCGCGAGCCGCCACGGATCAGCTGCGCGTCAGGAACTGCAGTCCGCTGCTTCGCGGCGCGTCAGCTTCTTCTCGCCTGCGTACTTGTCGGCGGCGGCCTTCACCATCGGCTTGATGATCTGGCTGTCGGCCTCGTACCAGTCGGACATGCCGCCCCACTTGGCACCGTCCCAGGTGTGCACGCGTGCCCAGGTCGAGCCCATGTGGTCCTGGCACGAGGTGCTCACCGGGCGCATCACGCCCGAGAAGCCCAGCGCGTCGAGCTTCTTCTGGTCGAGCGCGAGGTTCTCCATGCCCCAGCGCACCTGCTCGCCGGTCATGACCTTGCCCTTGCCGAAGCGCTCTTGCGCGCGCCGCACGGCCTCGATGCCGAGCATCTGGATGATCACGCCGCGCGTGTAGAGCACCGAGCCCACTTCTTCCTTCGGCCCCGTGCCCTGGCCCTTGTCATGCACCTGCTTCAGGATGTCCTGGATCACCTTGGGTTGCGTGCCCGAGGTGTTGAGCGCGAGCGCGTTGTAGCCCTTGGCGTTGGCGCCCACGTCCTTCACGTCGGGTTCCGCGCCGGCCCACCACACGCCGTACATCTTCTCGCGCGGGTAGCCCGTGGCCACGGCCTCCTTGAGCGCGGTGGAGTTCATCACGCCCCAACCCCACAGCAGCACATAGTCGGGCCGCTGCTGGCGTACCTGCAGCCAGGCCGACTTCTGCTCCACGCCGGGCGCGGTCACCGGGATCAGCGAGAGCTCGAAGCCGTTCTGCTTCGCGCGCTCCTGCAGCAGCGGAATCGGTTCCTTGCCGAACGGCGAGTCGTGGTACACGAGGGTGATCTTCTTGCCCTTGAGCTTGTCCATGCCGCCTTCCTTCTTCCCGATGTGCTGGATCAGGATGTCGGCCGCGGTCCAGTAGGAGCCCATCAGCGGGAAGTTCCACTTGAAGACGCCGCCGTCCTGCGAGGCCGAGAGGCCGTAGCCCAGCGTGATCAGCGGAATCTTGTCGGTCGGCACCTTGTCGGTCAGCGCGAAGGTGATGCCGGTGGCCTGCGGGTCGAACAACGCCACGCCGGGGTGGCCCTTCAGGCGCTCGTAGCACTCCACGCCCTTGTCGGTGGCGTAGCCGGTCTCGCACTCTTCGTACGCGATCTTCACGCCGTTGATGCCGCCGGTGGCATTGATGTACTTGATGTAGTCCTGCTTGCCGTTGGCCCAGGGCGTGCCGTTGGGCGCATAGGGGCCAGTGCGGTACACCAGCAGCGGGAAGAACTGTTCCTTGGCCTGTGCCTGCGCGAGCGAGGGCGCCAGCAGGGCGCCGAGGGTGCTGGCCACCAGGGCGGCGGTCAGAGCGAGCGATTTCAGTTTCATGCCTGTCTCCTTATGTGGGCACCTCGGTGCCGGTTTTTACGTACGAACGGGAATTCAGTGGGGGAAGGGCCAGAGCCGCAATTTCTCCTTGGCCGTGGACCACAAGCGCGCCAGCCCGTGCGGCTCCACGATCAGGAAGAACACGATCAGCGCACCGAAGATCATGGTCTCCAGGTGCGAGGCCAGCGCGGTGGAGATCGAGAAGCCCAGCCACCCCGGCAACTGGTTCAGAAAGAGCGGCAGCAGCACGATGAATGCGGCGCCGAAGAAGCTGCCCATGATCGAGCCGAGCCCGCCGATGATCACCATGAACAGCAGCTGGAACGAGCGGTCGATGCTGAACGCCGCCGGCTCCCACGCACCCAGGTGCACGAAGCCCCACAGCGCGCCGGCCACGCCGACGATGAAGCTGCTCACCGCGAAGGCCGTGAGCTTGGCGTACACCGGTCGGATGCCGATCACGGCGGCGGCCACGTCCATGTCGCGCATCGCCATCCACTCGCGGCCGATGGCGCTGCGCACCAGGTTCTTTGCAAGCAGCGCGAACACCGCCACGAAGATCAAGCAGAACAGGTACTTCTGCACCGGCGACTCGATGGGCACGCCGAACACGTTGAGTCCCGCCACGCTCACCGAACCCGAGGACGAATTGTTGGTGAACCACTGGATGCGCAGGAACGCCCAGTCGGTGAAGAACTGCGCGGCCAGCGTGGCGACTGCAAGGTACAGGCCCTTGATGCGCAGGCTCGGAATGCCGAACAGCACACCGATCACCGTCGCGCACAGGCCGCCCAGCAGCAGCGAGGCAATGAGCGGCATGCCGTCGATGCGCACCTGGAAGTTGTAGGCCGCGTACGCGCCCACCGCCATGAAGGCGCCGGTGCCCAGCGAGATCTGCCCGCAGTAGCCCACGAGGATGTTGAGGCCCAGGGCCGCGAGCGAAAGAATGAGGAAGGGCGTGAGGATGGCGCGCATCCAGTAGTCGGACACGCCGAGCGGCACCACGACGAAAGCCACGAGCAGCAGCACGAGGATCGCGAGGCGGTCCTGCGCGATCGGGAAGATCTGCTGGTCGGCGCGGTAGCTCGACTTGAACTGGCCGTTTTCTCTATAGAACATTGCTCAGACCCGATCGATGATTTTTTCGCCGAACAGGCCTTGCGGGCGAACCAGCAAGAAGACCAGTGCCAGCACATAAGCAAACCAGATCTCGATGCCGCCACCCAGCATGGGGCCGAGATAGATTTCGGACAACTTCTCGCCCACGCCGATCAGCAGGCCGCCGATGATGGCGCCCGGAATCGATGTGAGCCCGCCGAGGATCACCACCGGCAGCGCCTTCAGCGCCACCAGCGAGAGCGAGAACTGCACGCCCAGCTTGGAGCCCCAGATGATCCCGGCCACCAGTGCCGAGAAGCCGGCCACCGACCACACGATCACCCAGATGCGCTTGAGCGGGATGCCGATCGACTGCGCGGCCTGGTGGTCGTCGGCCACCGCGCGCAGGGCGCGGCCCGTGGCCGTCTTCTGGAAGAAGATCGCCAGCACCACCACGAGCCCTGCCGCCACCAGCGCGGCGATGAGGTCTTCCTGGCTCAGCAGCAGCCCGCCCTGGAAGGTGCCTTCGAGCACCATCAGCGGCTCCTTGGGCATGCCCACGTCGATCTTGTAGATGTCGTTGCCGAAGATCGTCTGGCCCACGCCGTCGAGGAAGTAGGCGATGCCCAGCGTGGCCATCAGCAGCGTGATGCCTTCCTGGTTCACCAGCTTGCTGAGCGCGAGCCGCTCGATCAGCCAGGCCACCACGACCATCACCGCCATGGCCGCGACGAAGGCCAGGATGTTCGCGAGGATCTGGTTCTCGAAGCCGAACCACTGCGGGAACCACTCCGAGAAGCGCGCCATGGCCAGCGCCGCGAACAGCACCATCGCGCCTTGTGCGAAGTTGAAGACGCCCGAGGCCTTGTAGATCAGCACGAAGCCGATGGCGATCAGCGAATAGAGCATGCCGACCATGAGGCCGCCGAAGAGGGTTTCGAGGAAAAAGCCCATGGTCAGTGTCTTTCTTGTCTTTCTCCCTCCCCCGCTGGGGGAGGGTTGGGGTGGGGGCAGGCGGCGTCCGATGAGGCGCTGCTTTTTTTCGAAGGCCGCTGTGCCCCCATCCCAGCCTTCCCCCAGAGGGGGAAGGAGCAATACTTCAGGGCGAGGTTTCGCATGGCTTCAGTGCTCCACGCCGAGATACGCCCGAATGACGTCCTCGTTGTTCCGCACCTCATCCGGCGTGCCGTCGCCGATCTTCTTGCCGTAGTCCAGCACCACCACGCGGTCGGAGATGTCCATCACCACGCCCATGTCGTGCTCGATCAGCACGATGGTCGCGCCGAACTCGTCGTTCACGTCGAGGATGAAGCGGCTCATGTCCTGCTTCTCCTCCACGTTCATGCCCGCCATCGGCTCGTCCAGCAGCAGCACCTGCGGCTCCATCGCGAGCGCGCGGCCGAGGTCGACGCGCTTCTGCAGGCCGTAGGGCAGGCGGCCCACCGGCGTCTTGCGGTGCGCCTGGATTTCCAGGAAGTCGATGATGTGCTCGACGAACTCGCGGTGCGCGAGCTCTTCGCGCTCGGCCGGTCCCCAGCGCAGTGCCTGCGCGAGCAGGCCGCTCTTCATCTTGAGGTTGCGGCCCGTCATGATGTTGTCGAGCACGCTCATGCCCTTGAAGAGGGCCAGGTTCTGGAAGGTGCGCGCCACGCCCATCTCGGCCACCTGGCGCGAGTTCATGTGCTTGAAGGTCTGGCCCCGGAAGGTGATAGAGCCCTGCTGCGGCCAGTACACGCCGTTGATGCAGTTCAGCATCGAGCTCTTGCCCGCGCCGTTCGGCCCGATGATGGCCCGCACCTCGTGCTCGCGCACGTTGAAGCTGATGTCCGTCAGCGCCTTCACGCCGCCGAAGCTCAGGGAGATGTTCTGCACGTCGAGGATGACCTCGCCGTCCTTGCGGCCGCCTCGGGTCGTTGTTGCAAGCATGGAGGCCTCGGTGTGGTTGTGCGCGTTCATGCGGCCGCCTTGACCAGTGGAAAGCGCTTCGCGTCGACGATCTTCAGCGTGGCACTCACCGAGCCCGTGCGCCCGTCCTCGAACTTGACCTGCGTCTCGATGAACTGCTCGGTCTTGCCGCCGTAGAGCGCACTGACCAGCACCGCGTATTTCTCGGCGATGAAGCCGCGGCGCACCTTGCGCGTGCGGGTGAGCTCGTCATCGTCGGGATCGAGCTCCTTGTGCAGTACCAGGAAGCGCGCGATCTGCGTCTCGCCCATGCCGTCCTCGCTTGCAAGGTCGGCATTCACCTTGGCGATGCAATCGGCCACCAGCGCCAGAACCTCGGGCTTGCCGGCCAGGTCGACGTAGCCGCCGTACGCCAGTCCGCGGCGCTCGGCCCAGTTGCCGACGGCCTCGTAGTCGATGTTGATGGCGGCGCACACTTCGTCGCGGCCGTTGCCGAAGCACACGGCTTCCTTGATCTGCGGGAAGAACTTGAGCTTGTTCTCGATGTAGTTGGGCGCGAAGATCGCGCCGCCCACGAGCCGGCCCACGTCCTTGGCGCGGTCGATGATGCGCAGGTGGCCCTCGCTGTCGAGCACGCCCGCGTCGCCGGTGTGGAAGTAGCCGTTCGCGTCCAGCACCTCGGCGGTGGCGTCGGGGCGCTTGTAGTACTCCTTGAGCACCGACACGCCGCGCACCAGCACCTCGCCGTCCTCGGCGATCTTCAGCTCGATGCCCGGCGCGGCCGTGCCCACGGTCTGCAGCTTGACCTTGCCGTCCTGCTGCAGGCACACGTAGGCGCAGGTCTCGGTCTGGCCGTAGAACTGCTTGAGATTCACGCCGATGGAGCGGTAGAAGCGGAACAGGTCGGGCCCGATGGCGGCACCGGCCGTATAGGCCACGCGGATGCGGCTCATGCCCAGCACGTTGCGCAGCGGCCCATAGATCAGCAGGTTGCCCAGGCTGTACATGAACCGGTCGCCGGTGCCCACGGGCGCGCCGTTGAGGATGTCCGCGCCCACGCGCTGTGCCAGGGCCATGAACTTCGCGTACAGCCAGCGCTTGGGCGCCGCCGCATCTTCCATGCGGATCGACACTGCAGTGAGCAAGCCTTCGAAGGTGCGCGGCGGGCCGAAGTAGTAGCTCGGGCCGATCTCGCGCATGTCGTTCATCACCGTCTCGGCCGACTCGGGGCAGTTGAGCGTGAAGCCGCCCACCAGCCACTGCGCCACCGAGAACAGGTGGTCGCCCACCCACGCCATCGGCAGGTAGCTCATGATGTTGTCGCCGGGGCCGAGCCTGTCGGTCTCCACGCCGCCGCGACCCGCTGCGATGAAACTCGCATGCGTCTGGCACACGCCCTTGGGGCGCCCGGTGGTGCCCGAGGTGTAGAGGATCACGCCCACGTCGGTGGCTTCGCCGCCGGCCACGGCGCGGTCGTAGTAGCCCAGGTTGGCCTTGTCGAATTCGCGACCCAGCGCGCGCAGCTGTTCGTAGCTCATCAGCCCCGGCTGGTCGTAGTGGCGCAGGCCCTTGGGGTCGTCGTAGATGATGTGGCGGATGCCGTGCTGCTGGTCTTTTTGCAACTCGCGGCACTCGAGCAGCTTGTCGACCTGCTCCTGGTCTTCGACGACCACGAACTCCACGGCCGCGTCCTGCAGCATGAAGACCATTTCACTCGCCACCGCGTCCTGGTACAGCGGCACCGGCACGCCGCGCAGGCTTTGCGCGGCGATCACCGCCATGTAGAGGTGTGGCCGGTTGGCGCCGACGATGGCGAGGTTGTCGAAGGCCTTGAAGCCGAGGCTCGCGAGGCCGCAGGCCATTTCGCGCACTTCCTGCGCCACGGCGTTCCAGGTCCAGGTTTGCCAGATGCCGAGGTCCTTCTCGCGCACGGCGGGCGCCTCGGGTTGGGCCTCGGCATGCGCGAGCAGCAGACGGGGGAAGGTGGGGGCGGTTGTTTGCACAGTGGGCGGATCGTAGGTCTCACTTTGACGCCCGGTTGTCATTCCAACGACAATCCTAGGGACACTACTCCCCGGAGTTTCCCGATGCCTCACGGCAATCTCAACCACAACGTGCTCGGCGGTTCGATCAAGGATCGCGTGCGTCCCGCCAATGCCGCGGAACTCGAAGGCATCCCCTGGCTGCCCACGCTCACGCCCGCCGAGCGCCGCCGCGCCGAAGCCGCGCTGGTTGTGGGCGAGGCCGAGCCCGGCGACCTGGTGTGCCGCGTCGGGCGCTCGCCCACCTACTGGTTCGGCGTGGTCGAGGGGTTGCTCAAGATGAGCAACGACAACGCCGACGGCGGCTCGGTCACCTACACCGGCGTGCCGCCAGGCGGCTGGTTCGGCGAAGGCACGGTGATGAAGCGCGAGCCCTACCGCTACAACATCCAGGCGCTGCGGCGCAGCCTGGTGGCGGGGCTGCCGATCGAAAGCTTCCACTGGCTGCTCGACCACTCCATCGGCTTCAACCGCTTCGTGATGAACCAGCTCAACGAGCGGCTGGGCCAGTTCATCGCGGCGCTGGAGATCGACCGGCTCAACAACCCCGACGCGCGCGTGGCACGCAACCTGGTGTCGCTGTTCAATCCGGTGCTGTACCCGGGCGTAGGCGAGGTGCTGCGCATCACGCAGCAGGAGCTGGCCTACCTGGTCGGCCTCTCGCGCCAGCGCGTGAACGAGGCGCTGAACGGCCTCTCGGCACAGGGCCTGATCCGCGTGGAGTACGGTGGGCTGCGCGTGCTCGACCTGCCGGGCCTGCGCGCGACCGCGATGTCGAACAAGAAGAACGCCTCGGCGGAAACGGAAAACACATGACCCTCAAAGACCAGCTCCAGGTGGTGCCCGCGAACGCGGAAGCCGCCTTCATCTCGCCGTCAGAGGCGCCGAAGACGAAGGCCGAGGACGCCGGCCCGACGCTGCAGGAGGCCATCGAACGCAACGACGCGTTGAACGAGAAGCTCGATGCGCTCAACGAAATACTGGCCAAGCCGCTCAGCGAAATTCTTGCCGACCGCGAGAAGTCGGAAGAGGCCGCGCTCGCGTGGGACCGCTTCGGCGCGATGTGGATGCTCTCGCAGCGCGCGATGCGACGCGTGGCGCTCGACCTTGCGGCGCAGCTCGGCGTGAGCGAGGAAGAAGTCGTCGCGCGTGCCATGGCCAATGCCAATGCGGTACTCAACGGCGCAGACGAGGTCGACCTCGACGGCACCATCGCGCCCGCGCAGCTGCAGCACATCGCCCGCCACCGCAACTTCCTGCGCAAGCAGTTCCGTACCGGTTGAGCACCAGGGCCTCTCGATACCGCTTAACCTCCCCGCCTTCGTTCAACAAAGAGCTTCCGATGACCGCTTCCCGCCTCACCCTTATCACCGGCGCCTCGCGTGGCCTGGGTCGTGCCATGGCCGAACAGCTGCTGCAGGCCGGCCACACGGTGCTGGGCATCTCGCGCAAGCAGGATCCGGCGCTTGCTGAGGTAGCCAAGGCCGCCGGGGCCGAACTCGTGCAATGGGAGCAGGACCTGTCCGACCCCGTGGCCGCATCGGCCCGCGTGTCGGCTTGGCTCAAGACCATTGACGCGCAACGCTTCGACAGCGTCACGCTCATCAACAACGCCGGCACCGTCGGCAACCCCGCGCCGCTGTCCAGCGCCGTCGAGGCCGAGCTGTCGCTGGCCCTGCGCATCGGCCTCGAAGCGCCGATGCTGCTGACGGCCGCGTTCCTGGGCGCGACGCGCGAATGGCGTGGTGCACGCAAGGTGCTGAACATCTCGTCGGGCCTGGGCCGCAACGCCATGGGCAGCCAGGCGCCTTACTGCGCGTCCAAGGCCGGCATGGACCATTTCTCGCGCGCCGTGGCGCTGGAAGAAGCGAATGCGCCGAACGGTGCGCGCATCGTCTCGCTGGCGCCTGGCATCGTCGACACCGACATGCAGGTGCAGCTGCGCGGCGCATCGGCCGAGAAGTTTCCGGACCGCACGCGCTTCGTGAGCATGAAGGAGGACGGCCGGCTCGACAGCCCCGCCACCGCAGCGGCCAAGGTGCTCAACTACCTGGCGCGCGAAGACTTCGGCAACAACCCCGTGGCCGACGTGCGCGATCCGGCCTGAACGCAGAAGAAGCGAGCGAGCACACCATGGCCACCGCCAAGTCGATCGACACCAACGACTACAAGCTCTTCCCGTCGCCGAGGAACGTGCATCGCATCGTCTTCGAGCATCAGGTCTTCGTGCCGTATCCGTACGCGCTGATCGTGATGGATGAGTTCTACTTCAAGGGCCGCTACAGCCTGTTCTCGGCCTGCAGGATGAGCGACGGGAAGATGGGGCAGGTGGCGACGTTCGAGGACGCGGCGGACGTGGAAATCTTCAACAGGAAGTTCACGCCGGACTGAGCCCGGTATTTCTCCCTTCCCTTCCGGGGGAGGGCAGGGGTGGGGGCAAGCGGCGCATCCATCGCTCATGGCATGTTCGGCGCCGTCAGGGCCCCCCCCCCCCC
>NZ_AKIW01000022.1 GCF_000282635.1 Variovorax sp. CF313
GCGCACTTCGTGTCGCTTCGCCAACCCCCTGCCGGGGGCAACACCAGCGGCCCGGCAAAGCCGGTTCCGCGGTGTTTCGCGAAGGGGATCAGGAGGTAGGGCATTGGGAGAACTTTGGACATGCGCCAAAGTCTACGAGTGACTATGCGGACTGGACAGCGGTAATGGCACGAAGGATCGACTCGCTCGTGGCCGGCGCCTTCAGCGGCGGATCGATGCGGTGGCCGCCCGCGGCAGACACCGCATCGCGGATCGCGAAGAACACCGAGAACGGCAGCAAGAGCGGTGGCTCGCCCACAGCCTTGCTGCGGTGGATCGAGTCCTCGAAGTTCTGGCCTTCGAACAGGCGCACGTTGAACACCGGCGGGCAGTCGTTGGCCGTCGGAATCTTGTAGGTGCTGGGCGCGTGCGTGGTGAGCATGCCGCTTTGCGGGTGCCACACCAGCTCCTCGGTGGTGAGCCAGCCCATGCCCTGGATGAAGGCGCCCTCGACCTGGCCGATGTCCACTGCCGGGTTCAGCGACTTGCCCGCGTCGTGCAGGATGTCGGCGCGCAATAACTTCCACTCGCCGGTGAGCGTGTCGACGATCACCTCGCTCACGGCCGCACCGTAGGCGTAGTAGTAGAACGGGCGGCCCTGCATCCTGTCCTTGTCCCAGCTCAGGCCGGGCGTGGCGTAGAAACCATCGGACCACAGCTGCTTGCGGTCGAGGTACGCCTCGCCCACCACGGTGCTGAAGGCCAGCGAGCGGCCATTGACCTCGACCTTGTCGTTCGCAAAGCGTACCTCGCCGGCCTTGCCGCCGTGGCGCTCGGCCGCGCATTCGGCAAGGCGCTCGCGGATCTGGCGCGCCGCGTCCTGCGCGGCCTTGCCGTTCAGGTCGGCGCCGGTCGATGCTGCCGTGGCCGAGGTGTTCGCCACCTTGGTGGTGTCGGTGGCGGTGACCCGCACGCGCTCGAAGCTCACGCCCAGCTCGTGCGCCACCACCTGCGCCACCTTGGTGTTCAGGCCCTGCCCCATCTCGGTGCCGCCGTGGTTCACGAGGATCGAGCCGTCGGTGTACACGTGCACCAGCGCGCCGGCCTGGTTGAAGTGCTTCACGTTGAACGAGATGCCGAACTTCAGCGGCGCCAGCGCGAGGCCGCGCTTGAGCACCACGCTCGCCTTGTTGAAGGCCGCGATGTCTTCGCGCCGCGCGCGGTAGCCGCTGCTGGCTTCCAGCTCGGCCACGAGTTCATGGACGATGTTGTCGGTCACGGTCTGGCGGTACGGCGTGACGTTGTTGTCGGTCTTGCCGTAGAAGTTGACGCGCCGCACGTCGAGCGGGTCGCGCTTCAGTTCGCGCGCCACCGAGTCCATGATGTTCTCGATGGCGATGGCGCCCTGCGGACCGCCGAAGCCGCGGAACGCCGTGTTGCTCTGCGTGTTGGTCTTGCCCGAGAAGCCGTGCATGGCCACGTTGGGCAGCCAATAGGCGTTGTCGAAGTGGCACAGCGCGCGCGTCATCACCGGACCCGACAGGTCGGCCGAGTGGCCGGCGCGCGAGACCATGGTGATCTCGGCGCCGAGGATGCGGCCCTCGTCGTCGTAGCCCACCTCGTACTCGTACCAGAAGCAGTGGCGCCGGCCGGTGATCATGAAGTCGTCGTCGCGATCGAGCCGCAGCTTGACCGGGCGCTGCAACTGGCGCGCCGCGATGGCCGCCACGCAGGCGAACAGCGCCGACTGCGATTCCTTGCCGCCGAAGCCGCCGCCCATGCGCCGGCATTCGACATGCACTTCGTTCGACTGCAGGTGCAGCGCATGCGCCACCAGGTGCTGCATTTCGCTCGGGTGCTGCGTCGAGCAGTGGATGTGCAGCGCGCCGCCTTCCTTCGGAATGGCATAGCTGATCTGGCCTTCCAGGTAGAACTGCTCCTGCCCACCCACGTCGAGCGTGGCTTTGTGGCGATGCGGCGCCTTGGCGATGGCGGCGCGCACTGCGGCTTCGTCGCCCTCGTTGGCGCTGCCTCCGCTGCGCACGATGTGCATCGGCGGCACCACGTACTGGCCGCGCGCATGGGCGTCCTGCGGTGTGATCACCGGCGGCTGCGCGTCGATGGTCAGCGCGTCCTTGGCTTTCGCAGCGGCGCGGCGCGCTGCATCGCGCGTCTCGGCGATCACGGCGAATACGGGTTGTCCGAGGTAGCGGATCTCGCCGCCGTGGTTCACGGGCAGCAGGATCGGGTCGTCGTGAATGATCGAACCGCAGTCGTTGCTGCCAGGAATGTCGTCGGCCGTGAGCACCGCGACCACGCCGGGCATCGCACGGATCGCGTCGAGCGACAGCGCCGTGACGCGGCCGTTGGCGGCCGGCGACAGGCCCAGCGCGCAGTGCAGCGTGCCGGCGAGTTCGGGAATGTCGTCGATGTAGGTCGCTTCGCCGGCCACGTGCAGGTGGGCCGACTCGTGCGGCCGGCTGATGCCGACACGCGCGCCAAGATCGTGCGCGAGCGCTTCGGCACCGACGTCGATGCGCGCGGCGGTGTTGGCCAGGTAATCGGCAAAGGCCTCGGCGGGCTGCAGCAGGCGGGCGTCGATGGGCTTGTTCATGGTCAGACTCCTTCGGCGGCGGCCTTGGTGGCATGGGGCATCACGCTCCATACGCTGGTTTCTTCCAGCGACAGGGCGTCTTCGGCGCGGGTCTCGAGCCAGAGCCGCTGGATCAGGTTCTGCGCCACCTGCAGCCGGTAGTCGGCCGAAGCGCGCATATCCGACAGCGGCTTGAAGTCCTGTGCCAGCGCGAGCTTGGCGGTGGCAACGCTGGCCTGCGTCCATGGCTTGCCGACCAGCGCCGCCTCCGCGTTCGCGGCGCGCTTGACGATGGCGGCCATGCCGCCGAAGGCCAGGCGCGCGGCCTTGACCGTGTCGCTGCCGGCTTCGAGTTCGATGGCGAAGCCCGCGCACAGCGCCGAGATGTCGCAGTCGAAGCGCTTGCTGATCTTGTAGGCGCGCACCTGGCGGCGCAACGCAGCGTGCGGAACGGCCAGCCCCTGGACGAACTCGCCCGGCTGCAGCTGGTTCTTCATGTAGTCGAGATAGAACTCGGACAGCGGCATGCGGCGCACCGCATCGCCGCGGCGCAACTCGATCTGTGCATCAAGCGACATCAGCACCGGCGGCGAATCGCCGATGGGCGAGCCGTTGGCGACGTTGCCGCCCATGGTGCCGGCATGGCGGATCGGCGGCGAGGCGAAGCGCAGCCATACGTCGGAGAGGCTCGGCACGCGCTGGACCAGCGCGGCAAAGGCGGATTCGAGCGAGGCGCCGGCGCCGATGTAGAGCTCCTCCTTGCGGTCTTCGATGGTCTTCATTTCGGCCACGTCGCCCACGTAGATGATGTCGCCCAGGTCGCGGAACTGCTTGTTGACCCAGAGGCCGACGTCGGTCGAACCGGCCAGCAGTTGGGCGCGTGGCTTCTGCTCGCGCAGCGCGGCGAGCTGGGCCAGGGTCTTCGGCGCATGGAAGTGGTCGACGCGGGCGCCGAGCGGGGCGGCATAGTCAAGGCCGTCGTTCTGCAGCGCGGTGAGGGCCGCGACCACCGGTTTCGTGTCGAGCCGCACGGCCGGCAGGTCGAACATGCGCTGCCCGGCATCGAGGATCGGGCGGTAGCCGGTGCAGCGGCACAGGTTGCCCGAGAGTTCGTCGGCCAGCTGCTGGCGGGTGGGTTGCGTGCCTTCGGCCTGGTGGTGCTCGTAGGTGGACCACAGCGACATCACGAAGCCGGGCGTGCAGAAACCGCACTGGGAGCCGTGGCAGTCGACCAGCGCCTGCTGGACAGGGTGCAGCGTGTGCACGGCATGCTGCTTCTTTTCAGCGGCCTCCCGGGTCTTGCATTGGCTCTTCAGGTCCTCGACCGTGAACAGCGCCTTGCCATGCAGCGTGGGAAGAAACTGGATGCAGGCATTCACGGTCTGCAGGTTCAGCCCGTCGATGGTGCCTTCGGCATCGGGGTCGGTGGCGAGTTCGCCGATGACGACGGTGCAGGCGCCGCAGTCGCCCTCGTTGCAACCTTCCTTGGTGCCGGTGCAGCGGGCGTCCTCGCGCAGCCAGTCGAGCACGGAGCGGGTCGGGTGGACGCCGGTGACGTCGACGATCCTTCCGCGATGGAAGAAGCGGATCGGTTGAATCTGGCTGCTGGTGCTGCTGTCGGTGCTCATGCTTTTGGGCTCGTGGGAGACCCGTCGTGGGTCAGTCATGGACGTTAGCGGCTTGTCCGGGGTCTTGCATACGGGGGCGCCCATAACGCGTATGTGGGGGTCGGTATGCCACGTACGGGGAAACCCTTGCGCGCATGCTGCAATTCCCGGGCCACGCGAAGGCCCCGTCGGCGGTCAGCTGTGCGCGATGGCCACCCACGCCGTGGCGACCAGCGTGCAACCCGCCGCCGCGAGCAGGCCGCCGACCAGCCATTTGAGCGTGCGCGGCTGCAGCCTGTTCGGCAGCCGGTGGTGCAGCCGCGTCGCGCCGTAGACGACCGGCATCGCGCAGCCGGCCAGCAGCGCCGCGCGCCACGAGAAATGCCCCGTCGGCACCACGATGACGAGCCGCACCAGCGAGTTGAACGCGAACATCAGCAGCAGCGCGCGGCGCACCAGCTCGCGGTCCAGCGGCTGGCGGTACATGTGGAAGACGATCGGCGGCCCCGAGCTCGAGAACAGTCCGCCCAGGACGCCCGACAACCCGCCGACGACGGCGAAGCTCGCGCGGCCCGACACCGCCGGCAGCGGTCTGGCCTGCAGCACCAGCAGCACCGCGCAGCCCAGGATCGACACGCCCAGCAGCCCGCGCAGCCAGTCGACCGCGTCGCCGCTGAGCCAGTTCAGCAGCACGAGCCCGACAATCACGCCGACCGTACTGCCATTGAGCGCCGGCTTCATGAGCTGCCAGGGCACCACGCCGGGCCGAGCGCGGAAGTACGTCCATGCGTTGATCAGGCTCAGCACCGTGGCGGCGTTGGCCGTGTCGCTCACGCTGGCGACGTGGAACACCGACACCAGCCCGAGCAGGATCAGGCTGAATGCGAAGCCCGTGAGGTTCTGCGCATAGGTGGCGAGCGCGACGCAGGCCATGAAGACCAGCACCGGGCCGGCCTCGGAAAGAATCGCTTGCACGGGTCCGGTCTCAGCGCACCATGTCCCAGCCCATCATCAGGGCCGCGAATCCCATCAGGGCGGTGCCGCCCCAGCCGAGCCACCGGGTCCGGCGCCCGGAGGTGAACACGCCCATCACCTTCTCCCGCGTCACGAGAACCATCATGGCCGCCATGATCGGAACCGCGACCACCCCGTTGATGACCGCGCTCCAATAAAGCGCCTTCATGGGGTCGATGGGCGTGAAGTCCAGCGCCGTGCCGACCAGCGTGGCCACGGCGATGATCCCGTAGAACTCCTTGGCCTCCCGCCAGTGCCGCTCCAGTCCTTCTTCCCAGCCGAAGGCCTCGGCCACCGCATAAGCCGCGGAAGACGCGAGCACGGGCACGGCCAGCAGGCCGGTGGCGATGATGCCGCCGGCAAACAGCCAGAAGGCGAAATCGCCGGCCAGCGGGCGCAGCGCCTCGGCCGCCTGCGCCGCGGAGGTCACGTCGTGCACCCCGGCCGTATACAGCACCGATGCGCCCACCACCATCACGAAGAAGGCGATGAGGTTGGAGAAGGTCATGCCCACCCAGGTGTCCAGGCGCACGCGCCGCAGGTCGTGCTGCACCTGCTCGTCCGTTCCGCGCCGCCCGCCCTTGAGCCGGAGCTCCTCGACTTCCTGCGACGCCTGCCAGAAGAACAGGTAGGGCGAGATCGTGGTGCCCAGGAGCGCCACGATCATCATCCAGTAGTCGCCGCTCCATTGCAGCCTGGGCACCACGAGGTCGTGCAGCACTCGCCCCCATTCCACCTGCACCGCGAACACCGCAGCAACGTAGGCGAACAGCGTGAGCGTCAGCCACTTGAGGATGTGAGCCAGCTTGCGGTAGGGCACGAATACCTGCAGCAGCACCGTCACCACGCCGAAGGCCAGCGCATGGAAATGCGCCCCGCCACCCACCACCAGCTGCAGCGCCTCCCCCATCGCCGCAATGTCAGCCGCGATGTTGATGGTGTTCGCCACCACCAGCAGAAAAACCAGCGCGACCAGGAAGCTGCGCGGCATGTGCTCGCGCAGGTTGGCCGCCACGCCCTTGCCGGTCACGCGCCCGATGCGCGCCGACACCAGCTGGATCGCCACCATGAACGGCAGCGACAGGAACACCGTCCACAGCAGCCCGGTGCCGAACTGCGCGCCGGCCTGGGTGTAGGTCGCGATGCCCGACGGATCGTCGTCGGCCGCGCCGGTGACGACGCCCGGTCCGACATGGCGCAGGAAGGAGGGAATGCGTTTTTTCATGTTCGCCCGATGGTGGCATGCCGAGCCTGACCAGTACATGAACCGCGCGCAGGCTCATGGCTTCTCATGACGCCTTCTCCGAGAACAGCGCCGTAATGACCTGCCGCAGCCAGCGGTTGCCCGGGTCGGCCTCGAAGCGCTTGCTCCAGTGCAGCGACACCGTGAAGTCGCGCAGCGGAAACGGCGGCTCGACGATGGCATGGCCGCCCTCCCCGGCAAAGCCGCGCGCGATGTTGCGCGGCATCACCACCGCCAGGTCGGTCGCGCGCACGATGGCCGGCAGCACCATGAAGTGCTCGGTCGTCAGCCGCACCCGGTCCTCGAGGTTCAGCAGTTGCAGGATGCGCAGGGTGTCGGCGTGTGTGCGCACGGCCACGTAGTCGAGCTCCTGCAGCGCATCGAGCAATGCCTGGCCGCTGCGCCGGCGCTTCAGGAAGGGATGGTCCTTGCGCAACAGCACGATGTAGCGGTCCTTCAGCAGCTGCGTGCGCTGCGTGTCCTTCACGCGGGGCAAAAAACCGAAGGCGAAGTCGACCTTGCCGCTGTCCAGCGCAGTGGTGATCTCGCCCGCCGCCAGCGGCATGGTCTCGACCCGCAGGCCCGGCGCCAGCTCGCGCAGCCGCGCCATCAGCGGCGGCAGGAAGCGCCCCTCGCCGATGTCGCTCATGTGGATTCGGAACAGCTTGCGGGAGGCCGCCGGGTCGAAGCGCTCGGGCTCGCTCAGCGCCTGCTGCAGGGTGGCCAGCGCCGACTGCACCGACACCGCCAGCCGCTCGGCGCGCGGCGTCGGCGCCACGCCGCCGGGGGTGCGTGTGAAGAGTGCGTCGCCCAGCAGCAGGCGCAGCCGGGTCAGGCCGTGGCTGGCGGCCGGCTGCGTCAGGCCCAGGGCCTCGGCCGCGCGGCTCACGTTGCGGGTCCGGTAGACCGCATCGAAGAGCCGCAGCAGGTTGAGGTCCACCTCATCGATATGCACTGAGTTCATATTGGATAGCTGGATTATTTTATTGAAGTATGGCGCCGCAACCACCACACTGCCGCGTTCCCCCTCACGACCAGAACACGGCGAGACACGATGGAAGTTTCATTCAGCAAGGAAGTGGAAATGCTGCGCCTCGGCGCAGGCGACACCTTCCACGGCGAGGGCATCCTCGCGATCACCAAGGGCCTGCTGCAGTCGGGCGTGGCCTACGTCGGCGGCTACCAGGGGGCGCCGGTGTCGCACCTGCTCGACGTCATGGTCCAGGGCAAGGCCTACATGGACGAGCTGGGCGTGCACGTGGAGGCCTGTTCGAACGAGGCCTCGGCCGCCGCGATGCTCGGCGCGTCCATTCACTACCCGCTGCGCGGCGCGGTCACCTGGAAGTCGATAGTCGGCACCAACGTGGCGGCCGATGCGCTCTCCAACCTCTCTTCGCCGGGCGTCACGGGCGGCGTACTTGTCGTGGTGGGCGAGGACTACGGCGAAGGCGCCAGCGTGATCCAGGAGCGCACGCATGCCTATGCGCTCAAGTCGAGCATGTGCCTGCTCGACCCGCGGCCCGACCTCGGCGTGATGGTGCGCATGGTGGAAGAAGGCTTCCGCCTGTCCGAGAGCTCGAACATGCCCTGCCTGATGGAGCTGCGCATCCGCACCTGCCACGTGCGCGGCAGCTTCGAGTGCAAGGACAACATCGCGCCTGCCGTATCGACCCGCGCGCTGATGACCGAGCCCGCGGGCTTCGACTACATGCGGCTCGCGCACCCGCCCGTCACCTTCCGCCACGAGAAGCTCAAGGGCGACGAACGCATGCCGGCGGCGCGCCGCTACATCGTCGAGCACGGCCTCAACGAGCTGATGCCCGGCGGGCGCCACGCGGACCTCGGCATCGTGGTGCAGGGCGGCCTCTACAACGCGCTGATCCGCAGCCTGCAGCAGCAGGGACTGGCCGATGCCTTCGGCGAGACGGACATTCCGATCCTCGTGCTCAACGTGACCTATCCGCTGGTGCCGGAGCAGGTCGCCGACTTCTGCGTGGGCAAGCGCGCGGTGCTGGTGGTGGAGGAAGGCCAGCCCGAGTACATCGAGCAGGACATCGCCACGCTGCTGCGCCGGCGCGACATCCAGACGCCGCTGCACGGCAAGGACATGCTGCCGTCGGCGGGCGAGTACGGCGTCGAAGTGCTGTCGGGCGGCATCGGCGCCTTTGCCGCGAAGTACGTCGCGGCGAGCGAGGCCTTGTCTTCAGCGCAGGCCTGGCTGGCCGGCAATCGCGAACGCCGCGAAGCGGTGGCGCGGCAACTGGCCACACCGCTGCCCAACCGGCCGCCAAGCTTCTGCATCGGCTGCCCGGAGCGGCCCGTGTTCTCGGCCCTCAAGCTCGCGCAGCAGGAAACAGGGCCGGTGCACATCGCGGCCGACATCGGCTGCCATGCCTTCGGCACCTTCGAGCCCTTCTCGATGGGCCACTCGATCCTCGGCTACGGCATGAGCCTCGCGAGCCGTGCGGGCGTGGCGCCGATGATGAACCGCCGCACGCTCTCGATCATGGGCGACGGCGGCTTCTGGCACAACGGCCTGCTCACCGGCGTGCAGAGCGCGCTGTTCAACGGCGACGACGCGGTGCTGCTGATCTTCAAGAACGGCTACACCTCGGCCACCGGCACGCAGGACATCATCTCCACGCCCGACGACGAGACGAAAGAGCGCGCCGTCGACAAGCAGCAGAGCCTGGTCGACAAGAACCAGACCATCGAGGACACGCTCAAGGGCCTGGGCGTGAAATGGATGCGCACCGTCACCACCTACGACGTGGAGCGCATGCGCAAGACGCTCACCGAAGCGCTCACCAGCGACTTCAACGGCCTGAAGGTGGTGATCGCCGAGGGCGAATGCCAGCTCGAGCGCCAGCGCCGCATCAAGCCGTGGCTCGCCGGCCTGCTTCAGCGCGGCGAACGCGTGGTGCGCGTGAAGTACGGCGTCGACGAGGACGTGTGCAACGGCGACCACGCCTGCATCCGCCTGTCGGGCTGCCCGACGCTCACGCTCAAGGACAACCCCGATCCGCTCAAGGTCGACCCCGTGGCCACCGTGATCGACGGCTGCGTGGGCTGCGGGCTGTGCGGCGCGAATGCGCACGCGGCCACGCTGTGCCCGAGCTTCTACCGCGCCGAGGTGGTGCAGAACCCGAGGTGGCATGAACGCCTGCTGCACGGGTTGCGCGGCGCGGTCGTTCGCGCGCTTCAACCGGCATGAGGAGCGAAGTCATGGAGAACAACCGCCCCATCACCCTGCTCGTCTGCGCCCTCGGCGGCGAAGGCGGCGGCGTGCTCACCGAATGGCTGGTCGACATCGCGCGCCACGCCGGCTACGCCGCGCAGAGCACGTCGATCCCCGGCGTGGCACAGCGCACCGGCGCCACCACCTACTACATCGAGGTGTTCCCCGTGCCGCTCGCGCAGCTCGGCGGCAGGCGCCCGGTGTTCAGCCTGAGCCCGCTGCCGGGCACGCTCGATGCGATCGTGTCGTCGGAGCTGCTCGAGACCGCGCGCCAGATCGGCAACGGCATGAGCGCGCCGCTGCGCACGCTGGTCATCAGTTCGTCGGCGCGCATCCTCACGACGGCCGAACGCATGGAGCCCGGCGACGGCCGCGCCGATGCGCAGCGCCTCGTCGACGTGGTAAAGGCCTTCAGCCGCGAGCACCATGTGTTCGACATGAATGCCATCGCGCGCGACAGTGGCACGGTGGTCAGCGCGGTGATGCTCGGCGCCATCGCGGGCAGCGGGTTGTTCCCGTTCCCACGTGAAGCCTATGAACACGTGGTGCGCGGCGGCGATACCAGCGCACCCGGCAAGCTCGGCAAGATGGCGGCCGCCAGCCTGCGCGGCTTTGCGGCGGCTTTCGACGCGGTGAGTGCGCCGCGCGTGCAGGCCGCGTTCGTCAGCAGCGTGCTCGCCGGCGACACCAACGACGCGCCACCGCCGGCCAGCGCCCTGCCCGCCGACCTCGCAGGGCGCTTCCCGCCCGCCGTGCACGACATGCTCGCGCTCGGCCATGCCCGCGTGCTCGACTACCAGGACGCCGCCTACGCCGCGCTCTACGCCGACCGGCTGGCCCGCGTGCTCGACGCCGAGCGCGCCGCCGACCCGGCCGGCACGCAGGGCTTCGCCATCACCCGGGAGATGGCGCGCTGGCTCGCGCTGTGGATGGCCTTCGACGACATCGTGCGCGTGGCCGCACTCAAGGGCCGTGCGAGCCGCGCACAGCGGGTGCGGCAAGAGGTGCGGGCCGGCGACGACGACATCGTGAAGGTCTACGACCACTTCAAGCCCGGCGCCGCCGAGTTCGCGGCGCTGCTGCCTCCTTCGCTGTCACGCCGCGTGACAACCTGGGACCGGGGCCGGCAGGCGCGCGGCCTCGCGCCGTGGGCGCTGCCGCTGAAAGTGGGCAGCCATTCGGTGTTCGGCATGGCCTCGCTGCGGCTGCTGGCTTCGCTGCGCTGGCTGCGCCGCCGCGGCAGCCGCTTTGCCGAGGAGCAGGCGTTGATCGAACGCTGGCTCGCCGCCGTGGAGGCGGGCACGCGCGAAGCGTGGGCCCTGGGCCACGAGCTGGCGCTGTGCGGGCGGCTCATCAAGGGTTACGGCAGCACCAACGAACGCGGCAAGGAGAACCTGCTGCACATGACGGACCACCTCGCCGCACAGTCCGGCATTGCGCCGGCCGAGCGAACGCGGGCCGTCGCCGCCGCGCGCACGGCCGCACTGGCCGACGACGCAGGCAAGGCACTCGATGCGGCGCTGGTGGAACACGGCGCGCCCGCCCGCCCCGTCAAGGCGCAGCCCATCCGCTGGATGAAGCGCAAGCCCGTCGGCGGCGCCTGAGACAGAAAGAAGAAGGCACCTGCGATGGCACTGCTGCTCAATGTCGAGGACTACCGGCGCCGTGCCCGGCGCGTTCTGCCGCGCCTGGTGTTCGACTATGTCGACGGCGGCGCGGAAGACGAACGCTGCCTCCGGCGCAACCGCGATGCGCTGGAGGCATTGCCGCTGATCCCGGAGTGTCTGCGCGACACGAGCATGTTGGACATCGGCATCGAACTCTTCGGCAGCCGCTGGCGCGCCCCCTTCGCGGTCGCACCCATCGGGCTGGCCGGCATCGTGCGCCCGCATGCCGATGCGTTGCTGGCCCGCGCCGCACAGGCCGCGCGCGTGCCCTTCATCCTCTCGACGGCATCGAACACCCGCATCGAGGACGTTCGCACCGCCGCCCCCAATGCCACGCTGTGGATGCAGCTCTACGTGATGGGCGAGCGGGCCATCGCCGAGCGCATCGTGCACCGTGCGCGCGCCGCCGGCTTCGAGGCATTGGTGCTCACGGTGGACGTGCCCGTCGGCGGCCTGCGCGAACGCGACCTGCGCCACGGCTTCCGCGTGCCGATGCGGCTCACGCCCGGCACGGTGCTCGACATGGCGAGGCGCCCCGCATGGCTGCTGCGGCTCGCGCGCAGTGGCATGCCGCGGTTCGCCAACCTGCTGCCCGACGACGACGGCGCCCCCATCTCCCCGCAAGCCCAGGCCGCGCTGCTCTCGCGCACCATGGACCGCACGCTGACCTGGGAAAGCCTGGCGTGGCTGCGCCGGCTCTGGGACGGCCCGCTGCTCGTCAAGGGCCTGCTGGGCGCGGAAGACGCCCGGCGTGCCGTGCGGCACGGCGCGGACGGCATCGTGGTCTCGAACCACGGCGGACGCCAGCTCGACGCGGCACCGGCCAGCATCGCAGCGCTTCCCGCCATTGCCGATGCGGTCGGCGGCCGCATTCCCGTGCTCGTGGATGGCGGCATCCGGCGCGGCAGCGACGTCGCGAAGGCGCTCGCACTGGGCGCTTGCGCGGTCCTCCTTGGCCGTGCGCCGCTCTATGGACTGGCCTGCGACGGCGGGCAGGGCGCGCTGTCGGTGCTGCAGTTGCTGGCGCAGGAGACCGAACGCACGATGACGCTGCTCGGCGCGGCGCATCCGCGCGAACTCGGGCCGCGCCACGTCGACCAGCCCGCACCGCGTTCGCCCGACGCACAGAACGGCTTCGCGCAACGGCCTCTGGAAGGCACGCGCGGGAAACCCTCCATTTACCCCGCACGCGCGCCTGCCTAGGCTCGCCCCAGCTCGACGATTCACGCCATCCATAACGAAGGAGACCATGAAAGCCAATCGCCATCCCCGCCGCCGCGGCACGCGTCCGCAACGCATCGCCCGCATCCGCCCCCTCGCCCTGCTCGCAGCCTGCACCGCGCTCGTCGCGGGCACGCCCGCCGTGCAGGCGCAAGACAAGCCGGTGCAGCTCAAGCTGTCGAGCTGGGTGCCCGCGCAACACCCGCTCAACCCCGCGCTGCAGGCCTGGGCCGACGACATCAAGAAGGAATCGGGCGGCACCATCACCGCGATCCTGTTTCCGTCGGAACAGCTCGGCAAGGCCTTCGACCACTACGACATGGCGCGCGACGGCATCGCGGACTTCTCGTACGTGAACCCCGGCTACCAGCCCGGCCGCTTCCCGGTGATGGCGGGTGCGTCGCTGCCCTTCCTTTTCGCCAACGGCAAGGAAGGCTCTGCCGCCATCGACGCCTGGTACCGCAACTACGCGGCCAAGGAGATGAAGGACGTCAAGTACTGCTTCGCGTTCGTGCACGACCCCGGCACCTTCCACTCTCGCAAGAAGATCACCGTGCCCACCGACATCAAGGGCATGAAGGTGCGCCCGGCCACCAGCACCGTGGGCCAGCTCATCACCTCGCTGGGCGGCACCAACGTACAGGCCTCCGCGCCCGAGTCGCGCGACATGCTGGAGCGCGGCGTGGCCGACGCCATCACCTTTCCGTGGGGCTCCATCGGCCTGTTCGGGATCGACAAGGTGGTGAAGTACCACATGGACGTGCCGCTGTACGTCACGCCCTTCGTGTGGGTGATGAACAAGGGCAAGTACGACGCCATGTCCACCGCGCAGAAGAAGGTGATCGACGGCCATTGCACCAGCGAATGGGCACAGAAGGTGGCCGGGCCGTGGGCCGACTTCGAGTTCGCGGGGCACGCCAAGATGGCCGCGCTGCCGGGCCACGAGATCTACAAGCTCACGCCTGAGCAGCTCGATGCATGGCGCAAGGCGGCCGCGCCGTCGGAAGCGCAATGGGCCGAGAGCGTGAAGAAGGTGGGTGAAGACCCGAAGGCCATCATGGACGCACTGAAGGCCAGCCTCGTCAAGTACAAATCGGCGCTCTGAGCGATGGCTACACGGTCCGCCAGCTACATGGACCGCGCGATCAGCACGATTGAGTGGCTTGCCGCCATCTTCGTGGGGATCGTCGCGCTCAACATCTTCGTGGCCGTGGTGCTGCGCAAGTTCTTCGACACCTCGATTCCCGATGCGTACGACTTCGGCCGCATGCTGCTGGGCATCCTGATCTTCTGGGGCATCGCAGCCACCAGCTACCGGGGCGGCCACATCACCGTCGACCTGGTGTGGACGGCGGCGAGCCCGCGCATGAAGCGCGTGATCGACGTGTTCGCCACGCTGGTACTGCTGTTCGTGGTGGCGGTGCAGACCATCATGCTGTTCGACAAGGTGCGCGGCACCTACGTCGACAACGTGCAGACCTACGACCTCAACATCCCGACCTGGCCCTTCTACGCCGTGGCCTGGACGGGCGACGTGTGCGCGGTGCTGCTGATCGCCATCCGCACCTACCGCCTGATCTTCCATCCGGAGCAGCTCGAAGAACTCCACGCTGAACAGAAAGCCGACGAATGAGCCCCGATGCAGTTGCAGTCCTGGGCTTCGTCGCCCTCTTTGTCCTGATGCTGTTGCGCGTGCCGGTCGGCATGGCGATGGGGCTGGTGGGTGTGGTCGGCTACAGCTACCTCGTCGGCCCCGGCCCCGCGCTGAAACTGGTCGGCCAGACCTCCATGCGCACCGTGACCGACTACACCTTCGGCGTGATCCCGATGTTCATGCTGATGGGCGCGCTGGTGTCGGTGTCGGGCGTGAGCCGCGAGCTCTTCAAGGCCGCGAACTCGATGATCGGCCACCTGCGCGGCGGGCTCGGCGTCGCCACCGTGGTGGCGTGCGGCGGCTTCGCGGCGATCTGCGGATCGTCGGTGGCCACGGCCGCCACGTTCTCGGCGGTGGCGTACCCGGAGATGCGGCGCTTCAACTATCCGCAGTCGTTCTCCACCGGCGTGATCGCCGCGGGCGGCACGCTGGGCGCGATCCTGCCGCCATCGACGGTGCTCGCGGTGTACGCCATCCTCACGCAGCAGGACATCGGCAAGCTCTTCATGGCGGGCATCGTGCCCGGCGTTCTCGCGATGGCGATGTACGTGATGACCATTGCCATCATCGTCAAGCTGCGGCCCGACTGGCTGCCCGGCGGCGAGGTCAAGCCGTGGCCGGAGCGCTTCAAGGACCTGAAGAACGTGTGGGCGCCGCTGGTGCTGTTCGTGTTCGTCATCGGCGGCCTGTATGGCGGCTTCTTCACGCCGACCGAGGCGGGCGGCGTGGGCGCGAGCGGCGCGTTCATCCTCGGGCTGGTGCGGCGCAAGCTCGACGGCCCGAAGATCCGCGAGGCGCTGCTCTCGGCCACGCGCACGGCGGCGGCGGTGTTCACGGTGCTGATCGGCGCGCTGCTGTTCGGCTACTTCCTCACCATCACGCAGAGCCCGCAGAAGCTCACCGAATTCCTCACCGGCCTGGGCATCGGCCGCTACGGCGTGCTCGCGCTCATCATGCTGATGTACCTGGTGCTCGGCTGCCTGATGGACGCGATGGCCATGATCATCCTGACCGTGCCCATCATCTATCCGGTGATCGTGCACCTGGGCTTCGACCCGATCTGGTTCGGCGTGATCATCGTGATGACGGTGGAGCTGGGGCTGATCCATCCGCCGGTGGGCATGAACGTGTTCGTCATCAAGAGCGTGGTGAAGGACGTGAGCTTCACCACCATCTTCAAGGGCGTGCTGCCGTTCATCGTGACCGACATCGTGCGGCTGGTGATCCTGATCGCGTTCCCCATCATTGCCCTGTGGCTACCGACGAGAATGGGCTGATGAGCAACAGCGACAAAGAAATCGTCTACACCGTGCGCATCGAATTCGGCGACTGCGACCCGGCCGGCATCGTCTGGTTTCCCAATTTCTTCCGCTGGATCGATGCGGCCTCGCGGCATTTCTTTGCCGAATGCGGCGTGCCGCGCTGGGAAGAAGCGACGGGCACGCTCGGCGTGATCGGCACGCCGCTGGTCGACACGCACACGCGCTTCGTGAAGGCGGCGACCTACGGCGACACGCTGCGCATCGCAGTGCGCATCACCGAGTGGCGCGAGAAGAGCTTCGTGCAGACGTACCGGGCGACGCGCGGGGACGAGCTGATCCTCGAATGCGAGGAGGTGCGGATCTTCGCTGCGAAGCGTGAGGGCGGCGGCATTCGCGCGGTGCAGATTCCGCCATCGATTCGCGCGCTCTGCGAATAAGTCGCGTCGCGAGAAGACCTTGCACCGCATCGTGGAACGCCGTCCCAAGGGTTGACTCGCCGCATGCCGCAGTGCAACAATCCGGAATCTTCATTTCGGAGCCCCGTGCGTGGACAGTGCCAGTTGGATCAGTGACAAGACGCGTGCCTCGGCAGGCGTGACACACCCGGCTCTCTAGCGCAGGCTCCCCCGCGCTGCGTTGCCGGTGTGCACACAGCGTGACTCTCTTGCCTTGCGGCAAGCGGCTCCCTCCTCCCGATTCCCGTCGTTCTCGTTACTGACTTTTTCAGTCAGCTTGCGTGCGTCCGTGCGCGAGGCCCTTCAACGCGAAGGAGCCTTGTCATGCGTCACTTTCATCTTTGTCGTCAGCCGCACGAACAGCGCGTTCGCTCGTCGGCGCAGGAGCCTGCGCGCACCGTCGATGCTGCCGCAGCGCCGGCCGTCGATGCGGCGCTGGACCAGGCCGCCGCGTTGTGGACCACACGCCGCATCCGCAGCTTTCTCGTGCTCCAGCCGACCTGCACGCGCCGCCGCTGAGCCGCTCCACGCGCCCGTCCTTCCTCGACCTGCCAGCAATACAGGAGCACCCCATGGACCCAGCCTCTCGTTGGCGCCGTAGCGCGCCCCCTTCGCTTCGATCGATTACAGCACCAACAACGCGGCCCGCCGCCGCGCTTCGCAAAGGGTTGCCCCTGGCTCGTTGAGGCCGGTGGTTCTCCCCGGGGCGGGCGGCGGCCGCCCCGAAGGAGAACCCCATGAAAAACGTCCTGAAGTCTTTCTTCGAAAGCTTCCTGCGCAGCCGCCACATGCTGCATCACTTCGAGCGCTGGCAGACGCTGCTGGGCTCGAAGCCCGTCGGCACCGGCTCCTCCGTCAGCATGCCGCCCGACATCGCGAAGGCACTGGGCGCCGCCTCGCGCACCGATGCCGGCGAGATGCTCGTCAAGCTCAACAGCTCGCCGCGCGGCCTGAGCGAAGGCCATGCGCAGGTTCTGCGCAAGCGCCTCGGTAGCAACGAGGTGCGCCATGAGCAGCCACTGCCCTGGTGGCAGCACCTGTGGCAGTGCTACCGCAATCCGTTCAACCTGCTGCTGACGGTGCTGGCGTTGGTCTCCTATGTCACCGAGGACATGAAGGCCACGCTCGTGATCGGCAGCATGGTCGTGCTGTCGACGGTGCTGCGCTTCCTGCAGGAGTCGCGCTCCAACAAGGCGGCCGACCGGCTCAAGGCGATGGTGAGCAACACCTCGACCGTGCTGCGACCCGAGCCGGGCTACAAGGCGGGCGTGGCCGGCATCGAGGGCTTCGACGCCACGCACGCCGGCACGGTGCGCGTCGAGGTGCCGATGCGCGACCTGGTGCCGGGCGAAGTCATCGCGCTGTCGGCCGGCGACATGATCCCGGCCGACTGCCGCCTGCTCACCGCCAAGGACCTGTTCATCAGCCAGTCCGCGCTGACGGGCGAGGCCATGCCGGTCGAGAAATTCGTGGTCGACCGCGGCGACCAATCAGCGGGCGTGCTAGAGCGCGAGAACCTGCTCTTCATGGGCACCAACGTGATCAGCGGCACGGCCACCGCGCTGATCGTGCACACCGGCGACCGCACCTTCTTCGGCGCGCTGGCCCAGCGCGTGACGGCCACCGACCGCGGAACCAGCGCCTTCCAGGCCGGCATCAACCGCGTAAGCTGGGTGCTGATCCGCTTCATGCTGGTGATGGCACCGCTGGTGCTGGTGATCAACGGCGTGGCCAAGGGCGACTGGTGGGAGGCGGCGCTGTTCGCGCTGTCGATCGCGGTCGGCCTCACGCCCGAGATGCTGCCGATGATCGTGACGGCCACGCTGGCCAAGGGCGCGGTCGTGATGTCGCGCCAGAAGGTGATCGTGAAGCGGCTCGAGGCGATCCACAACTTCGGCGCGATGGACGTGCTGTGCACCGACAAGACCGGCACGCTGACGCAGGACCGCATCGTGCTCGAGCGCCATACCAACGCCTGGGGCGAGGAGTCGGACCATGTGCTGCAGCTGGCCTACCTCAACAGCTTTCACCAGACGGGGCTGAAGAACCTGCTCGACAAGGCCGTGCTGAGCCACGCCGAGATGCAGCTCGAGACGCGCCTGCAGACGGCCTGGCGCAAGATCGACGAAGTGCCCTTCGATTTCTCGCGCCGCCGCATGTCGGTGGTGGTGGCCAACGGCGGCAGCGAGCACCTGCTGATCTGCAAGGGTGCGCTGGAGGAGATCCTGTCGGTGTGCACCTCGGTCGAGCGCGGTGCCGAGGTGCTGGCGCTCGATGCCGAGGTGTTGGCGCGCATCCATCGCGTGGCGTCGGAGCTCAACGCACAGGGCCTGCGCGTGGTGGCCGTGGCGAGCCGCGCGCTGGCGGCCGGGGCACAGAAGCCGGCTTACGGCGTGGCCGACGAATCGGGGCTCACGCTGCTCGGCTACGTGGCCTTTCTCGATCCGCCGAAGGAATCGACCGCGCCGGCGCTGCGCGCATTGGCCGAGCATGGCGTGTCGGTGAAGGTGCTGACCGGCGACAACGAGCTGGTCACGCGCAAGGTCTGCGCCGACGTGGGACTGGAGGTCGGCCGCATGGTGCTCGGCCGCGAGATCGAAGAGCTGGACGACGCCCACCTGCGCACGCTGGTGGAACAGCACCAGGTGTTCGCCAAGCTCACGCCCGCGCACAAGGAGCGCATCGTGCATGCGCTGCATGCCAATGGGCACGTGGTCGGCTTCATGGGCGACGGCATCAACGACGCGCCCGCGCTGCGCGCAGCGGACATCGGCATCTCGGTGGACGGCGCGGTGGACGTGGCCAAGGAGTCGGCCGACATCATCCTGCTGGAGAAGAGCTTGATGGTGCTGGAGCAAGGCGTGGTGCAGGGGCGCCGCACTTTCGCAAACATGCTCAAGTACATCAAGCTCACGGCGAGCTCGAACTTCGGCAATGTGTTCTCGGTGCTGGTGGCGAGTGCGTTCCTTCCGTTCCTGCCGATGCTGCCGCTGCATCTGCTGGTGCAGAACCTGCTGTACGACGTGTCGCAGATCGCGATTCCGTTCGACAACGTGGACGATGAATTCCTGAAGGCACCGCAGCGCTGGAATCCGGCGGACCTGGGGCGCTTCATGGTGTTCTTCGGGCCGCTGAGCTCGGTGTTCGACATCCTCACGTTCACGGTGATGTGGTTCGTGTTCGCGGCCAACACGGTGGGCCACCAGACGCTCTTTCAGTCAGGCTGGTTCGTCGAAGGGCTGCTGTCGCAGACGCTGATCGTGCACCTGATCCGCACGCGCAAGATCCCGTTCCTGCAAAGCCGCGCGGCGTGGCCGCTGCTGATCATGGGTGCGGCGATCGCGGCCGTGGGCATCTGGCTGCCGATGGGGCCGCTGGCGCACTACTTCAAGCTGCAGGCGCTGCCGCTGATGTACTTCCCTTGGCTGGTCGCGATGCTGCTCGGGTATGCGCTGCTGACGCAGGGTGTGAAGGGGTGGTACGCGCGGCGGTATGGGTGGCAGTGATCTTTCCGCTGAGTGTTCGGGGCGTGAACACCCCCCGAACAGCAGCCTCCCGAACGCCCCGTGACACGCACATGACACCCGGCCCCCACAAACTGCACACCGAAATCACAACAAGAAAGGGATCCATCCAATGCAAGCCATCCAGAACATCAACTTGCACTCGCTGCTCGACACCTTCGTCAGCGTAGCGGCGGCCTTCATCCTCGGCTCGCTGATCGGCCTGGAGCGCCAGGTTCGGCAACGCACTGCAGGCTTGCGAACGAACACACTGGTGGCAGTAGGTGCTGCGGTATTCGTCGATCTGGCGAACCGGCTCGACGGCAGCGGCGGCGCAGTGCGCGTGGTGGCCTACGTGGTGTCGGGCATCGGCTTCCTGGGCGCGGGCGCGATCATGAAGGAAGGCGCCAACGTCACGGGGCTGAACACGGCGGCAACGCTGTGGGGGTCGGCCGCGGTGGGCGCCTGCGCGGGCGCGAACCTGCTGGGGGAAGCGCTGATCGCGGCGCTGTTCGTGCTGGCGAGCAACACGCTGCTGCGGCCCGTGGTGAACCGCATCAACCGGCAGCCGATCAGCGAGGAAGCGAGCGAGGCGACGTACGTGGTGCGCGTGATCTGTTCACGCGCGGCACGGCCCGAGGTGATGGACCAGCTGCTGCTGTTGCTCGAAGCCGCGAACTATCCGGTGCGCGATGTCGACCAGCATCCGTTCGGGCCGGCCGACACCGAGATCGGTGCGACGCTCTATGCGACAGCGGTCGAGCCCGCGGAGCTCGACCGTGTCATTGAAGATCTCGAATCGCTCGACGGCGTGCAGCAAGCCTTCTGGAATGCCACCGCCGAGGAGTGAGCCGACTCAAACGCCGAGGATCGAAACAGCCTTGGTATTCAGATAAGCCTCGAGCGCTTCCGGGCCGCCTTCCGAACCGTAGCCCGAATCCTTCACGCCGCCGAACGGCATTTCCGGCGAAGGCGTGGCGGGCTGGTTGATCCACAGCATGCCGAGCTCGAGCTTCTGGCTCAGCAGGTGCGCGCTCTTGATCGACTTGGTGAAGGCATAGCCGGCCAGGCCGAACGGCAGGCGGTTGGCTTCGGCGATGGCCTCCTCGAGCGTGTCGAAGCCGCGGATGGCGGCGATGGGGCCGAAGGGCTCGTTGTTGAACACGTCGGCGTCCAGCGGCACGTCGGTCAGCACGGTGGGGGCGAAGAAGTTGCCCGTGTCGCCCACGCGTTCGCCGCCGGCCGCCACGGTGGCGCCCTTCTTGCGCGCGTCTTCCAGCACATGGGCCATTGCGGTGAGGCGACGCGCGTTGGCGAGCGGGCCGATGGTCGTGCCTTCGGCGAGGCCGTCGCCGAGCTTCAGGCCTTCGGTGTACTTGACCAGCGTGCGGGCGAATTCTTCGCGCAGGCTGTTGTGCACCAGGAAGCGGGTCGGCGAGATGCAGACCTGGCCCGCATTGCGGAACTTGGCGGCGCCCGCGGCCTTGACGGCCAGCGCAACGTCGGCGTCTTCGGCCACGATCACCGGGGCGTGGCCGCCCAGTTCCATCGTGACGCGCTTCATGTGCGAACCGGCCAACGCGGCCAGTTGCTTGCCGACCGGCGTGGAGCCGGTGAAGGTGACCTTGCGGATGATCGGGTGGGCGATCAGGTAGTTCGAGATTTCGGCGGGGTTGCCGAACACCAGGCCGACGGTGCCGGGCGGGATGCCGGCGTCGACAAAAGCCTGCAGCAGCGCAGCGGGCGATGCCGGGGTTTCTTCAGGGGCCTTCACCAGGAACGAGCAGCCGGTGGCCAGCGCGGCGCCGAGCTTGCGCACGATCTGGTTGATCGGGAAGTTCCACGGCGTGAATGCTGCGACGGGGCCGAGCGGCTCCTTCAGCACGAGCTGCTGCGCGGCCAGGTTGCGCGAGGGCACGATGCGGCCGTACACACGGCGGCCTTCGTCGGCGAACCACTCGATGATGTCGGCGGCGGCCAGCGTCTCGCCCTTGGCTTCGGCCAGCGGCTTGCCCTGCTCTTGCGTCAGCAGCTTGGCGATGTCGCCGGCGCGTTCGCGGATCAGGCCCGCGGCGCGGCGCATCACGGCGGCCCGCTCGTTGGCGGGGGTGTTGCGCCACTTGTCGAAGCCGCGCTGGGCGGCGGCCAGGGCGCGGTCGAGGTCGGCGATGCTGGCGTGCGCCACCTTGCCGATGGCCTTGCCGGTGGCCGGATTCACGACGTCCAGCGTCCTGCCGCCGACGGCGTCGACCCATTCGTTGTCGATCAGCAGGCGGGTGTCGGTGTAGGTGGCGGTCATGGCGAACTTTTCCTTCGGGACTGGATGATGAAAGGAGGAATGGGAAATCTGGATGTGCGACGCGGCACCCGCAAGGGTGCGCCGGCGACAACGGCAGCCACAGGCCGCCGGGGGGCATAGATTAACCCGAGTTCGCAAACCCCGCCCACCACCGGTCACGGGCCGGGCATGGGGCAGTCATGCGCGCCGAACATAATCCCCGCCAAACCAACACACAGAGGACCGAGGGAAATCCATGCACGCAGCGCTCAGCAACAACCTGTTCTTCATCAAGGAACACGTCGGCATATTCAAGGCCGCCAACAACTACGACATCTTCGATCCGCACTCGCAGCAGAAGATCCTGGAATGCCGCGAGCCGAACCTCGGCTTTTTCAGCAAGCTGCTGCGCTTCACCGACTACAAGCGCTTCACGCCCTTCGACGTGGTCGTGTCCACGCCCGAGGGGCAGAAGGTGCTGTCGGTCAAGCGCGGCGTGTCCATCTTCCTGTCGAAGGTGCAGGTGCTCGACGGCAACGACCGGGTCGTCGGCTCGTTCAAGCAGAAGCTCTTCTCCATCGGCGGCAAGTTCGATGTGCTCGACGCACAGGAGCGGATCGCCTGCACGCTCAGGGGCAAGTGGACCAGCTGGGATTTCCGCTTCGTGCAGGACAGCACCGAGTTCGCCGCCGTGTCCAAGAAGTGGGCCGGGCTGGGCAAGGAACTGTTCACCACCGCCGACAACTACATGCTGTCGATCGATCCGGGCGTGCCGGCCAACGACGCCCGCCGCCTGCTGATCGTGGCGGCGGTGATGTGCATCGACATGGTCCTCAAGGAGTGAGGCGTTTCCTGCCTACAGCACCAGCAGGGCGCGGAAGTCGTTGACGTTGGTGTGCGTCGGGCCCGTCACGAACAGGTCGCCGATGGCGTCGAAGTAGCCGTACGCGTCGTTGCGGTCGAGGTGGTCCGACAGCTTCTTGCCAGCGGCCGTGGCGCGCGCCAGCGTGTCGGGCGTAACGAAGGCGCCGGCGTTGTCTTCCACGCCGTCGATGCCGTCGGTATCGGCGGCCAGCGCCCACACCTGCGCTTGGCCCATGAGCGCGCCGGCCAGGCCCATGCAGAACTCGCCGGCCCGGCCGCCGCGGCCCTTGGCCTGGCCGGGCTGGCGCGGGCGGATCGTGACTGTCGTCTCGCCGCCGGAAAGGATGACGCAGGGCCGCGCGAACGGCTCGCCGCGGTGCGCGACGGCGCGGGCCAGCGCGGCATGCACCTTGCCGACTTCGCGCGACTCGCCTTCCATTTCGTCGCTGAGGATGTGCGCCGCAATACCGGCCTCGCGCGCCGCCCTGGCCGCCGCTTCGAGCGACTGCTGCGGCGTTGCGATCATGTGGGTTGCGTGGCCCTGGAACACGGCATCGTCCGGCTTGGGCGTTTCGAGCTCGCCGCTTTCGAGCCGGGCGCGCACCGGCGCAGGCACCTCGATGCCGTAGCGGTCGAGGATCGCGAGCGCGTCGGCGCAGGTGCTCGCATCGGGCACGGTTGGGCCGCTCGCGATGACGGCCGCGTCATCGCCGGGCACGTCGCTGATCGTCAGCGTCACCACGCGGGCCGGCGCGCATGCGGCCGCCAGCCGGCCGCCCTTGATGCGCGACAGGTGCTTGCGCACGCAGTTCATCTCGCCGATGCCCGCGCCGCTTTCGAGCAGTTGCTTGTTGATGCGCTGCTTGTCGGCCAGCGTCAGGCCCTCGGCCGGCAGCACCAGCAGTGACGAGCCGCCGCCCGAGATCAGGCACAGCACGAGGTCGTCGGCCGTCAGCCCCTGCGTCAGCGCGAGGATGCGTTCGGCGGCCTGCTGGCCGGCCGCGTCGGGCACGGGGTGCGCGGCCTCGACGATCTCGATGCGTTGCGGCACGCCTTCGGGCCGCGGCGGAATGTGGTCGTAGCGCGTGACGACGAGCCCCGACAGCGGCGCATCGGCCGGCCACAGGGCTTCGAGCGCCTGCACCATCGAGCCGCCGGCCTTGCCGGCGCCCAGCACCAGCGTGCGGCCCTTGGGCGGGGGCGGCAGGTGGGCCCCCAAGGTGGAAAGCGGCAGTGCGCGGTCCACCGCCACGCGGTAGATGTGTTCGAGGAAGGCGCGCGGGGCCTCGCGCGGATCGGGGGCGGGGCCGAAGGATGGATTCGATGTGGTCATGGCTTTGCTTATCTCCAACCGGCGATTGTGCGGGCCACGGCGCCCTGCACTCTTGATCCCGGTCTAGTTTGTCTTGGCGCCAGCCTGGAACCAGCGGCTGACGAGGGCCCGCTCTTCGTCGGTGATGCCCGTGGCGTTGTTCATAGGCATGATCTTCGTGACCACCACCTGCTGGTAGATCGCCTGCGCATTCGCGGCCACCTGTTCGGGCGAATCTACACGCACGTTCTTCATCTGCGTGGCCGCGCCGTGGCACATGTAGCAGCGCTGCTCGAGCACCTTCTGCACGTCCTTGAACGGCACCGCGGGCGCGGCTGCAGCCACGGCGGGCGCGGCCGCGGGTTCGGGCTTCATCCAGACGATGGTCAGGCCCAGCACCACGATGCCGATCAGCGCGTAGGGCAGCGGGTTGCCCGCGTTGCCCAGCTTGAAGCGGTGGCGCACCACGAAGAACTGCCGGATCGCCGCGCCGCCGAGCATGATCAGCAGCAGCACGATCCAGTTGTACTTGTGCGTGTAGGTGAAGCTGTAGTGGTTGCTCAGCATCGCGAACAGCACCGGCAGCGTGAAGTAGGTGTTGTGCACGCTGCGCTGCTTGCCGCGCTGGCCGTGCACCGGGTCAACCGGGCGGCCTTCGCGCAGGGCCTGCACGTTCTTGCGCTGGCCGGGGATGATCCAGAAGAACACGTTGCCGCTCATGGTCGTGGCCATCATGGCGCCCACCAACAGGAAGGCCGCGCGGCCCGCGAACCACTGGCAGGCCAGCCAGGTCGCGAAGACGATGAAGAGCGCGATCAGCACGCCGACAATGGTGTCGCCGTTCTTGCGCCGGCCAAAGACTTGGCAGATGCCGTCGTAGACCATCCAGAACACGACGAAGAAGGCCAGCGCCACGCCGATGGCGGCGCCGGGCTGCCAGTCCATCTTCGATTTGTCGATCAGGTAGGTGCTCGCATTCCACAGGTACGACATGGTGAAGAGCGAGAAACCCGTGATCCAGGTCGAATAGCTCTCCCAGTACGACCAGTGCAGGTGGTCCGGCAGCTTCTTCGGCGCCAGCGCGTACTTCTGCATGTTGTAGAAGCCGCCGCCGTGCACGGCCCATTGCTCGCCGCCCACGCCCTTGTCGAGCGATTCCTGGTCTTGCGGCTTCTCGAGGCTGTTGTCCAGCATCACGAAGTAGAAGGAGGCGCCGATCCAGGCGATGGCTGTGATGACGTGGACCCAGCGCAGCAGCAGGTTGGCCCAGTCGAGGTAGTAGCTTTCCATGTGCTCTCTCTCAGCCCTTTCGGCGCGTGGAGACGCCGCCAAAGGGTTTCAGCCTGCTCACCACCGCGGGCGCTGTAAGCAGAGAAAGTGCCGCGAACGCAGGCGCCATGAAATGGGCCTCGCTCCGCTGCGGCTTGTTGTGGACCGAAAGTGTATACAGTTTTGACACGAGGCGGGTTGGTTTTTTGAGCGTCGCCGCCGGGGAAAACCCTGTTCAGCCCAGCGATTGCAACAACTGTGCCGCCACCGCGACGGCAATCACCTCGGGCTCCTTGCCGGTGATGCCGGGCACGCCGATGGGGCAGGTGATGCGCGCCAGTTCGTCGGCCGTGAAGCCACGCGCCTCGAGCCGGTGGCTGAAGGTGGCCCACTTGGTCTTGCTGCCGATCAGGCCGATGTACGGCAGGTCGTTGCGCTCGCGCAGGCGCTTGAGGCAGGCGATGACGATGTCGAGGTCTTCGGCATGGCTGAAGCTCATGATCAGCACGCGGCTGCCCGGCGCGAGCGCGGCCACGGCGTCCTGCACGGGCTCGGAATGCTCGGTGTCGATCTGTGCCGGCAGCTCTTCGGGGAATACGCCGTCGCGGCTGTCGATCCAGCGCACCGCGAACGGCAGCGCGGCCAGCAGGCGCGCCAGCGCGGCGCCCACGTGACCGCCGCCGAACAGCGCCACGGGCTTGAGTTGCGCGACCAGTTCGCGCTGCAGCCTCGGCGCATCGGCCGCCGTGATGCGCTGGTACGACAGGAACATCACGCCACCGCAGCACTGCCCCAGGCTGGGCCCGAGCGGATAGCGCTGGATGCCGTCGAAGGGGGCGCGCATGCCGGCCAGCAGTTCGCGCGCTTCCTTCGTGGCCTGGAATTCGAGTTGCCCGCCGCCGATGGTGGCCGTGAGCGCATCGGCCCACACCGCCATCCAGGTGCCGGCCTCGCGCGGCGCCGAGCCCTGCGTCGACTCGACGCGCACCAGCACCGCGTCTTCGCGGGCAAGACGGGCCAGCAGCTGATCGACCATGCCGTTCATTTCCGACACCTTCGGTTGCGAGGTTGCACGAGACTCACGGTATAAACCTGCGATGAACCGTCAGCTTACGCCGCGCCACCTTGCCCTGGTGGCATCCGTCATTTCCGCACTCTGGCTCGCCGGCTGCGCAGGCCCCGGGGCCGTGCCCGGCCAATTGAGCGAGGCCAAGACCGAACGGAGTGCGGCGGGCGCCGCGCCGCGCACCTCGAATGCGGCCACCGCGCGCGAGTACCGCCGCGATGCGGCACGCCACATCTACGACGCCAACAAGTCCCGCGTCTACAGCGGCCAGCTGCCGCCCATGCTCTACGCCGTCGGCACACTGCAGGTCAACCTCGATGCCGGCGGCAAGGTGGTGTCGCTGCATTGGATGCGCGCGCCCAAGCATGCACCCGAGGTCATCGCCGAGATCGAGCGCATGGTGCTGAAGGCCGCGCCCTTCCCCGCCGCCCCCCGCCTCGGCGCGGTCACCTGGACCGATACCTGGCTGTGGGACAAGAGCGGGCGCTTCCAGCTCGACACCCTGACTGAAGGCCAACAGCAAGGGGACTGAAGACACACCCGGAGGCATTTGCGCGGGGGCCGCCGCGCACGGCCG
>NZ_AKIW01000023.1 GCF_000282635.1 Variovorax sp. CF313
CAGGCAGAGCGCTCGACGGGTACGCCGTCTGCCCCCACCCCAGCCCTCCCCCAGCGGGGGAGGGAGCAATGCGGGAAGAAGGACGGTCATTCAGGGCCTGCCCGTCGAAGCCAGCTGCAACCGCACCGTGGCCGGCATGCCGAGCCGCAGCCGGTCCTCCTTGTCGTCGACCATCACGCGGATCTCGTAGACGAGGCTGCTGCGCAGCTCCTCCGTCTGCACCGTCTTGGGCGTGAACTCGGCCACCGACGAGATGTAGCCGACCTTGCCCGCGATGGCCTCGCCGGGTTGGCTGTCGGTGCTCACGCGGGCCTCCTGCCCGGCGCGCACGCGGCCGAGGTCGGGTTCGGCCACGTAGGCGCGCACCCACTTGGGATCGGTGATGGCGAGCGTGAAGGCCGGGCGCTGCGGCGAGGCCATCTCGCCCGGTTCGAGCAGCCGGGCGCGCACGACGGCGTCGATGGGCGCCTTGAGCTCGGCCTCCGCGAGCTGGTGGTTCATGAGTGCGAGTTCGGCGCGGGCCGATTCGAGCTGGGCCTGCGCCTGCCCGATGTCTTCCTTGCGCGGCCCGGTGACAACCAGCTGCTGCGCCTTGTGCGCGTTGTCGAGCTGCGCCAGCGCCACCTTGCGCCTGGCCTGCGCGTTGTCGAGATCCTGCTGGCTCACCGCGCGGCCGGCCGTGGTGGCGCCGATGGCCTGCAGGCGCGCGAGCTGCTGCTGCGCCAGATCGGCATCGGCCTGCGCGGCGGCCACCTGGGCGCCGGCCTGCGCCACCTCCTCGGGGCGGCTGCCGGTCTTCAGGCGCAGCAGGACCTGCTCCTGCACGCCGATGCGCGCCTGCGACTGCGCCGCGCGCAGCACCAGCGAGCGGGTGTCGAGCCGGCCCAGTACCTGCCCGGCGCGCACGCGGTCGCCTTCGCGTACCGTCAGCTCGGCCACGCGCTCGTTGGCGTTGAAGGCCAGCGAGACCTGGCGCAGGTCGACGTTGCCGTACAGCACGAGCTGGTCGGAGGGCGCGGCCGAGCGGTGCGCGTACCACCAGCCGCCTGCTGCCGCGATGACTGCCACGGCGGCGATGGCGATAAGCGGTTTCCTGTTCATGGTGTGTGTCCTGACGAGGCTGCTTCTGTCCCCGGCCCTGTGTGATGTTATCAAATTGAAATTTGAATTTGAAGTATTTTTTCGTTTGGGTTAGCCTCGAGGAATGGCAACCCGCACTCCGCGCACCGACGGCAACACCACGCGCCTGCACATCCTCGAGACCGCGGGGCGGCTGTTCGCGGCGCAGGGTTTCGCGCAGAGCACCAGCAAGGAAATCTGCACCCGCGCGGGCACCAACATGGCCGCGATCAACTACCACTTCGGCGGCCGCGACGGGCTCTACGAGGCGGTGCTGATCGAGGCGCACCGGCAACTGGTGAGCCTCGACGAGCTGATGGCGCTGTCCATGGAGTCCACCGATGCGCGGCTCAAGCTGCGCGCCTTCCTCACGCACATGGTCGAGATGAGCGCGCAGCCGAAGGCGCCGTGGGGCTTCCGGGTGGTGCTGCGCGAGGCGCTGTCGCCGTCGCCGGCCATGCCGGCGATGATCCAGCGGGCGGTGCTGCCCAAGGCCAAGCTGCTGCGCGGCATCATCGGCGAGATCATGGGCTTGCCCGGCGACCATCCCTCGGTGCAGCGCAGCCTGCTGCTCACGGTGCTGCCGTGCCTGGTGATGACGGTGGCGCCCAAGGACCTGAGCAGCAAGGTGCTGCCGGCCTTGAAAGACACGCAGGCGCTGGCGGACGACCTGATGCGCTACGTGCTCGCCGGGCTCGACGCCGTGGCAAAGGACGCCAAGGCCGCCGAGCCGACTACAGCTGGAAAGCGACGGTAAGCAGCAGCCCCTCGGCCACGTCGCGCAGCAGCCCCGGTCGCCGCGCGCGGTAGGGTTCGCCGGCCGACGCGGTGGTCTCGATCCACTCGGCCAGCCAGTCAATGTGGTCCTGGCCGTAGAACACCACGGCGGCCTCGTGATTCAGCAGCAGGCTGCGCAGGTCGAGGTTGATGGAGCCGCAGATGGCGAGTTCGTCGTCCACCACCACGGCCTTGGCGTGCGCCATGAACGGGAGCATGCGAAAGCTCACGCCCGCGCGTGCCAGGTCGCGCATGGCGCGTGCGCGCACGAAGTCGGCCAGTCGGTGGTTCGACTTCGCCGGCATCGCGATGGTCACCTGCACGCCGCGCCGCGCGGCCAGCCGCAGTGCGTCGCGCAGGCCGTCGCCGGGCACGAAGTAGGGCGTGATCGCGAGGATGCGTTGCTCGGCGCGGAAGCACGCGTCGATCAGCAAGGCATGCGCCGTGTCCTCAGTCTGGTCGGGGCCGCTCGGCAGGAACTGGGCCATGGCCGTGCCCGGGCCCTCGGCAACGTCGTCGCACGTGATGGCGCGGGCCTTGCGGCTGCGCACCGAGGTCCAGTCGTGGTCGAACTGGCGCGCCGCCGCCGCGGCCACGCTGCCGCGCAGATCGAACGACAGGTCGTACCAGGCCTCGGGATGCTTGTCGTTGCCGGTGAAATACTCGCCCGCGAGGTTGCGCCCGCCCGACCAGAGCCAGCTGTCGTCGGCAATGGTGAACTTGCGGTGGTTGCGCAGGTTGCGCGGCCCGATGCGGCGCAGGCTGAAGAAGGGGCGGAACACCGCCACCTCGCCGCCCGCCGCGCGCAGCCGGTCGAAGTGATGGCGCGGCAGCGACAGCGCGCCGAAGCCGTCGAGCAGCACCCGCACCTTGAGCCCCTCGCGCGCCCGCCTGGCGAGCCGCTCGATCACCGCATGGCCGAGTGGGTCGTCGCCGATGATGAAGGTGCACACGTCGATGCGCTCGCGCGCGCCGTCGATCACCTGCCACAGCGCCTCGCGCGCGGCCTCGCCTTCGGCATGCATGCGGATCGCGCAGCGCCCCGGCGGAGCGAGGCCGAAGCTCTCGATCAGGTCGGCCGCCCAGTGGCCCGGCGGCACCGAGCGCGGCGGCCGCGGCGAGCCCGCCGGGCGCAGCTTGCGCTGGCCGAACAGCAGGTACATCGGCAGGATGAAATAGGGCATCAGCACCAGCCCCATGACCCAGGCGATGGCCGTGGTGGGTGCGCGCTGCTCGCGGCGCGCGCGCGTGGTCAGGACGTAGACCAGCAATGCGAAAGTGACGACGAGGAAATGCTGCGAAGGGGAGGGCAGCCAGTCGAACCCTGTGATCGGCATGGAGCGATGATGCCTCAGCGCCGCCGGCCTTCAGCGTTGGAGGAAGGCCGGCACGCCGCGCCCCTGCGAGGCCAGGAACCGCATCATCGGGTCGACCACCGCGCGCACCGCGGGGCGGTCGCCCACGCGTGTGCGCCAGGCCAGCAGGCGCGGCGTGGCGTCGGTCATGCCGGCGCCCTTGCGGTCGGCGAACACGCAGGCCATGTAGAAGGCGATGTCGGCGAAGGAGTAGGGGCCGGCGAGGTACACGCGCGTGGCCAGCAGGCCTTCCATTTCTTCATAGAAGCGCGCGCAGCCGGCGCAGGCCGCGATCGCCGCGGCGCTGTGCATGTCGTGCTGCAGGCCGAAGAGCTTGATGACGTTGGGAAAGAAGACCTCGTCGGACTTCTGCTCCAGCTGCCGTGCGCGGGCCCGTTCGGCGATGCCCTCGGGCCACAGCGCAGGGGCGGGGTAGCGGTCTTCGAGGTATTCGAAGATCTGCGTCGAGTCGAACAGCTCGACCCCGCCGTCGATCTCGTCGGTCAGTACGGGCACCTGCTGCTTGACCGGGTTGACCCGCAGCACCACCGGGTGCTTGGGCTCGTAGGCGTCGCCCTCGATGAACGGCACCATGACCAGTTCGAAGGCAAGGCCTTTTTCGCGCGCCGCGATCTCGACCTTGGCGCCGAACATGCTGAGGGGGCCGGAGTAGATGTGAATCGTCATGGGCCCCGACTTCAACAGAAATGGCGCTTCAGGTCGAGCCCCAGACTTCCTGTGCAGTCTCGACCACGAGGCGCAGCTTGGCGCGCTGCGCTTCCACGGCGATGTTGTTGCCGTGCACCGTGCTGGAGAAGCCGCATTGCGGCGATAGCGCGAGCTGTTCGAGCGGGGCGTACTTGGTGGCATCTTCGATCCGGCGCTTGAGCTCGTCCTTGTCTTCCATCTCGCCGAACTTGGTGGTCACGAGGCCGAGCACCACGGTCTTGCCCTTGGGCAGGTAGCGCAGCGGCTTGAAGTCGCCCGAGCGGGCGTCGTCGTATTCCATGAAGTAGGCGTCGAGATCCATCTCTTTCAGCAGCGCCTCGGCCACCGGTTCGTAGTTGCCGGCCGCTGCGTGCGTGCTCTTGAAGTTGCCGCGGCACAGGTGCATGGCCAGCAGCATGCCCGGCGGCTTCTGCGCGACCACCTTGTTGATGAAGGCGGCGTAGCGGTGCGGCAGCTCGTTGGGGTCGTCGCCGCGCTTGCGGGCGGCTTCGCGCATGTGCTCGTCGCACAGGTAGGCCAGGTTGGTGTCGTCCATCTGCACGTAGGTGCAGCCGGCTGCAGCCAGCGAGCGCAGCTCGTCGCCATAGGCCTTGGCCACGTCGTCGTAGAACACCGGGTCGAGCTCGGGATAGTGTTCCTTGCTGATGCCGGCGCGGCCGCCGCGGAAGTGCAGCATGGTCGGCGAGGGGATGGTCACCTTCGGCGTGCGGCCCGCCGAAACCTGGCTCTTGAGGTACTGGAAGTCGGCGAGCTGGATGTCCTTCACGTGGCGCACCTTGTCGATCACGCGCATCGCGGGCGGCGCCAGTTCCTCGGTGCCGTCGGGCTTGCGGATGGTGACCGGAATGTCGGTCTTCACGCCGCCGAGCTGGTCGAGGAAGTCGATGTGGAAGTAGGTGCGGCGGAACTCGCCGTCGGTGATGCTCTTCAGGCCGATGTCTTCCTGGAAGCGGACGATCTCGGTGATGGCCTTGTCTTCGACCAGGCGAAGCTGCTCGGGCGTGATCTCGCCCTTGGCCTTCTGCTCGCGCGCTTCGAGCAGGTACTTGGGGCGCAGGAAACTGCCCACGTGGTCGTAGCGGGCGGGCAAGGCGGCGTGCTGGGACATGGATGACTCCGTCGTGATGGGGGAACGAGCGGAACATCGTATCGCCTTCGAAACATCGGCGGCTTGAATCAAACGACCCGGCCCGGCTGCGCCTACTGCGCCGACAGCCGGCACGCACGCAGGCGGAAGCTGCCATGCGCGATGATCGCGCGGTTCATCTGGTTATCGCGCAACAAAGAATCCCGTCGGAGACCGCTAGGTGATTGCCAGCTCCGCCGGGTGTTGCAAAGTGTTGAAAATAGCCCGGGTTCGCGTTCCGCCCCTCAAAGGAAAAACCATGCAAAGACGCCATCTCATCCAGACCGCCGCCCTGTCGGCGCTAGCGCTTTCAATGTCGCTGGCCAGCGCCCAGGACAACAAGTTCAAGATCGGCCTGATCCTGCCGATGACGGGCCAGTCGGCCTCCACCGGCCGCCAGATCGAAGCTGCCGCGCGCCTCTACATGGCCCAGAACGGCGACACCGTGGCCGGCAAGAAGGTCGAGCTGATCGTCAAGGACGACACCGGCCTGCCCGACGTCACCAAGCGCCTGGCTCAGGAACTGGTGGTGAACGACAAGGTCAACGTGCTGGCCGGCTTCGGCCTCACGCCGCTGGCGCTGGCCGTGGCGCCGATCGCCACGCAGTCGAAGACGCCTGAAGTGGTGATGGCCGCCGCCACGTCGAGCATCACCGAAGCTTCGCCCTACATCATCCGTTCGAGCTTCACGCTGCCGCAGGTGTCGGTGGCCATGGGCGACTGGGCGCCGAAGAACGGCGTGAAGACAGTCGTCACGCTGGTGGCGGACTACGGTCCCGGGAACGACGCCGAGAAGTTCTTCAGCGAGCGCTTCCAGCTCAACGGCGGCAAGGTGCTCGAGAAGCTGCGCGTGCCGCTGCGCAACCCCGACTTCGCCCCGTTCCTGCAGAAGGTTCGCGACGCCAAGCCCGACGCGCTGTTCGTCTTCGTGCCCTCGGGCGCGGGCGCGGCCGTGATGAAGCAGTTCCTCGAGCGCGGCATGGACAAGGCCGGCATCAAGATGATCGCCACCGGCGACGTGACGGACGACGACCAGCTCAACGACATGGGCGACGGCGCGCTGGGCGTGGTCACCTCGCACCACTACTCGGCCGCGCACCCCTCGGCGATGAACAAGAAGTTCGTCGAGGCCTTCCAGAAGGCCAACCCCAAGATGCGCCCCAACTTCATGGCCGTGGGCGGCTATGACGGCATGCGCGTGATCTACGAAGCGCTCAAGACCACCAAGGGCCAGGGCGGCGGCGAAGCGCTGCTGGCGGCCATGAAGGGCCAGGTCTTCGAGAGCCCGCGCGGCCCGGTTCTGATCGATGCGCAGACGCGCGACATCGTGCAGGACGTGTACCTGCGCAAGGTCGAGAAGAAGGACGGACAGCTCTACAACGTCGAGTTCGACGTGATCAAGGGCGTGAAGGATCCGGGAAAAGCTAAATAATGCTCGCCCCCAGGCTGCGCGCACTTCGTGTCGCTTCGCCTTCCCCCTACCGGGGGCGACACCAAAGGCCCGGCAAAGCCGGTTCCTCGGTGTTTCCCGAAGAGACCGCAGCGCGCGGCAAGCTGGTGAATCGCTGATATGTTGACCATTCTTTTCGACGGCATCGCCTACGGCATGCTGCTCTTCGTGCTCGCCGTCGGCTTGGCCGTGACGCTCGGGCTGATGAACTTCATCAACCTCGCGCACGGCGCCTTCGCCATGGCGGGCGGGTACCTCACCGTGTTCGCGATGCAGAAGCTGGGCCTGCCGTTTCTGGCCTGCCTGCCGTTCGCGTTCATCGTCGTCGCGTTGGCCGGGGCTTTGCTCGAACGCACGCTCTATCGGCCGATGTACGGCAAGCCGCACCTCGACCAGGTGCTTTTTTCCATCGGCCTCGCCTTCATGGCCGTGGCGGCCATCGACTACTTCGTGGGATCGTCGCAGCAGAACGTGCAGCTGCCCGAGTGGCTGCGCGGCCGTACCGAAATCGGCGACGGCGCGCTGCTGCTGGGCATGGGGCACTACCGGCTCTTCATCATCGGCGTGTGCGCCGTGCTCACGGTGGTGCTTCAGCTCATCCTGTCGAAGACGCGCTTCGGCAGCCGGCTGCGCGCGGCGGTCGACGACCCGCGCGTGGCGGCGGGGCTGGGCATCAACGTGAACATCGTGTTCCTGCTGACCTTCGCCGTGGGCTCCGGGCTCGCGGGGTTGGGCGGTGCGCTGGGCGCGGAAATTCTCGGGCTCGACCCGACCTTCCCGCTCAAGTACATGATCTATTTCCTGATCGTGGTGTCGGTCGGCGGCACCTCGTCGATCACCGGGCCGCTCGCGGCGGCGCTGCTGCTGGGCATTGCCGACGTGGCGGGCAAGTACTTCATTCCGAAGATGGGTGCGTTCACCGTCTACCTGCTGATGATCCTCATATTGATGTGGCGGCCCCAGGGCCTGTTCACCCGCAAAGGGGGGCGCTGAATGAGCACGCCTTCTTCTGCGACCGATTTCCAGTCGGCCCTGCTGCGCAAGGCGCGCTGGCACTCGCTCGAGTTCGTCGTCTGGGCCGCGGCCTTCGCGCTGCCGCTCGTGATGCCTTCGCACTCGCTGCTGATCAACGAGATCGCCATCGTCGCGCTGTTTGCGATGTCGCTCGACCTGATCCTCGGCTACACCGGCATCGTGTCGCTGGGCCATGCCGCCTTCTTCGGCTTCGGCGCGTATGCGGCGGCGCTGTTCGCCAAGCTCGTGATGCCCGACCCGACCGTGGGGCTCGTGGTCGCCACCGTGCTCTCCGCGCTGCTGGGCCTCGTCGCCAGCGTGACGATCTTGCGCGGCAGCGACCTCACGCGCCTGATGGTCACGCTCGGCACCGCGCTGCTGCTGCTCGAACTCGCCAACAAGCTCGACTGGCTGACCGGCGGTGCCGACGGCCTGCAGGGCGTGGTGATGGGACCGGTGCTCGGCCTGTTCGACTTCGACCTGTACGGCCGCACGGCCGCCTGGTATTCGCTGGCCGTGATGCTGCTGCTGTTCCTGCTGATGCGCCGGCTGGTGCATTCGCCGTTCGGCGCGACGCTCAAGGCCATTCGCGACAACCGGCTGCGCGCCATGGCCATCGGCATCCCGGTGGTGTCGCGCCTTGCGGTCATCTACACCGTGGCAGCCGGCATCGCCGGAGCCGCGGGCGCGCTGCTGGCGCAGACCACCGGCTTCGCCTCGCTCGACGTGCTGGCCTTCGACCGCTCGGCCGACGTGCTGCTGATGCTCGTCATCGGCGGCGTGGGCTGGCTCTATGGCGGCGTGGCGGGCGCCATCGTGTTCAAGCTGCTGCAGACCTGGCTGTCGGCCGTGACGCCGCAGTACTGGATGTTCTGGATCGGCCTGATCCTGGTGCTGCTGGTGCTGGTCGGGCGCGACCGGCTGCTGAAGCCCTGGACGTGGTTCGGCGCCGGCAAGAAGAAGGGTGGAGCGGCATGAGCGACACCGTTCTTTCCACCCACGGCCTCGTGATGCGCTTCGGCGGCATCACGGCCACCAACAACGTGTCGATGGAGCTCAAGCGCGGCGCGCGCCATGCGCTGATCGGCCCCAACGGCGCGGGCAAGACCACGCTGATCAACCAGCTCACGGGCGTGCTCACGCCGACCGAAGGCCGCATCACGCTGCTGGGCGAAGACATCACGACGCTCGCGCCGCACAAGCGCGTGGCGCGCGGGTTGGTGCGCACGTTCCAGATCAACCAGTTGTTCGATTCGATGACGCCGCTCGAAACGCTGGCGCTCGTGGTGTCGCAGCACCAGGGCATCGGCGCGCAATGGTGGCGTCCGCTGGGCGCCAGCAAGGCCATCGCCGAGCGCGCGACGCAACTGCTCGAGCAATTCCACCTGAGCGACGTGGCACAACAGCAGGTGAAGCACCTGGCTTATGGCAAGCGCCGCCTGCTGGAGATCGCCATCGCGCTGGCCTGCGAGCCGCGCGTGCTGCTGCTCGACGAGCCGGTGGCGGGCGTGCCCGCCGGCGAGCGCGAGGAGCTGCTGCAAACCGTGGCCGCGCTGCCGGCCGACGTGTCGGTGCTGCTCATCGAGCACGACATGGACCTGGTGTTCAGCTTTGCCGACCGCATGACGGTGCTGGTCAACGGCACGCTGCTGACCGAGGGCGACCCTGAAACCATCGCCAACGATCCCAAGGTGAAAGAGGTCTATCTGGGCCACGGAGAAACCGCCCATGTCTGAGCTGCTGCGCATCGAGAACCTGAGTGCCGGCTACGGCGAGGCCGTGGTGCTGCACGACGTGGCGTTTGCGCTCGGCGAGGGCCAGACGCTGGCGCTGCTGGGCCGCAATGGCACGGGCAAGACCACGCTGATCAATACGCTCGCGGGCGCTACGCGCCAGCATGGCGGCAGCATCGCGCTGAGCGGACAGGCGCTGCACAAGCTGGCGCCGCACCAGCGCGCGGCAGCCGGCATCGGCTGGGTGCCGCAGGAGCGCAACATCTTCAAGTCGCTCACCGTGCACGAGAACCTCACGGCCGTGGAACGGCCGGGCAAGTGGAATCCGCAACGGGTCTACGAGATGTTCCCGCGTCTCGCAGAGCGCAAGACCAACCTCGGCACGCAGCTGTCGGGCGGCGAGCAGCAGATGCTGGCCGTGGGCCGCGCGCTGGTGCTGAACCCCAAGCTGCTGCTGCTCGACGAGCCACTCGAAGGGCTCGCGCCGATCATTGTGGAAGAGCTGCTGCGCGCCATCCGCCGCATCACGCAGGACGAGGGGCTGGCCGCGATCATCGTGGAGCAGCATCCGCAGGCGATCCTCGCGATCTCCGACGAAGCAGTGGTGTTGGACCACGGCACCATCGTGCACAAGGACAGCGCCGCGGCGCTGCGCACCCAGCCGCAGGTGCTGGACCGGTTGCTGGGCGTGGCGCGCTAGACGAGTTCCGCGAGACGCGCCTTCCAGTCTTCGGCACGGCCCAGCCACGGGCCGATCTCGATGCGGCTGGCGCTGCCATCGGCCCGCGTCAGCACGAAGGTCGGGAATCCCTGGCCGCCCGCACGTTGCAGCAGCTGGCGGCTTTCGGCGATGTGCTGCGCGGTCGCTTCTCCCGCCAGGCGCTCGACGGCTGCAGCAAAGGCTTCGGTATCGAAACCGAGTTCCGCGGCCACCGCCTTCAGCACTTGCGCGTCGGCGATGCGTCGGCCTTCGACATAGTGCGCACGCTGCAGGCGATGCACCATGTCCAGCCCACCGCCTGAGCGCAGCGATTCGGCCGCGAGGATGGCGGTGATCGGCGGCTCGGAATCCATCACCGCGCCGGTGTCGCGCAGCAGTCCTTCGAAGTAGCCTTCGCCGAAGGGCTGGCCCGTCATCTCGGCGATGCGCCGGTCGTGCGGTATCACGTACTCGCGCCACTGCGGCGTGATCGCGCGGCGGTTGGCGCCGGTCATCATGCCGCCGCCATGGAACGCGACCTGCAGGCCCGGCACGTTGCGCGCCGCGTCGACCAGCGGCGCCGCGGCGTAGCACCAGCCGCACAGCGGGTCGAAGATGTAGTGCAGGGTGATGGTGTCGTTCACTGCGGCCATTTCATTTCTCCCTTGATGACCTTGGCGCCGAGTTCCAGCGACGAAGTGCCTTCCAGCTTCGGGTAGCGCTTCTTCATCGCGGCGATCAGCGCGACCGAGTCCTTGGCCTTGGCGGCTTCGACTTCGAAGGCCTTCAGGTAGTCGCGCGTGAACTTCACAGAGGCCAGCGTGTACGGCGCCGAGCCGTTGGCATTCGGCAGGTAGTGGCCGGGCACCACGGTCTTCGGGTGCAGTGCCTCGATGCGGCCGAGCGTCTTGATCCATTCCTGGCGCGATTCGGGCGTCTGCGTGTCGGCCACCCACACGTGGATGTTGGCCGAGACGGGGATGCCGCCGACCACGGCCTTCAGCGAAGGAATCCAGCCGAAGGTGCGTTCGGGCGTGGGGCCGTCGAGGCCGACGACCTGGATCTTGCGGCCTTCGAGCGTGAGGCTGTCACCGGCCAGCGGCTCGGGCACGAGCAGCGCCTTGGGCGCGTTGTCCTTGAGGATCGGGCCCCAGTGCGCGAGCTTGCCGTCCTTCGAGGCCTGGATCGCGGCCACGGTCTGCGGCGTGGCGACGATCTTTGCGTCGGGGAAGGCGGCCTGGATCACATCGAGGCCGAAGTAGTAGTCGGGATCGCTGTGGCTGATGTAGACCGTGGTGAGCTTCTTGCCCGTGGCCTTGATCTTCTGCACCAGCGCCTCGGCGTCGTTGCGCTGGAACTGGGCGTCGATCAGCACGGCGTCGGTCTGGCCCGTGACGATTTCCGAAGAGACCGGGAACATCGATTTCGTGCCGGGGTTGTAGACGTCGAGCTTGAGCGGCTGGGCCGCCTGCGCGGCAAGCGGGGCGAGGCTCAGCGTGGTGGCGAGGGCAGCGGCGGAGAGGAGGGCTCTGCGGAACATGGCGGCGATCTTTCTGAATGTGTGATGCGAAGAGGTGACAGCGCTGAATGCCCCGAATGTTAGGTTGCGAGAATCGAAACAAAAACCTGATGATTCACAACGAATAGTTTCGGATTTCGGCCGAATGAGCTTCCGGGTCGTCAGTCCGTGGCGCATCTCTCGAGGTGCGCGACCAGCAGTTGCGCCGACGGCGACAGCGCCGCCTCGCCGCGAAAGCAGATCGCGAAACGCCGTCGCGCCCACGCGTCGGTGAGCGGCATCAGCCGCAGGCCGAAGGCATCGGTGAAGGGCCGCGCCACCTCCGCCGGCACCACGCTGATCGCCAGCCCGGCTCGCACCACCCGCAGTGCCGCGTCGAAGTTGGAGACCAGCACGCGGTACACCAGCGGCTTGCCCGCCACCGCCGCCTCGCGCGCCAGCATCAACTGCACGGCGCTCAGCGCCGGCATGCCGACGAATTCGTGGTCGAGCACCTGCTCGAAGCGCACGTGCTCGTGCCTTGCGACGGGATGCGACGGGTGCGCGACGATGGCGAGGTGGTCGGAGCGGTAGTTGCGCCGTTCCAGGCCGTCGAGGTCGGCGGCATCCCAGCACAGGCCGATGGAAGCGCTGCCCTCGCGGATGCCGCGCACGATCTCGGGGCTCACGCGCTCTTCCATGTCGACGCGGATGTTGCGGTGGGCCGGGTCCTTCAGAAAGCCCGCCACGTCTTCCGCCAGCGACTCGGCCATGACCGAGGCCGAGGCCAGGATGCGCACGTGCCCGCGAGCGCCGCCCGCATAGGCGGCCATGTCGCGCTCGATGCGGTTCACGCTGCCGAGCATCGCGCGGGCGTGCTCCAGCAGGGTTTCGCCGGCCGGCGTCGGCACCACGCCGCGGCGCTTGCGCAGCAGTAGCGGCGTGCCCACCGTTTCTTCGAGCTGGGCCAGCCGCTTGCTGATGGCCGAGCCGACGATGCTGGCCTGCTCGCCGGCGCGCGCGATGCTGCGCGTTTCGCAGACGGCGACGAACAGGCGCAGGGTGGTGAGGTCGAGGTCTCTCATGGTGTTCCGTTTCGGAAGCAAATGGCTTCCAAAATATACCTTCTGGGTCGAATCGGAACTTCTAATATTCACGCCGTACCCTCACGACGGAGACAAAGTCTTGATTCACCCCTTCCTGCCGCCATGCGCGGTCGTTCGCGAAGTGGGCCTGCGCGACGGCCTGCAGAGCATTGCCCGCGTGCTGCCCACCGCACGCAAGCTCGAATGGATCCGCGACGCGCATGCGGCCGGCCAGCGCGAGATCGAAGTCGGCTCCTTCGTGCCGGCGCACCTGCTGCCGCAGCTGGCGGACACGGCCGAGCTGCTGGCCTATGCGAAGACCTTGCCCGGGCTCTTCGCCTCGGTGCTGGTGCCCAACCTGAAGGGCGCGGAGCGCGCCATCGCGGGCGAGGCCGACCTGATGATCGTGCCGCTCTCGGCCAGCCACGCACACAGCCTCGCCAACCTGCGCAAGACGCCCGACGAGGTGGTGGCCGAGGTGGGCCGCATCCGCGCCGCGCGCGATGCGGCGGGCTCGAAGACGCTCATCGACGGCGGCGTGGGCACGGCCTTCGGCTGCACGCTCCAGGGCCACGTCGACGCCGACGAAGTGCTGCGGCTGATGCAGGCGCTGCTCGACGCGGGCGCCGACCGCGTGAGCCTTGCCGACACCGTCGGCTATGCCGATCCGGCGATGGTCCGCAGCCTGTTCGAGCGCGCGCTGCGCATTGCGGGCGACCGACTGTGGTGCGGCCACTTCCATGACACGCGCGGCCTCGGGCTGGCCAATGTCTACGCGGCGCTGGAAGTCGGCGTGACGCGCTTCGACGCCTGCCTCGCCGGCATCGGCGGCTGCCCGCATGCGCCCGGGGCCAGCGGCAACGTCGACACCGAAGACCTCGTCTTCATGCTCGAGAGCATGGGCGTCGCGACGGGCGTCGATCTGCCGAAGCTGCTCGAGCTGCGCAAGCGCGTGGCGGGCTGGCTCGAAGGCGAAACGCTGCAGGGCACGGTATGGCGCGCGGGCTTTCCAAAGACCTTCGCGGCCACGGCGGGGGTCGCGGCATGAGCACCGCAGGCACCGAAGAAAAGCGCCTGCCGCTGGCTGGCATCCGCGTGGTCGAGTTCACGCACATGGTCATGGGGCCGACCTGCGGCATGGTGCTCGCGGACCTGGGCGCCGAGGTCATCAAGGTCGAGCCGATCGAGGGCGACCGCACGCGGCACCTGCTGGGTGCGGGGGCTGGCTTCTTTCCCATGTTCAACCGCAACAAGAAGAGCATTGCGCTCGACCTCAAGAAGCCCGAGGGGCTCGAGGCCGCGCTGCGCCTGTGCGCCACGGCCGACGTGGTGGCGCAGAACTTCAAGCCAGGCACCATGGACAAGTACGGCCTGGGCTATGCCGCCCTCGGCAAGCTCAACCCGCGCCTCGTGTACGTGAACCACACCGGCTTCCTGCCCGGCCCGTACGAGCACCGCACTGCGCTCGACGAGGTGGTGCAGATGATGGGCGGCCTCGCCTACATGACCGGCCGCCCCGGCGACCCGCTGCGCGCGGGCACGAGCGTGAACGACATCATGGGCGGCATGTTCGGCGCCATCGGCGCGATCGCCGCGCTGATGCAGCGCGCCGAGACCGGCAAGGGGCAGGAGGTGCAGTCTGCGCTGTTCGAGAACAACGTGTTCCTGGTCGGCCAGCACATGCTGCAGTACGCGATCACGGGGCAGGCCGCCGCGCCGATGCCCGAGCGCATCTCGGCGTGGGCGCTGTACGACGTGTTCACCGTGAAGGACGGCGAGCAGATCTTCCTGGCCGCGGTGAGCGACGCGCAGTGGAAGACCTTCTGTGACGCGCTCGGCTTCGACGACCTGAAGGCCGACCCGGCCCTGCGCACCAACAACGACCGGGTGCGTTTGCGGCCCACGCTGCTGGCCGATCTGCGCCAGCGCCTGGCCGATCGTTCGGCGGCGGAACTGTCGGCGATCTTCGAGGCCAAGGGCCTGCCGTTCGCGCCGATCACGCGGCCGGAAGACCTGTACGAAGACCCGCACCTGAAGGCCACCGGCGGGCTCGTGGACATCCGCCTGCCCGACGGCGAGCGTGCCGGTGAAACGGCGCAGACGACGCTGTTCCCGATCACGCTCGGCGGCGAGCGCCTCGGCGTGCGCCTGAATCCGCCCACGCTCGGCGAGCACACGCGCGAACTGCTGGCCGAACTGGGCTATGCACGCGAGCAGGTGGACGCCCTGCTCGCCGATTCGGCAGTGGCCTGAGCCTGCGATCCTTTTCCCGAAACATAAAGAGAGACAAGACCATGACGAAGACACTTCCCTCGACGAACCTGGATCGCCTGAACCGCCGCGCGGTGCTCGGCCTCGGCGCGTGCGCCGCCGCGGTGGCCGCGATGGGTGCGCGCCCGGCGCTCGCGCAGGGCTCCGACAAGCCCGTCCGCTTCATCCTGCCGATCAGCGCCGGCTCGGGCGTCGACACCATCGTGCGCGCGGCGGCGCCCGCGCTCGGCAAGGCCTTCGGCCAGCCGGTGGTGATCGAGAACCTGCCGGGTGCGGGCGGCATCACCGGCGCGGCGGCCATCGTCAAGGCCGCGCCCGACGGACTCACGCTGGGCATGGTGTCGAACAACCACGTCATCAATCCGGCGGTGTTCAAGAAGATGCCCTTCGACGCGATCAACGACGTCACGCCGATCAGCGTGGTGGGCGCGACGCCGCTGGTGCTGCTGGTGAACCCGAAGGTGCCCGCGAAGAACGTGAAGGAGCTGGTGGCGCTGCTGCGCGCCAAACCCGAGGGCTACAACTACGCCTCGTCGGGCAACGGCACCATCATCCATCTTGCCGGCGAGATGTTCATGGACGAGGCCGGCGTGAAGGCGCGGCACATCCCCTACAAGGGCACCGGGCCGATGGTGACCGACATGATCGGCGGGCAGGTCGAGATGGGCGTGGTCGCGCTGCCGGCCGTGCAGCAGCACATCCGGAGCGGTGCGCTGCGCGCCATCGGCCTGTGCGGCGCGACGCGCTCGCCGGCAGCGCCGGAGATTCCGACCATCGCGGAGCAGGGGCTGCCGAACTACGCGGTCGAAGGCTGGTTCGCGGTGATCGGCCCGCCGAAGATGCAGGCGGCCGACGTGCAGCGCGTGCACGATGCGGTGGCCGCCGCTTTCGCGAGCCCCGAAGTGCGCGAGGCGATGGACAAGCAGGGCAACGTCGTCAGGCCCACGACGCCCGAGCAGGCCGCGAGCTACTTCCGCAGCGAGGCCGCGCGCTATGCGGCGCTGGTGAAGAAAGCGAACGTGGTGCTGGAGTAAGGGCCTTGCTCCTTCCCCCTCTGGCGAAGGCTGGGATGGGGGCTGGCGGCCGTCGACGAGGCGCTGCGTCGTGGTCGATGCCGTCGTGCCCCCCACCCCGACCTCCCCCGGCAGGGGACGAGGAAAAATCAAGCCGGCCCGACGGCGCGGTACAACGCCCGCACGAAGTCCGACTGCGTGATCATCCCCGTCAACCGCTTCTCGCCGTCGATGATCGGGATATGGTGATGCCCGCCCTCGGAGAACAGCGGCACCAGGTCGACCACGGGCCGGTCGGCGCTGGCCACGCGCACCTGGCGCGTCATGATCTGGCCAACCACCTCGGGCTTGTTCGACATCACCGTGCGCGTGGCGCGGATCAGGTCGCGCAGCTTGCCGGCGATGCCGTCGTGGTGCTGCAGGTCGAGCTGGCGGAAGAAGTCTGCCTGCGTGACGATGCCGACCACGCGGCGCGTGCGGTCGGTGACGGGCAGGGCCTTGATGTGTCGTTCGTGCATCAGCGCCCAGGCTTCCTGCAGCGGCGTGCCGAACTCCACCGAGATGGGCACGCTGGACATGATGTCGGCGCAGGTCAGCGTACCGAGGCGCCGCTTGTACGACTCGAGTTCGGTTTCGCGGATCAGCGATTCGAGGTCGTCGCGGCTGATGTCGAGCACCTGGTTGTAGCGGGCCAGCACCGCGTCGATGTCGGCCTGGCTGAAGCGCGCATCGGCCGCGGGCGGACGCACCACCTGCACGTGCGGGTAGCGCCGCCCGGTGAGCGTGTTGTAGGCCACGCCGGCCAGCACCAGCAGCAGCGAGTTGGTGAAGAAGGGGAAGAGGGCGGACGAGAAATGCGCGGTGTGCGTCAGCACCGCCAGCAGCGCCGCGGCGCCGCCGGGCGGATGCAGGCAGCGCGCGCTGAACATCAGGCCGATGGCGCCCGCCACGGCCACGGCGGCGGCCAGCGCGGAGTCGGGAATCCAGTTGACGGCCGCGATGCCGACCACCGCCGACAGCGTGTTGCCGCCGATGACCGACCACGGCTGCGCCAACGGGCTCGCCGGCACCGCGAACACCAGCACGGCGCTGGCGCCCAGCGGTGCGATCAGCCAGACGGTCGCGGCCAGCGGGCCGGCCAGCCACCGGCACAGCAGCGCCGTGACCAGCAGCCCGAGGCCGGCGCCCGCAACCGCGCGCAGCCGCTCGCGCGCATCGACGGTGGTGCGGCCCGGCAGCCAGGCGCGCGCATGATTCAGGAGTGCCTCGAACCGCATCGCAGCCTCCGTCCTCAGCCTTCGTGAGCCACCAGGCGCCCGATCTCGGGCCAGCGGCCATGCAGCCACACCCATGCGACCAGGCCGATGCCGAGCATGCCCATGGAGGTCAGCGCCAGCGCGAGCGTCGAGTGCATCACCAGCGGCGCCACCGCGCCGGCCACCACGCCGTTGGCGGTGGAGCCGATCACCGCCTGCAGCGACGAGGCCATGCCGCGGCGCTCCGGGTGCAGGTCGAGCACCAGCAGCGTGACCACCGGCACCATCAGCGCCCAGCCGAAGGCGAACACCGCGAGCGGCCACAGCGCCCAGGCCACGTGCGCCTCGAAGAAGGTGTTGGCCACCACGTTGACCACCGAGGTCGCCAGCATGATGACGAAGCCGTCGCGGATCTGCCGCTTGGGCGCCACCTTGCCGGCCATGCGGCCGCTGGCGCGCGCGCCGAGCATGATGCCGCCGATCGTCAGCAGGAAGAACCAGAAGAACTGCTGCGGCTGCAGCGCGAGGTGGTCGCCCAGGAACGCGGGCGCGGCCAGCACGTAGAGGAACATGCCGTTGAAGGGCACGCCGCTGGCAAAGGCCAGCAGCAGGAAGCGCGGATCGGAGCACAGGTCCCAGTAGCCGCGCAGCAGGTGCCGCACCTGGAAGGGCTGGCGGTGGTCCTTGTGCAGCGTCTCGGGCAGCAGCTTGTAGTTGGCGGCGAACAGCACCACGCCCACCGCCACCAGGAACCAGAACACCGCATGCCAGCCCGCGTGCACGAACAGGAAGCCGCCGATGATCGGTGCGATGGCCGGGGCCACGCCGAAGTAGATCGTCACCTGGCTCATCACCCGCTGCGCCTCGGCCGGCGGGAACATGTCGCGGATCACCGCGCGCGAGACCACGATGCCGGCGCCGGTCGAGAGGCCCTGCAGCCCTCGGAACAGCACGAGCTGCGTGATGTTCTGCGACAGCGCGCAGCCCAGCGAGGCGAGCGTGAACACGGCCAGTCCCCACAGCACCACAGGCCGGCGGCCGAAGCTGTCCGACAGCGCACCGTGGAACAGGTTCATGAACGCGAAGCCGAACAGGTAGGCCGAGAGCGTCTGCTGCATCTCGGCCGGCGTGGCACCGATGGAGCGCGCAATGCCCGAGAAGGCCGGGATGTAGGTGTCGATGGAGAAGGGCCCGAGCATGCCGAGCACTGCGAGCAGCACGGCAAGCGCCCAGCGCGGGGCCTGCCAGAGTTTGTCTGCATCGGGATTCATGGAAGTTGCTCCATTCTTCTTGTCGTGTGCGGCTCCCAAAAGAGAGCGCCCGCCGCCCGGTGAGGGGCGAGGCGGGCGCTTGTGGCTTCAGGGAACCCGGATTACAGAGTATCGATGAAGCTGCGCAGCTTGTCGGAGCGGCTCGGGTGCTTCAGCTTGCGCAGCGCCTTGGCCTCGATCTGGCGGATGCGCTCACGCGTCACGTCGAACTGCTTGCCGACTTCTTCCAGCGTGTGGTCCGTGCTCATCTCGATGCCGAAGCGCATGCGCAGCACCTTGGCTTCGCGCGGCGTGAGCGAGTCCAGGATGTCCTTCACCACGTCGCGCAGGCCGGCCTGCATGGCGGCCTCGATGGGCGCGGTGTTGCTGCTGTCCTCGATGAAGTCGCCCAGATGCGAATCGTCGTCGTCGCCGATGGGGGTTTCCATCGAGATCGGCTCCTTCGCGATCTTCATGATCTTGCGGATCTTGTCTTCCGGGATCTCCATCTTCGCGGCCAGGATGCCGGCGTCGGGCTCGAAGCCGAACTCCTGCAAGTGCTGGCGCGAGATGCGGTTCATCTTGTTGATCGTCTCGATCATGTGCACCGGGATGCGGATGGTGCGCGCCTGGTCGGCGATCGAGCGCGTGATGGCCTGGCGGATCCACCACGTCGCATAGGTCGAGAACTTGTAGCCGCGGCGGTATTCGAACTTGTCGACCGCCTTCATGAGGCCGATGTTGCCTTCCTGGATCAGGTCCAGGAACTGCAGGCCGCGGTTGGTGTACTTCTTGGCGATGGAAATCACGAGGCGCAGGTTGGCCTCGATCATTTCCTTCTTGGCATCGCGCGAAGACGATTCGCCTTCGTTCATGCGCTTGTTGATGTCCTTGAGCTGGGTCAGCGGCACCACCACGCGCGACTGGATGTCGGTCAGGCGTTGCTGCAGTTCCTGCACCGGCGGAATGTTGCGCGCGAGCACGGCGCTCCAGGGCTTGCCGGCGGCGGCCTGCTTCTCGACCCACTTGAGGTTCAGGAGGTTCGACGCGATGCGGTTGCCGTTCTTGTCGTAGCCGCTGAAGTCGCGGATGAACTCGTCCTGCGGGAAGCCGCACTTGTCCACGATGATGCGGCGAAGCTCGCGCTCCTTCTTGCGCACGTCGTCGACCTGCGTGCGCACCAGGTCGCACAGCTTCTCGATGGTCTTGGCCGTGAAGCGGATGGTCATCAGCTCTGCGGACAGGGCCTCCTGGGCCTTGACGTACGCGGGGGTGCCGTAGCCTTCCTTGTCGTAGATCTTGTGGACCTTCTCGAACATTCCGGCGATGCGGTCGAAGCGCTCGAGCGCTTCGCGCTTGAGTTCCTCGAGCTTCTTGGTCAGGGCCTTGGAGCCGCCCTTGCCGTCATCGTCGTCTTCCTCGTCGAATTCGTCGAAGTCTTCTTCGGCCACGTAGTCGTCGGCCTCGTTGGGATTCGAGAAGCCGTCGACGATGGTCGAGATGACGACCTTGCCTTCGCGGATCTCGGCGGCCAGGCGCAGGATCTCGGCGATGGTGGCAGGGGAGGCCGAGATGGCTTCCATCATGGCCATCAGGCCGCCTTCGATGCGCTTGGCGATTTCGATTTCGCCTTCGCGCGTCAGCAGCTCGACCGTGCCCATCTCGCGCATGTACATGCGAACCGGGTCGGTGGTGCGGCCGAATTCGCTGTCCACCGTGGACAGGGCCGCTTCGGCTTCTTCCTCGGCTTCTTCCACCGTGGTGGCGGTGGGCGCGGTGTTGTTCAGCAGCAGGGTTTCGGCGTCGGGCGTCTGCTCGTACACCGCCACGCCCATGTCGTTGAGCATGGTGACCACGACTTCCATGGTCTCGGCGTCGACCAGCTTGTCGGGCAGGTGGTCGGAGATTTCGCCGTGCGTGAGGTAGCCGCGCGTCTTGCCCAGCGTGATCAGGGTCTTCAGGCGCGAACGGCGCTTGGCCAGGTCTTCTTCGGAGAGCACGGTCTCGTCGAGGCCGAATTCCTTCATCAAGGCGCGTTCCTTCGCCTTGCTGATCTTCATGCGCAGCGGCTTGACCTTTTCTTCGGTGGTCGTGGCAGCCGCGGGCTCGTCGCCGGCCAGATCTTCCTCGATGTCCGACAGGTCGATGTCGTTCTCGGGCGCATCCTTGTCAGCCTTGGGCTTGCGGCCGCGCTTGGCGCCGGTGGCAGGCGTGGCGGCACCGGCGGCCTTGGGCGGGCGGCCGACTTTCTTGGCTGCCGGGGCGGCTGCTTTTTTGGGATCGTCGAGAGAGGTCGATTTCGTGGGCACGGTTTTCACTTTCGTTGCGGCTGCCGATCTGGATGCGGCGGCGGCCGTCTTGGTTGCCGGCTTCGCGCCGGCTTTCAACGGTTTCTCTGCTGCGGGCTTGGTGGCGACGCTTTTGGCAAGTGAAGGAGCAGGCTTCTTTGAACTGGGCATACGACCTCGTTACGGCAAGAAAGAACAAGCGAAATCACAGGCGCACCGTCACACGGACAGCGCCACCACAGCCCGTGCACAGGCACGGACTAAAAACAATTGGGAAAGAGGAATGAATTCCTCAGCAGGCAAGATGTCGGGCGAACATTTGGTATGCAGTCCTTGCGGTTATTGACCCTTTCCGCCGGAATTTACCGTTGGAGTGCGTTGCGCTAGGGGTCGGCCCGGAGGTGCTGCTGTCGCTCTTGCCTAATTTCGCCAGTTGCGAAGCCCTACATTATAGCGTGTTGCGCAAATTTCAAGCAGTTTCTGAACCCGAGGCGCGCAGGCGGGCGCGCAATTCGAGCCGCCGGGTCTCCAGCGCCTTGTAGCGCTCCAGGGCTTTCGGGTCTTTCCCGACGGCCGCGATGGCTTCGCTCTGCTGGGCCTTGAGGCGGTCGTCGAGCATGAAATCGAGCACGCTGGCGAGTTCGCGGGCGGCGTCGGCCAGGTGCTGCGCTTCTTCGCCCTCGGGGATGGGACCGGCTTCGGAGACGGACATCAACCGCTCGGCCAGCGGCTCGAAGCCGAGTCCGCGCAGGCCTTCGCGCAGGGCTGCCCAGGGCTGGACACCGTGCTCGTGCAGCTGGCTGTCGAGCCAGGTGAAGAGGGCACCGTGATGGCCGGGCAGTTCGCAGAGCATCAGGTGAAGCTCGTGCGACAGGGCTTCCCACTGCGCCATGTTCGACAGCAGCAGCCGCACCGCCACGTCGGGGCGGCTGGGCGGGGCGCCGCGTCCGCGCAGGGGCTCGATGGGTTCCTCGAATTTGCCGCCCCAGCGCTTGCCCTTGGTGAACTTGCCGCGCTGCTGGAACTTGGGCTTGCTATCGCTTTCATAGCGAGGCGGTTCGTAGTCCTGGGGCGGGGGCATGTCCGGGTAGTAGTCATCACTGTCGCCACCGCTGAAGCCCGAGGGCTCGCTGTGGCGCTGCGGCGCCGGTGCGCCCCCGGCCTTGCGCGGGCCGGGTGTGGAGGCCCAGAGATCCGACAGCGCCGCCGCATCGAGCTGCACCAGCGTTGCGATCTCGCTCAGCAACTGGCGCTTGAGTGCGCCGTCGGGCATGGCGCTCCAAAGCGGGCGCACGTTGCTCGTCATGTGGGCGCGGCCCTCGGCGGAAGTCAGGTCGCAGCCTTCGCGGGCGGCTTCGAGCATGAAGCGCGACAGCGGCGTTGCCTCGTTCACGAAGCGGGCGAAAGCCTCGGCGCCGTGCTCGCGGATGAAGCTGTCGGGGTCGTGCTCGGCCGGCAGGAACAGGAACTTGATGCTGCGCACATCGGTGGCGTAGGGCAGCGCGCCGTCGAGCGCCTTGCGCGCAGCGCGCCGGCCCGCGGCGTCGCCGTCGAAGCTGAACACCACCGATTCGGTGAAGCGGAAGAGCTTCTGCACGTGCTCCGTGGTGCAGGCCGTGCCGAGCGTGGCCACCGCGTTCGGAAAACCGAGCTGCGCCAGCGCCACCACGTCCATGTAGCCTTCGGTGACCAGCGCATAGCCGCGGTCGCGGAAGGCGGCGCGGGCTTCGTAGAGCCCGTAGAGCTCGCGGCCCTTGCTGAAAACGGGCGTTTCGGGCGAGTTCAGGTACTTGGGCTTCTCGTCGCCCAGCACCCGGCCGCCGAAGCCGATGCATTCGCCCTTCACATTGCGGATCGGGAACATCACGCGGTCGCGGAAGCGGTCGTAGCGCTTGGCCTCGGCCTCGCTGAGCTGGCCTTCCTCGTTGTTGACGATCACCAGCCCGCTCTCGGCGAGCAGGGGGTCGTCATAGTCGGGAAACACGCTGGCGAGCGCGCGCCAGCCGGCCGGCGCATAGCCGATGCCGAACTGCTTGGCCACTTCGCCCGACACCCCCCGGCCCTTCAGGTATTCGATGGCGCCGGGCGCCTGCCGCAGGTGCTTGCGGTAGGCGTCGCCGGCCTTTTCGAGCACGTCGCTCAGCGTGGCCTGCTTCTGGCGCTGGCTGGCGGCGCGGGCGCGCTCGGCGGGGGAGGCGTCGTCTTCCGGCACCTGCAGGCCGTACTGGCCGGCCAGGTCGTGCACCGCCTCGACGAAGCCCATGCCGGCATGCTCCATCAGAAAGCCGATGGCGTTGCCATGCACCCCGCAGCCGAAGCAGTGATAGAACTGCTTGGTCGGGCTGACGGAGAAGGAGGGCGATTTCTCGCCGTGGAACGGGCACAGGCCCATGAAATTGGCGCCGGCCTTCTTGAGCTGCACATAGCGGCCGACGATCTCGACCACATCGGCGCGTGCGATGAGTTCCTGGATGAATGAAGCGGGGATGGTCATGTAGGCGAAGAGCGGCAAATCATACGCAAGCGGGCGAAGCCTCGCGCCCCGGCGGCATACTGAAAGCGACCGGATCACGCATGACGATGCCCAAACCCCTGCAACACATCGCGCCGCTGCTGCGCCACCCCCTGCGGTTCGCCTGGGACGCGCTCAAGGAATTTCGCGCCAACCAGGGCCTGCTGCTCGCGGGGGCAGTGGCGTACTACGCCTTGCTGTCCATCGTGCCGCTGCTGATCGTGAGCGTGATCGCCCTGTCGCACGTCATCGAGCAGGCCGAGCTGCTGCGCACCATCGGGCGGTACCTCGAATGGCTGCTTCCGGGGCAGTCGAAAGCCATCGTGGCCGAGCTGTCGAGCTTCCTGGACCATCGCGACGTGCTGGGGCCGGTGTTGCTGGTGACGATGATCTTCTTCAGCTCCCTGGCCTTCAGCGTGCTCGAAAGTGCCATGGCGGTGATCTTTCACCACCGCAAGGCGGACCACAAACGCCATTTCCTGGTATCGGTGGCCATGCCCTATGTCTACATCCTGTGCCTGTGCGTCGGGTTGCTGCTCGTCACGCTGGTGTCGGGCGCGCTGCAACTGGTGGGGCAGGAAAGCGTCGACCTGCTGGGGCGCAGCTGGTCGCTGTCGGGTGTTTCGGGGCTGCTGCTGTACCTGCTGGGGCTGGGCGGCGAGATCTTCATGCTGACTTCGCTCTACCTCGTGATGCCGGCCGGGCGCATGTCGCTGCGCCATGCGCTGCTGGGCGGCGTGACGGCCGCGCTGCTGTGGGAGGCCACGCGGCGCGTGCTGATCTGGTACTTCTCGACGCTGTCGCAGGTGAATGTGGTCTACGGCTCGCTCACCACGGCCATCGTGGTGCTGCTGAGCCTGGAGATCGCCGCCACGCTGGTGCTGCTGGGCGCCCAGGTGATCGCGAACTACGAGCGCCTGGACCGCACCGGCAGCACGAAGCCGCCCAAATCCGCTCTCAGCGGGGAGCCAATCGAATCGCTCCGTCCAGACGAATCACCTCGCCGTTGAGCATGTCGTTCTCGATGATGTGCTTCGCCAGCTTGGCGTAGTCCTCGGGCGTGCCCAGGCGGGAAGGGAAGGGCACGCTGGCGGCCAGGGCATCCTGCACTTCCTGCGGCATGCCGAACAGCATGGGCGTGCCGAAGATGCCGGGGGCGATGGTCATGTTGCGGATGCCGCTGCGTGCGAGGTCGCGGGCAATGGGCAGCGTCATGCCGACCACGCCGCCTTTCGAGGCGCTGTAGGCGGCCTGGCCGATCTGGCCGTCGTAGGCCGCGACCGAGGCGGTCGAGATCAGCACGCCGCGCTCGCCGGTGGCTTCGGGCTCGTTCCTGCCCATGGCGTCGGCCGCCAGGCGGATCATGTTGAAGCTGCCGATCAGGTTGACCGTGACGGTCTTGCTGAACACGGCCAGCGCGTGCGGGCCGTTCTTGCCTACCGTCTTCTCGGCCGGTGCGATGCCGGCGCAATTGACGAGGCCGACCAGCTTGCCGAGCTTGAGCGCGGCGGCCACCGCGGCCTGGCCGTCGGCTTCCTGGCTCACGTCGCACTTGACGAACACGCCGCCGATTTCCCTGGCAACGGCTTCGCCCTTGTCAGCCTGCATGTCGGCGATCACCACCTTGGCGCCGTTGGCCGCCAGCATGCGCGCCGTGCCTTCGCCGAGGCCCGAAGCGCCACCGGTCACGATAAAAACCTTGCCGTCGATCTGCATGGAGAGTCTCCTGAAATGAGACCCGCATTATCGAAGAGGCCCGCCAGACGAAAAAAAGGCCTCGTCGTGAGACGAGGCCCTGAATTGGATCCGTGAGGACCCAAGGAGACAACTGGTGGTGGTCGCCAGCTTAGCGCTTGCGCGAAGCGGTTGCGGTCTTTGCGGCGGCAACGGCTTGCGTCGACACGGCATTGAAGTTGGCTTCGGCGACGTCCGATGCTTGCTTGACGGCCTTCTGGACGGATTCGAAAGCGTTGTTGGCGGCAGCCACGGCGCTCTTCAGCACGGCAACGGCGGTTTCCGAACCGGCGGGGGCGTTCTTGGAAGCGCTGTCGACCAGGCCGACGAAGGCTTGCTGGGCTTCGGCAGCCTTGGCTTCGAAGGCCTTGCCGAATTCGGCGCCGGTGCCTTGGGCGATGTCGTACAGGTGACGGCTGTAGGCAGCGGTCTTTTCAGCCAGCGGCTGGAACAGGCTGGCTTGCAGCGTCAGCAGCTCTTGGGCGTCCTTGACGCTCAGGGCGGCCTGGGCGGTGCTCTGGGCTTCGACCAGGGCAGCCTTCGAGGCGGTCACGTTCAGTTCGACGAGCTTCTCGACGCCTTCGAAAGCCTTGGTGGTCAGGCCGAAGAGGGTTTCGAGGTTTGCCTTTTGGGCGGCGAGGATTTGGTCAGCGGTCAGGGCCATTTGGGAAATCTCCAGAAGGGGATGATTGAGTGGTCGGTTCACGTTGCGCTGTCTCGCCGTCTATGTTGCGGTGCAGCATGGCCTCAAGTATAGGCAGCTGAGTTTTGCGATCAAGGGGTTTTTGCTGCCATGCAGCAATTTAGAAGCCATCTTCTAAATTCGGCTTCCCGGGCAAAATGCCGCGCGATGAGCGCCCCGACCAAACCAATCCCCCAGGCGCGCGGCAGCTACCGCGCCTTCCGCAGCATTCCCACGCGCTGGGCCGACAACGACATGTACGGCCACGTCAACAACGTCGTCTACTACAGCTGGTTCGACACCGCGGTGAATGCACTGCTGATCGAGCGCGGCGCGCTCGATATCCACCAGGGCTCCACGATCGGCTTCGTGGTGGAGACGCAGTGCAACTATTTCGCGCCCATCGCGTTCCCGCAAACCGTCGAGGCGGGCATCCGGGTGGCACAGGCGGGCCGGTCGAGCGTGCGGTATGAAATCGCGCTGTTCGCCGAGGGCGCGGACAGCGCTGCAGCACAGGGCCACTTCATCCACGTCTACGTGGACCGCGTCACGCAGCGCCCGGTACCGCTACCCGAGGCGCTGCAACGCGTGGTCGATTCGCTCAAGGCTTGACCGGCGCGGTCCGTTCTGAAGCGGTCTTCTTCATCGCCTTGATGTCGGCCTTGCCCTGGGCTTCGTCGGCCTTGGCCTGCTTCACGCAGGCGGCCTTCGCATCGCCCTTCTGGTCGTCGCACTTTTCCTTCGCGACTTCGTAGGTGGCCTTCACCTTCTCTTCAGCCACGTTGCGGGCGTGGCTGTCGCTCGGCTGGTACTGCTGCTCCAGCTCGGCCTTGGCGACGTTTTCCTTGCCCTTGGCTTCCTTCTGGCAGACGTCCTTGGCGTTGTCCTTCATCGTGTCGCACTGGGCCTTCGCGACCTTGTAGTCGGCCTCGATCTTTTCCTTGGCGACCTTGTATTCATCCTTGGTCATGGCGCTGGCCTGCGTGGCCACGAAGCAGGTGGAGGCGAGGGCCAGCATGAGGAGATGCTTTTTCATGGGATGTTTTCCTTCGGGAGTGGATGAAATTCGGGGGCTGCTCAATAGCGTTCGAACCAGAGCGCGTCCGGCGTGCGGCCGTCGCGCGATTCCCAGTCCTTGACCTGCTTCTCGGCTTCTTCGCGGCTGATGCCGTGGCGCTCCTGGATGCGGCCGAGCAGCTGGTCGCGCTTGCCCGCGATGACGTCGAAGTCGTCGTCGGTCAGCTTCCCCCATTGCTCCTTGACCTTGCCCTTGAGCTGTTTCCAGTTGCCTTTGACGGTGTCCTTGTTCATGCGAACCTCCTTTGAGCCAGGTTGATCCGGCGGGCCGTGTGCTTCGCCGTGGAGTCACTGTCATCGGGGGGATTCACCCTCACGGTAGGACGTGCAGTTCAGGCCCCGTAGGCAGAGGCCGACTCACCCCGTGATAATCGAACGGACGCCGAAAGTTTGAGACACCGCGCACAGCACCATGATCATTCACAGCCTGCTCGACACCGACCTCTACAAGTTCACGATGATGCAGGTGGTCCTGCATCACTTCCCCGGGGCCCGGGTCGAGTACCGCTTCAAGTGCCGCAACCCCGGCGTCGACCTGGCGCAGTTCGCGGGACAGATCCGGGACGAGGTGCGCAGCCTGTGCTCGCTGCAGTTCCGCGACGCCGAGCTGGCCTACCTGCGCTCGATGCGTTTCATCAAGAGCGACTTCGTCGACTTCCTCGGGCTCTTCCGGCTCAATGAGAAGTACATCAACATCGTTCCCCAGCCCTCGGGCGAGCTCGAGATCCGCATCAAGGGGCCATGGCTGCACACCATCCTGTTCGAGATCCCGGTGCTGGCCATCGTCAACGAGGTGTACTTCCGCAATACGCAGAAGAAGCCCGACTTCGAGGAAGGCCGCCGCCGGCTCGAAACCAAGATCACCCAGCTGCAGGACGCAGGCCTCGCCGACCTGAAGATCGCCGACTACGGCACGCGCCGCCGCTTCTCCAAGGACTGGCACGAAGAGGTGCTGCGCACGCTGACCGCCCGACTCGGCGCCGTCACCTCGCCGCCGGTGCAGGCGCCGCCCGGCACGCGGCTGCCGCAGCTCGCGGGCACCAGCAACGTGCTGTACGCGATGAAGCTGGGCCTGATCCCGCTAGGCACCATGGCCCACGAATACCTGCAGGCCTGCCAGGCGCTCGGCCCGCGGCTGCGTGACAGCCAGATCTTCGGCTTCGAGAGCTGGGCGCGCGAGTACCGCGGCGACCTGGGCATCGCGCTGTCCGACGTGTACGGCATGAACGCGTTCCTGCGCGACTTCGACATGTATTTCTGCAAGCTCTTCGACGGCGCCCGCCACGACAGCGGCGACCCGTTCCAGTGGGGCGAGCGCATGCTGGCGCACTACGTCGCCAACCGGGTCGATCCGCGCACCAAGACGCTGATCTTCAGCGACGGCCTCACGGTGCCGCGCACCATCGAGCTCTACCAGCAGTTCCGCGGCCGCTGCCAGCTGGCCTTCGGCATCGGCACCAACCTCACCAACGATCTGGGCTACGAGCCGCTGCAGATCGTCATCAAGATGATCCACTGCAACGACCAGCCGGTGGCCAAGCTGTCGGACACGCCATCCAAGAACATGTGCGAGGACGAAAAATACCTGGCCTACCTGCGCCAGGTCTTCGAGATCGAACAACCCCCGGCTTGAAGGCTGTACTGACCCCTCTGGTACGGTACGGCCCCATGAAAAACCCCCTTCGCCTTGCGGCGGCCGCGGTGCTGCCGCTGACGTTTCCCGCCCTGGCGATGGCTGCCGACTTCGACGGCGCCACGCTCTCGCCGCTGTGGGGCGTGCCATTCGCCGGCATCCTGTTGTCGATCGCGCTGTTCCCGCTGCTGGCGCCGGGCTTCTGGCACCACCACTACGGCAAGGTCTCGGCGGCCTGGGCGCTGGCCTTCCTGCTGCCCCTTGCCGCCACCTTCGGCGTTTCGCTGGCCGGCGCCCAGCTCGTGCATGCGCTGGTGGAGGAGTACATCCCCTTCATCATCCTGCTCACGGCGCTGTTCACCGTGGCGGGCGGCATCCACATCCGGGGCAACCTGCATGGGGCGCCCGGCCTCAACACCGGGCTGCTCGCCATCGGCGCGGTGCTCGCGAGCTTCATGGGAACCACCGGCGCGTCGATGCTGCTGATCCGGCCGCTCATTCGTGCCAACGACAACCGCAGGCACCGGGTCCACGTGGTCGTGTTCTTCATCTTCATCGTTTCCAACGTGGGTGGCTCGCTCACGCCGCTGGGCGATCCGCCGCTGTTCCTCGGCTTCCTGAAGGGCGTCGACTTCTTCTGGACCGCGAAGAACATCCTGCCCGACACGCTCTTCCTCCTGGCCGTGCTGCTCGCGCTGTTCTACGCCATCGACCGCCACTACTATCGCAAGGAGGGCGTGCTGCCGGTCGACCCGACGCCCGACACGAAGCGCATCGGCTTCGATGGCGCCGTCAACTTCTGGCTTCTGGGCGGCGTGGTCGCCTTCGTGCTGCTCAGCGGCTTCTGGAAGTCGCCCGTCGGCTTCGACGTCTTCGGCACCCGGGTGGGCCTGCCGGGCCTGGTGCGCGACGCGGGCCTGGTCGCCATCACGCTGCTCTCGCTGAAGATCACGCCGGCCAAGGTGCATGCCGACAACCAGTTCGAGTGGGGCCCCATGGCCGAGGTGGCCAAGCTGTTCGTGGGCATCTTCCTGACCATCATCCCGGTGATCGCGATGCTCAAGGCCGGCACGCAGGGGCCGTTCGGCGCCGTCGTCTCGGCCGTGACGCGCGCCGACGGCCAGCCCGATCCGGCGATGTACTTCTGGGCCACCGGCGTGCTCAGCTCCTTTCTCGACAACGCGCCGACCTACCTGGTGTTCTTCAACACCGCGGGCGGCGACCCGGCCGCGCTGATGACCACCTATGCCACCACGCTGGCCGCCATCTCGGCTGGCGCCGTGTTCATGGGCGCCAACACCTACATCGGCAACGCACCCAACCTCATGGTCAAGGCCATCGCCGAGAGCCGCGGCGTGCGCATGCCGAGCTTCTTCGGCTACATGGCGTGGTCGGTGGCCATCCTGGTTCCGCTGTTCGTTCTTTCCACCTTCATCTTCTTTCGCTGAGTGCAAACATCATGAGCAAGCCCAAGATACTGGTCGCGCGCGCGATCTTTCCCGAAACCATCGAGCGCCTCTCGCAGCACTTCGAGGTCGAGTCGAACCAGTCCGACGAGAGCTGGAGCAAGGAACAGCTGATCGCGAAGCTGCAGGGCAAGCAGGGCGCCTTCACCACCGGCAGTGAACGCATCGACGCCGCGGTGCTCGATGCCTGCCCCGGCCTGAAGATCTGCGCCAACATGGCGGTGGGCTACAACAACTTCGACGTCGACGCGATGGCCGCGCACGGCGTGCTCGGCACCAACGCGCCCGACGTGCTGACCGAGACCACGGCCGACTTCGGCTTTGCGCTGCTGATGGCCACGGCGCGCCGCATCACGGAGAGCGAACACTTTCTGCGCGCGGGCAAGTGGCAGAAGTGGAGCTTCGACATGTTCGCCGGCTCCGACATCCACGGTTCCACGCTCGGCATCATCGGCATGGGCCGCATCGGGCAGGGCATCGCGAAGCGCGGTGCGCACGGCTTCGGCATGAAGGTGGTCTATCACAACCGCTCCAGGCTCGACGCCGCGCTCGAGGCCGAATGCAAGGCCAGCTACCTGAGCAAGGAGGAGTTGCTCAGGACGGCGGACCACGTGGTGCTTGTGGTGCCTTATTCGCCGGCCTCGCACCACACGATCGGCGCGGCCGAGATCGCGCTGATGAAGCCGACCGCCACGCTCGTCAACATCGCGCGCGGCGGCATCGTCGACGACGCGGCATTGGCCGTGGCCTTGCGCGAGAAACGCATCGCTGCCGCGGGCCTCGACGTGTTCGAGGGCGAGCCCAAGGTGCACCCCGACCTGCTGACCGTGCCCAATGTGGTGCTGACGCCGCACATCGCCAGCGCCACCGTACCCACGCGCCGCGCCATGGCCGACCTTGCGGCGGACAACCTCATCGCGTACTTCGGCGGCAAGGGACCGCTGACGCCCGTGACGCCCGTTCCTTCGGCAAGCAAATAGGCAGAGGCAGTACCGCAACCTTGGACACCTCGCTGATCCTCATCGGACTGGCCGTACTCGCGGTCGTCCAGCTCGTGCTGGTGATCTGGCTGCTGGCCCGCCGGCAGCCCTCGTCCGACCACGGCGACGTCCTGCGCGTGCTGGCCGCCCTGGGCTCGGCCAACGAACGCACCGAGCGCGAACTGCGCCACGACATCGGCGAAAGCTCGCGCGGCGTGCGGCAGGAAACCGCGCAGGCCTTCGCCACTTTCCAGCAGGCGCTGGTGCAGCAGGGCGCCGAAGCCACGCGCACGCAGAATGCGCAGCTCGACGCGTTCTCCCTGCAGCTCGCGTCCTTGCAGAAGACGTTGGCTGACACGCTCAGCACGCAGCTGCAGGGTTTGAGCGAATCGAATGCGCGCCGCCTGTCCGAAGTGCGCGCGACCATGGAAACGCAGCTCGCGCAGCTGCAGCAGACCAACGCCGTCAAGCTCGACGAGATGCGCAAGACGGTCGACGAGAAGCTGCAGAGCACGCTCGAGGCGCGCCTCGGCGAAAGCTTCAAGCAGGTGGCCGACCGGCTCGAACAGGTGCACAAGGGACTCGGCGAAATGCAGACGCTGGCCGTGGGCGTGGGCAGCCTGCAGCGCGTGCTGACCAACGTGAAGACACGCGGCGTGTTCGGCGAAGTGCAGCTCGAGGCGCTGCTCGAACAGGTGCTCACGCCCGACCAGTACGCCAAGCAGATCGAGACCAAGCCGCGCAGCGGGCAGCGTGTCGATTTCGCGATCCGCTTTCCGGGGCGGGGCGAGGACGGTGCGCCGGTGTGGCTGCCCATCGACGCCAAGTTCCCGCGCGACGACTACGAGCGGCTCATCGACGCGCACGAACGCGCCGATGCCGTGGGTGCCGACCTGGCGGCCAAGGCGCTCGAAGCGCGCATCCGCACCGAGGCCAGGTCGATCGCCGACAACTACCTCGCCGCGCCGCACACCACCGATTTCGCCATCCTCTTCCTCCCGGTCGAGAGCCTCTATGCCGAGGTGCTGCGCCGGCCGGGCCTGATGGATGCCATCCAGCGCCAGCACCGCGTGACGCTAGCGGGCCCGACCACCTTGCTCGCGATGCTCAACAGCCTGCACATGGGCTTTCGCACGCTGGCGCTGGAGCAGCAGGCCTCCGAAGTCTGGAAGGTGCTGGGCGCAGTGAAGACCGAGTTCGAGCGTTACGGCGAATGGGTCGCGCGCGTCAAGGAGCAGGTGGCCAAGGCTTCCGACACGCTCGACAAGGCCGACACGCGCGCCAAGCAGATGCGCCTGGCGCTGCGCAAGGTGGAGGCGCTGCCCGAGGCGCAGTCGCAGGCGCTTCTGCCGCCCACCGCCGACAGCGAGGCCGAAGACACCCCGTGAAAGGTTCCGAACTGCTGCGCGTGATCGGTGCCCAGGTGTGCCTGCACGCGACCATGGCCGGCATGCGGCTCGCCACGCCGCTGCTGGCGCTGCAGCAGGGCTACAGCGCCGCGGCGGTCGGCCTGCTGATCTCGCTGTTTGCGCTGACGCAGGTCTTCCTTGCATTGCCTGCCGGACGCTTTGCCGATCGCTACGGTTTCAAGCGGCCGCTGTGGCTGTCGGTCATTGCGGCGGTCGTCGGTGCGGGGCTCGTGGTGATCTTTCCGATCTTTCCGGTGATGTGCATTGCCGCCCTGCTGACAGGCGGCGCCACGGGCGCGACGGTCATCGCACTGCAGCGGCACGTCGGCCGCTCGGCCACTGACGCGACGCAGCTCAAGCGCGTGTTCAGCTGGCTCGCCATCGCGCCGGCCGTGGCCAATTTCGTCGGGCCCTTCCTGGCCGGCATGCTGATCGACCATGCAGGCCGCTCGCCCGCGGACATGCTTGCGTTCCGCATCTGCTTCGCGGTGATGGCGGCGCTGCCCATCCTCTGCTGGATGCTCGCGCGCGGCGCGCACGAGCCACCGCCCGCCGCGCCCGTGCCGGGCGCCACGCCGACCCGCGCCTGGGACCTGCTGCGCGAACCGATGTTCCGCCGCCTGCTGTTCGTGAACTGGCTGCAGTCGTCGAGCTGGGACGTGCACGCCTTCGTGCTGCCGGTGCTGGGGCACGACCGGGGCATCAGCGCCTCGGTGATCGGCTCGATCCTCGGCGCCTTCGCGATCGCGGCGGCGGTCGTTCGCGTGGTGCTGCCGGTGATCGCCTCGCGCGCTTCGGAGCGCAGCGTGATCCTCAGTTCCACGGCGGTCACTGCGATGGTGTTCGCGGTCTATCCGCTGCTGGACTCGGCGCTGAGCATGGGAGTGTGCTCGGTGGTGCTCGGCTTCGCGCTGGGCGCGGTGCAGCCGATGGTGATGAGCATGCTCCACCAGATCACGCCGCACACCCGCCACGGCGAGGCGCTGGGCCTGCGGCTCATGACCATCAACGCGTCGAGCGTGGCGATGCCAATGCTGTTCGGCTCGCTCGGTGCACTGATCGGCATCGGCGGCGTGTTCTGGGTAGTGGGAGGCGTGGTGGCGCTCGGCGCGCGCGCCACCTGGGGCCTCAAGGTCTAGAGCTTGTAGAAGCGCTTGATCGCGCTCCATGCGTCTTCGGGCGCGTCGACGTATTCGAAGAGCTTCACGTCGCCCGGCGAGATCACGCCTTCGTCGACCAGAAAGTCGAAATCGATCAGCCGCTTCCAGTAGTCCGAGCCGAACAGCACGATCGGCACCGGCTTCGACTTCTTCGTCTGCACCAGCGTGATCACCTCGAACAGCTCGTCGAGCGTGCCGAAGCCGCCCGGAAACGCCACCAGCGCCTTCGCACGCATCATGAAATGCATCTTGCGGATGGCGAAGTAATGGAACTTGAAGCTCAGTGCCGGCGTGACGTAGGGGTTGGCCTCTTCTTCCATCGGCAGCGCGATGGCCAGGCCGACCGAGAGGCCGCCGCCTTCGTGCGCGCCGCGGTTGGCCGCCTGCATGATGCCGGGGCCGCCGCCGGTGCAGACGAAGAGCTTGTCCTGCGGTTCCTTGTCGTTGCTGTACTGCGCGACCATCTTGCCGAAGGCGCGCGCCTTCTCGTAGTAGTGCGAATTGCGCGCCAGCCGGCGCCAGCGCTCGGATGCCGCGGCGTCGCCAGCGGCGTCGGCCTGCGCGATCATGGCGGAGGCGTCTTCCTCGCTGCGAAAGCGTGCGCTGCCGAACACCACCACCGTGTTCTCGATGCCATGGGCGCGCTGCTCGAGATCGGGCTTCATCAGCTCGAGCTGCATGCGGATGCCGCGCGTCTCGCGGCGCAGCAGGAACTCGGGGTCGGCGAAGGCGATGCGCGAGGGATCGGGGTCGAGCGGCAGGCCCTTGTCCGCATGGGACTGGAGCGTGGCCCAGGCATCGGCCAGGCGTTTGTCGTGAATGTTGTGCGTGTTGTTCATGAGGAAACCAGACGGAAGGACCTTGGGAGATTGTGCAGCGTTGCAACTGCCATGCCCATCAACAAAAAAAGCTCCTTGCGGAGCTTTTTTCGAGGGTGGCGGTCAGCCGGGAAGGAGGCTCAGACGCGCTTGCGGTATTCGCCGGTGCGCGTGTCGATTTCGATCTTGTCGCCTTGCGACACGAAGAGGGGCACGGGCACTTCGAAGCCGGTGGCGATCTTGGCGGGCTTGAGCACCTTGCCCGAGGTATCGCCCTTGACGGCGGGTTCGGTCCAGGTGATTTCGCGCTCGACGCTGGTCGGCAGTTCGACCGAGATGGCCTTGCCGTCGTAGAACACCACTTCGACGGCCATGCCGTCTTCGAGGTAGTTCAGGGCGTCGCCCATGTTTTCGGCTTCGACTTCGTACTGGTTGTAGTCGGCGTCCATGCAGACGTACATCGGGTCGGCGAAGTAGGAGTAGGTGCAATCCTTCTTCTCGAGCACGATCTGGTCGATCTTGTCGTCGGCCTTGAAGACCACTTCGGTGTTGAAGTTGGCGATCAGGCTTTTCATCTTCATGCGCACGGTGGCGGAGTTGCGGCCGCCGCGGCTGTATTCGGTCTTGAGGACGACCATCGGGTCCTTGCCGTGCATGATGACGTTGCCGGCGCGGATTTCTTGAGCGATTTTCATAACAGGGTCTCTGGATGTTGGCCGCTCGGTGCACGGGGCTGCCGGCGACGCTTGCCGGCATTGTTGGCCCCGCGGTACAGGTCCCGCGGCAGGTTTAGCGGAGAGCATCTCGAATCGTTGAGATCCGGGCCGAAATCCGCAAAGCCCGCTATTTTAGCTTTTTTGGCCGATCAGTTTCCGCAGTTGCGTGACCAGATCGTCCTGGGCGAGCAGCCGCGTGCGGGCGTCCAGTGCTGTTTCGAGCCACGGGCCCTGTGTTTCAGGCAGTGGCAGGGCACCGTCGACGAAGCCGTTCCAGGCGTGGTGGAAAAGCCGCAGCGAGGGCGGGGCGCCGAGCCAGTCCAGCCAGGCGTTCAGCTTGACGTGGTGGGCATCGTCGTCCTGCGGGTAGATCTGCCAGACCAGCGGCGCGCCGGCCCAGAGGGCGCGCACCAGCGAATCCTCGCCGCGCACGAAATTCAACTCGCAGGCCCAGAGCAGGTGATCGAAATCGGGCTGCGTGAGATAGGGGAGGTATGAAATTGATAGCGCACCGCGCCCGTGGGTCGATGGGGCGCCCCCAAAACAAGCCTGGACTGCCTGGGTGGCGCGGCCCGCCGTCACCAGCAGGCGCGTGGGTTCGGGGCCTTCCGCCAGCCGGGCGAGCAAGGCGGCCAGTGCAGGCGGCTCGTAGCAGAAGAGGGAGAGCAGGCGTTCGTCGGCTCGCCACGGGATCTGCCGTTCGGCCAGCCACTGCACCCGGTCGAAGCGCGCCCGGCGTTCCATCAGGTCGGGCTCGCGCAGCAGCCCGCCCGTGGCTGGCGTGAAGCCTGGATAGAAGAAGCGCTTGGTCAACCCGGCGCCGGGACCCCTGAACACCGGCGACGGCAGCCCATGCAGCCGCTCCACGTACGGTTCGGCCGACAGGTATTCGAGGTTGATCCACGCACTGCCCGGCCCTTCGGCGAAACGGGCGATCGATTCCGGCGCCGGCTCGCAGCCGAAGGCTTCTATCAATACGTCGGGCGCCGGCCCCGCTACGGCAGCCTGAAGCGCAGCGGCGTCGAGCCAGTCGATCACCTCCACGCCGTCGCGACCAGTGCGAGCCTCGGGCGCCATCCAGCGCAGCGCCGCCGCATCGTCGATCCACAGCCGCACGCGTTCGCCGAGCGCGGCCAGCTGGCGGGCCAGCCGCCAGCAGACGCCGAGGTCGCCGTGGTTGTCGATGACCTTGCAGAAGATGTCCCATTGCCTCGATTGCATGGGCGCGAGTGTGCCCGTGTTCGCGGGCGGTGCTTGCTATGCTGTCCGGCACAACCACCACCGGAGAGAGAACCCATGAGGATGAAGACCTTCCGTGTCGCGAGAACCGTGCTCGCCGCCTCGCTGGCCCTGTGCGGCATGACCGCTGCCATGGCGCAGACGCAGACCCCGCCGGCCCTCACGCCGCAGCAGCAGCGCTTTCACGACATCTACAAGGAGTTGATCGAGATCAACACCAGCCATTCGGTGGGCGACAACACGGTGGCCGCGCGCGCCATGGAAAAGCGCTTGATCGAATCGGGCTTCGCGCCCGGCGACATCCAGATCTTCGAACCCTTCCCGAAGAAGGGTAACCTGGTGCTGCGCTTCAAGGGCGACGGCAGCAAGAAGCCGCTGCTGCTGCTGGCCCACATCGACGTGGTCGAGGCCCGGCGCGAAGACTGGAAGACCGACCCCTTCAAGCTGCAGGAAACCGGCGGCTACTTCACCGCGCGCGGCGCCATCGACGACAAGGCGATGGCCTCGGCGCTGGTCTCGGTGATGGGGCAGCTGAAGCAGGAGGGCTTCAAGCCCAAGCGCGACATCATCCTGGCGCTGACGGCCGACGAAGAGCGCGGCGATGCGCTCAGCAACGGCGCCTTCTGGCTCATCAACAACAAGCCCGAGCTCCTGCAGGCGGAGTTCGGCATCAACGAAGGCGGCGGCGGCGAGCTGCGCGGCGGCAAGCCCAACCTGCACCGCATGCAGGTGGCCGAGAAGATGTACACCACCTACATGCTGGAGGCGCGCGACGTGGGTGGCCACAGCTCGGTGCCGACCAAGACCAACCCGATCTATGCGCTGTCCGCCGGCCTGGAACGGCTGGGCAACTTCAGCTTTCCGGTGAAGCTCGCGGAGGTCACGAAGACTTACTTCGCGCGCAGCGCACCGTTCGCCACCGGCCAACTGGCCGACGACATGCGCGCGGTAGGCGCGGGCAACCCCGACGCAGCGGTCATCGAGCGCATGTCGGCCAACCCGGCCTACAGCGCGCAGTTCCGCACCACCTGCGTCGCGACGATGGTGCAGGCCGGCCATGCCGAGAACGCGCTGCCGCAATCGGCCAAGGCCACGGTCAACTGCCGCATCCTGCCGCACGACGATCCCGAGGAAGTGGAGCGCCTGCTGACCCAGGCGGTCGGCAACGACAAGATCGTGGTGCGCAACATGGGCAAGCCGCTGCGCAGCCCGGCGTCGCCGCTGAACGGCGACCTTGTGAAGACCGTGGAGTCGCTCACGCAGCAGATGTGGCCCGGCGTGCCCGTGGTGCCTGCGATGAGCACAGGCGCCACCGACAGCCGCTTCATGCGCAACGCGGGCATTCCGATGTACGGCGTGAGCGGCATTTTCCTGGAGCCGTCCGATGCGCGCGCGCACGGGCTCGACGAGCGCATCGAGATCCAGCGGCTTTATGACGGCCGCGAGTTCCTGTACCGGCTGGTGTCGGAGCTGGCGAAGTAGGCGCGCCGATGAGCGGCGCCTGCGAGCACCACTTCGTCCAGGCCAACGCCCTCAGGGCGTGAAGGTATCGCCCAGCACGATGCCTTCGCGCCGCGGGTCGGCGCCGCCTGTCAGCACGGTCTTGCCGCCGACGCTGGTGCGGATGATGGTGCTCACGCCGCTGGACTGCGCCGAGACCGACACCTTGTGACCCAGTCCGATCAGCCCGGCGACCAGCGGGTCGTTGAGGCCCGAGTTCGTCGCGTCGATGTTCGGATGCTCGCCGCCGACATTGGTGGTCACGCTGTTGGAGGCACCGAAGTCGACCAGTGACGTGGCCTGCTGGGCGTCGAGCCCCCAGTCGAGCGCGCCGACCAGCGTCTTCACGACGTACTGGATGATGGTGCCGCCGCCCGGCGAACCGGTGCCCATGACGAACTCGCCCATGCTGCCATCGGCCTGCTTCCTGAATACCAGCGTCGGCGCCATCGTGCTGCGCGGGCGCTTGCCGGGTGCGACGCGGTTGGCCACCTTGATGCTCGGATCGACCGTGTCGTTCGGGTTGGCCGAGAAGTCGGTCAGCTGGTTGTTCAGCATGAAGCCCTGTGTCATGTGGAACGAGCCGAGCGTACTTTCCACCGTGGTGGTCATCACCACCACATTGCCCTGCTTGTCGACGATGGTGAAGTGCGTGGTGCCATGCTCCTCGGTCTTGTCGATGCCCAGCGGCACCGCGCCCAGGTTGCCGGCCTGGGCAACGCCCATGCTCTTCGCCAGGCTGATGAGGCTGGCGCGGCTCTGCAGGTAGGGCTTGTTGATCATGGTGTCGACCGAGCCGCCCGGCAGCGGAACGAAGTCGGTGTCGGCCACGTACTTGTCGCGGTCTGCATAGGCCAGGCGCTCGGCCTCGCTCACCAGGTGCACGCCCATCACGGTCGGCTTGCCTCCCTCGATGCCGATGGCGGTCGGCTTGTGCAGGCCCATGTTGAAGGTCTCGAGGATGCCCAGGCTCGCCACCACCGCGATGCCGCCAGAGGACGGCGGCGACATGCTGCACACGTAGTAGTCGCGATAGGTGCCGCAGACCGGGGCGCGCCGCTTGGCCTTGTAGTTGGCCAGGTCGGCCAGCGTGGTCTTGCCGGGCGTGATGGCCGAGCCGTCGTTCGCGGCGACCGTGACGCCGATCTTGTCGACGATGCCCTGGGCGATGTCGCCCGTGTAGAAGGCGTTGGCGCCTTGCGTCGCGATGGTGGTCAGCGTCTTGGCGTAGGCCGGGTTCTGCAGGCGGGTGCCCAGCGCCTTCGGCGTGCCGTCGGCGTTGAAGAAGTAGGCCGTGGCCTCGGCGTCGCGCTTGAGGCTGGCGGCCGACGACGAGATGGCGGCGGTCATGCGCCCGCCGATCAGGAAGCCGTCGGAGGCCAGCGTGATGCCGTAGCTGAAGAGGTCTTTCCAGGGCAGCTTGCCGTGGTCCTGGTAGGCGATGTCGAGCATGCGCACCGCGCCGGGCGTGCCGATCGAGCGGCCGCTGGCGCGCGCGCCGCCGGGCTTGGGCAGGCTGGTGTCGGTGGCGTCGTCCACGTAGCGCAGGTAGTTCTCGGTGGCCGCGGCGGGCGCGGTCTCACGGCCGTCGTAGGCCTGCACCTTCTTCGTCGCAGCGTCGTAATAGAGCATGAAGGCGCCGCCGCCCAGACCGCTCGATTGCGGCTCGACCAGCCCCAGCACGGCCTGCACGGCCACCGCCGCATCGACTGCGCTGCCGCCGGCCTTCAGCACGTCGCAGCCGGCGCGCGTGGCCAACGGGTGGTTGGCGACGACCATGTAATTCTTCGCGTAGACCAGCTTGTGCCCCGGCGCGTAGCCCGAGGCCGCCTCGGGCGCGGCCGGATCGCCGGCATCCCCCGAGCCGACCACCACGGAGGAGTTGCCGGTCGAGGTGAGGCAGCCGTTGTCGGGTGCGCTCGGGGCAGGCTGCTGGGCCGGCTGGTTGGCCGCGTTGATCGCGGCGATGGTTGCAAGAATCGTTGTCGTGTCTTGCGCGTCATTGCGGGAGGCGCCGCCGCAGCCCGCGAGGCTCAGCGAGAGCGCGATGGGTGAGAGCGCCCACCAGGCGCGCCTGTTGTTCTTGTTCATGCAGATTTCCCGAATAGGTATGTTGAAAAAACCGGGCGCTCCTCGCGCCCGTGGCTATCTTCAGCAGGTTTCATTCCAGCCGCGTCGGGGTTTGCGCGCAGGCGGGCGCCGGGCCGCGTGCCGCGCGCCACAATAGCCGCCATGTCAGACGTGCATTCCGATCAATTGCTCAGCGAAGTCGCGGCCCTGCCGCAGCTGCCGGGCGTCTACCGCTACTTCGACGCGGCCGGCGCCGTGCTCTATGTGGGCAAGGCGCGCAACCTCAAGAAGCGGGTCGCCAACTACTTCCAGAAGAACCACGGCGGCACCCGCATCGGCCACATGATCTCGAAGATCGTGCGCATGGAGACCACGGTGGTGCGCTCCGAGGCCGAGGCGCTGCTGCTCGAGAACAACCTGATCAAGACGCTCAAGCCGCGCTACAACATCCTGTTTCGCGACGACAAGAGCTACCCCTATCTCAAGATCGCGTCGCACCAGTTCCCCCGGCTGGCGTACTACCGCGGTGCGGTCGACAAGAAGCACCGCTACTTCGGGCCGTACCCGAGCGCCTGGGCGGTGAAGGAATCGATCCAGCTGCTGCAGAAGGTGTTCCGCCTGCGCACCTGCGAAGACACGGTGTACGCCAACCGCACGCGGCCTTGCCTGCTGTACCAGATCAAGCGCTGCAGCGGGCCGTGCGTCGGCTACGTCGCGCCCGATGTCTATGCGCAGGACGTGGCCAGCGCCGAGGCCTTCCTGATGGGCGATACGCAGCTCGTGCTCTCCAAGCTCGAACAGCGCATGACTGCGCACGCCGAGAAGCTCGAGTTCGAGCAGGCGGCCGAGCTGCGCAACCAGATGTCCGCCATCTCGCGCGTGCTGCACCAGCAGTCGATCGAGATCGCGTCCGACAAGGACGTGGACATCCTGGCCGTGAAGGTGCAAGGCGGCAAGGCCTGCGTGAACCTGGCGATGGTGCGCGGCGGCCGCCACCTGGGCGACCGGCCGTACTTTCCCGTGCATGTGGAAGACGCGGCGCAGATCCACCACGGTGAACTCGACGATGAAGAAGAGGGTGGTCCGCCCGCCGCGGCCGACCCGATCGAGGTGCAGGTGCTCGAGGCCTTCATCGCCCAGCACTACATCGACGTGCCGGTGCCGGCCACGCTGGTGCTGAGCGAGCAGGTGGGCCGCGAGCTGATCGAGGCGATTTCGCTGCAGGCCGGCACGCGCGTGACGGCGGTGTTCCAGCCGCGCGAGCAGCGCCGGCACTGGCTCGAAATGGCCGAGACCAACGCCAAGCTGCAGCTGGCCCGGCTGCTCGCCGAGGAGGGCTCGCAGCAGGCGCGCACGCGCGCGCTGGCCGATGCGCTGGAGCTGGCATCGGACGATCTCGACAATTTCCGCGTCGAATGCTTCGACATCTCGCACACCGCGGGTGAGGCGACGCAGGCTTCATGCGTGGTGTTCGAGCACCACGCCATGCAGAACAAGGAGTACCGCCGCTACAACATCGAGGGCATCACGCCCGGCGACGACTACGCGGCCATGCGCCAGGTGCTGCACCGCCGCTATGGCAAGCTGGCCGAGGCGATGGCGGCCGAGACCGACGCCCTGCCTCCGGGCGATGCCGAGAGCGACGGCAGCGAGGCGCCGGTGAAGATCAAGGCCGCGCGCATGCCCGACCTGGTGCTGGTCGACGGCGGCAAGGGGCAGGTGTCGATGGCGCGCGAGGTGTTCAGCGAACTGGGCCTGCCGCTGTCGCTGATCGTCGGGGTCGAGAAGGGCGAGGGCCGCAAGGTCGGGCTCGAGGAACTCGTGTTCGCCGACGGCCGCGAGAAGGTCTACCTGGGCAAGGACTCGGCCGCGCTGATGCTGGTGGCCCAGATCCGCGACGAGGCGCATCGCTTCGCCATCACCGGCATGCGGGCCAAGCGCGCCAAGGTGCGGGTCGGCGGCAGCCAGCTCGAGGACATCCCGGGCATCGGACCGAAGCGGCGCGCGCGGCTGCTGCAGCGCTTCGGCGGCATCCGGGGCGTGGCGGCGGCGAGCGTGGAGGACATCGCGTCGGTCGAGGGGATCGCCTCCGACCTGGCGGAGGAAATCTACAAGGCGCTGCACTGAGGGCGCGACCCCCGTTGGGGGTTAATGCCGCCATGACACAATCAAGCGATGTTCTGGACCCTGCCGACCATCATGACCTGGACGCGCATCGTCGCGATCCCCCTGATCGTCGGCGTGTTCTACCTTCCGATCAGCGAGCCGATGCGCAACCTGATCGCCACGGTGATGTTCATCGTCTTCGCCGCCACCGACTGGCTCGACGGCTTCCTGGCGCGCCGGCTCAACCAGACCTCGGCTTTCGGCGCCTTCCTCGATCCGGTGGCCGACAAGTTCCTGGTGTGCGCCTCGCTGCTGGTGCTGGTGCACCTGAACCGGGCCGACGTGTTCGTGGCGCTGATCATCATCGGCCGCGAGATCGCCATCTCGGCGCTGCGCGAATGGATGGCACAGATCGGCGCAAGCAAGAGCGTGGCGGTCCACATGATCGGCAAGGTCAAGACGACCGTGCAGATGATCGCCATTCCGTTCCTGCTTTTTGACGGGCACCTGTTCCGGGTGATCGACACCGGCGTCTGGGGCCAGTGGCTGATCTGGATCTCGGCCGTGCTCACGATCTGGTCGATGGTGTACTACCTGCAGAAGGCCATTCCCGAAATCCGGGCCCGCACCAAATGACCGCGGCAGCCGCGGCCCGCAACGCGGGCTGGCTGCGGGCGATGCCGGCGGTCTTCGTGTTGATCTGGAGCACGGGCTTCATCGTCGCGCGCTACGGCATGCCGTATGCGCCACCCCTCAAGTTCCTGGCCGTGCGCTATGCGTTGTCGCTGGCTTGCTTCGGCGTGTGGGTCGCGCTCGCGCGGGTCGCGTGGCCAAAGCAGCGCGCGCAGTGGGGGCACCTGGCGGCCACGGGCATCCTGATGCAGGCCGGCTACCTGGGCGGTGTGTGGGCCGCGGTGCGGGAAGGCATGGGCGCGGGGCTGGTGGCGCTGCTGGTCGGCATCCAGCCGGTGCTGACGGCGGTCTGGCTGTCTTTCCACGGCGGCCGCATCTCGCAGCGGCAGTGGGTCGGGCTGGGGCTTGGTTTCGCGGGCCTGGTGCTCGTGGTGCTGCGCAAGCTCGGGCAGGGCGGCGAGGTGAGCGTGCTGACGATGGGGCTCACGCTGATGGCGCTGGTCTCGATCACGGCGGGAACGCTGTACCAGAAGCGCTTTGTCGCGCCATGCGACGTGCGCAGTGCAAGCGCGGTGCAGATGGCGGCCGCGCTGCTTGTCACATTGCCTTTCGCGGCGTTGGAGTCGGAGAGCATCCAGTGGAACCTGCACTCCGGCGGCGCAATGGCGTGGTCGGTGCTGGCGCTGTCGCTGGGCGGCAGTTCGCTGCTCTACATGCTGATCCAGCGCGGCACAGCCACGGCCGTCACGAGCCTGCTGTACCTGGTGCCGCCCTGCACGGCCGTGATGGCGTGGCTGTTGTTCTCCGAGCCGATCACGCTGGTGACGGTGCTGGGCATTGCGCTCACTGCGGTGGGGGTGAGCCTCGTGGTGCGCAACGGCCGCTGAGCGCCGGCGCTTTTCTCTTCAGCGCGTATCGGCCTTGCCCGGCTTCCAGGGCTCGCCGCGGAACTGTTCCACCAGGTGATCGACCAGCAGGCGCACCCGCCGAGGCGTCTTCGGCCGCCAGGGCGCGATCCAGTGGATGTCCGCTTCCGCCATAGCGTATTGCGGCAGCACGCGCGCCAGTTCGCCGCTCGCGAGTTGGGGTGCGATGTCCCACAGGCTGCGCAGCATGACGCCATGCCCGGCCACGCACCAGTCGCGCACCATCTCGCCCGAGTTGCTGGCCAGCGGCCCCTGCACACGCACGCGCGCCGTGCTGCCGTCGCGCACATGGCGCAGGGTCCAGAGTGCGTACTGGCGCTGGCTGGCATCGCCGTTCTCGCGCGCGACCAGGCAATCGTGCGAAGCCAGCGCCTCGACGGTGCTGGGCGTGCCGCGGCGCTTCAGGTAGGCGGGCGAGGCGGCCAGCACGCGCTGGTTGCGCGCGATGCGCCGCGAGATCCAGTCGGCCGCACGGCGCTGCTGCACCGCCCAGAGCCAGACCGCGCCATCGTAACCCTCGGCGCCGAGGTCCGGCAGTTGCTCGGTCAGCAGCAGTTCGATCTGCAGTGCAGGGTGCCGCGCCTGGAAAGTGGCCAGCGCCGGCCCCAGCCAGCGGCGGCCGAAGCCGAAGGTCGCGGCCAGGCGGACGGTGCCGGTCAGTTCGTTCTGGCGTTCTCCGAGTTCGCTTTCGAGGGCGGCGAAGCCGTCGAGCAGCGCTCGCGCATGCAGGCAGACCGCCTCGCCCTCGGCCGTGACGCTGAGCCGCCGGGTGGTGCGCTCGAAAAGGCGCTGGCCCAGGCGCGCCTCCAGCGCGCCCAGCCGCTTGGTGATGACCGAGGGCACGACGTTGAGCGTGGCCGCAGCGCTCGCCAGGCTGCCCTGGTCGCGAATGGCCAGCACCAGTGCCAGGTCGCCACGATCCATCGAGAGAGGACTCATGCCATATCGGAAAGTATGAATTGGCTGATTGTTGCTTGATGATCATCCGGGCGCAACGCACAATCGTTTGCGTGACAGCCTCCTTCCTTTCCTTTCCCACTTTCGATATTGAGCGCGATAGCGTGCGCATCCACGGCCGCATCGGCGGGCGCGGTGCTCCCTTGCTGCTGCTGCACGGCCATCCGCAGACGCATGCGATCTGGCATCGCGTGGCTCCGACGCTGGCCGAGCGGTTCACCGTGGTCGCCGTCGACCTGCGCGGGTATGGCGATTCGGGCCGGCCTGCAGTTGATGCCGAACACGTGGTCTACAGCAAGCGCGAGATGGCGCTCGACGCGCTCGCCGCCATGCGGCACCACGGCTTCGAACATTTCGGCGTGCTGGCCCATGACCGCGGCGCGCGCGTGGCGCACCGGCTCGCCGCGGACCACCCCGACGCAGTCGAGCGGATGCTGCTGCTGGACATCGCACCCACGCTCGCGATGTACGAGCACACCTCCGAAGCCTTCGCCAAGGCCTACTGGCACTGGTTCTTCCTGATCCAGCCGCCGCCGCTGCCCGAGGCGCTGATCGCATCCGACCCCGCACGCTACGTGCGCAGCGTGATGGGCGGGCGGCATGCCGGCCTCGCGCCCTTCGCGCCCGAGGTGCTGGCCGAATACGAGCGCTGCGCCGGCATCGCGGGCACGGCCGAATCCATCTGCGAGGACTATCGCGCCTCCGCCACCATCGATCTCGTGCACGACCGCGCCGACATCGCCGCCGGCCAGCGCCTGGCACAGCCGCTGCGCGTGTTGTGGGGCGAGCACGGCGCGGTCGGCAAGGCCTTCGACGTGCTCGCGCTGTGGCGCGAACGCGCGGCCGAAGTGTCGGGCCGCGCGTTGCCGTGCGGTCACTACGTTCCCGAAGAAGCGCCGGGCGAGTTGCTCGCCGAGGCGCAGGCATTCTTTTCGCCTTTCACCCATCTCGAACGAGCAGGAGCCACACCATGAGCACCCACAGAATCGCAGTCATCGCCGGTGACGGCATCGGCAAGGAAACCATGCCCGAGGGCCTGCGCGTGCTCGATGCTGCGGCGCGCAAGTTTGGCATCGACCTGAAGTTCGACCACTTCGACTTCTCGAGCTGGGACTACTACGAGAAGCATGGCCAGATGCTGCCCGACAACTGGAAGGACCAGATCGGCGGGCACGACGCCATCTTCTTCGGCGCGGTCGGCTGGCCCGAGAAGATCGCCGACCACGTCTCCCTGTGGGGCTCGCTGCTGATGTTCCGCCGCGAGTTCGACCAGTACATCAACCTGCGTCCCGCGCGCCTGATGCCCGGCATCATCGCGCCCGTGGTGCGGCGCGACGGCACGCCGCGCGAGCCCGGCGAGATCGACATGTACATCGTGCGGGAGAACACCGAGGGCGAGTACTCCAGCATCGGCGGGCGCATGTACCAAGGCACGCCGCGCGAGATCGTGGTGCAGGAAACCGTGATGTCGCGCATCGGCGTCGACCGGGTGCTGAAGTTCGCCTTCGAGCTCGCGCAGTCGCGGCCGAAGAAGCACCTGACCAGCGCCACCAAGTCGAACGGCATCTCGATCACCATGCCGTACTGGGACGAGCGCGTGGCCGAGATGGGCAAGAACTACCCGGGCGTCAAGCTCGACAAGTTCCACATCGACATCCTCACGGCGCACTTCGTGCAGCGGCCCGACTTCTTCGACGTGGTGGTGGCGAGCAACCTGTTCGGCGACATCCTGTCGGACCTGGGGCCGGCCTGCACCGGCACCATCGGCATCGCGCCGAGCGCCAACCTGAATCCCGATCGCACCGCGCCGTCGCTGTTCGAGCCGGTGCATGGCTCGGCGCCCGACATCGCCGGCAAGGGCATCGCCAACCCGATCGGGCAGATCTGGTGCGGCGCGATGATGCTGGAGTTCCTGGGCCACAAGCAGGCGCACGACGCCATTCTTTCGACCATCGAAAAGGTGCTTGCGCCCCAAAGCGGAGCGCCGCGCACCCCCGACATCGGCGGAACGGGCAGCACCAGCGACGTGGGCAAGGCGATCGCCGCCGCCCTTTGAGCCGCCCTGAAAAAGGGCTTCACGAAAGGCCTCTAAAATCGCGCGCTCCGCTGATCGGCATGGCTTCGCGTCTTATTGACACCCTGCAGACCAGTGGTTGTAATCCTCGCTGGCAGCGCGCTGCCGAGGCGTCAGTCTTGCCAGGCTCTGGGGTCGCATCGTTTGCGGCCAGGTCGCAGCTGACGGAAGCCGACCAACTTTTTCCTACAAGGGGCCCTTGTGAACAAGACCGAACTGATTGAGCACATCGCAAAGAACGCCGATATTTCCAAAGCCGCAGCGACGCGTGCACTCGAATCCACTATTGGCGCCATTCGCACCACGCTCAAGAAAGGCGGCTCCGTTTCGCTCGTCGGTTTCGGCACTTTTGCAGTAGGCAAGCGCGCGGCCCGCACCGGCCGAAATCCCCGCACCGGCGACGCGATTAAAATCAAGGCAGCCAAGATCCCGAAGTTCCGTCCGGGCAAGGCGCTGAAAGACGCGCTGAACTAAGACGTTAGACTCGGAAAGTATTCCCGGTGGGGTGCTTAGCTCAGTTGGTAGAGCGGCGCCCTTACAAGGCGTAGGTCGGGGGTTCGAGCCCCTCAGCACCCACCACCCACCCGATGCAAAGGCGAACCGCAAGTTCGCCTTTTTTATTGCCGTCCGACAGCCGTCGAAAAAGAGTGTTCAAGCATGTTTGATACCTTCCGCAAGTACAACAAGGTCGTCATGATTTTCTTGTTCTTGCTGATCATTCCCTCGTTCGTGTTCTTCGGCGTCGAGCGCTATCAGGGATTCGGGCGCGACGAGAAGGTCGCCCGCATCGAAGGGCACGACATCACGAAGCCCGAATGGGATCAGCAGCACCGCGTTGAGACGGACCGTATTCGCCAGCAGTCGCCCAACGTCGACCCGACCTTGCTCGAGTCGGATGCATTGCGCTACGCCACGCTGGAGCGCATGGTGCGCGACCGCGTGCTGGCCGCCGCGGCGGCCAAGGTCAACATGACGGTGTCCGAAGAGCGCCTGTCGCGCATCTTCGCGCAGGACCCGGGCCTGGCCGCGTTCCGTACACCCGACGGCAAGTTCGACCGCGAGGCCTTCCAGCGCGTGACCGGCCGCACGCCGGAGCAGTACGAAGCTTCGGTGCGCTCCGACATGGCAACGCAGCAGGTGCTGCTGGGCGTCTCCGGCACGGCCTTCACGCCGCCTGCATTGGCCGCCACGACCATCAATGCCTTCTACGACAGCCGCGAAATCCAGGTGGCGCGCTTCGGCCCCGACAGCTTTGCTTCGAAGGTGACGGTGAGCGATGCCGACATCGAGGCCTACTACAAGGGCCACACGGCGCAGTTCCAGGCGCCCGAGCAGGCCAGCATCGAATACCTCGTGCTCGACCTCGACGCGGCCAAGAAGAACGTCGTCGTGAACGAGGCCGACCTCAAGACCTACTACGAACAGAATGCCGCGCGCTTCGGCACCAAGGAAGAGCGCCGTGCAAGCCACATCCTGATCACCGCGCCGTCCAGCATGCCCGCGGCGGATCGCGAAAAGGCCAAGGCCAAGGCCGAGCAGTTGCTGGCCGAAGTGAAGAAGTCGCCTGCCAGCTTCGCCGACGTTGCACGCAAGAATTCGCAGGACCCGGGTTCGGCGGAGAAGGGCGGCGACCTCGACTTCGTGACGAAGGGCGCCATGGTCAAGCCTTTCGAAGACGCGATGTTCGCGCTCAAGAAGGGCGAAACCAGCGGCGTCGTCGAAACCGAATTCGGCTATCACATCATTCGCCTGACCGACATCAAGCCGGCCGTGGTGCCGCCTTTCGAGCAGGTGCGCGCGACCATCGAGAACGACATGCGCTCGCAGCAGGCCACGCAGGAGTTCGCGAAGGCCGCCGAAGCATTCACCGACGCCGTCTACCAGTCGCCCGACAGCCTCAAGCCCGCTGCCGAGAAGCTGAAGCTCACGATCCAGACGGCCAACAATGTTGCGCGCGTGCCCGCACCGGGCAGCACCGGCCCGATGGCCAGCCGCAATTTCCTGAGCGCGCTTTTCGCAACCGATTCGCTTGAACGCAAGCAGAACACCGAGGCGATCGAAGTCGGCCCGAGCCAACTCGCATCGGGCCGCGTGACGAAGTACACGCCTGGACATCCGGTGCCGCTGGCCGACGTCAAGGACAAGATCCGTGCGCAACTCATTGCCGAACGCGCCTCGGTGCTCGCCAAGACCGAAGGCGAAGCCAAGCTCGCCGCGTGGACTGCCAAGGCGGACGGTGCGACTTTCGGCGCGCCTCTGACCGTTTCGCGCCGCGAAGCGCAGTCGCAGCCACTGCCGGTCATCGATGCCGCGTTGCGTGCCGACCCTTCCAAGCTGCCCGCACTCGTGGGCGTGGACCTCGGCTCGCAGGGCTATGCCGTGGTCCGCGTGACCAAGGTCGTTCCGCGCACGCCGCCGGCGCCCGAACTCGCGAAGCAGGAACAGGCACAGGTCGGCCAGTCCGTGGCTGCCGCAGAAGACGCCGCGTACTACAACCTGCTGAAGGACCGTTTCAAGGCCGAGATCCTGGTGCCGAAGCCGACGGAGCCGCTGCCGCCCGCCGCGGGCCGCTGACGTACACAGCGTTGCCAGAGACAGCCCGAGCCGACCGCTCGGGCTTTTTTTTGGCCCCCATGAATCGGTCGCCCGAGGGACAAGCTGCGGCTCGGCTTCTTGCCAGAATCCCGTGCATGGGAACCCTCTATCTCGTGCGCCACGGACAGGCCAGTTTTGGCGCTGCCGACTATGACAACCTGAGCGAACTCGGGCACCGGCAGTCCGTTCGCCTCGGCGAGTACTGGCGCGAGCGTGGCATGAAGTTCGATGCCGTCATCACCGGCACGTTGAAGCGCCATCGCCAGACTTGGGAGGGTATCGCCAAGGGCCTCGGCCTGGAGCGCGACGACGTGCTGCCGTGGCCCGGCCTCAACGAATACGACAGCGAGGCGGTCATCGCCACCATCCACGAAGGCAAGCTGGAGAAGCCCGATTCGCCTGAGATGTACCGCCATCACTTTCGCCTGTTGCGCGAGGGGCTGGGCGCGTGGATGCAGGGCAGGACGACGCCGGCCGGAATGCCGAGCTATGTCGACTTCATGGCGGGCGTGACGACGGCGCTCGACCATGTCCGCGGTAAGCACCATGGCGCAAAGGTGCTGGTGGTGTCGAGCGGAGGGCCGATCAGCACGGCGGTGGGCCATGTGTTGGGGACGAGCGCGGAGACGACGATCGAACTCAACCTGCGTATTCGCAACACGTCGGTGACCGAGTTCGCCTTTACACCCAAGCGGCACATGCTCGTGACCTACAACACGCTGCCGCATCTGGACGGCCCTGCCTACGAAAGTTGGGTCACCTACTCCTGAAGTACTTGCCGCCGCGTCAGGCCTGCCACACGCCGTAGCCGGCCTTGCGCAGCGCGATGCCGAGATCGACCTCCATCAGGCGCGCGTCCTCGTAGGTCATGGGGTTGTAGCGTTCGTAGAGCGCCGGCAGCAGGTGAAGGCCGAACTCCTGTACGAAGCTGTTGGCCTGGATGCCGGCCTTGTGCTTGTCGAAGCGGATGTCGGGGTCCAGGCCGGTCATGCCGACGTAGACGAAGGGCTTGCCGAGTTGGTAGTCGGGGTTGGCCCGCCTGAAGCGGCGGTTGTTCCATACGCGGTCATCGAGCTCGACCACGTAGACATGATGCTTGGCGCGCGCTTTGCGGGGCATCATGATGGCCGTGCGCGTGAGGCGGCACGGCCCATTCTTCGCATCAGCTCTTGCGCTTGATCAGGCCGTAGATGATGAGCAGCACGATCGCGCCCAGCACCGATGCGATGAAACCCGCGCCCTGGCCGGCGGTGTACCAGCCCAGCGATTGGCCGACGTAGGTGACGATCAGCGAACCGGCGACGCCGATGATGGTCGTGACGATGAAGCCGGCGGAGTCATCGCCTGGCTTGACGGCCCGCGCCACAAGACCCACGACGAACCCGATCAGGATGGTCCAGACGATGCTCATGAAGAAATTCCTTTGAGATGTGATGAAGTGGAGATGGCCAGAAGCCATGCCCGTCGGCGCGGGTCGCATTCATGATAGCGGAGCGATATGCCTGTCGGTGCCGGCGATGAAGATCGGACAGGCGGGCTAGAATTTTTGCCGATCACCGCGATCGCGGCAGGCGTCGAAGCGCCGGCGCCGATCCCGGCGGGGAGACGAAATGTAGCTTTCGAGCCTCGCCATTGATTGCCTTCGTCAAAACAGCGATTTTTAACGCTACAATCGTAGGCTCTACGGTGGCTGTAGCTCAGCTGGTAGAGTCCCAGATTGTGATTCTGGTCGTCGTGGGTTCGAGTCCCATCAGCCACCCCAAAATATCTCCTTTGTGCTATTGCGCAATAGCGCTCAAAAAGGACCACAACGCCGGGTTTACCCGGCGTTGTCATTTCCGGCCGCCGCATCTTCTTCTGCCCGCGCGCCGCTCCCCTTTCTCTCTTTTTTTCTCGTCTTGCCCGTATATAAAGCGCCCGTCGCGGATGGCTTTATGTTGCGAGTTGTTGCAATGACGCAATGCGCCGCCGTTTTTTTCGCCGGGCAGGATGCTTGTGGCAAATGTAAACTGAATTAAAATCCACCCGTTTTCAATTTTCAGGAGTCCAACAATGGCTTCGACCCTCGCCGATATCAATTCCCAGATCAAGAAGCATGACGAGCAGATTGCGCAATTGCGCAAGCAGGCCGAAGACCTGCGCAACCAGGAACGCGCGGGCGTGGTCGAAGAGTTGCGCAAGAAGATCGCCGAATACGGTTTGACGGCCTCCGATCTGAAACTCACCGGCCGTGCGGGCGCCGTCAAGCGCAGTGCAGGCGTCGCGCCCGCCAAGGCTGCCGCCAAATACCGCGGCCCGACGGGCGAAACCTGGTCGGGTGGCCGTGGCCGCAAGCCGCGCTGGGTGACCGAGGCATTGGCTGCGGGCAAGTCGCTTTCCGAGTACGAGATCAAGTAAGCGCCCCTGGCTTCTCCGGGCTGTGGCCCAATAAAAAAGCCCGCATGTGCGGGCTTTTTTATTGGGCGTTCGCTGGTGGTGCGCTCAGTTCACCATCACCAGTTTTCCTTTGACGCCGCGCGAGCCCATGTGGGCGTAGGCAGCCTTCAATTCCGCCATGGGCATCGTGCTGTCGATCACCGGCTTGATCTTTCCCTGGCCGTACCACTGCGCCAATTCGGCCATCATCTGTGCATTGGCCTTGGGCTCGCGCCTGGCGAAATCCCCCCAGAACACGCCGACCAGCGAAGCGCCTTTCAGCAGTGTCAGGTTCAATGGCAGTGATGGAATCGGGCCGGACGCAAAACCGACAACCAAATAACGGCCGCGCCACCCAATGGAGCGAAAGGCGGGCTCTGCAAAATCACCCCCCACCGGGTCGTAAATGACATCCGGTCCTTTACCGTCGGTGGCGGCCTTGACGGCATCGCGAAAACCGTTGGGCAGTGCATGCGTCGTGTAGTTGATCGTCGCGTCGGCGCCGATGGAGCGGCAAAGCTCGCATTTTTCATCGGTGGAGGCTGCAGCAATCACTCTGGCCCCGGCAGCCTTTGCGATCTGGATGGCCGCCGTGCCCACGCCGCCTGCCGCGCCGAGCACCAGCACGGTTTCGCCGGCCTTGAGTTGCGCTCGGTCCATCAGTGCGTGCCACGAGGTGGCGTAGATCATGATGAAAGCCGCGGCATCGACGTGGCCGAAACCTTCGGGCAACGGCATGCACAAGGCCGCGGGTGCCAGTGTGTGGGTGCCAAAGCCGCCCGTGCCCGACAGGCAGGCCACGTTTTGCCCGACCTTGAGGTGCGTGACGCCGTCGCCGACCGCCTGGACCACGCCCGCGTATTCGGAGCCCGGCACGAAGGGCAGGGGCGGCTTCATCTGGTATTTGTTCTGCACGATCAGCAGATCGGGGAAATTCAGGCTCGCAGCCTTGATTTCGATCAGCACCTGGCCCGGGCCCGGGGTCGGGGTCGGCAGTTCCTTCCAGGTCAGCGCGTCGACGCCGGTGGGGTTTTCGCAAAGCCATGCGTGCATGCTCGAGTCTCCTTCGTGTGAGTCGGATGGGGCCAAAGAATGCGGGCGATGATAGGCGGCGCGGCAGGGTGGGCTTGTCCCTGCTGCGACGCACCCGGCGCCTACAATCCCGGGCATCCAGGACACCATGAAGATACTAATTTCCAACGACGATGGCTTTCAGGCGCCGGGCATCGTCGCACTGCATGACGCGCTCAGGGACATCGCCGATGTCGAGGTGGTCGCGCCCGAGCACAACAACAGTGCCAAATCGAACGCGCTGACCCTGGCGGCACCGCTCTATGTGCGCGAGGCGCACAACGGCTTTCGCTACGTGACGGGCACGCCGGCCGATTGCGTGCACATCGCGCTCAAGGGCCTGCTCGACTACCGGCCCGACCTGGTGGTCTCCGGCATCAACAACGGCGCCAACATGGGCGACGACACCATTTATTCGGGCACGGTCGGCGCGGCGATGGAGGCCTACCTGTTCGGCATTCCGGCCATCGCGTTCTCGCAGATCGAAAAGGGCTGGGCGCATGTGGATGCGGCCGCCCAGGTGGCGCGGCGGCTGGTGCAGCAGATCGAGCGCGAGCGCATGCTGGGAGGCGCCGCCTTCCTGCTCAACGTGAACGTGCCGAACCTGCCTTTCGACGAGCTGAAGCCCGTCAAGGTCTGCAGGCTCGGCCGCCGCCATGCGGCGGAGAAGGTAATCACCCAGGACAGCCCGCGAGGCGAAACCATGTACTGGATCGCCGGCGCAGGCGGCGCCAAGGACAGCGGCGAAGGCACCGACTTCCATGCCACCGCAGCCGGCCACATCGCGCTGACACCGCTGCAGATCGACCTGACCGACCACGCCAACCTTGGCCAATGGCGCGAGACGGTGGCCCGTCTCGGCAGTTGACATGGCCACGCAGCGGCCGAGTTTCCCCGTTCGCCTGACACCCACCGCTTCGGCCGCCACGCGAGGGCGCATGCCCGCCGTGCCGGCCAAGCCCATGGTGCCGTCCACGCCTTCGATGGCTTCCGATGCCGTGCGCGCGCGCATGGTGCAGAGGCTCGCGGCGCAGGGCATCTCCGATCCGCGGGTGCTGCGCGCAATGGGCGCCGTGGAGCGGCATCGCTTTGTCGACAGTGCGCTGGTCAACCAAGCCTACGAAGACACGAGCCTGCCGATCGGGTTGGGACAGACCATTTCGAAGCCCAACGTGGTGGCCCGCATGATCGAGCTGCTGATGGGCGCACCCGCGCTGGCTGGAAAGCCGCAGGACAAGCTCGGCCGCGTGCTCGAGATCGGCACCGGTTGCGGCTATCAGGCTGCGGTGCTGAATCATGTGGCCACCGAGGTCTACAGCATCGAGCGCCTGCGCGGCCTGCACGAGCGCGCGCGCGCCAATCTGCGGCACTTCCGGCTGGCCACAGTACACCTGATGCTGGGCGACGGGATGATCGGCTATGCCAAGGGCGCGCCCTACGCCGGCATCATTGCCGCGGCTGGCGGCGAAGCCGTGCCCGAGGCCTGGATTACGCAGCTCGCGGTGGGCGGCCGCATCGTGGCACCGACCCATTCCGCAAGTGGTGGCCAGGCCCTTGTCGTCATCGACAAGACCCCGCGGGGACTGGAGCGCCTCATTCTTGAGGCGGTTCACTTTGTCCCCCTAAAATCAGGCATCGCTTGAAGGAATAACAAATGCAGGGTTTTGGCAATCGGAGTTGGTTCGCTGGCGTCACGTTGGCCTTTGTGCTCGTGATCGCGGGCTGTTCCACACCGCGCGGGCCGGCGCCGGTCGAAGACCGCGGCACCATGTCGCGCGCGCCTGGCGCAGCAGTGCCCGGCGGCCCGCCCATCACCACCGACGCCAACGGCAAGCCGCTCGCCGGCATCGAAAACTATGGCAAGCCCGGCTACTACGCCGTGCGTCCTGGCGACACCATTCGCCGCATCGGTGCCGACACCGGCCAGCGCTGGCAGGACATCGTTCGCTGGAACAGTATCGAGAACCCCGACCTGATCGAAGTCGGCCAGGTGCTGCGCGTGATTCCGCCGGCAGGTTCGGGAACGGTCGTCGCGGCCGCGCCTGCAACACCGCCCGCCGCTTCGCCCGAAGGTGTGGTCACGAAGCCCGTGACGCCGCAGCCTGCGGTGGTGCCCTCGGCGCCCGCCAGCAGCGCGACGACCAAACCGCCGGTCACGGCTTCGCCGGCCGGTCCCGGCAGCGGAAATGTGGGTGATGAAGACATCGGCTGGATCTGGCCTGCGAGCGGTTCGCTGATCGCGGGCTTCGATGAGGCCAAGAACAAGGGCTACGACATCAGCGGCAAGGCGGGCGACCCTGTGCTGGCTGCCGCCGACGGTCGCGTGGTCTATGCGGGCGCAGGCCTGCGTGGCTACGGCAACCTGATCATCCTGAAGCACAACAACACCTACCTCACGGCGTATGCCCACAACCAGACGCTGCTCGTGAAGGAAGACCAGTCGGTTCAGAAGGGCCAGAAAATCGCCGAAATGGGCAACAGCGACGCCGATCGCGTGAAGCTGCATTTCGAGATCCGCCGCCAGGGCAAGCCCGTCGACCCTTCGCGCTACCTGCCCGGCCGGTGATGCCATGGCTGCTTCCCGCCCCCGCCGCACGCTGTTGCCCGTGCGCGGGTTGGCGGGCAGGGGCAACCCATCTCCCGACAATGGTTGTCGTGAGTTCAACGGTGAGAGCGTTCACCCGCCACCGGAAGAGGGCTTAGAAGAACCACCAGCGGTGGACAGCGCGCTGCCTGCAGGCACTGTGAGCGAACAAATCGGCGGCGAGGGGGCGGATGCGTTGACCATCTACCTGCGCCAGGTCCGTCGCACCGAACTCTTCACGCCTGCGCAGGAATACCAGACCGCATGCGCCGCGCGAGCCGGCGACTTCGCGGCGCGGCAATCGATGATCGAGCACAACCTGCGGCTCGTGGTCAATATCGCCAAGAGCTACCTGGGCCGTGGCGTGCCGCTGTCGGACCTCATCGAGGAAGGCAATCTCGGCCTGATGCACGCCATCACCAAGTTCGAGCCCGAACGCGGTTTTCGCTTTTCCACTTACGCGACCTGGTGGATCCGCCAGTCCGTCGAGCGTGCGGTCATGACGCAGGCGCGCGCGATCCGGTTGCCGGTGCATGTGGTGCGTGAGCTGCAGCAGGTGCTGCGGGCCCGCCGCACACTCGAAGGCGACGCCGAATTCCTCGCGCACCGGCCCGATGGCGTGCGCGTGGAAGACATCGCCGCGCTGCTCGGCCGCGAGGTGCAGGCGGTGGCCGACCTGCTGGCCCTGTCCGAAGCCCCGCGCTCGCTGGACGCGGGTGACGCGCGCGGGGACGAGGGCTTCACGCTGGCCGACACCGTGGCTTCCGAGGACGGGCAGGGCAGCCCGACCGACGTGACGCACATGCACGAGGTGGAGCGCCTGCTCGATCAGTGGGTGCTCGCCCTCGATGCGCGCGAACGCGAGGTGCTGGAGGGGCGCTATGGCCTGCACGACCGCGAGCCCGAAACGCTGGAGGTGCTGAGCGTGCGCCTCGGCCTCACGCGCGAGCGCGTCAGGCAGATCCAGAACGAGGCGCTGGCCAAGATGCGCCGCCAACTGGCCCGCGCTGGCGTCGAGCGCGACGCGCTGTTCTAGCTGCCTCGGCCACGCTGAGACAATCGGGGGATGACGGAATCCATCGAAGAAAACAAAGCCCCCGCGAAAGTCCCCACGAATCCCGGTGAAGAGTGGCTGCAGGTCGAGTCTCTCGACCTCGACGCGCAGGGCGTATCGCACAAGGCCGACGGCATGGTCGTGTTCATCGAAGGCGCATTGCCTTTCGAGGAAGTGCAGTTCAATGTCCATCGCCGCAAGAACAACTGGGAGCAGGGCACGGTCACGGCCATCCGCCGCGAATCGTCGCAGCGCGTGCGCCCGGGCTGCCCCCATTTCGGCCTGCACACCGGCGCCTGCGGCGGCTGCAAGATGCAGCACCTGGATGCGGCCGCCCAGGTGGCCGTGAAGCAGCGCGCACTGGAAGACAACCTTTGGCACCTCGGCAAGGTCAAGCCTGAGAACCTGCTGCGGCCGCTCGAAGGGCCGACCTGGCACTACCGCTACCGCGCGCGCCTCTCGGTACGCCACGTGGTCAAGAAGGGCACGGTGCTGATCGGTTTCCACGAGCGCAAGAGCCGCTACCTGGCCGACATGCAGGTGTGCCCCGTGCTGCCGAAGCAGGTCAGCGACATGCTGATGCCGCTGCGCGCGCTCATCGGCTCGATGGACGCGCGCGAAACCTGCCCGCAGATCGAACTGGCCTGCGGCGACGCCCCCGACTCAACGCGGCTCGGCACCATCGCGCTGGTGCTGCGGCATCTTGAACCGCTCTCGCGCGCAGACATCGATCGGCTGAAGGCCTTTGCCGAGAAGAACGAGGGCGTTCAATGGTGGCTGCAGGCCAAGGGGCCGGACACCGTGAAGCTGCTGGAAGAGGGCGGCACGCCGCTGGCATACCGGCTGCCCGAGTTCGACGTCACGATGCCATTCAAGCCCACTGACTTCACGCAGGTCAATCCGCACATCAATCGGGCGCTGGTGGGCAAGGCACTGCGTTTGCTCGACGTGCAGCCCGAAGAGCGCGTGATCGACTGGTTCTGCGGCCTCGGCAACTTCACCTTGCCGCTGGCGAGCCGGGCTCGCGAGGTGCTGGGCATCGAGGGCAGCGACACGCTGGTGGCGCGCGCAACCGACAACTTCAACAGGAATCAGCCAGCGACGTCGGCCCGGCGGGCACTGTCGCCCGCCACTTTCGTGGCGCGCAACCTGTTCGACATGACACCGGAAATGCTTGTGGCCGACGGCAGTGCCGACAAGTGGCTGGTCGATCCGCCGCGCGAAGGCGCCTTCGCGCTGGCCAAGGCCATGGCCGACCTTCATCAGCAGCCCGAGCTGCGAACCGATGGCTGGACACCGCCGAAGCGCATCGTGTACGTGAGCTGCAATCCGTCGACGCTTGCGCGCGATGCCGGCTTGCTGGTGCACCAGGCGGGCTACCGCTGCACCTTCGCGGGGGTGGTCAACATGTTCCCGCACACCGCGCACGTCGAGTCGATTGCAGTCTTCGAGCTGGAATGAAAAAAGGGCCCTTCCGGGCCCTTTTTCTTGCTGCGCGTGATTCGCTCAATCGCGTTCGCCGCCGAAGATGCCCAGCAGCGCCAGCAGGCTCTGGAACACATTGAACAGGTCGAGGTACAGCGCGAGCGTGGCGCTGATGTAGTTGGTTTCGCCGCCGTCCATGATCTGCTTCAGGTCATAGAGCATGTAGGCCGAGAAGATGCCGATGGCGGCCACCGAGATGACCAGCATGCCCGTGGTCGAACCGACGAACACGTTGATGATCGCGCCGAACATCAGCACCAGCGCGCCGACGAACAGGAACTTGCCCATGCCCGACAGGTCGCGCTTGATGATCGTTGCCAGCGAGGCCATCACGAGGAACACGCCGGCGGTGCCGCCGAAGGCCGTCATGACGAGTTCGGAGCCGTTCTTGAAGCCCAGCACCATCGCGATCAGGCGCGACAGCATCAGGCCCATGAAGAAGGTGAAGCCCAGCAGCACGGGCACGCCGGCGGCGGAGTTCTTGGTCTTTTCGATGGCGAACATGAAGCCGAACGCGCCGCCGAGGAAAACCATGAGGCCCAGCCCACCCGTGAGCGAGCGGGTGATGCCGGTGCTGACGCCGATCCATGCGCCCAACACGGTGGGCAGCATGCTCAGCGCGAGAAGCCAGTAGGTGTTGCGCAGCACGCGCTGGCGTTCAGCCTGCGCCAACGGCTGGCCATAGCCAGCGGAAGTGTCTAGGGTGGTGACGCGGTCGTTCATGGCCGGAGCTCCTGTGGTTGCTGCAGTGACGCAGTTTGGGCGCATTCTAGGGGGCTGCAAGAGGGGGTGTCGAAAAGACCGTATGCGGGGTGTTCCCAAGCCCTGAAGACACCCCTGGCCGCATGGCCGTTATGCTGTCGGGTTTTCACGAAACCAGAGCCCATCATGAAGACCAAGTCATTCCTCGAACTCGCCGACGTCAAGGCCGTGGCCGCAGCGGCCGAAGCCGAGGCCCTCAAGAACAACTGGGCGGTGACCATCGCCATCTCCGACGACGCAGGCAACCTGCTCTGGCTGCAGCGGCTGGATGGCGCCGCGGCATTGTCTTCGCACATTGCGCCTGCCAAGGCCCACACGGCAGCCATGGGCCGGCGCGAAAGCAAGGTCTATGAAGACATCATCAACGGCGGCCGCACGGCGTTCCTGACGGCGCCTGAAGTGCAGGGCCTGCTCGAAGGCGGCGTGCCGATCGTCAAGGACGGCCACGTGATCGGCGCCGTCGGCGTGAGCGGCGTGAAGTCGAACGAAGACGCGCAGATCGCCAAGGCGGGCATCGCCGCCCTCGGCCTCTGAGTTTTTCTTCTGCACAAAGCAAAACGCCGACTTCGAGGTCGGCGTTTTCTTTTGGGTGCTTCAGCGTGAAAAAAAGCTTGGCTAGTCGGCGAACCGTTGGCTAGCAAAAAACGACCCTTCGGAGATGAATCTCCTCGAGTCGCCCCACGATGAAACTTGCGCGAAGGGCGGACTGGACGACCTACTTGGTCAGGATCAGCTTGCCGAGTTTGGTGGCTTGAAGCCGGTAGAGGGAGCCGTTGTGCATGATGCCCACGGTCTTGCTTCCCTTCAGAAGTTCGGTGCTCTCGACCACTGGCGCCGGACGCATTGCCTGGATGGACGCATGGCCGCCACCCGACTGGTCGAGCGAAGGATGGTTCAGGACAGAAAAGGCATTCGGTGTGGCTGGCATCTGGGTTTCCCTATCGAAGCGATTAGTTAATGATAATGATTCGCAATAAAAAGTCAATCGTCGCGATCGACTTTTTTGGCTTGCGATGTCAGATCACTTCGCTTCGGGCTCCGTGATGAAGCCGATCTTGCGCACGCCGGCTTCGCGGGCCTCCGACATCGCCTTGGCCACGCGCTCGTAGCGCACGGCCTTGTCGCCGCGGATGTGCAGCTCGGGCTGCGGTTCCTTGGCGGCTTCGGCGGCGAGGCGGTTGGGCAACTCGCTGTCGTCGATCTTCTGTTCGTTCCAGTAGTACGAGCCATCGGCCGTCACGCTGAACAGGATGTTCTGCGGCTTCGGCTGTTCGGGTTCGCTGCTGGCGCGCGGCAGGTCGATGTTGACCGCGTGCTTCATCACCGGCACGGTGATGATGAAGATGATGAGGAGCACCAGCATGACGTCGACCAGCGGTGTCATGTTGATCTCGTTCATCACCTCATCGGGTTCGTCTTGTGTACCGAAGGCCATGGCACTCAGCCCTTCTTGAGCGGAACCACGACGGCCTCGCTGCCGCTTTGAACGCGAGCGCCGGTCACGAAGTAGGCATGCAGGTCGTGCGCGAAGGCGTTGAGCTTGGTCAGCACGAACTTGTTGCCGCGCACCAGGGCGTTGTAGCCCAGCACCGCGGGGATGGCCACGGCCAGGCCCAGGGCCGTCATGATCAGCGCCTCACCGATCGGGCCGGCCACCTTGTCGATGGTTGCCTGGCCGACCGAGCTGATGCTCATGAGCGCGTGATAGATGCCCCAGACCGTGCCGAACAGGCCGATGAAGGGGGCGGTCGAGCCAACCGATGCCAGCACGGCCAGGCCGGTCTGCAGGCGGGCAGTGAAGGCGTCGATGCCGTTGCGCAGGGCGCGCGTGATCCAGTCGCTCACGTCGAGCGCGTCATGCAGATGGGCCTTGGTGTTGCGGTGGTGCGCTGCTGCCTCTCGGCCTTCGAGGGCCAGCGCACGGAACGGGTTGCTGTCGTCCTTGCCGAGCTTGTTCAGCGCGGTGGCGAAGTCTTCGCTGTGCCAGAAGTCTTGCGAATGCTTGGCGAGGCGCTTGTATTTGATGACGTCGAGCGCCTTGACGATGATGACGATCCACGACGCGAGCGACATGCCGATCAACAGTACCGCGACGGCCTTGGTGACGAAGTCGCCCTGATGCCAGACGTTCATCAGGCCAAATTGGGAATCCATACGAAGTTGCTCCAGAGAAAAATTAGTTCAGGACGTAGTTGACGGGGGCGTCATAGGACATGGCCTGCACCACGCCGTTGATCTTGCCGGGCACGAAGCGGCATTTCATGATGTATTCGACCGCGGCTTCGTCGAGGCGATCGAAACCGCTGGATTTCTTGACCTCGGCACTCTTGGGCAGGCCGTCGACGCCGACGAGCACCCGCACGATGACCTTGCCCTGCTCGCCGAGCCGCTTGCTCATGGCGGGGTAGGTTGCCTTGGGGTTTTGAAGGTAGTCGGCGTTGCTCGAGGGCATCTGCACGGCTGGAGGCGCAGGGGGCGCAGGTGGTGGCGCGGGCGGCGTCGGCGGAGCGGGAGGTGCCGGCGGCGTTGCCGGAGGCGGTGGTTCCGTGGTGCCAACGGGCGCCTGGGGCGCCAGCGTGGGCTTCGGCTCGCGGATCGCCTGGGGCCGCGGCGGAGGCGGGGCCTTGGCTTTGGGCTGGGGCGGCGGTGGGGGCGGCGGAGGCGGATCTGCCTTCGGCTTCGGCGGCTCGACGAACTGGCTCAGTATTTCGACTGGAATCACCACCTCGGCGGCGCGGCGGAGCAACCCGCTCTGCAGCGCCCAGAGCGCAGCCGCGTGGAACAGGATGACACCGCCGGCAATGACGACATTGCGTGAAAGGCCGAGGACGGAAGGGGGGGGAGCAAAGCGGTCAGACACGATCAACCATTCGAATGCGGGCACCGCGAAAGGTGCCCCGATTTCAGCAAAACCGCTACGAAGACAACACTTGCGCCAGTTGCGCTACTTGCGAAAGATCCACCAGACCGAGCCTGCAACCAGGATCAGGCTGCCGCCGAGTGTCGAGAAGAGTTCCATGCCTTGCTTTCCTTGATGGAGTTGGCAAGCTGGATCGCCCTCGGACCTGATTCGCAGCTCAGCGCGGCGACCGGATGCGAAGCGCTGCACTGCGCGACGATATCTCGCGCGCACCCTTCACATTGGCCACACTGGGTGGCCACGCCAAGTTCGAACTGAACCTCGTCGAAAGTCATGCCGGCCCGCACGTGGCGTGCGATTTCTCGGTCGGAGACTCGGCGGCAGACGCAAACGATCATGGCTGTGAAAGCGGCAGTTGGCTGGCTGTTGGATTTGCTTGATTATAAATAAGAATCCATCGCATTCACAATAACCATGTGTTACTGATTCATGCAAGTGAGCCAGATCCCTGGATTCAGACCTCGGACCAGAGCCGAAGCAGGTTGTGGTAGTGGCCGGTCAGCGCCACGGTTTCCTCGCCTTCGCCGAAGCGCGCACGAAGTTTCTGGATGTTCTGGTCGAGTTCGAACAGCATGCCGCGCTGCTGGTCGCTGCGCACCATGCTCTGCAGCCAGAAAAACGAACAGATCCGAGCCCCCCGGGTCACGGGGTGGACGCGGTGCAGGCTGCTGGCCGGATAAAGAATGAGGTCGCCGGCCGGCAGCTTCACTTCGTGCGAGCCATAGGTGTCGATGACCTCCAACTCGCCACCCTCGTAACGGCCGGTTGCCCGCATGCATCTTGAGAATGAACAGGCCGGTGATCGAGAAGACCAGTGCGGCGCCCGCGAAGATGTCGATGAACCAGCTCCACGCGGCACCGGTGTTGCGGCCCTTGTGGAGGTCGTTGAAGTAGGAGAGCCAGCCGCGGTCGGTGCGCTCGTACTCGATCTCGCCGTCGGCCAGGCTCAGGCGCAGCCAGGCGTCGCCGCCAGGGCGGGGGAGCGAGAGATAAATTTCGTCGTCCGACCACTCGGCCTCGCGGCCCGCGGTACCGATGTCCCAGTGCTTCTGCACCCAGGCCTGCAGTTCGGCGGGCAAGGGCGCCTTTCCCTTGAGGGCCTTGGCGGCTGGCAACTGCTTTTCGAGTTGCGTGCGCAGGACTTCATCGACCGAACCGCTCAGCTTCGTGACGGCCGGCCGGGCCTCGATCTGCCCCGCGTGATTGAGCGTGAAGCCCGTGACGCTGAACAGGATCATGCCAATCAGGCAGATCGCCGAGCTCACCCAATGCCATTCGTGCAGGGTCTTGAGCCAGTAGGCTCGTCGGCGGGTGTCGGGGCGGGCGGCAGTCATCATCGAAGGCGCGGATTCTATCTGTGCAAATGAGAGTGACTTCTATTCGTGATTGGTTGAGTTGCGTAAAGCAATAAAAAACGGGACCGAAGTCCCGTTGATCGGCAGGCGCGAAAGCCTCGCTTATTCGAGTTCGCCCATCTGCGATTGCAGGTAGTTCTGCACCCCGACCTTGTCGATCAGGTCGATCTGGGTTTCGAGGAAGTCGATGTGCTCTTCCGTGTCGTCCAGGATTTCCTGCAACAGGTCGCGCGAGACATAGTCGCGCACCGATTCGCAATGCGCGATGCCGTCCTTGATGGTCGCTTGCGCGCCGGTTTCGGCGCCGAGGTCGCAGCGCAGCAGTTCCGGCACGTCTTCGCCGATGTTCAGCTTGCCCAGGTCCTGCAGGTTCGGCAGGCCGTCGAGCATGAAGATGCGGTCCATCAGCTTGTCGGCATGCTTCATCTCGCCGATCGATTCCTCGTATTCCTTCTTCGCCAGCTTGTCCAGGCCCCAGTGCTTGAGCATGCGGTAGTGGAGGAAGTACTGGTTGATTGCAGTGAGCTCGTTCTTGAGCTGCGCCTGCAGATGTTCGATGACCTTGGGGTCGCCCTTCATGATCGTTTTCCTTGTTCTGAAAGAGGGGATTGTCCGGTTCCTCGGAGGGCCCGCGCAAGCATTCCCCTGCGCAGTCGGTCTGCATGCGTACGAGGGTGATAGGCGTTCGTATTCGGGCGGGCAACGAAGGCGAGGACGCCTTTGTTTTTCATAGGCCGCACCGATGTTGTTGATAGTTCAATGCTATTAATGTGTCTTATTTGGTAGTTATACTCATGGCTCGCACTTACTTTTGTCCACCCGAAGCATCCAAGGAATCACCATGTCCCTGATCAACACCCAAGTCCAACCCTTCAAGACCCAGGCCTACCTCAACGGCAAGTTCATCGATGTGTCCGACGAGACGCTCAAGGGCAAGTGGTCCGTGCTGATCTTCATGCCGGCGGCCTTCACCTTCAACTGCCCGACCGAAGTCGAAGACGCGGCCGACAACTACCCCGAGTTCCAGAAGCTGGGTGCCGAGGTCTACATCGTGACCACCGACACGCACTTCTCGCACAAGGTCTGGCACGACACGTCGCCGGCCGTCGGCAAGGCCAAGTTCCCGCTGGTGGGCGACCCGACCCACACGCTGACCAACGCTTTCGGCGTGCACATCCCCGAAGAAGGCCTGGCACTGCGCGGCACCTTCGTGATCAACCCCGAGGGCATCATCAAGACCGCCGAAGTGCACTCCAACGAAATCGCCCGCGACGTCAAGGAAACCCTGCGCAAGCTCAAGGCAGCGGTCTACACCGCCGCCCACCCGAACGAAGTCTGCCCGGCCAAGTGGAATGAAGGCGACAAGACCATCGCACCGTCGTTCGACCTCGTCGGCAAGATCTAAGCGCCCCGCGCGAAAGCCCGGGCGCTCACGAGGCCCCGGGCTTTTTCGTCCCCAGTTGATAGTTTCCAGTTATCGAAAGAGAGTCCCTCATGCTCGACGCCAGCACCAAAGCCCAATTGAAGAGTTACCTCGAACGCGCCACGCAGCCGATCGAGATCGTCGCCTCGCTCGACGACGGCAAGGCCTCGGGCGAGATGCTGTCGCTGCTGAAGGACGTCGCCGAAGCCTCGCCGCTGGTCAAGCTGACCGAAAGCCGCGACGACAACCACCGCAAGCCCTCGTTCTCGGTCAATCGCCCGAGCGAAAACCACGGCCCGCGTTTTGCCGGCCTGCCGATGGGCCATGAATTCACTTCGCTGATCCTTGCCTTGCTGCAGATCGGCGGCTATCCCCCCAAGGTCGAGCAGGCAGTGCTCGACCAGATCAAGGCGCTCGACGGCGATTTCGAGTTCGAGATCTACGTCTCGCTCACCTGCCACAACTGCCCCGACGTGGTCCAGGCGCTGAACCTGATGGCAGTGCAGAACCCGCGCATCCGCACCACCATGATCGAAGGCGGCACCTTCCAGGACGAAGTGAAGGAACGGCAAGTGATGGCCGTGCCGACCGTGTTCCTCAACGGCACCGAGTTCGGCCAGGGCCGCATGAGCCTGGAGGAAATCCTCGCCAAGATCGACACCAGCGGCGTCGAGCGCGAAGCGAAGAAGATTGCCGCCAAGGATCCGTTCGACGTGCTGATCGTCGGCGGCGGTCCTGCCGGCGCCGCTGCGGCTGTGTACGCGGCGCGCAAGGGCATCCGCACCGGCGTGGCCTCGGAGCGCTTCGGCGGCCAGGTGCTAGACACGCTGGGCATCGAGAACTTCATCTCGATCAAGGAAACCGAAGGACCGAAGTTCGCGCATGCGCTCGAGGAACATGTGCGCGACTACGACGTCGACATCATGAATCTGCAGCGTGCCAAGGCGCTGGTGCCCGGCAACGGCCTGATCGAAGTGCAACTCGAAAGCGGCGCCTCGCTCAAGAGCAAGTCGGTCATCATCTCGACCGGCGCGCGCTGGCGCAACATCAACGTGCCCGGCGAGCACGAGTTCAAGAACAAGGGCGTGGCCTATTGCCCCCACTGCGACGGCCCGCTGTTCAAGGGCAAGCGCGTCGCGGTGATCGGCGGCGGCAACTCGGGCGTCGAAGCGGCGATCGACCTGGCCGGCATCGTGGGCCACGTCACGCTGATCGAGTTCGACACGGCCCTGCGCGCCGACGCCGTGCTGCAGCGCAAGCTCCAGAGCCTGAAGAACGTCGACATCTTCACCAACGCGCAGACCACCGAGATCACCGGCGACCAGAAGGTCAACGGCCTGGTCTACAAGGACCGTGCGACGGGCGAGCTGAAGAAGGTCGAGCTTGAAGGCGTGTTCATCCAGATCGGCCTCGTGCCCAACACCGACTGGCTCAAGGGCACGGTCGAGCTGTCGAAGCACGGCGAGATCCTCGTCGACGCGCGCGGCCAGACCTCGGTGCCCGGCGTGTTCGCGGCAGGCGATGTGACGACCGTGCCGTTCAAGCAGATCATCATCGCGGCCGGCGACGGCGCGAAGGCGGCGCTCGGTGCATTCGACCACCTGATCCGCACTTCGGCGCCCGCCGCGCCGGCGGCTGCCTGACCGGCTGCCCGATGCAAGAAGGGGTCATCGCAAGTCGATGGCCCCTTTTCTTTGAAGTCTCAGTAGTTCAGCCGCTCCGGCCGCAGTTCCTGCAGGATCGTCGTCGCGATCTCCTCGATCGACTTGGTGGTGGTCGACAGCCAGCGGATGCCGGCGCGTCGCATCATCGCCTCAGCCTCGCTCACCTCGTGGCGGCAGTTCTCGAGGCTGGCATAGCGCGAATCGGGGCGCCGCTCGTTGCGGATCTCGCTCAGGCGCTCGGGCTGGATCGTCAGGCCGAAGATCTTCTTGCGGTGCGGCATCAGGGCCGGCGGCAGCTGGCGGCGGTCGAAATCCTCCGGAATCAGCGGGTAGTTGGCGGCCTTGAGGCCGTGCTGCATCGCCAGGTAGAGCGAGGTGGGCGTCTTGCCGCTGCGGCTCACGCCAACCAGGATCACGTCGGCGCCCTGCAGGTCGCGGTTGCTCTGGCCATCGTCGTGCGCCAGGCTGAAGTCGATGGCCGCGATGCGGGCGTTGTATTCCTTGCTCTTGCTGACGTCGCTGAAGCGGCCGATGCGGTGGTTCGACTTCACGGCCAGTTCGATTTCCAGGGGCCGCACGAAGGTGCCGAACATGTCGAGCAGCATGCCCTTGCAGCCGGTTTCGATCACTTCCAGCACGTCCATGTTGGCCAGCGTGGTGAAGACGATGGGGCGGACGCCCTCGATTTCGGCGGTGTGATTGATCTGCCGCACCGCCTGGTGTGCCTTGTCGACCGTGTCGGTGAAAGGCAGCCGGACATGGCGCGGTTTCATCTCGAATTGGGCCAGAACGGCGTTGCCGAAGGTCTCGGCGGTGATGCCGGTGCCGTCGGAAATGAAGAAAACAGTGCGTGTATGCATGGTCTTGCGGCCTTGTCCTGCGGCGCGCGCGACCTTGCCACGCCTACAATCCGGGCCATTATCGGGAATCCGCTTTCCCAACCCCAATTCTTTCCATGCACACCGCGCTCGCACCCAAAGCAACGACAACGATCGTGCCGCGCCGTCTGCATGCGGCACCGGTTTCAACTTCTGGAGCTTTCCCATGTCTGCACTTTTCGACGCGACCGCCCTGGTCGTACCGTTTGAAAACCTGAGAATGACCGACGTCGAGGCGGTTGGCGGCAAGAACGCCAGCCTCGGCGAAATGATCTCGCAGCTGCCGCAGGGCGTGCGGGTGCCGACCGGTTTCGCGACCACGGCCCACGCATTCCGACAGTTCCTGGCCCACGACGGCCTGGCCGACAAGATCAGCAAGCGCCTCGCCGCGCTCGACACCGAAGACGTGCGCGCGCTGGCCGCCGCCGGCGCCGAGATTCGCGCCATGGTCGAGGCCCAGCCTTTCCCGGCCGACCTGCAAAAAGCCATCGGCGAGGCCTTCGCCACGCTGAGCGCCGGTAACCCCGCCGCCTCGTTTGCCGTGCGTTCCTCGGCCACCGCCGAAGACCTGCCCGACGCCTCGTTCGCCGGCCAGCAAGAGACCTTCCTGAACGTCGTCGGCATCGACGACGTACTGCACAAGATGAAGGAGGTGTTCGCCTCCCTCTACAACGATCGCGCCATCAGCTACCGCGTGCACAAGGGCTTCGAGCACGACGTGGTCGCGCTGTCGGCCGGCGTGCAGCGCATGGTGCGTTCCGACCTCGGCGCCGCCGGCGTGATGTTCACCATCGACACCGAATCGGGCTTCGAAGACGTGGTGTTCATCACCTCCAGCTACGGCCTCGGCGAAACGGTGGTGCAGGGCGCCGTGAATCCTGACGAGTTCTACGTCCACAAGCCGACCCTCAAGGCCGGCAAGAAGGCCGTGATCCGCCGCAACCTCGGCTCCAAGCTGATCCAGATGGAATTCGCCACGCCTGAAGAGAAAAAGGCGAGCGGCAAGCTGGTGAAGACCACCGACGTCAAGGCGGAGCAGCGCAACCGCTATTCGCTGAGCGACGCCGACGTCGAGCAGCTCGCCAGGTACGCGCTGGTCATCGAAGAACACTATGGCCGTCCGATGGACATCGAGTGGGGGAAGGACGGCACCGACGGCCAGCTCTACATCCTGCAGGCGCGCCCCGAGACGGTGAAGAGCCAGCAGCAAGGCAAGGCCGAGCAGCGCTACAAGCTGCTGGGCAAGGGTGCCGTGCTGGCCGAAGGCCGTGCCATCGGCCAGAAGATCGGCACCGGCCCCGTGAGGCTCGTGCACAGCATCAGCGAAATGGACAAGGTACAGGCCGGCGACGTGCTCGTCACCGACATGACCGATCCCAACTGGGAGCCGGTGATGAAGCGCGCCGCCGCCATCGTCACCAACCGTGGCGGGCGCACCTGCCACGCGGCCATCATCGCGCGCGAACTGGGCATTCCGGCCGTGGTCGGCTGCGGTGACGCGACCGATCTGCTGAAGGACGGCACGCTGGTGACCGTGAGCTGCGCCGAGGGTGACACCGGCTTCATCTACGACGGCCTGCTCGAGACCGAAGTGACCGAAGTGCAGCGCGGCGTGATGCCCGAGATCGACCTCAAGATCATGATGAACGTGGGCAACCCACAGCTCGCCTTCGACTTCGCGCAGTTGCCGAACCACGGCGTGGGCCTGGCCCGCCTGGAGTTCATCATCAACAACAATATCGGCGTGCATCCGAAGGCAATCCTCGACTATCCGAACGTCGACAACGACCTGAAGAAGGCCGTCGAGTCGGTGGCGCGCGGCCACGCCTCGCCGCGCGCGTTCTACGTCGACAAGGTGGCCGAAGGCATCGCGACCATCGCGGCCGCGTTCTGGCCAAAGCCCGTCATCGTGCGCCTGTCCGACTTCAAGTCGAACGAGTACCGCAAGCTGATCGGCGGCAGCCGCTACGAGCCGGAAGAAGAAAACCCGATGCTGGGCTTCCGCGGCGCCGCGCGCTACCTGAGCGCCGATTTCGGCGAAGCCTTCGCGATGGAATGCGAAGCGCTCAAGCGCGTGCGCAACGACATGGGCCTGACCAACGTTCAGATCATGGTGCCCTTCGTGCGCACGCTGGGCCAGGCCGAGCGCGTGACCGGCCTGCTCGCCGAGCACGGCCTGAAGCGCGGCGAGAACGAACTCAAGCTGATCATGATGTGCGAGGTGCCGAGCAATGCCATCCTGGCGGATGAGTTCCTGCAGTACTTCGACGGCTTTTCGATCGGCTCGAACGACCTGACCCAGCTCACGCTGGGCCTGGACCGCGACTCGGGCCTCGAACTTCTGGCCGCCGACTTCGACGAGCGCGACCCGGCCGTCAAGGCGATGCTGAGCCGTGCCATCAAGGCCTGCAAGGACCAGGGCAAGTACGTCGGTATCTGCGGCCAGGGCCCCAGCGACCATCCGGACTTCGCACTATGGCTGGCGGAGCAGGGGATCGAATCGATCTCGCTGAATCCCGACAGTGTGATCGACACCTGGCAGCAGCTCGCCAAGCGCTGACCCGCAAAAGGCATTGGGCCATGTGCCCGCCGCGCGACAGACTGCGGGAATCCCCACAGGGGGATTTCCCGCGTCAGCTTGGTGTCATTGAAACAAGATGCGTTTCCGATGTCAGACTTGCGGCTTAACGGGGCGCATCCCGGCAGCTCGCGGGGGACACCATCATGATTCTTGTAAAGACAGACGCCGGCCAGCAGGTTCTCAAGGATCGCTCGGTGCCGCTCACGCCGCGCCAGCGATCGGCGTTCATCCTGTTCGACGGCAAGCGCTCGGTGGATGACGTGATCGCCGCCGGCATGGGCATCACCGCGGAGGACATCAACCAGATGATGGAACTGGGCGTGCTGGCGCCGGTGGGCGGCAAGCCTGCGGCGACGCCGACCGGGGAGGCCGCGGCCCCCGAAGTTCCGAAGCCGGCTGCGGATGCTGCTGGCTCCGGGCGCAGCAAGCAGCAGCGGTACAAGGACGCCTATCCGATCGCCACGCAACTCACCGGCAGCCTGGGCCTGATGGGTTTCCGGCTCAACCTGCAGGTCGAGGGCACCACCAGCTACGAGGACCTCGTGGCGCTGGCGCCGAAGATCCGAGCCGCCGTCGGCCCTGAGAAGGCCGCGGCGCTCGACAAGGCCCTCAACGACTGAATCTTGCCGGGATGGCCGATACAGGGCTATAATCGCCGGCTTTGCCTTGCCACACTGCGCCCGACGCTGCAGGTGGCTTTTCCTCTTCTTCGGAAGAATCCACAAGGAGTGCCATGCGTCACTACGAAATCATTTTGCTGATCCACCCGGATCAGAGCGAACAAGTTCCGGCCATGCTGGAGCGTTACAAGGGCCTGATCACGGCCGGCGGCGGCAAGGTCCACCGCGTTGAAGACTGGGGCCGCCGTCAGCTGGCCTACCAGATCAACAAGCTCAACAAGGCTCACTACCTGTGCGTCAACATCGAAGCTGAACAAGCCGTGATGGGCGAACTGGAACACGCGTTCAAGTTCAACGATGCCGTGCTGCGTCACCTCACCGTCCAGAAGAAGAAGGCTGAAACCGGTCCTTCGTCGATGATGAAGACGGTCGAGCGCGAAGAAGCCCGCAAGGCCCAGCAGGCCGAATACGCCGCCAACAACAACTGATGGCGTGACTGCTGCCGCTACGGCAACCGGGGTCAACCAGCTTCTGCTGACCGCCTCCGTTGCCGAACTCGGAGCCCTGCGATACACGCCAGCCGGCTTGCCCGCCATCGATCTGAAGCTCGAACACGAGTCGACGCTCCAGGAGGCAGGCAAACCCAGGCAGGTGAAGACGGCCCTCAAGGCCGTTGCCTTCGGCGCCATCGCCGAACGGCTCGCAAGACAGTCGATGGGAAGTCTCTGGCGTTTTCAGGGCTTCCTGGCGACACCGGGCAACGGCAAGCATCCGGTCCTGCATATCCAGGATTTTCAGCAAGATTAATTTTCGACAAGAGGTCCCCAAATGGCCACGTTCAAGAAATTCAACAAAGACAAGCGCCCGAAGCGCAACACCCAGTCGCTGCTGTTCAAGCGCAAGCGCTTCTGCCGCTTCACCGTCGCTGGCGTCGAAGAAATCGACTACAAGGACATCGACACGCTGCGTGACTTCATCAGCGAAAACGGCAAGATCATCCCCGCACGCCTGACCGGCACGCGCGCGATCTACCAACGCCAGCTGAACACCGCCATCAAGCGCGCGCGCTTCCTGGCCATGGTGCCGTACAGCGACCAGCACCGCGTCTAAGGAGCCGAGACCATGCAAATCATTCTTCTGGACAAGGTTCTCAACGTCGGCGGCCTGGGCGATATCGTCAAGGTCAAGGACGGCTATGCACGCAACTTCCTGATCCCGACGGGCCGCGCCCGCCGTGCTACCGCCGCCAACAAGGCTGAATTCGAAGCCAAGCGCGTCGAACTCGAAAAGGCTGCGGCTGCCAAGCTGGCCGAATCGCAAGCCCAAGGCGAAAAGCTCGGTGGCACGACCGTCAAGCTGACGCAAAAGGCTGGCGTCGACGGCCGTCTGTTCGGCTCGGTCACCAACGGCGACATCGCCGAAGAACTGGGCAAGCAAGGCTACAAGGTCGCCAAGTCGCAAGTGCGCCTGCCCAATGGCCCGATCAAGGTTGTTGGCGACAGCACCGTGAGCGTTGCGCTGCACACCGACGTGGTGGTCGACATCACCGTGACGGTCTACGGCGAAACCGCCTGATCGTCCACGGCGCCTTAGTGCGCTGCAGCAAAAGCCGCCTTCGGGCGGCTTTTCTTTTTCTGCGCTCGGGTTATCCAGTCGATTGCACTGGAAGATCACTGTTTATTCACAACCTTGTCCACACGCGCATCCGCGTGCGCGGCTTAGCATGCAGGGTTGCAAGGGAAGTCCATGTCCGCCGTTTTCTCCTATGCCGACAATGACCCGTCGGCCGATCGCCAAGTCGCTCAACTGCGCATTCCGCCTCACTCCATCGAGGCCGAATCGAGCGTGCTCGGCGGCCTGCTGCTCGACAACGGCGCCTGGGACCGAATGGGCGACCTGCTGGTCGACGGCGACTTCTATCGCCACGAGCACAAGCTGATCTATGCCGCCATCGGTGGGCTGATCAATGCCAGCAAGCCGGCCGATGTGATCACGGTCTACGAGCAACTGCAGAACCTCGGCAAGGCCGACGAGATCGGCGGGCTGGTGTATTTGAACTCGCTCGCGCAGTACGTGCCCAGCGCGAGCAACATCCGCCGCTATGCAGAGATCGTGCGCGAGCGCTCGATCCTGCGCAAACTTGTCACCGCCAGCGACGAGATTGCGACCAACGCTTTCAACCCGCAGGGCAAGGCGGTCGACAAGATCCTCGACGAGGCCGAGCAGAAGATCTTCAACATCGGCGAAGAAGGCACGCGGATGAAGCAGGGCTTCCAGAGCATGGATTCCCTGGTGGTCGAGCTGCTCGACCGCGTGACCGAAATGGCCGAGAACCCGAACGACATCACGGGCATTCGCACCGGCTTCCACGACTTCGACAAGATGACCTCCGGCCTGCAGCCGGGCGACATGATCGTGCTGGCTGCGCGTCCATCGATGGGCAAGACCTCGCTCGCGATCAACATCGCCGAGCACGTGGCGCTCGAGGAGGGTCTGCCGGTGGCGGTGTTCTCGATGGAAATGGGTGCCTCGCAGCTCGCGGTGCGTATCGTCGGCTCCATCGGGCGCATCGACCAGGGCCACCTGCGCACCGGCAAGCTCAGCGACGAGGAATGGCCGCGCCTCACCGAAGCCATCGAGAAGCTTCGCACCGTGTCGCTGCACATCGACGAAACGCCGGGCCTGTCGACCAGCGAACTGCGTGCCAACGCGCGCCGGCTTGCGCGCCAGTACGGGCGCCTTGGCCTGATCGTGGTCGACTACCTGCAGCTGATGTCGACCAGCAGCTCGGGCGACGAGAACCGCGCCACGGCCGTGGGCGAAATCTCGCGCGGCCTGAAGATGCTGGCCAAGGAACTCAAGTGCCCGGTGATCGCGCTGTCGCAGCTCAGCCGAGGCGTGGAAAGCCGCACCGACAAGCGCCCCATGATGAGCGACCTGCGCGAATCCGGCGCCATCGAGCAGGACGCGGACATCATCATGTTCATCTACCGCGACGACTACTACAACAAGGAGTCGAAGGAGCCGGGTGTGGCCGAGGTGATCATCAGCAAGCACCGCAACGGCCCGACCGGCACCGTCAAACTGGCCTTCCTGAAGCCGATCACCAAGTTCGAGAACCTGGTGGGCTACAGCAACAACGACCAGTACTGACGCAGCGCGTCAGCCAACGTTGCCGCCAGGCCGGGGCAGCGAGGCCGGCGGCTTCTGCTTTATCGTTTTGCCGTGCGCCGTCTCGGCCTTCACCTGCCGCAGCAGGTCGGCCAGCGTCTTGCCGGGTTCGTCACGAAAGCGCTCGGGCAGCATTTCGATCGTGTCCATGCGGTCCAGGCGAAAGCCGCGGAAGTCGTTGCGCAGCTCGCACCAGGTCGAGAGCGTCCAGACCTTGCCCCAATAGAAGCAGCCGAGCGGCCGAACCGTGCGTTCGCTCGCATCGCCCGACACATCGTGGTAGCTCAATCGCAACTTGTTGTGCGACTGCACCGCCTCGCGCAGCGTCTGCAGCCGCGTGCGCAGCGTGTCGTCCAGGCCCATCGCAGGGGCATAGAGTGCCAGCGCCTCGGCCGAGACGCGTGCCGCCGGTGGCAGCACCGACAGGATCTTGCCCAGCCCGCTCTCGATGTCGCGCGCCAGCGCCGGATCGACCCAGCTCTGCGCGAGCCGCGCCGCGGCCATCAGTGCCGAGGCTTCGTCCTGCGTGAACATCAGCGGCGGCAGTTCGAAGCCCGCGCCCAGCCGATAACCCACGCCGGCCTCGCCCTCTATGGGCACGCCTTGGTGCTGCAGGTCGGCCACGTCGCGGTACACCGTGCGCTCCGACACCTCGAGGCGCTGCGCCAGGAACGCAGCCGTGGTGAGCCGGCGTCCGCGGATGAGCTGCACGAGTTGGAAGAGGCGGTCGGCGCGGCGCATCAGCGGGTTTCGGTGAGTTTCTTCGCGAAGCCTTCGACGAAGCAGTGCTTGCCGCGCTGTACGGCCGCCCCGACGTTCGGCAGATGAAGGCGGCCGGCCAGCCGGGTGCGCCGGTTTTTCCTGATGCTCATGAAACTCCGATGTGGACCGCCACCCTGTCTGGCCCTTCGTAGGCTTCGAAATCGCTGCGGTAGCTGCGCGCGATTTCCGGGTGAGCCTCGAAATACTGCCAGATGCGCTGCCAGGTGGCGATGATCATCTGCGGCATCTTGCCCTGGCCGGTGAACACAAGGTAGTCGCCGGCCTCGATGGCAAGGCTGCCTTCGCCGCCCGAGACGGCGACGCCCGTCGTCACGTCGAAGGCGTCGCGGGTGTCCGACTCGTAGGCCGAATAGACGCCGAAGAGGCGGACGTCAGCGGTGCGGTGCGGCGTCGACTCGTATGTCTGTTCGCCGAAGAACCGATCCCACAGTGCGCCGATGCGGGCCGTTGCGGGATCGTTCTCTTCATGGTTGGTAGTGCGGGCGGTGAGGCCCGCGACGCGGAAGGCGTCCAGGTGTTGGCGGATAGGTTCCATGGGGCTTGTTCTCAAAGTGCCAGCGTCTTCGGATCGGCCTTCATGGCCCGGGCGATCAGCTTCATGTCGGCATCGGTGACGTCGAACATGCCAAAGCGAAACTTGTAGCCCCATTGCCTGGGGTTCTCGATGAAGGCCAGGCGCTCGATCAATGGCGCGATCGGTGCCTCCTGCCCGGCCGTGTAGGCCACGTCGCGGCGCCACGGCACGAAGCCGTCGCCCATGTCGAACTCGTAAGGCTCGCCGGGCTGCACGACGCCGATCGACACGAAGCTCTGCAGCTTGTCCGTGCCGCCGAACACCGTGGCCGGCGAGTAGTAGACGACGCGGTCGCCCGCCGCAACCCGCTTGAGCGGCGCATGCTTGCCATGGCCGACCTGCATGAAGCCGAGCGGCCGGTGGTCGCGGCCGCGCCGGGCATGCTCGGCGCTGGCCACGGCGATCCAGTTGCGTTGCGTCATGGCGGCATCACTCCAGGGAGTGCAGGCCGACTTCGTTGCCTTCGGTGTCGCGCAGGTGGGCGATGAAGCCCATGCCAGGCGGCAAAGCGGACTTGGGCGCCACGATCTGGCCGCCGGCCGCCTCGACCCGCGCGAGCACGGCGTCGATGCTGGGCATGCAGTCGAGGTAGATGCGGATGCCTGTGCCGGCGCGCGCGCTTGCGTTGGCGCCGGCCTGCAGGGCGCCGCCGGTGGCGGGATCGTCGTAGGGGAACACGGCCAATGTCTGGCCGCCGAAGTTCTCGCGGCGCAGCTTGCGGGCCAGCACGGTTTCGTAGAAGGTTTGCGCACGGTCCATGTCGGCGACGGGGATCTCGAACCAGCTGATGGCGTTCTGCTTGTACATGGGTGTTCTTTCGTGTGGTTGAAGGAGCCCCGATGGTGCGGACCGGCTCCTGACAACGTCTTGTCAGTAGGCTGTCATCGCAGGCGAAAAAAGTGCCCGCGATGCCCCTTGGGGCACACGCGGGCTCTTGTCGGCCAGGAGTCGCGGCTTAGAGCACGTCGCTCGCGAAATCCGCCAGCCGCGAGCGTTCGCCGCGCGCCAGCGTGATGTGCCCGCCGTGCGGCCAGCCCTTGAACTTGTCGACTGCGAAGGTGAGGCCCGAGGAGCCTTCCGTGAGGTACGGCGTGTCGATCTGAGCGAGATTGCCCATGCAGATGATCTTGGTGCCGGGGCCGGCACGGGTGATCAGCGTTTTCATCTGCTTGGGCGTGAGGTTCTGCGCCTCGTCGATGATCACGTACTTGTTGAGGAAGGTGCGCCCGCGCATGAAGTTCATGCTCTTGACCTTGATGCGGCTGCGGATCAGCTCGTTGGTGGCCGCGCGGCCCCACTCGCCGGCGCCGCCGCCGTCGCCCTTGGCCAGGAACTCGAGGTTGTCGTCGAGCGCCCCCATCCAGGGGCCCATCTTTTCTTCTTCGGTGCCGGGCAGGAAGCCGATGTCTTCACCCACGCTCACGGTGGCACGGGTCATGATGATCTCGGTGTAGCGGCGGTCGTCGAGCACCTGCGTGAGGCCGGAGGCCAGCGCCATCAGGGTCTTGCCGGTGCCGGCGGTGCCGGTCAGCGTGACGAAGTCGATCTCCGGGTCCATCAGCAGGTTCATCGCGAAGTTCTGCTCGCGGTTGCGCGTGTTCACGCCCCAGACCGCGTTCTTGCCCGAGCTGTAGTCCTTCAGTGTCTTGAGTACCGCGGTCTTGTCGCGGATCTCGGTGACGCGCGCGTACATGCTCGGCTCGCCCGGTGCCTCGAAGAAGACGAACTGGTTGATGTACAGGTTGGGCACCAGCGGACCGCTGATCCGGTAGAAGGTGTTGCTGCCGCTCTGCCAGCTTTCGACCGTCTTGCTCTGGCGGGTCCAGAAGTCGGGCGGCAGCGCCAGCGAGCCGGCGTACAGCAGGTCGCCGTCTTCCAGCGTCTTGTCGTTCTGGTAGTCGTCGGCGGCCAGGCCCAGCGCACGCGCCTTGACGCGCATGTTGATGTCCTTCGACACCAGCACCACTTCCTGCTTCGGCTTGCCCGGCCGGTCCTTGGCGTACTCGTCGCGTAGCGCGTGCACCACACCGAGGATCTGGTTGTCGGCCTTGCCTTGGGGCAGGCTGATCGGCAGCGAGTAGTCGAGCGGAGCGGTCTGGAAGAACAGCCGGCCGCCGGCTTCGCGGTGGCCGGTGGTGTCGAGCTTCAGGCCCTTGTCGATGTCGGCATCCTGGGCGCCAGCGAGCGCGTCGAGCGTGCGGCTGGTCTGGCGGCCGTTGCGCGCGACTTCGGTGGTGCCTTTCTTGTGGCCGTCGAGTTCTTCCAGCACGATCATCGGCAGGAAGATGTCGTGCTCCTCGAAGCGGAACAGGCACATCGGGTCATGCAGCAGCACGTTCGTGTCGAGCACGAACAGCTTGGCGGGGCCGGTGGACTTGCTGCGTTTGGGCCGTGCCGGTGCCTGCGGCGCCGGGGCCGGGGCGGGGGGGGTGGCGACGACCGGTGCCTTCGTCTCGACCTGGATGAGGGCTTGCGGCTGGGGCGCGCTCACGGGTACGGGCGCCGGTTTCGACTTGGCCCGGCGTGCCGGGCGCACAGTGTTGCCGCCGCCGGCACTGTCGGTGCCGAGGCTGTCGAACAGTTCCAGCGGCTGCGGGCTGCGCGCCGTGGTCTCGTCAGCGCGCGAATCGCCGGAACGGCGCGAACCTCTGTGCGAGGACCGGGCGGGTGCGTCGATCGCGTCCGGCGAGAGCAATGCAGCGCGTTTCGTGGGGGCGGGAGGCAATGGCATGTGTCAGATCGCTCGCAGAAAGTGGGAACCAGAAAACAAAAAAGCCGCCTGAAGACCAAGGCGGCTTTGTTCGGGGGATGCGGTCGTGGAGCTCAACGGCATGAGCCCATTATGCACACCGCGGATGACGCGCCGGAGGCACTTTACGCAGTGCGTTGGGCATTTCCCACGCAAGAGCGGAAAAGCGCACCGCCGGCTCGCCGGGAGGCGGTCAGGCGGCCTTCTTGAGTGCCTTGACGGCCTTGAGCACGTCGTCGACATGGCCGGGAACCTTGAGCCCGCGCCATTCGGCCTTCAGGATGCCGTCGGCGCCGATAAGGAAGGTGCTGCGTTCGATGCCCTTGACCTTCTTGCCGTACATGATCTTGTTCTTGACCACGCCGAACATGTGGCACATTTTTTCTTCGGTGTCGGCGATGAGTTCGAAGGGCAGCTCGAGCTTGGCCTTGAACTCGTCGTGCGACTTCATGTTGTCGCGGGATACGCCGAACACCGTGGCGCCGGCCTTTTCGAAGTCCTTGTAGCGGTCGCGGAACTGCATGGCTTCGGTAGTGCAACCCGGAGTGTTATCTTTCGGGTAAAAATACATGACCAGCACATGGCCGAGATGCGAGGTATTCGAGACCTTGAGGCCGCCCGTGGCGTTGGCGTCGAATTCAGGAATGGGTTTGTTGACAACGATCGCCATGAAACTTGTTTTCTCCGTTAGATTCCGCTCCTGAGCCCTCTCGCCCCGTTTCGGACGGGACTTGCTCAAGGAATGGAGGATTGGTCGTTGCTAACTTAGGGGTAGCTGGCCTGTTCGCAACCCGGTATTTTACCCCGAAAACACCTCTCTCAGCCACGCGGCGGGCTCTCGACCAGCAGGGCGGCGATCACGTGCCGGCCTTCTCCAGCCAGGATGTTGTAGGTTCGGCAGGCTGCAGCGGTGTCCATGGTCTCGACACCGGTGCGTTGCGCCATCAGGGGTTTCAGCCAGCCGGGTTGGGGAAAGCGGATGCGGTTTCCGCTGCCGAAAATGATCAATTCCGCGCCCAGGGCGGCCAGTTGCTCGAAATGTTCGGCGCCGAGCTGGTCGAAGCTCGAGCAATTCCATTCGAAGCGCTCGCCGCGCGAGCCCACTACCACGCTGCCTTCGACTTTTTCGTTGTTGATCGCCACCCAGCCGGGGCCGTGCGCGGTAAGGGACTGGGCGTCGGATTTGTCGGGCTGGAGCTTCATCTGGGCACTGGGAACTGTGGTCAAATTATAGGTTTTCCCTAGTGCCACGGGGCTCGCAAGGGCCTTTGCCTTCGAGTAAGCAACCCGTTCAACCCGTTAATTTCCGCGCCCGGGAGGGCCCTTTGAAGCAGCTCAAGAAATCGGCCAAGCTGGCCAACGTTCTCTATGACATCCGCGGTCCCATCATGGATGCCGCCAAGCAGATGGAAGAGGACGGCCAGAAGATCATCAAGCTCAACATCGGCAACCTCGCCGTGTTCGGTTTCGATGCTCCCGAGGAAATCCAGCAGGACATGATCCGCAACCTGCCCACCTCGGCCGGCTATTCGGACAGCAAGGGCGTCTTCGCGGCACGCAAGGCGGTGATGCACGAGACGCAGAAGCAGGGCATCGCGGGCGTCACGCTCGACGACATCTACCTCGGCAACGGCGCCAGCGAGCTGATCGCCATGTCCACCAATGCGCTGCTCAACGACGGCGACGAATTGCTGCTGCCGGCCCCCGACTACCCGCTGTGGACCGCCTCCACGAGCCTGTCGGGCGGCACGCCGGTGCACTACCTGTGCGACGAGGCCAACGGCTGGATGCCGAATCTCGACGACATCCGCGCCAAGATCACGCCGCGCACCAAGGGCATCGTGGTCATCAACCCGAACAACCCGACCGGTGCGCTGTATTCCGACGAGCTGCTCAAGAGCATCGTGGCCATCGCGCGCGAGCACGGCCTCGTGATCTTCGCCGACGAGGTCTACGACAAGGTCCTGTACGACGGCGTGAAGCACACCGCCATCGCCAGCCTGTCGAGCGACGTGCTCACGCTCACCTTCAATTCGCTCTCCAAGAGCTACCGCTCGTGCGGCTACCGCGCCGGCTGGCTCGTGGTGTCGGGCGACAAGCGCAGCGCGCAGGACTACATCGAGGGCCTGAACATGCTCTCGAACATGCGCCTGTGCGCCAACGTGCCCGGCCAGTGGGCCATCCAGACGGCGCTCGGCGGCTACCAGAGCATCAACGACCTCGTGTGCGAGGGCGGCCGGCTGCGCCGCCAGCGCGACCTGGCCTACGAACTCATCACCGCCATTCCGGGCGTGAGCTGTGTCAAGCCGAGCGCCGCGCTCTACATGTTCCCCAAGCTCGATCCCGAGGTCTATCCGATCGAGGACGATCGCCAGTTCTTCCTCGAACTGCTGAAGGAAACCCGCGTGATGCTGGTGCAGGGCACCGGCTTCAACTGGGCCACGCCGGATCACTTCCGCATCGTGTTCCTGCCCCATGAAGACGACCTGCGCGAGGCCATCAACCGCATCGCGAGGTTCCTGGAACAGTACCGCCTGCGCCGCCAGTCGCGGCCATGAAGCCTGCCTGCATCACTGCTGCCGCCACCCCATCGAAACCATGAACGCGACTCTCCCAATGAAACCCATCCAAGTAGGCCTGCTCGGCGCAGGCACGGTCGGCAGCGGCACCTTCAAGGTGCTCCAGCGCAACCAGGAAGAGATCAAGCGCCGCGCTGGCCGCGGCATCGAGATCACCATGGTGGCCGACCTCGACACTGCCCGCGCCCGCGAAGTGGCCGGCGAAAGCGTCAAGGTGGTCAGCGATGCGCGCGAAGTCATCGCCAACCCCGACATCGACATCGTCATCGAGCTGATCGGCGGCTATGGCATCGCCAAGCAGCTCGTGCTCGAGGCCATTGCGGCCGGCAAGCACGTGGTCACGGCCAACAAGGCATTGCTCGCCGTGCACGGCACCGAGATCTTCGCGGCCGCGCACGCCAAGGGCGTGATGGTGGCCTTCGAGGCGGCGGTGGCCGGCGGCATCCCGATCATCAAGGCGCTGCGTGAAGGCCTCACGGCCAACAGCATCCAGTGGCTGGCCGGCATCATCAACGGCACCACCAACTTCATCCTGTCCGAGATGCGCGACAAGGGCCTGGATTTCGCGACCGTGCTGAAGGAAGCGCAACGCCTGGGCTACGCCGAAGCCGACCCGACCTTCGACATCGAGGGCGTCGACGCCGGCCACAAGGTCACGCTGATGAGTGCCATCGCCTTCGGCATTCCGGTGCAGTTCGACAAGGCCCACATCGAGGGCATCACCAAGCTCGCCGCGCAGGACATCAGGTACGCCGAGCAGTTGGGCTATCGCATCAAGCTGCTGGGCGTGACCAAGCGCACTGCCAAGGGCATCGAACTGCGCGTGCACCCCTCGCTGGTGCCCTCGAAGCGCCTGCTGGCCAACGTCGAAGGTGCGATGAACGCGGTGGTGGTGCACGGCGACGCCGTGGGCACCACGCTCTACTACGGCAAAGGCGCAGGCAGCGAGCCGACCGCCAGCGCCGTGATCGCCGACCTCGTCGACATCACCCGCCTGCATACTGCCGACGCCGCGCACCGCGTGCCGCACCTGGCCTTCCATCCCGACGCGATGAGCGACCTGAAGGTGCTGCCGATGTCGGAAGTTGTCACCAGCTACTACCTGCGCCTGCGCGTGGCCGACCAGGCCGGCGTGCTAGCCAAGGTCACGGGCCTGCTGGCCACCGCCGGTATCAGCATCGATGCCGTGCTGCAGCGCGAAGCCGACGAAGTGGGCGGCGAAGGTTCCACGCAGACCGACCTGATCATCCTCACGCACGACGCGCGCGAAGGCACCGTCAACGACGTGATGGCCGAGCTGCAGGCGCTGCCCACCGTGCTCGAACCCATCGTGCGCATCCGCAAGGAAGAGTTGAAGTGAACTACCTGAGCACCCGCGGCCACCCGGACCGCAAGCGCTTCTGCGAAATTCTCCTCGAAGGCCTTGCGCCCGATGGCGGCCTCTATCTGCCCGAGGCGTATCCGCAGGTCGATGCTGCCACCCTGGCGAAGTGGCGCAAGCTGCCGTACGCCGAACTGGCCTTCGAGATCCTCTCGCTTTACATCGACGACATTCCGCCGGCCGACCTGAAAGCGATCTGCGCGAAGACCTACACCGCCGAAGTGTTTGGCACCGACGAGATCGTGCCGCTGCGCGAGCTCGAGGACGGCGTGTACCTCGAAGCCCTGTCCAACGGCCCCACGCTGGCCTTCAAGGACATGGCGATGCAACTGCTGGGCAACCTGTTCGAGTACGAGCTGGCCCGCCGCGGCGCGGAGCTCAACATCCTCGGCGCGACCAGCGGCGACACCGGCAGCGCGGCCGAATACGCCATGCGCGGCAAGAAGGGCGTGCGTGTCTTCATGACCTCGCCCGACGGCCGCATGAGCCCGTTCCAGCAGGCGCAGATGTTCAGCCTGCAGGACGAGAACATCCACAACATCGCCATCACCGGCGTGTTCGACGATTGCCAGGACATCGTCAAGGCGGTATCGAACGACCTGGGCTTCAAGCGCAAGTACCGCATCGGCACCGTCAACTCGATCAACTGGGCGCGGCTGCTGGCGCAGGTCGTCTACTACTTCGCGGGCTATTTCCAGGCCACCGCGAGCAACGACAAGCCGGTGAGCTTCACCGTGCCCTCGGGCAACTTCGGCAATGTCTGTGCGGGCCACGTGGCGCGCTCGATGGGCCTGCCGATCCAGACGCTGGTGGTCGCCACCAACGAGAACGACGTGCTCGACGAGTTCTTTCGCACTGGCGTCTACCGCGTGCGCGCGGCCGTCGACACGCACGAAACCTCCAGCCCGTCGATGGACATCAGCAAGGCCAGCAACTTCGAGCGCTTCGTGTTCGACCTTGTCGGGCGCGATGCGGCCAAGCTGCGCAAGCTGTTCGTGGACGACCTGGGCCTGCAGGGCAGCTTCGATCTGAGCGCCGACCCGGCGTTCAAGCAGGCCGCGGGGCGCTTCGGCTTTCGCAGTGGCCGCAGCACGCACGCCGACCGCCTGGCCACCATTCGCGACACCGACAAGCGCTTTGCCACGCTGGTCGACCCGCACACGGCAGATGGCCTGAAGGCTGCACGCGAACAGCACGTGCCCGGCGTGCCGATGGTGGTGCTCGAAACGGCGCTGCCGATCAAGTTTGCGGCCACGCTGGTCGAGGCGCTCGGCGCGGAGCCCGCGCGGCCGAAGAAGTTCGAAGGCATCGAGGCGCTGCCCAAGCGCGTCGTCAAGCTGCCTGCAGATGCCGAGGCCGTCAAGGCCTACATCGCCGAAAACTGTGACTGATCGCGGTCGGGTCTTCGCATGAAAGTCGTCGGTTTCGCCGGCTATTCGGGCGCGGGCAAGACCACGCTGCTTGAGCGCCTGATACCGGCGCTCAAGCGGCTCGGCCAGCGCGTGTCGGTAGTCAAGCACGCGCACCACAAGTTCGACATCGACCATCCCGGCAAGGACACCTACCGCCACCGCGAGGCGGGTGCCTTCGAGGTGGTGGTCGCCTCCGACAAGCGGCTGGCCGTGATGCGCGAGTTCGAGGCTCCCGTCGAACTCAGCGTGCACCAATTGCTGGCCGAAGTGCATCCGGCTGCCGACTGGGTGCTGGTCGAGGGCTTCCGCCACAGCGACGTGCTCAAGATCGAGGTCTGGCGGCTGCCGGAAGCGGGCAAGCCGTCGCGGCCTGTGCTGTACGCGGACGATCCTTTCGTCATCGCCGTGGCCACCGACGCGCCTGCCAGCCTGCCGTCGCCCACCGAGCGGCCGTTGTTCGACCTCAACGACGCCGAGGCCATTGCGAGGTGGTTGATCGACAGCGGCGACCGCTTCGAATACAACCCCGATCACCATGGCTGATTCACCCGTTCCTTTCGCCGCTTCTTCCTCGCGCCCGCCGCTGATGCCGCTCGATGAGGCGGTCGCGGTCCTGCTCGCGAAGGCATTGCCGAAGCTGCCCGCCGAGAGCGTCGGTACTTTCGACGCCGACGGCCGCGTGCTGGCGCAGGACCTCGTCTCCGGCCTCACCGTGCCGCCGCGCGATAACAGCGCGATGGACGGCTACGCCGTGCGCGCGGCCGACTGTGCCGCACCGGGCGCCGAACTGAAGGTGACGCAGCGCATCCCCGCAGGCACCGTCGGCACGCCGCTCGCGGCCGGCACCGCGGCGCGCATCTTCACGGGCGCGCAGATCCCCGAAGGCGCCGACGCCGTCGTGATGCAGGAAGACACCACGGCAATGCCGCAGGAAGGCGGCCTGGGCTCGGTGCGCATCGCCATCGTTCCCGCTGCCGGCCAATGGATCCGTCGCGCGGGCGAAGACGTGGCCTCGGGCGATGTCGTGCTGAAGAAGGGCGAGCGCCTCACCCCCGCCGCGCTCGGCCTTGCGGCCAGCGTGGGCTTCGACCGCCTGCAGGTGGCCCGCAAGCCGCGTGTGGCCATGCTCTCCACTGGCGACGAACTGGCGATGCCCGGCGAGGTCGCACCCGACGCGATGAAGCCTGGCGCCATCTACAACTCCAACCGCTTCTTCATGCGGGCCCTCCTGCGCCGCCTGGGCTGCGAAGTGAACGACCTGGGCATCGTGCCCGACGACCGCGAAGCCACCATCGCCGCACTGCGCGATGCGGCGGAGACGAGCGACCTGATCATCACCACCGGCGGCGTCTCCGTCGGCGAGGAAGACCACATCCGCGCGGCGCTGCAATCGCTGGGCGAGCTGCAGCTCTGGTCGCTGTCGATGAAGCCCGGCAAGCCTTTCGCCTATGGCTCGATCGCGCGCAGCAACGGGCAGGGCGCCTGCCATGTGACGGGGTTGCCCGGCAATCCGGTGTCGAGCTTCCTGACCTTCCTGATGCTCGTGCGGCCCTTCCTGCTGGCGCTGCAGGGCGCCGCGCGCGTCGCGCCGGAAGCGGTGAAGATGCGCGCCGATTTCGACTGGTTGCGCGCCGACAAGCGCCGGGAGTTCCTGCGCACGCGGCGCAACGCGGACGGTGGCCTCGACCTGTTCGGCAACCAGAGCTCGGGTGTGCTGACCTCGATGGTCTGGGGTGACGGCTTGGTCGACAACCCTGCCGGCCAGACGATCAAGGCAGGCGACACCGTCGACTTCATTCCCTTCGCATCGCTGCTCGCCTGAATCGTATGAAGATCCAGATCCGTTACTTCGCCTCGGTGCGCGAAGCCCTTTGCAGCAGCGGCGAAACCGTCGACACGAAGGCCGGGACGCTTTCGGCCCTGCGCGACGAGCTCATCGCCCGCGGTGGAGCCTACGCCACCGCGCTTGCACGCGGCAAGGCGGTGCGCATGGCGCTCGACCAGATGATGAGCGACGAAGCCGCCGCCCTGAGCGAAGGCTGCGAAGTCGCATTCTTTCCACCCGTCACGGGCGGTTGAGGCGCCCGTCCAGGGCCGCGAGGCGCTCGCGCAGGCCGTCGGACGCACGGGTCATCGGCGAGCGCAATTCGTCCTGCATTTCGCCCGCGTGCGCCAGCAGCGCCTTCAGCGGGCCGGGATTCGGTTCGGCAAAGAGCATCTCCACCAGCGCCTGCAGCGCCTGCCATTCGGCGCGCGCCTCGGCCAACCGGTTGTCCGCCAGCAGGCGCACCAGCCGCACGAAGCGGCGCGTCTGCACATTGCCGCTGGCCGCGATGGCGCCCGCGCCGCCTTCGGCCATGGTGCCGAAGATCTGGTGATCCTCGCCCGACAGCACCTGCAGCCGACCGTCGGCGATCACGGCGCGCGTCTTGGCCATGTCGCCGCCGCAGTCCTTGATGCCGCGGATACGCGGATGTTCGGCCAGCGCCAGCAGCGTGTCGCGGGCGATGGTGACGCCGGTGCGATAGGGAATGTCGTAGACCAGCACCGGCACCGTGCTGGCATCGGCGATGGTGCGGAACCATTCGAGCAGGCCGGCCTGCGACGGCCGTACGTAGTGCGGCGCAGCCACCAGCAGGCCCGCCAGCGGGCGTTCGGAGAGCTTGCGCGCCCAGGCCGTGGCCTTGCCCAGGTGATAGCCGGAAATGCCCATGACCACCGGCAGTCCGCCGGCCGCGGCCAGCACGGTATCGAGCACGGCCAGTTGCTCGGCTTCATCGAGCGCGGCGGCCTCGCCGGTCGAGCCGCAGGGCACGAAGCCGGTCACGCCATCGCCGGCGAGCCGCCGCGTCAGCGCGGCGAGGGCGGCATGGTCCACCGCGCCGTCGCGGAACGGGGTAACGAGGGCCACCCAGAAGCCGGAGAAATCAGGGGTGGTGGAGCTTGGTTGTTGTTGAGGCACGCGGGCTTCCTTTCAGGAATCGACCGATGGAACGAACCATCGTCCGATGCGCGCACAACCCGAAAGGGGCCAAAGCCTTTTGCAGGTTCCGTCGCTCATCCGACGACGGAACCTCGGCTCCGGTCAGACGAGCTTTGGTTTTTTGGCTTTGTTGCTGCCCTGGCACGCGCAACGGCTCTCGGCGTGCGAAAGCACTGTGAAAAGCGTGGCGAGGCAAGGCATTGCCGCAGTCTATCGCGATGCCACAATCCGGACATGAGCGTTGCGCGTGTTTCGATCCAGACAGCCGATTTCGACCTGGGCCAGGAGGTCGCCGCGTTGCGTGCCGGCGACAAGCGCGTGGGCGCCGTCTGCAGTTTCGTGGGGACCGTGCGCGACCGCAACGACGGCAGCGCGGTCGCCTCTATGGAGCTGGAGCACTACCCCGGCATGACCGAGAAGGCCATCGAAGCCATGATCGACGAGGCGCACAAGCGCTTCGACATCCTGGGCGCGCGCGTGATCCACCGTGTGGGCCTGCTGCAGCCGCTGGACCAGATCATGATGGTGGCGGTGGTGTCGGCGCACCGCGGCCAGAGCTTCGAGGCTTGCGAATTCCTGATGGACTACCTCAAGACCCAGGCGCCTTTCTGGAAGAAAGAGCAGACGCCCGAAGGCGCCCGCTGGGTGGATGCGCGCGTGGCCGACGACGCGGCGCTGGCGCGCTGGGGAATCAGCGCCCCGAACGCCTGACTTGTTGCCTCTCCCCGAGGGGGAGAGGGAGCAAGAGGTCAGAGGGGTTTGAAGCCGCTCGCTTGAATGATCCGCTCCCACGTCTGCGTATACGTGCGCACGCGGCCCGCGAACTGGCCCTGCGGCTCGTAGCCGACCGTCAGCCCCATTGTCGTCAGCTTCTGCTTCACGTCGGGCATCGCCAGCACCTTCTGCAGCGCGTCGCCGTACTTGTCGATGATCGGCTGCGGCGTGCCGACCGGCGCGAAGATGCCGTAGTAGGGCAGGTCTTCCAGGTTCGAGAAGCCCAGCTCGGTGAAGGTCGGCACGTTCGGGATCACGGCCTGGCGCTTGGCGCCGATGGAGGCCACGATGCGCAGCTTGCCGGCCTTGTGGTTCTCGATGAAGTCCGGCACCGAGGCGATGCCCGCGGTGATCTGGTTGCCCAGCATGTCGGCCGTCATCGGCGCGCTGCCGCGGTAGGGGGCGGGCTGCACGTCGATCTTGTACTTGTCCGAGATCATCTTCACCAGGAACTCGGGGATCGAGGCCGGCGCCGGGATACCGATGGTCTCCTTGCCGCCCTTCTGCGTGCGAACCCACTTCACGTACTCGTCGATGCTCTTGGCCGGCGTGCCGCCCGACACCGCCAGCACGTTGGCGAAGGTGGCGAAGCCGGCCACGGGCACGAAGTCGGTGGCGGGGTTGAAGCCCGGGTTCTTCACCACCTGCGGCAGGATCGAGATGGTGTGGTCGTGCGACAGGAACAGCGTGTGGCCGTCGGCCGACGAAGACTTCAGCACCGTCGCGGCGATCTGCCCGCCCGCGCCGGCGCGGTTCTCGACCACCACCGGCACGCCCAGTACGTCCTTGAGTTTTTCGCCCAGCGTGCGTGCAATGGCGTCGCTGCCGGCGCCGGCGGGGAAGCCCACCAGCAGGCGGATGGGGGTGCCGCTTTGCGCCTGCGCAAGGCCGGACAGGCCCATGACGGCTAGAAAGAGGCCCACGCTGATCGCCCGGCGCACCGGTTGAACGCGCTGCATTGAAAAAACCATGATCGACTCCATTCGAGAGAGAGAAATGCCTACGGGCAGGGAAAACGGATCTTGTGCAATAGCCGTGCCCACGGCACCGGCTTAGCCGGCAGCCTTGAATCGTGCCCGAACAGCCCTATTTTGGATGCAGGAATACCACCATGCGACAAGACAAACTCACCACCAAATTTCAGGAAGCGCTGGGCGACGCCCAGACGCTCGCACTGGGCAACGACAACGCCTACATCGAGCCGGCCCACCTGCTGCTCGCGATGCTGCGCCAGGACGACGGCCCGCGCGCGCTGCTGGAGCGTGCCGGCGTCAACGTCCCTGGCCTGACGCAGGCGGCCGAGGCCGCCATCAAGAAGCTGCCGCAGGTGCAGGGCCACGACATCGTGCAGGTCGGCCCCGAGCTCGGCAAGCTGCTTCAGGCCACCGAAAAGGAAGCCCTCAAACGCAATGACCAGTTCATCGCCGGCGAACTCTTCCTGCTGGCGCTGGCCGACAGCAAGGCCGACGTCGGCAAGATCGCGAAGGAAAACGGCCTGAGCCGCAAGTCGCTCGAATCGGCCATCGACGCCGTGCGCGGCGGGCAGGGCGTGAACAGCGCCGATGCCGAAGGCCAGCGCGAAGCCCTCAAGAAATACTGCCTCGACCTCACCGAGCGCGCCCGCCTGGGCAAGCTCGATCCGGTCATCGGCCGCGACGAGGAAATCCGCCGCGCCATCCAGGTGCTGCAGCGCCGCACCAAGAACAACCCCGTGCTCATCGGCGAACCCGGCGTGGGCAAGACCGCCATCGTCGAAGGCCTCGCGCAGCGCATCGTCGCGGGCGAAGTGCCCGAGTCGCTCAAGGGCAAGCGCGTGCTGTCGCTCGACATGGCCGCGCTGCTGGCGGGCGCCAAGTTCCGCGGCGAGTTCGAGGAACGCCTGAAGACCGTGCTCAACGAGCTCGCGAAGGACGAAGGCCAGACCATCGTCTTCATCGACGAGCTGCACACCATGGTCGGCGCCGGCAAGGCCGAAGGTGCCATGGACGCAGGCAACATGCTCAAGCCCGCGCTCGCGCGCGGCGAGCTGCACTGCGTGGGTGCCACCACGCTCGACGAATACCGCAAGTACATCGAGAAGGACGCCGCGCTGGAGCGCCGCTTCCAGAAGATCATCGTGGGCGAGCCCAGCGTGGAAGCCACCATCGCCATCCTGCGCGGCCTGCAGGAGAAGTACGAAGTGCACCACGGCGTTCAGATCACCGACCCGGCCATCGTGGCCGCGGCCGAGCTGTCCGACCGCTACATCACCGACCGCTTCCTGCCCGACAAGGCCATCGACCTGATCGACGAGGCCGCGGCCAAGATCAAGATCGAGATGGACTCCAAGCCAGAGGTCATGGACCGCCTCGACCGCCGGCTGATCCAGCTGCAGATCGAGCGCGAAGCCGTGCGTCGCGAGAAGGATGAGGCCTCGCAGAAGCGCCTCGGCCTGATCGAAGGCGAGATCGAGAAGCTGCAGAAGGAAATCGCCGACTACGACGAGATCTGGCAGGCCGAGAAGGCCCAGGCCCAAGGCAGCGCGCAGGTGCGCGAGGACGTGGACAAGATCAAGTTCCAGATCGAGGAATGGAAGCGCAAGGGCGACTTCAACAAGGTCGCCGAGTTGCAATACGGCCAGCTGCCCGCGCTCGAAAAGCGCCTGAAGGAAGCCGAGGCCAGCGAGGCGAGCAAAGGCAAGTCCAGCGCGCCCACGCTGCTGCGCACCCAGGTCGGCTCCGAAGAGATCGCCGAGGTCGTGGCGCGCGCCACCGGCATTCCGGTCGCCAAGCTGATGCAGGGCGAGCGCGACAAGCTGCTCGTGATGGAAGACAAGCTGCACGAGCGCGTGGTCGGCCAGGACGAGGCCATCGGCGCGGTCGCCAACGCGATCCGCCGCTCGCGCTCGGGCCTGTCCGATCCGAACCGCCCGACCGGCTCGTTCCTGTTCCTCGGCCCCACGGGCGTGGGCAAGACCGAGCTGTGCAAGGCGCTGGCGGGCTTCCTGTTCGACAGCGAGGACCACCTGATCCGCATCGACATGAGCGAGTTCATGGAGAAGCACTCGGTCGCCCGCCTGATCGGTGCGCCGCCGGGCTACGTGGGCTACGAGGAGGGCGGCTACCTCACGGAAGCCGTGCGCCGCAAGCCCTACAGCGTGGTGCTGCTCGACGAAGTCGAAAAGGCCCACCCCGACGTGTTCAACGTGCTGCTGCAGGTGCTCGACGATGGGCGCCTGACCGACGGCCAGGGCCGCACGGTGGACTTCAAGAACACCGTGATCGTGATGACGAGCAACATCGGCTCGCCCATCATCCAGGCCATGGTGGGCAAGCCCTCGGAAGAGATCAAGGAAGCGGTGTGGGACGAGCTGAAGAACTACTTCCGCCCCGAGTTCCTGAACCGCATCGACGAGACGGTCGTGTTCCATGCGCTCGACGCGAAGAACATCGAATCGATCGCTGCGATCCAGCTCAAGGTGTTGCAGGCGCGGCTCGCGAAGATGGACCTGGGGCTGGAAGTGTCGCCGGCGGCGCTGGCGGAGATCGCCAAGGTCGGCTTCGACCCGGTGTTCGGTGCGCGGCCCCTGAAGCGCGCGATCCAGCAGCGCATCGAGAACCCGCTGTCGAAGCTGCTGCTGGACGGCAGCTTTGGGCCGAAGGACACGATCGAGGTCACGACCGATCCGATCCGGTCGCCCGGACAGTTCTCCTTCGGCAAGGCAGGGGAACCAACGGCGGCCGCTTCGGCCTAAAGTCGGATGATGAATTTCATTTTTCGCGTCATTCTTCTGCTTCTGGGACTGGTCTTCGCGGCCAGCCTGGCCGTGGCGGTCATGCTGCTGGCGGCCGTGTGGGGTGTGCGCTACGCCTGGGGGCGTCTCACGGGCAAGCCCGTGACGCCCTGGGTCATGCGTTTCAACCCGCGCTCGGGCTTCGATAAATTTCGCCATGCGGCACCGCCGGCCGAGCCGACGGCCGCCGACGTGGCCAATGCGCGGGCGCGTGGCGAATCGGTGGAGCGCCCGGTGCGTATTCGCGGCAGCGCCAGCGACGTGACCGACGTGGCGCCGAAGCCGGTTTCGCGCGGCTGAGGCCCCGGTGTTCCCGGCGTGACCACCCGTCGCGCCGTTCGCCGTCAGAATCGTCCTCCTGCCGCCGCCGCTGACCGCGGCTTTCGCTTTCATCCAGGAGAGACATTCCATGACCCAACGCGACATCTTCGTGGTCGGCACCGCCCGCACCGCCATCGGCACCTTCGGCGGCGCGCTGAAGGACGTGCCCAACACCCAGCTGGCCACCACCGCCGTCAAGGCCGCCATCGAGCGCAGCGGCGTGGCCGCCGATGCCATCGGCCATGTGGTGATGGGCAACGTGATTCCCACCGACGTGAAGGATGCGTACCTGAGCCGCGTGGCTGCCATCGACGCAGGCTGCCCGATCGAGACGCCGGCCTTCAACGTGAATCGCCTCTGCGGCTCGGGCTTGCAGGCCATCGTGTCGGCGGCCCAGGCCATCGCGCTGGGCGACTGTGACATCGCCATCGGCGGCGGTTCGGAGTCGATGAGCCGCGGCCCGTACTTCGACACATCGGCCCGTTATGGCGCCCGCATGGGCGACGCGGTGCTGGTCGACTACATGCTGGGCATCCTGCACGACCCGTGGGAGAAGATCCACATGGGCATCACCGCCGAGAACGTGGCCGCGCGCTACGGCATCACGCGCGAGCAGATGGACGAACTGGCCGTGACCAGCCAGCAGCGCGCGGCGGCCGCCATCGCGGCGGGCCGCTTCAAGGAGCAGATCGTTCCGGTCGAGGTGAAGACGCGCAAGGGCGTCTTGCTGTTCGACACCGACGAGCACGTGCGCGCCGACACCACCGTCGAGGCGCTGTCGAAGATGAAGCCCGCGTTCAAGAAGGACGGCCTCGTGACCGCTGGCAATGCCTCGGGCATCAACGACGGCGCCGCTGCCGTGGTGCTGGCCGAAGGCGGTCGCGTGAAGGCGCTGGGCCTGAAGCCGCTGGCGCGGCTGGTGGGCTATGCGCATGCGGGCGTCGAGCCCGCGTACATGGGCATCGGCCCGGTGCCGGCCACGCGCAAGGTGCTGGAGCGCACGGGCCTGAAGGTGGGCGACTTCGACGTGATCGAGTCGAACGAAGCTTTTGCGGCGCAGGCCTGCGCCGTCATCAAGGAGCTGGGCTTCGACGCGGCCAAGGTGAACCCGAACGGCTCGGGCATTTCGCTGGGCCACCCCGTCGGTGCGACCGGCGCGATCATCACGACGAAGGCGATTGCCGAGCTGCACCGCACCGGCGGCCGCTATGCACTGGTCACGATGTGCATCGGCGGCGGCCAGGGCATCGCGGCCGTGTTCGAACGCGTTTGAAGGCACACTCGCGCGCATGTTCCACCCACCCCTCCTGATCGACCCCGACGAAGTCGAGATCAGCGCCATCCGGGCGCAGGGCGCGGGCGGGCAGAACGTCAACAAGGTGTCGAGCGCGGTGCACCTGCGCTACGACATCCATGCGAGCTCGCTGCCGGCCGACGTGAAGGAGCGTCTGCTCGCGCTGCGCGACAGCCGCATCACGCAGGAAGGCGTGTTCGTGCTCAAGGCGCAGCAGCACCGCACGCGGGAGATGAACCGCGCCGATGCGCTCACGCGCCTGCAGGCGGTGGTCGACAGCGTGGCCATGCCGCCGCGCGTGCGGCGCGCCACCAAGCCGACCTATGGTTCGAAGCAGCGCCGCCTCGAGGGCAAGAGCCAGCGTTCGCAGATCAAGAGCCTGCGCGGGCCGGTACGCGACTGAGCGCGCATTCGGCTGAACTCGTCTGATCTGAGGCGAATTGAGTGCAAAAGGCCCTGCTGTACGGGTCTGAAACATCTCCCAAGCAGAATCGCGGTCATGAGAAGGTTCTTTTCGCGCGCCGTGTTGGCTGTGCTCCTGCTGGCGCCGGCCGCGGCACTCCTGACCGGCTGCGGTCCGGGGACAGCGGCGATGCAGGGCACGAGCACGGCCGCGGCCCCTGAACTCAAGTGGGAAGAGCTGATTCCCAAGAGCTGGGACCCGACCAGTCGCTACCGCAACATCAGCCTCGAAGCGCTGCGCGACAACGATCCGCGCGCGATCCAGATGCTCGACGAGATGCGTGCTGTCTGGGACAACGCTCCGGTCAACGTGGCGCTCGACGGCAAGGCGGCCAAGCTCGCGGGCTTCGTCGTGCCGCTCGACGCTGCGCAGGACGGCATTCGCGAATTCCTGCTGGTGCCGTATTTCGGCGCCTGCATCCACACGCCGCCGCCGCCCGCCAACCAGATCGTGCACGTGATCGCGCCTGCCGCCGTGAAGGGCCTGCACGCGATGGACACGGCGTACGTCAGCGGCACACTGAAGGCGGCGCGCTACTCGTCGGCAGACATGGGCGTGAGCGGCTACGAGATCAAGTCGGCGTCCGTGGAGCGCTTCGTCGCGAAGCAGGCGCAGTAAGCAGCGCCGCCGCTTGCGCACTCAGGCCATGCGCTGCGACAGGAAATCCAGGAACGAAGTGATGCGCGCCGACAGCTGCGTGTTGCGGTAGTACACCGCGTTGACCGGCTGGCGCACGTCCGCCGTGTCCTTTGCCAGCACCTGCACCAGCGCGCCGCTTGTGCGGTCGGCACCGGTCATGAAGTCCGACAGGCAGACGACGCCCACGCCGGCCAGCGCCAACTGGCGCAGCGTTTCGCCGCTCGATGCCATCAGCGTCGGCGCGATGTTCCATTCGTCGCCATGCACGCCGCGCAGGGGCCAGCGGTTCAGCGACTCGGGTTGGGTGAAGCCCAGCAGCACGTGTTCGGCGAGGTCGCTTACCTTGCGCGGCTTGCCGTGTGCCTCGAGGTACGCAGGGCTCGCGAGCACGCGCAGGCGGTGCGTGCCGAGCGGGCGCGCATGCAGCGTGGAGTCGCGCAGCGGGCCGATCCGGATCGCGATGTCGGTGCGGCGCTCCAGCAGGTCGATGGGCAGGTCGTCTGTGTCGAGCTCGAGGCTGATCTGCGGGTAGAGCTTTCGAAACTCCGGCACCAGCGGCACGATGGCGTGCAGCATGAAGGGCGAGGCCGCGTTCACGCGCAGGCGCCCGGCCGGCTGCTGGCGGCGCGCGGCCATCTGCTCTTCGGCGTCGTCGATCGCGTCGAGGATGGCGCGCGTGCGCTGCAGGAAGGCCGCGCCTTCCTCCGTGAGTTCGAGCCGCCGCGTCGTGCGGCGCAGCAGCGTGGTGTCGAGCTTCTGTTCGAGCCGGCTCAAGGCGCGGCTGATGCCCGAGACCGTTTGCGCCAACTGTTCGGACGCGGCCGTGATCGAGCCAGTGTCCACCACCGTGCGGAACGCGACCAGTTCTTCGATGGTGGACTTCATGGGCGCTGGCGGGTCAGGCGGCGGCTTCCTGTTCCTCGGACTCGTCGATGCGCGGCATCAGCGCCGCGAGCGCCTCGCCGTCGGTGCGGTAGCTGAACAGCATCGGCCCCGGCGCCAGCAGGCCGGCGCGCTCCAGCACCTGCATCGCGGGCAGCTTGAGGCCGCTCAGGTGCAGGCGGATGCCCTTGGCTTCCATCATCCGGCGGATCGAGCCGAACACTTCGGCGCCGGTGATGTCGATGCGATTGATGGGCTGCGCGAACAGGCACACGTCGGTGAGATCGGGCCGCTCGGCCAGCGCCACCGTGAGCGCGCGTTCGAGCGTGGAGGCCGAGGCGAAGTCGAGTTCGGCGTCCATGCGCAGTGCATAGAGCTGCGGCGCCAGCGGCGGCAGCTTCCAGAGGTTGCGGTCGCGCAGGCTGCCGTCGGGGTGCAGGCCCACCTCGATGATGCGCGGATGCAGGTGGCGGTACATGTAGTGCGCCATGCTCGCCAGCAGGCCACCGAGCACGCCCCAGTAGATGCTCGGTGCGGTCGCGATGGTCAGCACGAAAGTGCCGAAGGCAATGCCGGCCTCGATGCGCGAGATGCGCCACAGCGCCGTGAAACTCGCGGGCTTCACCAGCCCCAGGATGGCCGTGACCACCACCGCCGCCAGCACTGCCTGCGGCACGTGGTACAGCAGCGGCATCAGCCACAGCAGCGCACCGGCTACCACTGCCACGCTGAACAGCGTGGCCCAGCCGGTCTGCGCGCCCGCATAGAGCGTGATGGCCGAGCGCGAGAACGACGAACTGGTGGGAAACCCGCCCGTGAAGCCCGAGGCCAGCTTGGCGAGGCCCTGGCCGATCAGATCCTGGTTTTCGTTCCACAGCGTGCCGGCGCGCGCGTTGTCGACCTTGGCGCTCGACGCGGTTTCGAGGAAGCTCACGAGCGTGATCATCAACGCCGGCAGCACCAGCGCGCTGAAGGTACTCATGGGTAGCAGGCCGGGCCAGTAAAGCGAGGGCAGGCCCGAAGGCAGGCTGCCCACCACCGCACCGCCGCGCAGCGCGTAGTCGACGAGCCAGCTGATGGCGGCCGCGCCGGCCACCAGCGCCATGGTGGTCGGAAAGCGCGGCAGCAGGCGCTTGCCCAGCCACAGCACCGCGATGCTGCCGAGCCCGAAGGCAATGGCCACGAGGTCGGGCAGCGGGCCGCCGCGCAGCACCTGCGCAATGGTCCGCCCCGTGAAGCCCAGCAGCGCCGGCAGCTGCGAGATGGCGATCAGCACCGCCGCGCCTTGCGTGAAGCCGATGAGCACCGGCGAATTGACCAGCCGCAGCAGCCAGCCGAAGCGCCCCGCGCCCAGCACGATCTGGATGGCGCCCGACATCAGCGTGAGCCACACCGCCATCGCCACCCATTCGGCGCTGCCTGCCACCGCCAGCGGCGCGAGCGAGGCGCCGACCAGCAGGCTGGTGAGCGCCGTGGGCCCGACCGACAGCCGCTGCGACGAACTGAACATCACCGCGATCAGCGCGGGGAACAGGGCCGCGTACACCCCCGTCACCAGCGGCATGCCCGCCAGCGCCGCATACGCCACGCCTTGCGGGATCACCATCAGCGCCACAGTGATGCCGGCCATCGCCTCGTTGCGCAGCAGCGCGGCGGAAGGGCGCGGCCAGGCGAAGCAGGGAACCCAGCGAGAGAGGCGCTGGCGCAGGGAAGGAGAGGTTGTAGCCGGATTCATGAATGACGGATGGCACGCGCAACGGCGCTGGAATGCTGCGCTGGCACAGGGAGCTTACGCGGCCAGTCGGGGGATGCCGCGGAACCGGCTTTGCCGGGCCGCTGGCATTGCCCCCGGGGAGGGGGTGTGCGAAGCGACACGCAGTGCGCGAAGCATGGGGGTGTCTAGATGAGCGAGGTCGCGTTCTTGAGCACGTAGTCGCAGGCCTTGGTCTTGACCTTTGACGACAAGAGCTTGAAGTTCAGCGACTTGCCGTCGCCACCTTTCAGCAGGCCCTTGGCGCCGTTCGCGAAGCCGGTCTCCTGCTGCTTCTGACCGGTGATCTTGGCGAGCAGCTTGTCTTTCACCGAGGCCGCGTCGCCGCCCAGGTAGTTGTTCTTGACGCAGTACTGCAGCACACCGGCCGCGTTGCCGACGGTGCTGGAGCCGATGGCGGGCATCTTGAAGCCGAGGTTGCCGAGCGAGGAGCCGCTGCCACCTTGCGAATTGGCGCTGGCGGCCTCGCCGGCTTTCTCCTTCAGCTGGTCGAACAGGTCGTTGGCATGTGCCGAAATGCCCGCGGCGAGCAGGGCAAGGGCGATGAAGGTGGAGCGGGCGTGCACGGGGAGCCTCCTGTAGGTCTGTATGGTGGAAAGCGGCCACCAGCATACCGGAGACCTTGGGGGCCGCAGCCCATCGGCGTGCACCGGCCTACTTCGAGCGTGGAGCGCGTTTTTCCAGCAAGGGCGTGCTGGTGCCCTGCACTCCCACCAGGCCCAGCACGGTCACCAGCGAGTTCTGTGCACCCTTCCAGCCGTCGGTCACGTCGATCCACTCGGACAGCGCGTGGAAGCCGCCGGTCTTGCCGCCGCCGCCGATGATGATGGCGGGGATGCCCAGCGACATAGGCACGTTCGCGTCGGTGCTCGCGCCGCTCAGCAGCGTCTTGTGGCCGAAGGCGCTGTTCGCGCGCGTGGCGGCCTCGACGATCACGGTGTCCGATTGCGTGCGGCCGCCCGGACGGTCGCCGATGAGCTTGGCGCTCACGCTCAGCGTGTTGACGTTCCAGCGCTTGTTTTCCTCGACCACGGCTTCGTCGATGGCCGTGAGGATCTTCTTTTCGGTCTCCAGCAGCGGTGCCATTTCGTCGGAGCGGATGTCGACCGCCATGCGCGCATCCGGCGCGATGGTGTTGACCGAGGTCCCGCCGCCCACGGTGCCGACGGTGAAGGTCGTCTTCGGGAAGCTCGGCGTGCGGATCTCGGCGATCTTCGCGATGGCGCGGCCCATGCCGTGGATGGCGCTGGGCACCTGGCCGAAGGCGCCGTAGCTGTGGCCGCCCGGGCCCTTGAAGCTCACTTCGTAGCGGTGGCTGCCGGTGCCCAGCATCAGCACCGTGCCGTCGGGCGCGGGCTCGAGGCCGACCATACCGTCGATGTCGAGGTTGTCCCGGAAGACGGCCTTGATGCCGCGCAGGTTGCCGAGCTCTTCCTCGCCGACGTTGCCGACGAACAGCAGGTCGCCCACGGTCTGGACCTTGTTGTCGTTGAGCACCTTGAGCCACGACAGCAGCACGGCGAGCCCGCGCGTGTCGTCGGAGATACCGGGCGCGTAGAGCTTGCCGTCGCGCTCCTTCACCTTCACGTCGGTGCCGGCGGGGAACACCGTGTCGAGGTGCGCGGAGATCAGCAGCTTCGGCCCGTTGCCCGTACCCTTGCGCAGGCCGACCACGTTGCCTTCGGCGTCGATCTTCGCGTCCGCCAGGCCGAGGGCCTTCATGCGCGCGAGAAAGGCTTCGGCGCGCTTCTGTTCCTTGAATGGCGGCGCCTCGATCTCGGTGAGCATCTTCAGGTCTTCGACCGAGCGCTCGTGGTCGGCCCTGACCGCGTCGAGCAGCTTCTGGATGGCGGGCGATGCCATCAACTGCGTGTAGGCCTTGTCGACTTCGGGGCGCACCTGCGTCGGCGTGGCCGCGACGGCGCCGGTCTGGGCATGCGCGAGGCCTGCGGCCGTGGAGGCCAGGGCGAGGACGAGCGGGGCGAGGCGAAGTGACATGGGGCGGGGCATGGTCGGGATGTCCTTGGGAGTGAAGCCGGGTTGGCGACGCCGGCGCGGCGTCGCCGACGATTCTTATGGCTGTGTTAGCCACGCGCTCTGGTTTAATCTTTGGCGTTGTCAGTTTTTCTAACGAGGCTCGCCATGCGCCGCCACATCCCCAGCACCCGCGCGCTGCTGATCTTCGACGCGGTGGCGCGCCACCATGGCGTGGGCAAGGCTGCGGAGGAGTTGTGTCTCACGCACAGCGCGGTGAGCCAGCAGCTGCGCCTGCTGGAGTCGCAGATCGGTGTGCGGCTGGTGCAGCGCACGGCGCGCGGCACCGAGCTGACCGAGGCCGGGCGGCGCTATCACGGCCAGGTTTCGGGCGACCTGCTGCGGCTGCAGAACCACACGCTCGAAGCCATGGCGCAGCGTGCCGACGGCCTGCGCCTGCTGGTGGGCGCGGTGCCGGTGCTGGCCGAGGGCTGGCTGACGCCGCGGCTGCCGGAGTTCATCGCCCGGCACCCGGGCTGCAGCCTGCACCTGCAGGTGTTCCCGACGCATCTCTACATGGAGGACATGCCCTTCGACGTGGGCGTGCAGTACGACGATGCGGTCTGGCCCGGCGCGAATGCGCTGCCGTTGATGGGCGAGTCCTGCGTTGCGGTGTGCTCGCCGAAAGCGAAGGGGCGCCCGGCGATGGCGCGCGGTGACTTCCGCTCGGTGCCGTTGCTGCAGCTGCGCACGCGCATGGGCGCGTGGGAGGAATGGTTCGGGCAGACGGCGCATGCGCGGCCGCCCGAGAACCTGGTGGCGGGGCATCGCTTCGATCTGTTCTCTTCGCTCGTTGCCGCAGTGCGTGCCGACCTGGGCGTGGGGCTGGTGCCCGAGTATTTCGTCGAGCGTGAACTGCGCTCGGGCGAACTGCTGCTGGCCTGCCCGCACAGGGCGCCGTCGAGCCGGGGCTACAGCGTGTTCGTGGCGCCGAGCCGCACGGACGATCCGCTGGTCGGCGCTTTCGTGGAATGGCTCTGCGCGGCGGCTGCCTAGGCGCGGCGAAAGAGCAGCACGGAGTTCGTGCCGCCGAAGGCGAACGAATTGCTGATGGCGGCCTCGAGCAAGGGCGTCGCTGATTCGTTCGGCGTCACGAGGTTCAGGCTGCAGTCCGGATCGATCTCGCGGCAGTTTGCATTGGGCGGCAGCTGCCGCTGGTGCAGCGCCAGCACGGTGACGAGCGCTTCGATCGCGCCCGCCGCGCCGAGCATGTGGCCGTGCAGCGCCTTGGTCGAGCTCACGCGCAGCGCGTCGAGATGGTCGCCCCACACATCGGCCAGCGCATTGCGCTCGACCACGTCGCCGATGCGCGTGGCCGTGCCGTGTGCATTGCAGTAGCCCACGTCGCGCGGCTGCAGGCCGGCCTGGCGCAGTGCGGCGCGCAGTGCGCGGGCCTGTCCCGGGGCGTCGGGCTTGGTGAGATGGGTGGCGTCGCTGCTCAGGCCCCAGCCGGCCAGCGTGGCGTAGCGGCGGGCGCCGCGGGCGCGTGCGCGCTCGGCGGATTCGAGAATCAGGAAGGCCGCGCCCTCGCCGAGCGCGAAGCCGCTGCGGTCGGTGGCGAAGGGCCGCACCGCGCCGGCCGCTTCGCCGGGCTGGAAGGTGGCCAGCGTCTGCATGGCCTGCCAGGCCACGACCACGCCCGGCACGATCAGCGCTTCGCTGCCGCCGGCAATGGCGACGTCGACCTCGCCACGCTGCACGGCCTTGGCCGCTTCGGCGATCGCAGCCGAAGAAGAGGCACAGGCGACGGAGTAGGTGAGCACCGGTCCCTGCACGCCTTGGCGCATCGCCACATGGGCGGCCGGCGCATTGGGCATGAAGGCGGGAATCGTGAGAGGCGACACGCGGCCGTTGCCGCGGTAGGCCGCTTCGAGCGCCGCGGCGCCGCCCATGCCGCAGCCGGCAAAGACGCCCACGCGCTCGGGATCGGTGTCGGCGATGCCGAGGCCCGCGTCGCGCATCGCCATGTCGGCGGCGGCCACGGCCAGCTGGCTCACGCGGTCGACGCCTGCGAGCTGCAGCTTGGTGAACCAGCGGGTTTCATCGAAGGCCGCGGTGGCCGCGGCGGCCGGCTTGGGTAGATCCGGAAAGACCGGCTGGATGGCCGAGCGGCCTTGCAGCAGGGCCTGGAACAACGTGTCGGGCTCGCCGCCATGCGGCGCCATGACGCCCAGCCCGGTGACGGCGACCTCGTGGTTCACGCGGTTTTGGCGGCCCGGACCTTGTCGACCAGCAGCGCGAGTTCGGCCAGGGTGTCGATGCTCGCGTCCTCGTCGGGCATGGTGATGCCGAAGTGGTCTTCGATGGCGAACAGAAATTCCGCGAGGGCGAGTGAATCGAGCCCGCCGGTTTCCCGCATCGAAGCGTGGGGGTCGAGCTTCGACGGTTCGATGCCGTACTTCTCGTGGATCAGGTCCTGCAATTCCTTCAGCGAACTCATCGTGCAATGCCTGTCGTCATGTGCCGCTGATCGATTGCCACCCTGTGCGGGTGCCATTGAATCGATCCCTTCCTCGTCGGCCAGTGGTGAGTGTGGTCAGTGAGCGTCGATGATATCCGCTCCCACGCGAGGGACATCCCCTCGCAAACGCGGTTTCGGCCGCCAGCGCAGAGAGGGCAGTGCGAAGGCCATGCCTAGCAGCGCGCCGGCCGCCACGTCAAGCGCCACGTGCTGCTTGACCGCCAGCGTCGAGTAGGCAATGGCGGCGAACCAGGTCCAGTTCAGCACGCGCCACAGGGCCGGCGTGCGCGCTTCGCGCAACACATGCTCGATGCGGATGGCGGTGAAGATGGCCACGGCCACATGCATCGAGGGGCAGGCGTTGCCCGCCGCGTCCACGCCCTGCAGCATCGCGAAGCCAGGGTAGCCTGCGGCGTCGATGGCCATGGGCGGGATCTGGGTCGGCCAGAAGTAGAAGAGGCCCAGGCCCGTGATGCAGAGTGCGCCGATCCACAGTCCGTAGACCACCAGTTCCCGGAACGTGAGCTGCAGGCCCGGCGCGACGCCCACATATACCCAGAGCGAAAGGTACGCGCCCAGCGTGTAGGGCTGGAACGGGACCAGGTGGTCCAGCGGCGTCAGCGGCATCACCGCGATCGGAAAGGCCGGGTTGCGCAGCAGGTGGAAATAGCCGATGAAGAACAGCCACGTGAAGACCGTGGTGCCGACCGCCTTCAGCAGGAAATGGCGGCGGATGCGCAGCCAGATCTCGGCGGTCCAGGTGGGTGGCCCGGTGTCGGGCGCCATGTGCAGAGGGATCGGTGAGTGCATGGTGTTGTCGGCCGCCGATCTTGCCAGAGCGCCATGACGATCCCCCGCAATGCCCCGCCGTGTCAGGTGGGGGCAGGGCGCTTGCGGTGCTGGAACGAAGTCGGGGAGCGGCCCGTGGCCGCCTTGAACATCGCGCAGAAGGCACTGTCGGTGGCATAGCCGCTGGCGGCAGCCACCTGGCTCACGGCCATGCCGCGTGCCAGCAGCGGCAGCGCATGCGCCATCACGGCCTGCTGGCGCCATTGCTGCCAGCTCATACCGAGCTGGTCGCGAAACAGGCGCGCCACCGTGCGCTCGCTGGCGCCGATGGTGGCGGCGCGTTCGGCCAGCGTGGCACGGTCGGCCGGGTTGCGCAGCAGCGCCTCGCAAAGCTGGCGCAGGCGCTTGTCGGTGGGCAGCGGCACGTCGATGCGGATCTGCGTGGCGCGCTCCACTTCGTCGATCAGCAGCGGCGCGATCATGCGTTCGCGCTGCGGTGCATGCGGGTCGGACGGCGGCAGGCCGTCGGGCGTGGTGTCGAGCGCGAGCATCAGCGCGCGCAGCAGCGGGCTGATTTCGAGCACCTCGCATTTTTCCCAGGTGGGGGCGATCCAGGCGTGCAGGTAGACGGTGCGCAGCTCGGCGTCCTCGATCAGCGTGATGCTGTGCGGCATGTTGGCCGGCACCCAGAGCGCGCGCGAGGGCGGCACGATGTAGCTGCCGTCCTGCGTGCTCAGGCGGATCACGCCGCGGGTGGAGAAAGTGAGCTGTGGCCACGGATGCTCGTGCAGCTCGACCAGCGTGTCCGCGCTCAGGAAGTGCTCCTTGGCGCGCAGCGGACGCACCGCGTCCGGAGCGTAGAGGTGCGGCGTGAGAGAGGCGACGCTGGTGATCGGGGCAGGGGCTGCGCCGCGCGGCCTGGCGGGCACGGTGCTCCTGGAGGTGGGTGAGGCGGCGCTTGGCATGGTTTCGACAAATGTTGTCGCTGTATCGCCATTCTGCCGCGTCCCCGGCGCATAGCATCGGTCCCTGCCCCGTTTTTTTGTAGCAATCCATGTCTTCCACTTCGTCAACGACCGCCGCTTCTCCTCCCAACACGACCCTGCGCACCGACGCCAAGCTGATCGGACTCGTCGGTCTGGCCCACGCGGTCAGCCATTTCAGCCAGCTCATCCTGGCGCCGCTGTTCCCGTGGCTCAAGGACGCGTTCAACGTGAGCTATGTCGAATTGGGCGCGGTGCTCACGGTGTTCTTCGTGGTTTCGTGCATGGTGCAGGCGGCCTCGGGCTTCATCGTCGACAAGCTGGGCCCGCGGCCGGTGCTGTTCGTCGGATTGGGCGCGCTGGGCCTGGCGGCTTTCGGCTACGCCGCGGCACAGAGCTACTGGATGCTGCTGGTGTGCGCGGTGGTCGGCGGCATCGGCAACGGCGTGTTCCATCCGGTGGACTACACGCTGTTCAACCGCAAGGTCGCGCCGACGCGGCTGGGCCACGCCTACAGCGTGCATGGCATCACCGGCAGCCTGGGCTGGGCGCTGGCGCCGGCCTTCGTCGTGCCGATCGCCATCGCGTACTCGTGGCGCGTGGCGCTGGCCTCGGCGGGTGTCGTGGCGCTCGTGGTGTTGCTGGTGCTGTGGGCGTACCGCAGCGTGCTGTCGCTCGACGCGGCGGCCGTGCACAAGGCCACGGGGCAGGGCGAGCCCGCGCCGGTCGGCGGCGAGTTCGACTTCCTGCGCATTCCTGCTGTGTGGATGTGCTTCGGTTTCTTCTTCTTCTATGCCGCCGTGATCAGCGTGGTGCAGACCTTCGCGCCGGTGGCCGCCGGGCACCTGCATGCGGTGCCGGTGGCGCTGGTGGCGGTGTGCCTCACGGTCTACATGGTCGCGAGCGCGGCGGGCATGGTGGTAGGGGGCTTCCTGGCTTCCGATCCGTCGCGCTGCGAGCGCATCGTGGGCGCGGGCTTCGGCATTGCGGCCGCACTGGCGCTGGTGCTGGCGTTTGCGAGCTTTCCGCCGATCGTGGTGCCGGTGCTGTTCGGCGCCATGGGTTTTGTCTCGGGCGTCGCCGGGCCGTCGCGCGACCTGCTGGTGAAGAGGTCGACGCCGCCCAATGCGACGGGGCGCGTCTACGGCGTGGTGTATGCGGGGCTCGACATCGGGCAGGCCCTGGCGCCGCTGGTGTTCGGGCGGCTGATGGACCATGGGCAGTACACGAGCGTGATCGTGGGGCTGGCGCTGGTGCAGGGGGTGCTGATTGCCAGCGCGTTCAATGTGCGCCGCGTGCGGCGTACCGTGCTGGTGCCGGTCTCGGCCTGAGTCGCGCTCTCCTGGTTGAAGTGCGGTCGATATCATCGGCCGCATGCAAGCCTTGTACGTCTACGTGATCGCCGGAGCCGTGCTGGCGGGCTTCGTGCAGGGCCTGTCGGGCTTCGCGTTCGGGCTGGTGGCGATGTCGGTCTGGGCGTGGACGCTGGAGCCGCAGCTCGCGGCAGTGCTTGCGCTTTTCGGGGCGCTCACGGGGCAGGTGATCGCGGCCGTGACCGTGCGGCGTTCTTTCGACAGGAACATTCTCTGGCCCTTCGTGTTGGGCGGGCTGGTGGGAGTGCCGTTCGGTGTCTGGCTGCTGCCGCACCTCGACCTCGTCGTTTTCAAGCTATGCCTCGGCGTGCTGCTGGTGCTGTGGTGCCCGGCGATGCTGATGTCGCAGCATCTGCCGAAGGTTTCGTTCGGTGGGCGTGCGGCTGATGGAGTGGCCGGCGCCATCGGTGGTGCGATGGCGGGCATCGGTGGGTTCTCGGGGGCCATACCCACGCTCTGGTGCACGCTGCGCGGCTTTCAGCGCGACACGCAGCGCGCAGTGATCCAGAACTTCAATCTGTCGATGCTGATGGTGGCGTTTGCCGTGCATGTGTTCAGCGGGAGCATCGAGCGCTCCGTGGTGCCGCTGCTGGGCCTGGTCGCGTTGGCCGTCGCGGTGCCGGTCCTGCTCGGTGCGCGGCTGTATATCGGGATCAGCGAGGTGGCGTTCCGCAAGCTGGTGCTCGGGTTGCTGACAGCTTCGGGAGTGGCCATGCTGGCTTCGTCCGTGCCCGCCCTGTTGCAGCGGGGATAAGCCTGTGCTCGGGGAAGGTACTCACCGGGGCAGCGCCAGGGCAAACGGCAGGCTCACGACACCCAGCAAGGTGGACAGCGTCACCAGCCCCGCCACATAGGGCCCGTTGTAGCCCATGCGCGCAGCCAGCACATAAGCACTCGAAGCCGTAGGTACAGCCGAAAAAGCCATCAGCACCGAAGCCTGGGTCGCATCCAGCCGCAATGCCAGCGCCAGCCCCCATGCGACCAGCGGCAGCAGCAGATGCCGTATCGCCAGCACCGAAGTGGCCAGCACCTTGCCTGCCCCCAGCGTGGAGAACTTCATTCCCGCCCCTGCGGCCAGCAGTCCCAATGCCAGCGATGCAGCCCCGATGCGCGTCAGCGTCGGCGTCGCCCATGTCGGCACGGCAAGGCCCAGCACATTCGCGAGCAGGCCAGCCACCGTTGCGACGATCAGCGGGTTGCGCACGAGCTGCCGCACGAATCCGGTCTGCGCATGCCGTGTCATCGGCCACACGGCGGCGATGTTGAAGATGGGCACGCAAACGCCGATGAGCACCGCGATCAGCAGCAGGCCTTCAGACCCCGCCAGCCGCTCCGCCAGCGCAAGGCAGATGAACGAGTTGAAGCGGAAGGCGATCTGTGCGCTGGCCGCGTGGTCGCGCCGGTCGATGTGCGTGCGCAGGCCCGGAACGAAGGGCAGGGCGTAGGCCAACGCGATGCCGCAGACACCGACGCCGACGCCCGCCGTGAGCAGGCTCGACGTGGCACCAAAATCCAGCGGACTGCGCACGATCGAGTGGAACAGCAGCACGGGAAAAAGAAAGTAGTAAACCAGGCTCTCGACCTGGTCCCACACGCGGCGGTCGAGGGCGGTGTAGCGGCACAGGAGCCAACCGATGGCGATGAGGGAGAAGTCGGGGAAAAGCAGCTGAGCGTAATTCACCGCTTCGAGGATAAACCCGCTTGACCATGGGTAATCCACAGCACGAGGACTGCCCCTGAGCCGCTAGCATCCGGGCTTCGTTTTTCGACATCAATCAGATCAAGGAGTTTTCGATGCAACGTCGTCAATGGAGCACGCTGGTGGGAGCTGCGGCACTGGTCGCGGTGGCGGGCCAGAGCTTTGCACAGGGCTATCCGAACAAGCCTGTCGAGCTGAGCGTTCCGTTCGCACCGGGCGGCACGACGGACATCGTGGCGCGCGTGATCTCCGACCCGCTGGGCAAGGTGCTCGGCCAGCCGGTGGTGGTGATCAACCGCGCCGGTGGCGGCGGCATCGTCGGCGCGGCCGAAACGGCGCGCGCGACGCCCGACGGCTACAAGCTCGGCGTTGCCACGGTGTCGAGCACGGCGGCCAACCCGGCCATCAACCCCAAGGTGCCGTACGACCCGATCAACGACTTCACGCCGATCATCAACATCGCGGCCACGCCGAACATCATCGCGGTCAACCCGAGCTTCCCCGCCAAGAACTACGCCGAGTTCGTGGCCGAGATCAAGAAGAATCCCGGCAAGTATTCGTACGCCTCGTCGGGCACGGGCGGTATCGGCCACCTGCTGATGGAGCTGTACAAGAGCCTGACCAACACCTTCATCACGCACATCCCGTACCGCGGCGCGGGTCCGGCGCTGAACGACGTGGTGGCCGGCCAGGTGCCGATCATGTTCGATAACATCCCCTCGGCCATGCCCTTCATCACCAGCGGCCGGCTGATCCCGATCGTGGTGTCGGCGCCGCAGCGCCTGGCCGCGCTGCCGAACGTGCCGACCTTCAAGGAAGTGGGCCTGGAGCCGGTGAATCGCATGGCCTACTACGGCATCCTCGGCCCGAAGGGCCTGCCGAAGGAAGTGGTCGACAAGATCAGCGCCGGCGTGAAGAAGGCGGTGGAAGACCCGGCCGTGCGCAAGCGCATCGAGGACACGGGCTCGCTGATCGTCGCCAACACGCCGGAGCAGTTCGCCGCGCAGATCAAGGCCGAGTACGAGGTCTACAAGCAGGTCGTGAAGAAGCAGAACCTGAAGCTCGACTGAAGATTTTTTTCCCGCACCCCGAAGCCGCCCGCATGCCGGGCGGCTTTTTCTTTTGTTATCTTGCACGGCATGACCGAGGCCTCTCCGCAGATACAGACGCAGACATCCGATATCGACGACTTCATCGACGCGCTCTGGCTGGAAGACGGCCTGTCGAAGAACACGCTGGCCGCCTACCGCCGCGACCTCGCGCTGTTCGCGCAGTGGCTCGATGCGCAGCGCAACGGTGCCGGGCTCGATGCCGCGAAAGAGACCGACCTGCAAGCCTACATGGGTGCACGCCTGTCGACCAAGGGCAAGGCCACTTCGGCCAATCGCCGGCTCACGGTGTTCAAGCGTTACTACCGTTGGGCGCTGCGCGAGCGCCGTGTCGTGGCGGACCCGAGCATCCGGCTTGCGCCAGCGCGGCAGATGCCGCGCGCCATCAAGACGCTGTCGGAAAAACAGGTCGACGACCTGCTGGCCGCGCCCGACGTCGAATCGCCGCTCGGCCTGCGTGACCGCGCGATGCTCGAGCTGATGTACGCGAGCGGCCTGCGCGTGAGTGAACTGGTGGCGCTCAAGGCCATTGACATGAGCCTCAACGACGGCGTGCTGCGTGTGCTGGGCAAAGGCAACAAGGAACGGCTCGTGCCCTTCGGCGGCGAGGCGCGGCGCTGGATCGAGCGCTATCTCGAGGAGTCGCGCCCCCTCATCCTCGACGGGCAACAGACGTCCGACCTGTTCGTGACCGCACGCGGCGCCGGCATGACGCGCGTGATGTTCTGGATCATCGTGAAGAAGCACGCCACCGCGGCGGGCATCCACGTGCCGCTGTCGCCGCACACGCTGCGCCATGCCTTTGCCACGCACCTGCTGAACCACGGGGTCGACCTGCGCGCGGTGCAGTTGCTGCTGGGCCATGCCGACATCTCGACCACCACCATCTACACCCACGTGGCGCGCGAGCGGCTGAAGCAATTGCACGCGCAGCATCATCCGCGCGGCTGAGCGCACCACACAAGCCCGCGGCCCGGCAATGCGATGACGCTGGCGCGCCTGCTTCAACATCGCTGATTCGCCAGGGCCGACAATGCGGTGGAAGGGTCCAGGCTCATTCGCGAGCGCAAGCCGCCGCTGGACCGATGCAACCCACGTAGACGATCGACAGGAATCCTCATGAATTTCCTCGCTTCCTCGAAGCCTTCGCACCGCACGGCAACCCGGCTCCTCGCAGCCGCGGCACTGTGCGCTGCCTCGGGTGCGCACGCACAGGCCATTCCCAAGACGGTGCGCCTCATCGTGGCGTACCCCGCGGGCGGCGTCAGCGACGTCGTTGCGCGTGCGCTCGGCGACAGGCTCGCGGCGCAACTGGGCGTCACGGTGATCGTCGACAACCGGGCCGGCGCGAGCGGCGCCATCGGCATGGACGCCGTCGCCAAGGCCGCGCCCGATGGCGCGACGCTGGGCTTCTCGGCGATCAGCCCGCTGGTGCTGAGCCCGCACCTCGGCAAGCTGCCCTTCGATCCATTGAAGGACATCGCGCCGGTGGCGAGCGTGATGTATTCGCCGGTGCTGCTGATCGCCACGCCGGCCAGCAAGGCGAAGGATTTCCGCGCGCTCATCGCCGATGCGAAGGTGCAGCCGGGCGCGCTGCGCTGGGCCACGTCGGGGCCGGCTTCGCTAGGCCATATCGTGCTGGAGCAGTTGCGCTCGGCGGCGGGGGTCGACATCACGCACGTGCCGTACAAGGGCGGCGGCCAGCAGCTGAACGACGCCATCGGCGGGCAGTTCGAGATTCTCTCGACCAATGCGAGTCCGACGCTCACGTCCCACATCCAGTCGGGCAAGCTGCGTCCGCTGGCCGTCGGTGCGCCGGCGCGGCTCGAGAGCCTGCCCCAGGTGCCCACGCTGGGCGAACTGGGCTACAGCGCGGCGAACATCAATTCGCTGTTCGGCGTCTTCGCACCCGCGGCCACGCCGCCCGCGCTGATTGCCAGGTACAACGCCGAGATCAACAAGGCCCTGGCCAGCGCCGAGCTGCGCGCCAGGCTCATGGCCACCGACAACGTGCCGACCGGCGGCACTTCGGCTGCGTTTGCGAAAGAGATCGCCAGCGAGTTCGAAAGCAACGGCCGCATCATCAAGGCCGCGGCCATCAAGGCGGATTGACCCTGCTGATTGCGGTTTGAAATTCCCTACCTTATAGTTGGTAGATGACCCCCGCCACAGCCTTTGTCGCCGGCAGCACCCGCGAGCAGATCCTCGCGGTGGCGCGCGGCTTCATCGAAACGCGTTCCTACCTGGGCTTCAGCTTCCAGGATGTGGCCGACGCGGTCGGCGTTCGCAAGGCCAGCCTGTACCACCACTTTCCGACCAAGGAGGCGCTGGGCATCGCGGTGATCCGCGGGGCCACGCAGAGCTTCAAGGACTGGGACGCGGCACGGGCGCGCGAGCCCAAGGACGCGCTCGAATCGTATTTCCGCATGTACCGCAACACGCTGAAGGCGGGATCGGGCATGTGTCCAGCGGGAGCATTGGCGCCCGGATGGGGCGTGATCAACGACGAACTGCGCCAGGCCGTGCAGGAACTGCGCAATACGCAGGTGACGTGGCTCACCGGGGTGCTGGGCGCACTGATGCCGGCGCGAAAGAAGGGCACCTCGGTCGCTTCGCTGGCCGCCTATGTGTTTTCCGTCTGTCAGGGCGCGCTGCTGTCGGCGCGCATGACGGGCCGCGTGGACGACTTCGATGAAGCCATCGCGCAACTCAGGAGTTCATTGCCGGGCTGACCGCCCGGCCCAACGCGGGCACGCCACGGCGTGCTTATTTTTTGACCTCGATGCCTACCGATTGGATGGTAGTTTCAATTTGCTGGAGAACCTTCATGAAAGCCGTCATTTCCGCCTACGCCCGTTCCCCTTTCCATTTCTCGAAGAAGGGCTCCCTCGCCGAGGTGCGGCCCGATACGCTGGCTGCCGGCGTGGTGCGCGGCCTGCTGCAGCGCACGGACCTCGACCCTGCGCTGCTCGAAGACCTGATCCTCGGCTGCGCGTACCCTGAAGCCTCGCAGGGCAACAACCTCGCGCGCATCGTCGGGCTGCTGGCCGGCCTGCCGCACGAAGTGGGCGGCATGACGGTGAACCGCTTCTGCGGCTCGTCGATGCAGGCCGTGCACATTGCTGCCGCGCAGATCGAGGCAGGCATGGGCGAGGCCTTTTTGTGCGTCGGCGTGGAGTCGATGACGATGGTGCCGCAGGGCGGCTTCAACTTCTCGCCCAACCCCGAGTTGAAGGAGAGCACCGATGCCTATATCTCGATGGGCGAGACGGCCGAGAACGTGGCGCAGCGCTGGAGCGTGAGCCGTGCCGACCAGGAAGCCTTCGCGGTGGAATCGCACCGCAAGGCGGCCGAAGCGCGCTCGCAAGGCCGGCTGGCGGGCGAGATCGTGCCGGTGCGCCTCGTCTCCGGCGACATCGTCGATGCCGATGGCTGCATCCGGCCGACCACCTCGGCCGAGGCGCTGGCGAACCTCAAGCCCGCGTTCCGCCCAGACGGCGTGGTGACGGCCGGCACCTCGTCGCCGCTGACCGATGGCGCTGCAGCGGTGCTCGTCACCAGCGACGCCTTCGCCGCGAAGCACGGCCTGCAGGCGCTGGCGCGCATCAGGTCGTTCGCGACCGTGGGCGTCGATCCGGCCATCATGGGCATCGGCCCCATCCCCGCGACCCTCAAGGCACTGGCGCGCGCCGGCCTGAGCGCAGCCGACCTCGACGTGATCGAGATCAACGAGGCGTTCTCGTCGCAGGCGCTGGCCTGCATCCGCGACCTGGGCCTCGACCCCGCGAAGATCAACCTCGACGGCGGCGGCTTGTCCATCGGCCATCCGCTCGGCGCGACCGGCGCACGCATCACGGGCAAGGCGGCGTCGCTGCTGGTGCGCGAGAAGGGCCGCTTTGCGCTGGCCACGCAATGCATCGGCGGAGGGCAGGGCATCGCGACCATCCTCGAGCGCGTCTGATCGTCCGAGAATGGGAAGTCCGTCACAACGAGGAGACCCCCATGGCCAAGCTGTACCTTGAAGACCTGAAGGTCGGTGACCGTTTCCAGAGCGGCGAACACCTGCTCGACGTGGCACAGATCAAGGCCTTCGCGCAGCAGTTCGACCCGCAGCCCTTCCACACCGACGAAGAGGCCGCAAAGAGCACCTTCTTCGGCGGCCTTGCGGCAAGCGGCTGGCACACGGCCGCGCTCACGATGAAGCTGCTGGTCGACAGTGGCATTCCCTTGGCGGACGGCATCATCGGTTCGGGCGGCGAACTGCAATGGCCCAAGCCGACGCGACCCGGCGACGTGCTGCATGTGGTGAGCGAAGTGCTCGACATCACGCCTTCGCGCTCCAAGCCCGGCCGGGCGATGGTGACGATGCGCTGCCAGACGCGCAACCAGCACGGCGAGGTGCTCCAGTACTTCACGCCGAAGCTGGTGGTGCACGCGCGGCCGGCATAGGCCACGGGCCTTCAGCGCTTGTCCGGGTGCGCCGTCGCCGAGAGCTGGCGCAATTCCTCAGCGCTGAACCCCGCCCGCCTGCGCGCTTCGAGGTTGAAAGGCGGCTTGTGCCGCGGCGCGTCGTAGCGCGCCACCAGCGCGGGGTAGGTCGCTTCGGCATCGAGGCCCGCGCCGTCGCACAGCCAGCGGTACCAGTGGTTGCCGATGGCCACGTGGCCCACTTCGTCGCGCAGGATGACGTCGAGGATCTCGACCGCGCGCAGCGCATCGGGTGTGTTCACGCGCTTCAGCTTGGCCTGGATCAGCGGCGTGGCATCGAGCCCGCGCGCTTCGAGCGTGCGCGGCACCAGCGCCATGCGGGCGAGCACGTCGTCCTTCGTTTTCTCGCACATGTTCCAGAGCCCGTCGTGGCCGGGGAAGTCGCCGTAGCGATACCCCATGTCCTGCAGGTGCGCATGCAGCAGCGTGAAGTGCAATGCTTCTTCGTCGGCCACGCGCAGCCAGTCGCGGTAGTAGGCCTCGGGCATTCCGTCGTAGCGCCATACCGCGTCGAGCGCGAGGTTGATCGCGTTGAACTCGATGTGGCAGATCGAATGGATCAGCGCGGCCCGGCCCTCGGGCGTGAAGGGCGAGCGTTTCTGCACGGCGGTGGCGGCCACGCGCAGCGGCCGTTCGGGGCGGCCCGGCACGCCGAGATCGTCGCCCTCGGTGCGGATCGGCGCAGTTGCTATGGAATCGGTAGCGACCAGCGCAACGGTAGCGCGTGTTGCAGCCACCTTTTGTTCAGGATCGGTCAGTCGCAGCGCGGCCAGCGCGCTCAATCGGGGGTGCATCCCTACAATTCTAGTTTTTGCCCCGGAGACTCCACGATGGCCCTCTATGAACTCGACGGCGTTGCGCCGCAACTCGGTACCGGCGCGTGGGTTGCCGACAGTGCGGAGGTCATCGGCGACGTGCGGCTGGGCGACAACGCCAGCATCTGGTTCGGCGCTGTGCTGCGCGGCGACAACGAGACCATGACCATCGGACGCAACAGCAACGTGCAGGACATGTCGACGCTGCATTCCGATCCCGGCAGCCCGCTGACCATCGGCGAGAACGTCACCATCGGCCACCAGGTCATGCTGCACGGCTGCACCATCGGCGACAACTCGCTGATCGGGATCCAGGCGGTGGTCTTGAATAACGCGAAGATCGGCCGCAACTCGATCGTTGGCGCCGGCAGCGTCGTGACCGAGGGCAAGGAGTTTCCCGACAACTCGCTGATCTTCGGTTCGCCCGCCAAGGTCATGCGCACGATCAGCGACGAAGACGCCGCCCGCTTGCGCCACGGTGCCGAGCACTATGTGAAAAACGCCGTTCGCTATGCGAAGGGCCTGAAGAAAATCGCCTGATCCACAGGCCCAGCAGAAAGAAGATCCGTTTTGAGCGAGCTGCACAAATTCCTGTTCGATGGCCTGCCGGTGCGCGGCATGATCGTGCGCCTGACAGATGCGTGGCAGGAGATCCTGGCGCGGCGCGCCTCCAACACCGCCACCGGGGCCTATCCGCCGCCCGTGGCCGAGCTGCTGGGCGAAATGACGGCCGCGGCCACGCTGATGCAGTCCAACATCAAGTTCAACGGCGCGCTGATCCTGCAGATCTTCGGCGACGGTCCCGTGAAGGTCGCAGTGGCCGAGGCCAAGCCCGACCTGAGCCTGCGCGCCACCGCCAAGGTGATCGGCGAGCTCCCGGCCGATGCGCACCTGCCCGACATGGTCAACGTGAACAACAAGGGCCGCTGCGCCATCACGCTCGACCCCAAGGACAAGCTGCCGGGCGCCACGCCGTACCAGGGCGTGGTGCCGCTTTTCGGCGACGGCGGCGAGAAGCTGGGCAAGCTCAGCGACGTGCTGCAGCACTACATGCTGCAGAGCGAGCAGCTCGACACCACGCTGGTGCTCGCGGCCGACGACAAGGTCGCGGCCGGCCTGCTGATCCAGCGCCTGCCGGTGAAGGGCGAGGGCAACCTCGAAGGCACTTCCGGCACCTCGGACAAAGACCACGACCAGGCCAACGAAGATCAGATCGGCCGCAACGAGGACTACAACCGAATCTCGATCCTCGCCTCGAGCCTGACGCGCGACGAACTGCTCACGCTCGACGTCGAGACCATCCTGCGCCGCCTGTTCTGGGAAGAAAAGCTGCTGCGCTTCGAGCCGCAGGCCGGCCTGCAAGGCCCGCATTTCGCGTGCACCTGCGGGCGCGAGCGCGTGGCGCAGATGATTCGCGGGCTGGGCGCGGAGGAGGCCGAAAGCATCCTCGCGGAGCGCGGCGACATCGAGGTGGGCTGCGACTTCTGCGGCAAGCAGTACCGCTTCGACGCGGTCGATGCGGCACAGCTGTTCACGCCGCTCGGCGACCAGATCCCGGGCAGCCCGGTCGTCCAGTAAGACTCGGGCGCGCCTTGCGCCTCCTTTTTTATCGCGCCGAGTCGTCGAATCCGCCGAACGCGATGTCCGGCGCGCTCGTGTTGTGCTTCGACGGCAGGCTGCGGCCGAAGCGCACCTGCGTGACCCGAAGGCTCTTCACATCGGGCAACGGCAGCACCTGCGCGGCGGCCTGCGGCGCTGACTGCCAGCGCACCTCGCTCACGTCGGCGTTGTCGGGCGCGACGTACATCGAGCGCAGCACCGCGAAGGGCTGAGCGCTCGCGGTGGGCTTCGAGAGCGTCACGTCGAGCGCGGTGCGTGCGCGGCTGATTTCGTCCACGCGCACCACGGCGCTGCCGCCGTCGGTGAAGCGCACCTGGATGGCCAGCGGCCGGGGCACGATGCGGATCGACGCGATGTTCACCACCGGCCGCGCCGCCGCCTCGACCGGGCCGAGCAGGAACGACGAGCCATACGCCCCGTCGCCGAAGCGAGCCTCGGGCAGCGGCTTGATGCGCCAGTAGCCATCGGACGGGTAGAGAACGATCGTTTCGAGCGCCTTGCCGTTCTCCTTCTTGAACACCTGCAGCAAGTGAAAGCCGCCGTCCTTGCGCTTGCCGATCTGCACGGGCACGCGCTGCGGCCGCCAGAAGGTGGGCAGTGTCATGCCGACGATGCGCCACTGCGCGTTGTCCATCAGCACGACGGTGCGTTTGCGGAAGTGGTGCGCCGGGTCGGTCGGGTGGGCCCCGCCGTCGAAGTTGCAGCCCGAGAAGTCGGGCTTGGTGACGTCGTTGCCGACCTTGTCGAGGTAGTCGGGCTGCAGTGCCTCGATGCGCAGGCGGCGGATGCCGTCGCCGCGCAAGGTCAGCGACACGTTGTCTTCCTCTGCGCAGGCGGTGGTCGTGGTGCCGTTCTCGACGGTGGCGGCGACAGGGGCTGCGGTGGCCGGCAGCTGCGCGGCGAAGGCGCTGCAGATCAGGGCGACACGCGCGACGGAACGAAGAGGCATCGGGTCTCCGGTGATGGGATGGGGCGCGCTACTCGCGGCGCACGATCAGGTCGCTGAAAAGCTTATGTTCGCATTCCGGGTCGGAACACTTCTCGCAAGGCCATGACCACGAGGCGGGCTTCGCGTCGGACTGGGTGCGCGTGCGGGGCCGGCCCTCGCTGCCGGCGATGGAATTGATGGCGTTCCAGGCATTGGCGAGCCGCTCGCCGCCCGTGCCATGCACCACGGCGTACGAGAGCTTTGCGCCCGCGAGCGCGGCGCGCACCAGTGTGTCGGTGGGCTGGCGCGCGTGCGGGCCGTCGCGCATGTCGTCGGCCATCCAGGGCAGGTCGAGCGCAGTGAGCAGCGTGATGGCATAGCGCCGCTGCGCGGCCAGCGCGCTGTCGTAGAGCGTGGTGTCGGCGAACAGCTGCTCGCTGTAGACCGCCGTCATGAGCGCCGTGGTGTCGGCCACCACTACGCCGGAGGCGGCTGCGGCCTCGATGCGGCGGGTCTGCTCTTCGGCGATGGCCCTTTGCTCGTCGGGGCGCGGCGTGCGGGCTTCGCGTTCGCACCATTCGCGCAGGTACTCGCTCACCAGCATCGTCGGCGTGCCGCGGTCCTTCAGGCGCTGCGCGATGGCGCGGGCCAGCTCGGTCTTGCCGGTGCTCTCGGCGCCCACGAGTGCGATGACACAGCCGGTCGGCAACGTGGGCGTCATGCGCGTACCGCCTCGGCCGGCATGCGCTGCCGCCACGCGACGTAGCCGGCCACGCTGAGCACGGCGAACACCGCATACAGGCCCACGGTGAGCCACAACCCTTTGTGGATGAACAGGCCCACGCTCACGACGTTCACGGCCAGCCAGATCAGCCAGTTCTCGATGAACTTGCGCCCGAGCAGGAACTGCCCGACCAGGCTCAGGCCGGTGGCGAAGCCGTCCCACCAGGGCACGTCGGTGTCGGTGAAACGGCGCAGGAAGAGGGCGACGGCCGGCCATGCCAGTGCGCAGGCGGCTAGAGTGAAAGCGATGCCGCGCGGCGAGAGCCGGGCGACATGCAAGGCGCTGCCGTCGGCCCGGTGGCCGCGCAGCCATTGCGACCAGCCCCATAGGGCGACGAAAGCGAAGAAGACCTGGAGCGAGGCATCGCCGTAGATGCGCGCCTTGGCGAACACCACGACGTAGAGCAGCGAACTGATGATGGCCAGCGGCCATCCCCAGTGAATCTCGCGCATGTTGCAGCCGACCATGACGAGCGCCAGGAGCGAGGCCACGAGTTCGAGCCAGCTGACAGGAGAGCCCCACAGCAGAAATGCAGGGGCCGAGAGAAGCTCGAGGATCAGGTTCTCCCCCGGAGGGCACCGTCGCAGTCTGTGCGTGGGACACCGCGGAACCGGCTTTGCCGGGCCGCTGGTGTCGCCCCCTGGAAGGGGGTTGGCGAAGCGACACGAAGTGCGCG
>NZ_AKIW01000024.1 GCF_000282635.1 Variovorax sp. CF313
CCGGGTGCTCCCCGCAGCGAAATAAAGGAGGAGGGCGAAGCCCGGGGGACATTCGCGCAGGGGAGTACCCGGTGGCCTGTGCACGCACCCCGAACAAGCGCCCATAAGTTCCAAAGAGAAAAAAATGGCCGACAACGAGTTCCGCATAGAGACCGACTCCCCAGCCAAGGACGACCTGATGTTCTGGCGCATCGTCGGCCATGAAGCGCTCGCACGCCCGTCGTTCTACGAGCTCACGGTTCTCTCGAAGAACCGGGCCATCGATGCGAAGGACATCCTCGGGCGTGCCTTCGACGTGGTGATCGAATTCCTGGATTCGGATGGCGGCACGCACGAGCGGCATTGCCAGGGACATGCGGTGCGCTTCACGCGCGTGCAGGCGGCCGGCCGCTACTTCGAGTACCGCATCGCGCTGCGCTCGTGGTTCTGGCTGCTGACCAAGCGCAGCAACTCTCGCATCCTGCAGGACAAGAAGGTGCTCGAGGTGCTCGACGCCGTCTTCGAGGACAGCCCGATCAAGCGATTCAAGAAGACCAAGCCGGGCAAGGTGATCGGTGCCCACAAGCCTCGCCGCTATTGCGTGCAGCACCTCGAGAGCGACTATCGCTACCTGTCGCGCCTGCTCGAGGACGAGGGCATCTACTACTGGTTCGATGCGCACGACGCGCCCGGCACGATGCATCTGTCCGACGCCAGCGACATCGCGCACGACAAACTGCCCGTGGCCGACACGCTGAACCACATGGCCGGCAATGCGAGCGAGGCGCGCTTCAACGAGATTTCCCAATGGGTCAGCGCGCGCCAGTTCGACACCGGCAAGCATGCGAGCCGCGACAGCGACTTCAAGGCCATCAACAAGACGCTGGGTGCCAACGTCGACGCGGCCGACGACCACGAACTGGCGGATTTCGAGGCCTTCGATTTTCCGGGCGGCTACTTCAGCGGCGAGGATGCCGAGAGCAGCGCCAAGGTGCGCGCCGAGGAGCTGGGTGCACGGCGCGACCGGCACTGGGCGTTCACCGCATGGCCCGACGTGACCGCCGGCCGCAGCTTCGCCTACAAGGGCGACCCCGACGGCACGCGCGACGGCGACTATTTCATCGCGGCCTGCACCTTCGTCGCGAGCCATCCGGGCTACGAGGGCCTGCACATCGGCGACGCTCCCGAGCCCTTGGCGCTCACGTTGCGCGAGGCACTGGACGACGACGCCGTCGGTGCCGACACGCGCGCCGTCCTCGAGGCGCTGATTGCGCGCATGCCCGACGTGCGCGGCGGCTGCGCCTTCCTGCTCACGGTGCTGCCCATGGACATGCCGTTCCGTCCACCGCGCCTCACGCCGCGCGTGGTCATGCCGGGGCCGCAGACCGCCATCGTGGTCGGTGCCAAGGGCAAGGAGCACGACGTGGACGAGTTCGGCCGCGTCAAGGTGCATTTCTTCTGGGACCGCTACGACGAGAGCGACGAGAAGTCCACCTGCTGGGTGCGGGTCTCGCAGCCCTGGGCCGGCAAGGGATGGGGCGGCTACTTCGCGCCGCGCATCGGCCAGGAAGTGATCGTCGACTTCATCAACGGCAACCCCGACCGGCCGATCATCGTGGGCCGCGTCTACAACGACGAGCAAGGCATTCCCTACAAGTCGGCCACGCAGAGCGGCTTCAGGACGCGCTCGACGCCGGGCGGCAGCCCCTCGAACTACAACGAGATCATGTTCGAGGACCAGAAGGGCTCCGAGCTGGTCAACATCCATGCCGAGCGCAACATGTCGACCTCGGTCGAGGTGGACGATTCCACCAGCGTCGGCCACGACCAGAGCCTCACGGTGGAGAACGATCGCCACGTCACGGTCAAGAAATTCGAGACGCACGTGGTGGGCAAGAATCAGGACGTGGAGATCCACGGCTACAACACCAGCAAGATCGGCAAGGACTATGCGCTGCTGGTGACCGGCAACCTGCTCACCCAGACCAAGGGTTTCCGTACCGACGTGTCGGTGCTCGGCGAACTCCGCACCGTCGGCGTCGGCCAGACCATCGGCGTGTCGGGCCCGGTAGTGCACGGCTCGGCCTCGCTGGCCGTCACCACGGGCGAAATGAGCGTCACCACTTCGGCGACCAAGCTCGGCGCATCAGGCGACATCAGCGTGACGGCGGGGGGCGCACGCAAGGACGTCGCAACCGGCTCGCACACCATCGCATCGAGCGCCGGCATCAAGCTGGTGGCGGGCGCCGACATCGACCTGATGGCCTACGCGAACATCAATGCGACCTCGATGGGCTCCAACACCACGGTGCTGGGCTCCAACTCGAGCGGCTACATCGGGTCGTCCAGCGAAGCCAACATGGGCATGGCGCGCAGCACCTTCATGGGGCTGCAGATGAGCAACTTCCTCGGCGTGAGCATCGACAACGCGCTGGCGATCCAGATGGAGAACTGCGCCGCGCTGCAGATGCACAACGTGGCCGCGCTGGACCTCACCAACACGCCGGCCGACATCGAGTGCACGGCCGTCAAGATCATCCAGCCCGGTGCCGGCGCGGGCGGGGCCGCCGGCGCGGCCGTGGTCGGTGCGCTGGGCGGATTGGTGGCGGGCGTGCTCGGCCTCGGCGATGCCGCGGCGACCATGAAGCAGTACGCCGATGCGGCGCAGGCGCTGCGCGATGCCGCCAAGGACATTCCCGAACTGCCGGGGCTGCAGACCAAGCTCAATGCCCTGGCCGACAGCGCGGACCGCCGGCAGCGGCAAGTCGGCACGGCCGTCGGGGCTGGCGTGGGTGCGGCGGTGGGATTCGTGGCGGGTGGGCCGCTCGGCGCCGCGGCGGGTGCCGCGGTTGGCTCGCAACTGGGAGGCAACTACCTGCCGGGTGCGGCGACCAAGGCCGCCGGGTTCGTGGACGACCACACCAAGGGCGTCGGCGAAGCCGCGGACAAGGCGTGGGATGCCGCCATGCCGGCTGCGGGCAAGTCTCCCGGTCCCCAGGGCGGCAGCGGTGGCTCCAATCCGGTGGGCAGCTGATGCAGGTCTGCAAGCCCATGTCGCTCGGCTTCTCGAGCCGCGCGATCGAATACCGCAAACGCTACGGCCTGTGCGTCACGCACTGCCTGTACCTGCCGTTCGAGCAAGGCGCAAGCGGACGGCTCTGGGGCGAACAGTCGATGTGGAACTTCGTGGGCCGCGAGATGACCCTGCCGCTGCTCGACGAAGGCGTGGCGAAGCTCACGCCCGAGTTCCTGGTGCACGGCCATGCCTGGCCCGACCCGGCCGGCTCGTCGCCGGACTGCGCCGTGCGGGTCCGGCTCGCCGGAACGCAGAAGACCGTGCTCGCCTTCGGCGACCGGTGGTGGGACGGTGACGAGCCGCGCGCCGCACCGGCGGCAGTGCCCGGGAAGATCGACCTCGACTGGGCCAATGCCTATGGCGGCAGCGACTTCGCGCCGAACCCGTTGGGCAAGGGGCGCACGGCTGACGCAGGCGTGCGCTTCCTGCCGAACCTCGAACTGCCGGGCTCGCGCGTTCTGTCGCCACGGTCCGAGGTGGTGCCGGCCGGCTATGGACCGCTCGATGCGACGCATCCGCAGCGCATCGCGTACCGCGGAAGCTACGACGCGGACTACCTCAAGACGCATGCGCCGGGCTTTCCGCCGGACCTCGACTGGAAGCACTTCAACATGGCGCCGAAGGACCAGTGGCTCGGCGAAGCGCTGCGCGGGGACGAGCCCTACGCGCTCGACAACCTGCATCCGACGCAGCGCCACATCGAGGGCCGGTTGCCGGGCCTGCGCGTGCGCACCTTCGTCAACTACGCGCGGGGCGCGTCCGGCGACCACAAGTTGCGCGAGGTGCCGATGCGGCTCACCACCGTGTGGTTCTTCCCGCATGCGGAGCGTCTGGTGCTGGTGTTCCATGGGATGGCCGAATGCGCGGAGGACGATGGCGCCGACATCGTGCACCTGCTCGGCGCGGTCGAGCGGCTGGGTGCCCCCAAATCCGACGCGCACTACATCGACGTGCTGGCCCGGCGCAGCGATCCGAAGCACGGCGGCCTCGAGGCGCTGAACGACACGGACCTGCTGCCCGAAGGCATCGACACCCGCGACCCGGAGGCCGAGCAGGCCGAACAGGCCTTCGCGATGGAGGGACTGCAGGGCCAGGCGCAACGCCAGCGCGCAGAGGTCGACATCGCCCTTGCGCGCGAGGCCCTGCGCGCGCAGGGCAAGGACCCGGACGCGCTGGGCATGGTGCTGCCGCCGCCCGAGAAGAAACGCAGCATGGCCGAGCTCCCGGCCTACCTCAAGGCCAGGCAGCAGGAGGCCGAGGCCTCGCGCTGGGCCGCGATCGAGGAGATGGTCGGGCAGGTCCAGCGCGTGCTCGACATGGAAGAGGCGGGCCAGGTCGACATGGCGAAGCTCGCGCACCGCGGGCCGCCACGCTACAACGCCGAAGCCCATCTGGCCGAACTCGACGCGCAGCGCGCGGAGGGCCTGGCCTTCGACCAGCGCGTCGTCGCCCGGCAACTGGCCCAGCGCGAAGGCGCCGAGCGCCTGGGCTACCTGCAGGGGGCGCATCTCCAGCCGCCGGCCTATGTGCAGCAAGGCGAGGTGGCGGCCGGCGGGCGCTCCCTGATGCAATGGATGCTGGGCAAGGGGCTGCGCAGCTTTCCCGGCATCGACCTCACCGGTGCCGACCTGTCGGCGCTGGATCTGCGCGACGTCGACTTCACCGACGCCTGGCTCGAGAGCGCGAACCTGCAGGGTTCGAACGTGTCCGGTGCGAACTTCACGCGGGCCGTGCTCGCGCATGCCGGGCTGCAGGGCACGATCGCCATCGGTGCCACCTTCACCCATGCCAACCTGGGCCGTGCCCGGCTGGCGGGCGCGGTGTTCGACCAGGCCCAACTCCAGGGCGCCGTCCTGATGCACTGCCAACTCGCGCAGACCAGCCTGCGGCGCGCGGACATCGCTGGCGCGAATCTGCTCGAGACCACGTGGGGCCCGGCCGACTGGAGCGGTGTCGAAGCCGGCAACAACCTGTTCTACAAGCTCGACATGCGGGGGCTGCAGGCCGGCGAGGCGAACCTTGCGGGCGCCACGCTGGTCGAGTGCGACCTGAGCGAGACCGACCTGCGCGGTGCGCGGATGGCCGGCGCCAGCTTCGTCACCTGCCGGCTCGACCGCACACGGCTGGCCGGCGCCCAACTCGATGGCGCGGTCTTCACCAAGGACTGCTCGCTCACCGAAGCCGACCTGTCGCGGGCCAGCCTGCGCGGCGCCAACCTGGGCGAGGTCGAGATGCGCGGGTGCACGCTGGTCAGGGCGCAGTTAAACGGCGCGAACCTCGGTGCGGCGCGCCTTGCGGGTTGCGACGCGCGCCTGGCCGTTGCCGAAGGCACGCTGCTGCGCAAGGCGGTGCTGACCGGGGCTCGCCTCGCGGGCGTGAACTTCAAGGACGCCATGCTGCAGCATGCCGACCTGCGCAGCGCCGATCTGCGCAACGCCAACTTCTTCGGCGCCGACATCTCCCGCACGAAGCTGGACGGCGACGTGCGATTCGATGGCGCGCTGCTGGAGCGGGTGCGCACCTGGCCGCGGCTCACGCCCGAGCAGCAGGCGCGCCATGCAGCGGCCCACCCGATCTGAACGGGGCGACGGAGGACACCCAGTGAAAGCCGAACACCTCACGCTCGCCATCGGCATGGGAGAGCCCATCGACGGGCTCGACCTGCGCAAGGGCCGCTTCGCGAAAACCTTCATCGGCGGCGGCGTGTTCACGAAGGCGCAGCTCGACGAAGTCGACCTCCGTGAAGCCGATGGCCGCGAAAGCGTGTTCGACCGCTGCCACCTCACGGGCGCGATGTTCAACGGCGCCAATCTGCGTCGCGCGGTGTTCAACCAGTGTGAGCTGGCCCACGCGGATTTCCGCAACGCACACCTGCATGGCGCGACCTTCAGCGAATGCAGCCTGAGCCATGCCCAGTTCGCGCAGGCCTGGATGGGCATGGCGACGTTCTCGCGCTGCCGGCTCGACCATGCGAGCCTGTCGGAAGCCGCGCTCGAGTCTGCGGTGTTCACGGATTGTTCCCTGATCGACGTCAACGCCGACGGCAGCGAATGGAAACATACCTGCGTGCTGCAGTGCGACCTGTCGCAGCTCACCTGGGCGGGCGCGCGCATGACCCGCGCGACGTTCAGCAAGACCGCGCTGCGCCGGAAGTCCTTCGAGGGACTGGCGCTCGACGGCTGCCAGTTTTCCTTTGCCGATCTCAGCGAGGCGAATTTTTCGGGCGTCTCGCTGCGGCAATGCAACTTCCAGGGCGCGACCCTCGACCGGGCCGACTTCAGCCATGCGGTCGGCCCCAACGCGCTGTTCTGCGACGCGCAGGGCGAGCAGGCGAACTTCTCGCAGGCCCGGCTGCGCCAGGCGCTCTTCACGGGCGGCCGCTTTCCGGCGGCGCGCTTCGATGGCGCCGATCTCTACCAATGCCATTTCGCCCATGCGCAACTGGCGGGTGCCAGCCTGGCGGGCGCCGAACTCACCTACGCAGATTTCCGGCACGCAGACCTCGTCAACGCCGACCTGCGCCAGGCCACGATGCTGCGGACCTGCCTGCATGGCGCGAAGGCGGCCGGCGCCCAGATGACCGACCGCGCCCGCGCGCTCGAAACCGACCCCGAGCTGGACCGCGCCGAGCGCTGGACAGCCACCGCCTGATCTTCCGGAGACGACCATGACCACCATCACTCCCTCTGCCCGCCGCCGCGCATCCGCGCGCGACACCTCGCCGGCCACGCCGGCGCAAAGCTGCGTCGGCCTGATCACCGGCAGCGACGCGCAAGGCTTCAGCGTGGCCAGTGGCGGCTTGCGTGCGCGCGGCCGGCGCGCCGCGAGCTGCCTGCTCGAGCCGGCCGCCGGCGACACCGTCGCCTGCCTGCTGGTGGCGCCCGACGAGGTCTGGGTGCTGGCGGTGCTGCAGCGCGAAGAGGGCGTAGCCAACGTGCTGAGCTGCCATGGCGATACCCGGTTCGCGGTCGAGGGCGGCGCGCTGAGCCTGGCCGCGCCGACGCTGTCGCTGGAGGCGGCTGCGTTCTCGCTGAAGACGGACAAGGCCAGCGTCTGCGCCGAGGACGCCGAGCTCATGGGCCGGAACCTGCGCGTCATCGGTACCGCGATCAAGCTGGTGGGGGCGGTGCTGTCGACCGTGTTCGACCGGGTCACTCACTTCAGCCGCCATCACCTGCGCACGACAGAAGGTATCGACCGCGTGCAGGCCACGCACGTGGAATGCGAGGCGCAGCAGTTGCTGCGCCTGTCGGGCGAGCATGCGCTGGTGAACGGCGAGAAGCTCGTCAAGGCGCGCGGCGGCCAGATCCACTTCGGTTGAAGGAGCGCGCCATGTTCGCCAACTGCCAGATGATGGGGATGGACATGGGCTTCCCCGACGTCTGCATCACGCCGGCCGCGCCGTCGCCCATTCCCGTGCCCTATCCCAACATCGCGATGGGTCCGATGGCGATCCCGAACTGCCCGACCATCCTGATCATGGGCATGCCGGCGCACAACCTTGGCACCACCATCCCGATGACGAACGGCGACAACGCCGGCGTGTTGATGGGCGTGGCCTCGGGCACGGTGATGGGGCCGAGCCGGCACCTGACGGCGGCGTTCACCGTGCTCTTCTGCGGCATGCCGGCCACGCGGCTGACCAGCGTGTCGCTGCAGAACAGCACGAACTGCCCGGGTGTGCGCACGGTGCCGAGCCAGGCGCTGGTGCTGTTGCTGGCGCCATAGGCCACACGGCTGCTTCACGGCGAGGCCGCGAAGCGGCATCGTTCGCAAAGAAGCACGAAGAGGGAGTGCATGGCATGGCCGATCACAAGTTCAGCATCCAGGGCGATTCGCCCGTCGTCGACAAGCTCATGTTCTGGCGCATCGCGGGCCATGAGGTGCTCGCGCGCCCCTCGGCCTACGAACTCACCGTGCTGACCGACAACGAAAGCATCGATGCCGCGGACATACTGGGCCGCTCCTTCGATGTCGTGATCGAGTTCGCCGATGCCGACGGCGACGCTCATAAGCGGCACTGCCAGGGGCATGCCGTGCGCTTCACGCGCGTGTCGCAGAGCGGGCGCTTTCTCGAGTACCGCATCAGCCTGCGCTCGTGGTTCTGGCTGCTGAGCAAGCGCGTCAACGCGCGCATCCTGCAGAACAAGCCGGTACTGGATGTGATCGACGCCGTGCTGGACGACGGCCCCATCGGCAGCCTCAAGAAGATCAAGGCCGGCGGCGTGGTCGGGCGCCATGAACCCCACGTCTACTGCGTGCAATACCGGGAGAGCGACTACCAGTTCCTTTCGCGCCTTCTGGAAGAAGAGGGCATCTACTACTGGTTCGACGCGCACGACGCGCCCGGCACCCTGCATCTGTCGGACGCCAGCACACTGGCGCACGAGAAACTGCCGGTTGCCGACACGCTGAACCATGTCGAGCGCGGCGCGTCGGAGGGGCGTTTCAACGAAATCACGCGCTGGGTCAGCTCGCGGCAGTTCGATTCGGGCAAATTCGCGTCGCGCGATCGCGACTTCAAGGTCATCAGCAAGCAGCTGGACGCGGACAAGGGCGACCCCGACACGCATGAGCTGTCCGACCTGGAAGTGTTCGAGTTCCCGGGCGGCTATCAGTCGGGCGACGACACCGACAACCTCGCGCAGCTGCGGCTCGACGAGCTGGTCGGCCGGCGGCAACGCCACTGGGCACTGACCGGCTGGCCCGACGTGACCGCCGGGCGCAGCTTCTCGTTCAAGGGCGACCCCGACGGCAAGCGCGACGGCGACTACCTGATCGCGGCCTGTACCTTCGTCGCGAGCCACCCCGGCTACGAGGGCGCGAACTTTCCCGAGGGCCAGCGGCCGATCGACAGCGTGCTGCACGAGGTGCTGGCCGACGACCCCGTCAACGCCGGGCTGGGCGAGCTGGTGAGCGACCTGATCGCCGAGACGCCGGCGCTGCGCACCGGCCAGCGCGCGAGCAGCAGCTTTCTGCTCACGCTCATTCCGTTGAACACGCCCTGGCGCCCGCCGCGCCTGACGCCGCGCGTGACCATGCCCGGACCCCAGAGCGCCATCGTCACGGGCCGCAGCGGCGAGCAGATCTGGACCGAGGAGCACGGCCGCGTGAAGGTGCAGTTCCACTGGGACCGCTACGGCAAGAACGACGAGAACAGCTCGTGCTGGGTGCGCGTGTCGCATCCCTGGGCCGGCAAGAGCTGGGGCGCGATCAGCATTCCGCGCATCGGCCAGGAAGTGATCGTCGACTTTCTCGACGGCGACCCCGACCAGCCCATCGTCATCGGGCGCTTCTACAACGGCGAGTCGATGGCGCCCTTCGGCCTGCCGGCAGGTGCCGTGGTGAGCGGCATCAAGTCGAATACACACAAGGGCAAGGGCTACAACGAGCTGTCGATGGACGACACCGCCGGCAAGGAGAAGGTGACCATCCACGGCCAGTACGACATGAACACCACGGTCGAGAACAACCAGACGACCACTGTGCACAACAGCCGCACCGACACCATCGACGTGGACGACTCGGAAAGCGTGGGCAACAACCAGAAGCAGCACGTGGGCGTCAATCAGACCGTGTCGATCGGCGCCAACCGAAGCGAGACCGTGGGCGGCACCGAGACCATCGTCATCACGGGCCACCGCACCGAAACGGTCAACGGCGGCGAGACCGTGACGGTCAACGGCGGGCGCAGCCACACAGTCAACGGCATGCAGACCACCACCATCTCGGTGGCCGAGGCGCACACCGTGGGGGCGGGCCGGATGCACAGCGTGGGCGCGGGCGAAGCCATCAACGTGGGGGGCGTGCAGACCGTCAGCGTTGGCGGTGCACAGATGGTGAGCGTGGGCGGCGTGCAGAAAGTGAACGTGGGCGCGCTGCAATCGATCAGCGTGGGCGGCCCGCACAAGCTGTCGGCGGCGGTGATCGCCGAGACATCGAAGGGGCCGATCAAGATCAAGGCGGGCGCGATCTGCATGGTCGAGGCGCCCACCATCATGCTCAAGGCGGGTGGCAGCAAGATCGTCATGAATGCCAGCGGCATCACCATCAAGGGCGCCAAGATCACCATCAAGGCCGACGGCACTGCATCGTTCAAGGCCGGGGGCTCGATCAAGATCAAGGGCTCCAACCTGGGGGAGGACTGAGCCGTGGAAGACCACACCGATCTCCAGAGCGCGCGCAGCGTGCTGCACAGCGTGGCGGCCTGGTCGAAACTGTCGGGCCAGGGCGTGGCGGTGGCCGCCTTCGCGGGCTTCGATGCCGAGGGGCGCTTCTTGGTCACGCTGGGCGACGGCATGGCGCCGGTGCAGGCGCTGTCGACCGTGGGGCTGGCACCCGGCGATGCGGGCGCAGCCATCGTCGTGGCCTTCGAGCAGGGCGAGGTGCGGCATCCCGTCATCGTCGGGCGCTTGCAGCCGCCACGCAGCGGAACACCGGTGCTCGATGCACGCGTGGACGGCGAACGCGTCGTGCTGCAGGCGCGCGAGCGCATCGAGCTGCGCTGCGGGGAGGCCAGCATCGTGCTCACGCGCTCGGGCAAGGTGCTGATCAACGGCAACTACGTGCTCTCTCGCTCGCGCGGCGCCAACCGCGTCAAGGGCGCGTACGTCGGCATCAACTGAAGAGGCGTGCCATGTGGCAGCTCGACAACCGCACACCCTACGCCGCCGAACGCACCTGGGTGCGCGACCGCGACGGGGCGGAGATCTGGCTCGTGGCTGTGAAGTGCAGCTTCGACATTTCGCTCGATGGCGAGACGAGCATCGCGCCCCAACAGCCGCCCGTGGCGCAGGCACCCGTCTTCATCGACGAGTCCGCGCTCCAGCCGAGCCTGCTCTACGAGATGGACCTGGTGCGCACCAAGCAGACGACCGACGTGCTGCTGATCGGCCATGCGCATGCGCCCGGTGGCGTGCCGGTGACGCAGATCGACGTGGGCATGCGCGTCGGTCCTGTCGCCAAGCGGCTGCGCGTGACGGGCGACCGCGTGTGGCTGGGCGGCTCACCGTCGGAGCCCGAACCCTTCAGCACCATGCCGCTGGTGTGGGAGCGCGCATACGGCGGTGTCGATCCATGGACGCGCGATGCGCCGAATCCGCAGTTCGACGTGCGCAACCCCGTGGGCACCGGCTTCGCGCTCGAGGCCGCGCATGCGGAGGGCATGCGGCTGCCGAACATCGAGTACCCGGATCAATGCGTGCGGACGTGGAATGACCGGCCGGAGCCCGCGGGGTTTGGGCCGCTGTGCAACCACTGGCAGCCGCGGGCGGGGTTCGCGGGGACGTATGACGAAGCGTGGCAGCGAGATCGGTTGCCGCTGCTGCCGGTGGACTTAGATGATCGGCATTACCAGAGTGCGCCTGTGGACCAGCAGGCGCCGCAGTTTCTGCGGGGTGGCGAGCCGGTAGTGCTGATTCATTTGTCGCCGCATGCGGCGCAGCTGAGCTTCGAACTGCCGAGGGTGGTGCTGGGACTGGAAACTTTCTTTTCGAATGGCGCGCGCCAGCGGCACGAGCCGCCGCGCCTGCACACGGTGATCGTTGAGCCCGATGCGGCGCGTGTGTCGCTGGTGTGGCATAGCGCGTTGCCCTGTCACCCCAAGGTCCACAAGCTGGAGAAGACGCGCGTTTACGAAAAGCAGCTAGTTCGCCTGGGCGAGACACCTTCAGAGGATTTCGCATGAGCGGCGACGGATTGCGCATCGTAGGCTTGGGCGGTTGCACGCCGGTGGGGCGCGATGTTTTCGCGAGCGCTGCCGCGGTACGCGCAGGAGTCTGCGGTTTCGGCGAGCATCCGTTCGTGATCGATACCGCCGGTGAACCGATGCGCGTGGCCCGCGCAGCCTGGATCGATGCATCGGCTGGCGTTGCAGACCGTTGTGCCGCGCTGCTGCTGCCGGCTATCGACGGTGCGCTGCGAGTGCTATCCACGGCCGACGACGTATCGGTGCGATGCGGTCTCGCGCTGGCGCTGCCGCCCACGCGTCCGGGCCGGCCCCACGACCTGGCCGGTTCTTTGTTGGCGTGGGTGTCGCGCCGATATCCCGGGCGCTTCGGTACCGCGCGGGCCTTTGAAGCGGGCCACGCTGGCGGACATCTCGCGCTCGAGGCGGCCGTGCAAGACTGCTTTGCTGGTGCCGTCGACGTGTGCCTCGTCTGCGGCGTCGATTCCACCCTGGCACCAGAGACGCTCGAATGGATTGAGGCATGCGGGCAACTCCACGGCGGAGGTGCCGACAACAATGCATGGGGCTTCGTGCCTGGCGAGGCGGCTGGCGCGCTGCTGCTGGCTTCGCGGGACTTCGCGCGAGCGCGGCAGCTCGACGCCTGGGGTGAAGTGGTGGGGATTGGCGTCGCCCAGGAAGCCCATCTCATCGGGACCGGTGAGGTGTGCGTGGGCGATGGCCTGAGCGAGGCCTTCGAACGGGCGCTCGGGCGATTGCCCCCGGAGGAATGCGTACACAACGTTTTCTGCGACCTCAACGGCGAACCCTATCGTGCCGACGAGTACGGCTTCACGGTGCTGCGAAAGGGTGATCGCTTCCGAGCGGCCAGCGATTTCGTCGCCCCGGCCGACTGCTGGGGTGATATCGGCGCAGCAGGCGTTCCGTTGCACATTGCCATCGCCGCGATCTGCCATCGCAAGCGCTACGGCAAGGGGCGATGGTCGATGGTGTGGGCCAGTTCCGCGTCGGGCGAGCGGGGTGCCGCATTGATCTGCGCGATGGACTTCGGCGAGGAATGAATCATGCCGGTCTCCATCAGGGTCAACGGCACGAGCCTGTCGCTAGTTCACAAGTTCAGCACAGGTGTCAGCATCGCGACCATTCCCGATGTCTGCAAGACCCCGAGCCCAGGCGGGCCGGTGCCGGTACCCTACCCCAACATCGCGAACTCGATCACGCTAAGCAACGGCACCTCCACCGTCAAAGGCGACAAGGCGATGGCCGCCAACAAGGGCTCGAAATTCGCGCTCTCGAACGGCGACAACGCGGGCGTGGCCGGTGGCGTGAAGTCCAGCACCTTCATGAAGGAGGCGACATGGATTCTCTATTCCTTCGACGTGAAGATGGACGGCAAGAACGCTACCCGCCTTACGGACAAGATGTTCCACAACGCGGAGAACGCCGCCAACCTAGGCGGTGTGCTGCAGAACCCAGTGATCGTCGCAGCATTGGGGCAGGAACTCGGGGATCAAATCTGCACTGCCATCTGCGATACGCGTGACGAAGCGGACGAGGGCACGATCCCGTCGAAGAAATACCCAACCCTCCAGTCCCGCGTGGCGAGCAAGCTCAGTAGCGGATTTCCACTCTACAAGCCGAAGAAGCTCGACCTGTTCGTCGAGATGACCTGGAAGATCGCCAAGCGAGTCGGCGGCACTTTCGTCGGCATCATGTCGGAAGGGCGGGCGTTGTCGAATGGCTTGCCGGCACCGGGTTCGTTGTTTCGCGGGCTGGCGGCTGGACGCGGTGCGCCGGGCACTACTTTTCGGCCTGATTTCACGGTCTTGAAGGATGCGGCCAAGCCGGCGAATTTCGACAACGTCAAGAGTTTCGTCGAAGTCAAGTTCAAGGGCGACACGCCCACGGCCAATCAACAACTGGCCAAGGAGCGGCTGGGGGCGAAGAATGCGGGCAAATACCAGCAGATCGAAGAATCGGACTGCGCTTGCGATTGAATGCGGTCCACCTATGCAAGGAAGCAAAGAATGAACGACACGATCCTTGGCGACGGCGCCAGCACGGCCATGCATTTTCGACCGTGTCTTGAAATCCTGGTGTTCTGCACCGTCCCTCGCGCCGCGTTGGCGCCTCAGTTCATAGAGTTTCACCGTGCCTTCTGCGAACATCACGGTCAGGCACTCGGCTGGTACAAGACCAACGTAATGAAGACTGCGAAGCGTCTCGTCGGTCCCGCCAATGATCAGGTGGCACAGATGTTGGGTGACAGGAAGGCGCTCGCGAGCTACCTGCTCGGGGTGGAGCAGCACTCCGGTGCGAGCGCGGCCGACTATGCGTTGCCGTCGTTTCAGTTTTTTTCCGAGGAAGACCTGAGCGACCCTGACGACCGCGTGGTGCGGCACATGCTGCGCATATGCCTCCCGCTCGACGAAGCCAATGTGCCCGATCGAACAGTCGAACGAGTGCTGGGCCTGCTGGCACTGGTTGATTTCGACTCCGGTTATGGCGGATTCTCCTACTACTGGAACACCGGTGATGGCGAGGCAGAGCGCGAGCTCGAACGCGCCAACCGGGGATGGCTTACGCGTTATCCGGGGCTCGCCTACGGCAAGCCACTCGGTCTTTTCAGCTTTGCCGACCTGGGCATTCTCGGAGTGAGCTGGTTGACCTTTCTCGGCAAGGCCCGCGCTGCGGAAATGGGGGGCATCAACGCGCTGGCCTCGGCATTGCCGCCTCCGATCAATGTGCAGGCCATTGCAAACGATCGCGGCTTGCTGATCCGTGCCAGCACGCAACCTGAGCTGGGTGATGTCAATCGGGGGCACGCGTTGCCGGCGTATCAAGCGGTCGGCAAGGTGCTCGCGCCGCTGCGCGTGCCGGATGACTGGATCGATAACCTGCTCGTCACTGGCATGACGCCCGAAGAATCACAAGCGTGGTACGCGCGATTCTTCGGCGAAGAGGATTGAGCCGCATGCTGACCTTCTCCGTGGCTACCCGCGCCGATGCTGCCGTCGTCGTGCTCGACTTCGTGCGCGTCGTCGCGCGCGACTTCGCCCGCGCGATGCAGTTGGGCTTCTTCGGCCCCGGTGTCGCGGCGGTGCCGGTAGTTGTGCAGCTGGCGTCGCCCACGCTGGTGCTGGTGCACATGCATACCGATGCAATTCATCCGGCGGTGCTGCGAATTTTGCGCGGCATGTGCGAATGGGGACGGCTTGCGCGCGATTTGCCGTTGCGATGGCTCGGCCCAGCCGGGCAACAGGCCGGGGCAACGGCGATCGGTGAAGCTGCCTCGGCTCTCGCAGCCAAACCGCAGCAAGCGTTCATGCTGCAACGTCCCGACTTCGTGGGTTTCGGCGAACAACTGGTGGTCGTGCTTAACCTGGATGCGCCACCCGATGAGCAGCAATCAGACCTGCTCGATGCAGGCTTCGAATGCTGGATCGCGCTTATGCAAGGCGGCCTGCCGCCGGAACCGTACCTGCCGGGTGAATCCACCGTTGGCGCCACGCAGACGATGCGGATCGGCAGTACCACCTGCCAATGGTTTCTCGAAGGCGTGATAGCTCATGAGGCCTGCCTCGACCTGCTTACCCACTTCCTCGTGGCGCATGCCGACGCATTGCGGATTCGCGACGTGGAGATCGAAGTATGAGCGGCGCCGCGCCTGTGATCGAATCCATCCTCGCCGAGCACGCCGACGAAGCCTCCTTTCTCTGGCTCCAGCGCACCAGCGCAGTCCACGCCCCCAACTACTCGCCCCAGCAATTCGCCGACCTCGACGAACGCCTCGCCGCCCACATCGACGGCCTGCGCGTCGCCGGCGAAGAAGGCTGGCAGCATGCACTGGCCCTCATCGACAACGAAGGCCCCGAGGACTTCTTCGTTGCCGCCGTGCTCGCCATAGAAGCGGTCGACAGCCGTTTCGACGATCTGGTTGAGCGTGCAAGAGAAGACCTGCCCGAGGTCGTGCCCGGCCTGATCTCCGCGCTCGGCTGGGTCGAGCCGAAGCATCTGGGCGGCCGCGTCAAGGCCTTGCTCGACGATGCCTCGCCGTTGCGGCAGAAGCTCGGCGTGGCGGCCTGCGCGCTGCATCGGCGCGACCCGGGCGCGCTGCTCGGCGAACTGCTCGCGAGTGCGCCCGACAGCGTGCGCATCCGCGCGCTGCGCGCAGCCGGCGAACTGGGCCGTGCCGACCTGTTGCCGCAAGCACAGTCGCTGCTGGGCGAGGCCAAGCCCGAACTGCGCTTCTGGGCCGCGTGGGCGGCGGTACTGCTCGGCGACCGGGCGCAGGCGCTCGATGCGCTCGCCGCCTTCGCGCTGAAGAGCGGGCCGCGCCAGCCGCGCGCATTCCAGCTCGCGCTGCAGGCGATGGAGATCGCCCCCGGCCATGCGCTGCTGCTCGACAGCGCCACGCTGCCCGGGGCGCAGCGTCTGCGCATCATCGGCTCGGGCTTCATCGGCGACGCGCGCTACGTGCCCTGGCTTATCGAGCAGATGACGCAGCCGGCCACGGCGCGCATCGCGGCCGAGGCCTTCGTCACCATCACGGGCGTGGACTTCAACCTCGCGCAGATGGAGGTCCCGCCGCCCGACGGCTTCGAGGACGGCCCGACCGAGGACCCCGACGACGACAACGTGGAACTGCCCGAGGACATCGCGTTGCCGTGGCCCGACGTCGACAAGATTCGCGCGTGGTGGCAGAAGAACGGCGCGCGCTTCACCCCCGGGACGCGGCTCTTCATGGGGCAGCCGCTCTCGCCCGACAGCTGCACGGGCGTGCTGCGCCAGGGCTTCCAGCGCCAACGCGTGGCGGCCGCACTGCAACTCGCGTTGCTCGACGCGCGTGCGCCGCTGTTCGCGACCAGCGCGCCGGCGTGGCGGCAGCAGCGCAGGCTCGGCGACGGCATACCTCTTTAGGCGAGATTGCCAAGGTGCCGGCCGGAATGAATACTTCCCTCGAGTTGTTTCGCTCGCGACGGGCGACAGGGGCCGATTCATGATCCATATCGCTGTCATCACCCGGCAAGGCGCTCCGGCGGGGCAGTCTATCGCCGCGGACTTCGGACCCAATGGCGGCACCATCGGCCGTGCCGACACCAACACGCTCGTGCTCGTCGACCCCGACCGCACGGTTTCGCGGGTGCACGCCCAGGTGCTGTGCCGCGACGGGCTGTACTTTCTCATCGACCGCGGCAGCAACCCGATGCAGTGCAACGGCGTGTCGCTGGGCTCGGGCAAGGAGGTCGCGCTGGCCGATGGCGCACGGCTGGTGGTCGGCAGCTTCGAGCTCGCGGTGCGCGTGACGGCCGACGCCGCGCCGCCGTCGCTGGCCATCCCGAACACGGTGCTGGGCGGTCCTTCCGCCGCCGCGCCGGCAGCAACTGCGGCACCGTCGAGCGACGACCCCTTCGCCGACCTGCTGGCGGGCCTCGCGCCGCCGGCCGCGCCGGCTGCATCTGCGCCGGCGTCCGCTCCCGCTGCAGCACTGCCCGATTCGCTGCTGTTCCCCGACCCGATGGAAAGCGGCTCGCGCAACGCGCAGGCCGCGCAGATCGATCCCTTCGCAAACCTGCTCGGACCCACGCCGTCGTCCGCGCCCGCGGCCGGCCTTGGCGCGCTCGACGATTTCTCCGACCTCGGCGCACCGCCCCCGCACGGCAAGGCCGCGGGCATCGACGAGCTGTTCGGCGGCATGGGCGGCGGTGGCGGCATCGGAGGCGATCCGCTCGCGCTGTCGCCGCTGGCCGATCCGCTGCTGCAGCCCAACACCGCCTCCAATGCCGATCCGCTGGCGGCCCTGCAGCAAGCGGCGCCCCCCACGCCCACGCCGCGCTCCGACCATCTTCCGATCGACCAGTTCGGCTTCATGCCGCCGAAGGCGATCACGCCGCCTTCGTCGCCATCGCCGCAGCCCCAACCGATGGCGCAGTTCGACGACGTCACGGGCCAGCCGATCCGCATCAGCGGCCCCGAGGGCTCCGCCAGGCCGTTCGAGCCGCCCGCGCCCGTGGCCCCTGCCGCGTCGCCGCGGCCGGCCCCGCGCCCCGCAGCGCCCGCGCGCACCGCCACCGACGACGAACTGCTCGCCGCCTTCCTGCGCGGCCTCGCCAGCACGCACCAGCCGCCCGAGATGCTCACACCCGGCCTGATGGAGCGCATCGGCGCGATGCTGCGCAGTGCCACCGAGGGCACGCTGCAGCTGCTGCTCACGCGCCAGGAGTTCAAGCGCGAGGTGCGCGCCGAGGTCACGATGATCGCGTCGCAGGCCAACAATCCGCTGAAGTTCTCGCCCACGGTCGAAGTGGCGCTGGCCCATCTGCTGGGCCCTGGCGTGCGCGGCTTCATGCCGCCCGAGGCCGCGATGCGCGATGCCTACAACGACCTGCGCGCACACCAGTTCGGCGTGATGGTGGGCATGCGCGCGGCGCTGGCCCATGTCATCGCGCGCTTCGAGCCGGCGGAGCTGGAGAAGAAGATCAGCGCGAAGTCGGCGCTCGACGCGCTCTTCAGCGCCAACCGCAAGGCCAAGCTCTGGGACCAGTTCGTGTCGCTCTACGGTGGCATCGCGAGCGAGGCGGAAGACGACTTCCACAGCCTCTTCGGCAAGGCCTTCCTCGAAGCCTACGAAGAGCAGATGGCGCGCCTCAAGTCCGAAGCCTGACGACAACTACCACCGCATCACCAGCGAGGCACCCGCTTGGAAATCGAAATCGTCACGCTCTCCCGCCAGGGCGGCCGCACCTACAACGAAGACGTCCACGGCCACTGGCACGACGAGCGCTATGTCGCCTGCCTGGTGGCCGACGGCGCAGGCGGCCATGGCGGGGGCGACGTGGCCGCGGCCACCGCGCGCAGCAGCGTGCTGGGCGGCTTCTCGGCCGCGCCGGGGCTCGACGAGCCCACGCTGCGCCGGCTGGTGGAGCAGGCCAACGTCGACGTGGTGGCGCGGCAGGCCGAGGGCGGCAAGCTCGCGGGCATGCGCTCGACCATCGTGTTCGCGGCCATCGACCTCGAGGACCACGCGCTGGCCTGGGTGCACAGCGGCGACAGCCGGGCATACCTGTTCCGCGGCGGTGCCATCGTGGCGCGTACCACCGACCACAGCCTGGTGCAGCAGATGGTGGCCGGCGGCATGCTCGACGAGGAGGGCGCGCGGCTGCATCCGCAGCGCAACATGCTGCTGTCGGCGCTGGGCTCGATCGAGGAGGCCCCCGACATCGCCGTGTCCGACCGCATGCGCCTGCTGCCAGGCGACGTGCTGCTGCTGTGCAGCGACGGCGTGTGGGAGCCGCTGGGCGACGAGCGCCTGATCGACACGCTGCATGCCTCGCGCACGCCCAGCCAGTGGACCGAGCTGATCGACGCGCAGGTGAAGGCCAACGCCAAGCCGGGCCACGACAACTACACGGCGCTCACGCTGTGGGTGATCGAGGATGAGAGCGACGATGCGACGCGGCTGCTGCCAGAGAGCATTGCGTCGGCCGACTGACTCTTGAATTGCTTCGAACAAAAGACAAGGGCCTGAAGCGCCGTCCATCGGACGATCGCTCCAGGCCCTTGGTTGCTGCCGAGGGCGGGGCGGAGACTCAGATGCCGCCCGTGACCGGAACCCTCGCGGGTGCGCCGTAGGCGTACTTGCTGGCCGTCTTCTTGACCCGCTTCAATGCGCTGCGCAGCAACAGCGGCATGTCTTCCCGGTTGGGCAGGTTGGTGTAGTTGTCGATCCCCTGCTCCTTGCAGAAATTGGCGCAGCCGTTGTTGAGCAGGTCGAGCGCGTAGCGCGACTGGCTGATCGTGCTGGATGTGCCGGGGTCCCGGAACGGGTCGAAGATGCCGTCCGCCAGGACCTTGCGCCCGGTCGCAACCATCTGCTGCTGGAAGTGCGTGATGTGCTTCTGCGTGACCGGTCCGTAGTAGCCGTCCACGGCGATCACTTCGGTCTGGCCGGGCGGCGGGTCGAAGTCGTGGTTGAAGCCCATCAGCTCGTAGTAGAAGATCTTGAACAGCGCCTGTACCAGCATCACGTCTTCACGCGTGTTGGAGCCGATCCGGCCGACCGACCAGTCGATGTTGTAGGTGGTGAGCAGCGCGCCGCTGTCGCCAATGGTGGGGGTGCTGAATGCCATCGCATTGCTCCGGTGGAGGACACGCAAAGGAAGCGGACCGGGCGCGGCAGCCGCGCCTGATTCCGCACTCGACGAATCCGCCGTCCGTCAGCGCGTTTCGGTGGTCGGCACGTTCCAGCCGAACTTCACTTCGCCGCCCGCTGCACCCTTGTCGTCCTGCGCCTTGTAGGCGAACTCGATGTCCTTGAACGAGCACGACACCTGTTCCTGCACGTCGCCGCCCTGCGCGCCGCCGGGGGCCACGCTGGAGATGAAGACTTCCTTCAGCGTGACCTTGAGGTACTCCTGTTGGCCTTCGCCCGACTTGCGGCAGGTCATGATCATGTCCTTGAAGTGCTTGCCGCCCACGCAGTTCTTGGCCAGCACCGGGGAGGCCTTGTCGTAGGCGTGCACGAAGTGGAAGTCGCCAGGTGTGGCCTTGCCCTTGCCGGAGCCGCCGCCCGAGCCCGCGCCCGAGGCGTTGCTCACGTTCCACGACCACGACGAGATCTCGATCTCGTCCTTGTGGTCCTTGTGGGAAGACTCGCCCTTGACGCCGTCGAGCTTGATGTGAAAGTCAGATGACATGTTCCTACTCCTTGGAACCCGATTTGCGTTCGGGCGGTTGATGACTGGGTTGAAGACGAAGGCTGCCGGCGGTTTGAAGACACGACCGATACGCGGCAGCTACAGAGAGAACGAAACGGAATCGGGAATTTCAAGAAAACCCGCGGGACTTTTCAGGTGCCGCCCTTGGCCGAAGGCAGCTTCGACACCAGGCGCAGCGAGACCGTGAGGCCCTCGAGCTGGTAGTGCGGGCGCAGGAAGAACTTGGACGTGTAGTAGCCCGGGTTGCCTTCCACTTCCTCGACGATCACCTCGGCGGCGGCCAGCGGCTTCTGGGCCTTGGTGGTTTCCGACGAGTTGGCGGGGTCGCCGTCCACGTAGTTCATGATCCATTTGTTGAGCCAGCGCTGCATGTCCTCGCGCTCCTTGAAGCTGCCCACCTTGTCGCGCACGATGCACTTGAGGTAGTGCGCGAAGCGGTTGCAGGCAAAGAGGTAGGGCAGGCGCGCCGCGAGGTTGGCGTTGGCCGTGGCGTCGGGGTCGTCGTACTCGGCCGGCTTGTTCAGCGACTGGGCGCCGATGAAGGCCGCGAAGTCGGAGTTCTTGCGATGGATCATCGACAGCAGCCCGGCCTTCGACAATTCGGCCTCGCGCCGGTCGCTGATGGCGATCTCGGTCGGGCACTTCTGGTCCACGCCGCCGTCGTCGCTCGGAAACGTGTGCAGCGGCAGGTTCTCCACCGCGCCGCCCGACTCGATGCCGCGAATGCGCGAGCCCCAGCCGTAGAGCTTGTACGAGCGGTTGATGTTGGTCGCCATCGCGTAGGCGGCATTGGCCCAGGCGTACTTGCTGTGGTCGGCGCCGGCGGTGTCTTCCTCGAAGTCGAACTCTTCCACCGGGTTGGTGTTGGCGCCGTAGGGCGTGCGCGCCAGAAAGCGCGGCATGCACATGCCGAGGTACTTGGAGTCGTCCGATTCGCGCAGGCTGCGCCAGCCGGCGTACTCAGGGGTGGAGAAGATCTTGGTCAGGTCGCGCGGATTCGCGAGTTCCTGCCACGACTCCATCTGCATCAGGTTGGGACTGGCGCCGGTGATGAAGGGAGCATGCGCCGAGGCCGCGATCTTGGCCATCTCGCCGAGCAGCTCCACGTCCGGCGGGCTCTGGTCGAAGTGATAGTCGCCCACCAGCGCGCCGAAGGGCTCGCCGCCGAACTGGCCGTACTCCTGCTCGTAGATCTTCTTGAACATCGGGCTCTGGTCCCAGGCCGCGCCCTTGAACTTCTTGAGGTTCTTGGCCAGCTCCTGCTTGGAGATGTCCATCACGCGGATCTTGAGGTTCTCGTCGGTCTCGGTGTTGTTCACCATGTAGTGCAGGCCGCGCCATGCACTCTCGAGCTTCTGGTAGTCGGGGTGATGGATGATCTTGTTCACCTGGTCGGTGAGCTTGGCGTCGATCGCGGCGATCATGGCCTGGATCGACCGGGTCACGTCCTTGCCGATGACGGTGCTGTTGGCCAGCGCCTGCTGCGCCAGCGTGAGCACCGCGGCTTCGACGGCGCTCTTGGCTTCGTCGCTGCGCGGCTTGAATTCCTTCTGCAGCAGCGAAGAAAAGTCGCTGCCTGCATACGCGACATCTTTCAGCGCGCTCTGTTCGAGTGCTTCGGCCATGGTGGTTTACTCCTCGTGTGCTCGGATGGGTGTCAGGTGGCGGACGCGCTGCCGTCTTCGGGTTTCTTGCTCGCGGCCAGCGTCTGCAGCAGCGCCGGGTCTTCGAGCACCTTGGCCAGCAGGTCCTCGGCGCCGCCCTTGCCGTCCATGTAGGTGACGAGGTTCGACAGCTGGGTGCGCGCCTCGAGCAGTTTGTTGAGCGCACCGACCTTGCGCGCCACGGCGGCGGGCGAAAAATCTTCCATGTTCTCGAAGGTGAGTTCCACCTTGAGGTCGCCTTCGCCGGTGAGCGAGTTCTCCACCGCGAACGCCGCGCGCGGTTTCATGGCCTTCATGCGCGAGTCGAAGTTGTCGACATCAATCTCGAGGAACTTTCGGTCGACCACCGGCGCGAGCGGGTCGGCCGGCTTGCCCGACAGGTCGGCCAGCACGCCCATCACGAAGGGCAGCTGCACCTTCTTCTCGGCCCCGTAGAGCTCCACGTCGTACTCGATCTGGACCCGGGGCGCCCGGTTGCGGGCGATGAATTTCTGACTGCTCTTGGCCATGGAGATGCTCCTTGCGGGTGTGAATGAGTGCGGGTGTCGGGAAGGGCGGGCTTATTCGGACGGGCGGCGGCCCGTGACCGTTTCGATGGTGTCCATCGCGTTCGGCGCGAGGTTGGCCATGATCTCGAGAAAGCTCACGCCGATGAGCTTCTTGGCACGCTCGATCAGCAGCGGCGCAGGGTTGCCGGGCTCGGCCTGCTCGAGGTAGCGGATCACGCGGTCGAGCATCTGCAGCGCGTCCTGCCGGTTCTGGATCTCGCCGCGCATCGCGGTGGGACGGGCGGTGGTGCCGGCCGCCTGCGATTCGTCGGCTTCGGCATCCGCACTCGCTGGCGCTTCGTCAGGCGTGCCAGCGGCGGCGCCGCACGCTTTCTTCAGCACCAGGGCAACGGTGCGAAGCGGGGTCAGGTCGATGGCGTCGGCGCGGCCGGTGCGATCGACCAGCAAGGCCCGCAGTTTCTCGAGGAGGGCGGGCACGTCCATCGCGGTTCGCAACGGCTCGGGTTGGGACGCGTGGATGGCCTCGAGGCCGCCTTTGACCTGCGAGGCCGAGTAGGTGGCTTCGCCGCTCACGGCGCCCAGTGCGTTGTGGGCGACGGCGATGTCGCGCACGCGTATCGGCCCCACGCCGGGTGCCACGCCCACCTGTGCGTCGTACAGCTCTCGCAGCATCGTCTGGCTCTCGTCGCAGAAAGGCGCGAGCGCGTTCAGGCGCATCGTCGGGTCGTTGCCGTCGTCGGCATCCAGCTTTGGATGTATGCCTTCCCAGAAGGTGTCGAGCAGACCCGTCAGCAGTTGCAGTCCGGCAACGAAGCCGGGCACGCCTTGCAGGTGCGTCGATGCGCGCAGCAGCAGCACTGCGGCGCGCACGTCCTTGCTGCGGCGCAGGATGATTCCGGCCTGTTCGCCCACTTCGCGCCACTCGGGTTCGACCGCGGGGATCACGGTGTCGCCGAACTGCTGCTCGGGCTTGCCTTGCGCGGCCGCCACCAGCGCCATGAAGTCCGCGTCGTACTCGAGATCGTCGCCGCATGGCGAGGCCTCGCCGATGGGCGCGAGCAGTGTGGCTGCAAGTTCGTTGGTCAGCATGTTGCCTGTTGGAGTTCGCTGGTGATAATCAAAGATGCGTCTTGACCGGTCAATGCAACGAAGGGAATAGCATGCGCACGCTGGGTACACACCATTCGTCCTATGAAGGCTTCCTTGCCGCTGCAACGCGGCGCCGCATTGCGGTCCTTGGCCTTGCTGCAGCGGGTCTTTTGATCTCGGGCTGCGCAAGCAAGCCGGTCGTCACCACGGTGGCCGTTACGCTCACGGCGGGTGCCGACGCCAACCCCGACGCGCGCGGCCGCGCCTCGCCGCTCACCGTGCGCGTGTATGCATTGAAGTCGCCGGGCCCCTTCGAGGGCGCCGACTTCTTCTCGCTGTTCGAGAAGGACCAGGCCACGCTCGGCGCGGAGCTGGTGCAGCGCGAAGAGGTGCTGCTGCGGCCCGGCGAGACGAAGAAGCTCGACTTCAACCTGCCGCCCGATGCGAAGTCCATCGGCGTGATGGCGGCGTTCCGCGATCTCGACCGCGCGCGCTGGCGCGAAGTGCGGCCCGTCACTACCGGCAAGGCGCAGGCGCTTGACGTGAACTTCAGCGCCCGCGCGATCCGCGTCGACGCGAAGTGAGCGCCGCGCCGCATGCCGGCGAGCCGCCAGAAGCGGGGGGGGCGGGGAACGGCAACGCGTTCAACGCGCAACGGTTTCGAGGAACACGAAGTCCGCGATCAGCCGCTCACCGTTCTTGCTCGCCGCCAGCGCCTCGCGCAGCCGCAGCAGGTAGGCCGAGGCCAGCTCGAAAGGCGGCCGGCCGGATGTTTCTGTAAAAGGCGTCGGCGACGAGAGCACCGTGATCAGCACGCTGCCGAAGGGCGGGCTCACCAGCCAGCTCGAAGGGACGTCGCGGCCCAGATCCAGCGTCTCGCCGGCCCGCAGCCGCGTGGGCGCCTGTCCGGCGTTGAGGTGCATGACCGAGCCGTCGGCGGTGTAGTAGTCGACCCAGATGTAGCTGTCGTGGCGCGGCGCCACCACCCGCACGCGCACGCCGTCGCCCTCGCGCAGGTCGCCTTCGCGGGCCGAAGGTGCATCCACCTCCAGCCCGTAGGCCTTCTCGCGGTTGCGCGCCTGGTAGGGCTTGAGGATGGCGAACACCTCGCAGTGGGGCCACACGCGCAGGCCGACGTCGAAGCGCGGCGCCTGCACGCCGGGAATCGCGCTCACTTCGCTCTTGACGCGCGGCAGGTCGCCGGGCACCGAGACGAAGCCGGTGACGTGCGTGCGGCCCTCGGGGTCGATGCCGGCCGTGAGGTCGGCGCAGGCGAAAGTCTGCAGATGCTGCTCCACGCGCTGGCCCGGGCCCGCGGCGGTGGCCGGCGGCCCGGTGGACCACAGCCACAGCAGGTAGAGCAGCGGCAGCATCAGCGCCAGCGCGGCACTGCTGTGCAACAGCGTGCGGTCGCGCCGGCGCGTGTCGCCGGGGCCGCGCGGGTCGGGCACGTCATGGGGTTGCGGCGCGACGCGGTCCTGCACCGGGCTGCCGGTGGACAGCGGGCGCAGCTGAAGCTGCCGGCCGTGCAGTTCCTTGAGCTTGCCGAGCTCGCCGTGGTCGCCATCCTCGAAGTAGTACTGGCCCTTGAAGCCGAGCACCAGCGCATGCCAGTACACCTCGCGCACGGGGTCGTCCTGTGGGGTCAGGGCAGACAGGTGATGGAAGAACTCGCTGTGCGCGTTGTTGGAGTTGAAGAGCTGCACCTGCAGCGGGGCTGCGCCAGCCGTGTTGACCGCAGCGGTTGCGCCGGGATGGCGCGCGAGGATTTCGTCGATCCAGGCCACCATTGCGAAGGTTGCCGATTCGATCTGCGCTGCGGGCGTGCCGAAGGCCTCGGCGGCGGCGCGGGCCGCATCGAGCAGCTGGCGGGCCTGCTGCTGTGCGGTCTCGTGCGGCGGCAGCAGCGGCGGCGCGCCGGCCGCGATCGATGCATCCAGCGCGAGACCGAACGAGATGAAGCTGGAGAAGCAGTCGAGAAGGCGAGCCATGCGTGGGCTCGCTCAGCCATGCGTTGCGAAGGATGCCTTGCGCCGGAGTCTGCTGCGATGGCACATGCCCATGTCCCCGGTTTCTTCGAGTAGGCGTTCATTCTTTCAAATGGCTCTCGCCCCGCGCCATACCGCTTGGGGTCTATGCCGTTGGTGGGGCCGCCGCCCTTGCTGCACGGGGCATTCGCCGGTATCTTCAGCGCCTGCAATTCACTGCACGCTGGGACACGGGAAAAAGCATCATGAAAATCCTGATCGCCGACGACCACCGGCTCGTCATCGAGGCGGTCAAAGCCAAGTTGTCGGAGCTGGAGCCTGGCATCGAATTCGTTTTGGCGATGAGCGTCGACGAATTGCTTGCCGGAGCCACCGATGATCTCGACCTGGCCCTGATCGACCTCAACATGCCCGGCGCCGACGGCCAGGCCCACATCGACGAAATCCGCCGCCGCCATCCGGCCGTGCCGCTGATCGTTCTGTCGGGCTACGAAGACCCGGCCATCATGCGCAGCGCGCTCGAGCGCGGCGTGCTCGGCTTCATTCCGAAGGCCTACTCGCCCGAGGTCATGCTCTCGGCCGTGCGGCTGGTGCTGGCCGGCGGCGTGTACGTGCCGCCGATGATGCTGGCTGCGCTGCCGCCCGGCATCGTGGCCGGCGTGGCGCCGCAGGCCGGCGCCGAGGCGCTGGTGCGCAGCGGCAATGGCGGCGCTGGCAGCCAGACGCTGGAGCACCTGCGCAACGTGCTGACGGAGCGGCAGGTCGAGGTGCTGCAGTTGCTGTCGCAAGGCAAGCCCAACAAGCTGATCGGGCGCAGCCTCGGCATCAGCGAGGGCACCGTGAAGATCCACCTTGCGGCGATCTTCCGCGCGCTGAATGTGCGCAACCGCACCGAGGCAGTGGTGGCGGCGCAGGCGCTGACCGAAGCGCAGCAGGCCTGAGCCCGCACGCGCGTGGCGTTCAGCGCTTGGCGAACACGCCGTTCCAGGCGAACACGGAGTTCGGCGCATTCACGCGCATTGGCGTGACGGCGGAGATTTGCGGGGGCTGTCTCTTCGTCGGCGCTTCGTGCTCGACGCGCACGCCCTTGGCGAGTTGCTCTTCGACCAGGCTCTGCAGCGTGACGGAGCCCAGAAACTCCATGACATGGTGCTTGGCGGAGGCCCACAGCGCGTCGGTCGAATAGCAGCCCTTGCCAGCGGTGTCCTTCCTTGGCGAGGCCTCGGTGTCCGCCACGGGCTGGCCATCGACCGAGGCAAGGATGTCAGCCACGGTGATTTCGGAAGCCCTGCGCGTCAATGTGTAGCCGCCTCCAGGGCCGCGCGTTGCCTTGATCAGCGCATGCTGGCGCAGCTTGCTGAAGAGCAACTCCAGCGAAGAACGGGCAATGTGTTGCCGCTGGCTGATCGACGCCAATGGCACGGGGCCGTCCCGCTCGCGCATCGCGACATCGATCATGGCCGTCAAGGCGAAGCCGCCCTTCGTCGTGAGACGCATGGAGTGTTCCTCGGTGGTGAGTTTTGCAAACGATGGACGGTAGGTGTGCAAAAGACCGGGAAAAGTTTCCGACGCGTGGCGGCGGCATTTTTTGAAACAATATGCAGAACGCCGTGGGCTCTCGCCGTTGAGGGGGCGGCCGCTTCCGATTTTCTTGTTGCGCTGGGATGTGTTGATGACTTAGGGGGGAAGTCCTTGCAGACCCGTTAGACCTCATGCCCATCTGCGTACCCGCTCTTTGTAAGCCTCGTACTCTGCCCCAAATAGAGACGCCAGCACGCGTTCTTCCGGGATGATTTGGAACCGGGTGATGTAAAGCACGTACACGACAACCCACAGTACAGCAAACGGATTCGCCAGAAACACTGCCCACGCCAACAGGGTAAGCAAGAGTCCGACATACATGGGGTTGCGCGTATACCGGTACACGCCTTGGATGACCAACGAGGACGCCAAGCTTGCCTTGATGGGGTTCGCGGTGGTCTTGGCGCGCCGAAACGCAACCATTCCGGCGATGCTGATGCCTTGGCCAATGCACACCAAAATGACGGCGCAGAGCACGCGGGCCGGATAGGGAATCTGCACAAGGCCCGCGATGGCTGGCGTCAGCCACATAAGAAGCGCCAGGACAAGCGCTACGATGGGGGGAGGAACCTTCAGTTCAAGCACGCTCATATTACTCCATGAGGTCTAGCACCCGGCCGTGAACACAGCTGTGATTTCAGCCCAGTCCGAACGTCTTGCGCAGGCCCTTTTCGACCGGGCCAGCGGGCATGAAACGGCGCAACTTGGCCAGGAGGGACGCTTCGCCCTTGGGCGTGTGGCGCATCTTCCACGGACCAAGTGCCGCGCTGACCATCGTCGCCACAACGCCTTCAGGCGTGGGCGCCTTTTGCACGTTGTTCTGGAAGGCTTTGGTGACGATGGCAAGCTCTTTGCTGTAGTCCGGGATTCTGGCAGCAGTCTGAGGCGCGTTGAGATCAAGGTTGGTTTTGGTGAAGGAGGGTTCGACCAGCGACACGCGGATGCCGAATTGGCGTACTTCATGATCCAGTGACTCGGACAGCCCTTCAACAGCGTATTTGGAGGCCGCATACAAGGCCATGTACGGCGAACATAGAAAGCCCACCACCGAGCTGACATTGACGATACGACCGGAACGCTGCTGACGCATGTGCGGCAGCACGGCCTTGATCACGCGCAAGAGGCCGAAAAGGTTGGTTTCGAACAGCGTCTGGGCTTCGGCAATCGAGGTTTCTTCAGTCGCGCCCAGCAGGGTCACACCCGCATTGTTGACCAGCACATCGATGCGCTTGGCCTGCGCGATGATGGCCTGAATGCCTCGATCAACGGAAACATCGTCGCGGATGTCCATCTCAATGAGCGTGACGCCAGGTATGGCTTGGGCCTTTGCCGTGTTGCGCACGGTGCCGAAGACCCGGCAGCCTTGTTCGGCAAACTTTGTGGCGGCGGCGCACCCGATGCCTGACGACACGCCGGTGACGAGGACAACTTTGGAATTCGACATGGCAGTTCCGTTGTGTAGAGGCAGTGGAGTGAGGAGGATCAGTTGTGTAAGGAGGCAGGTCTGATCGGATTGCGTGCCATGACGATCCACGCTGCGCCGTCGATCATCACCGAACGCTCGCCGGGGAGGCCTGCGAAGACGGCACGAACCGCGGCCGAGGCGCGGGCGCGGATGTCGTCGGGCTGATCAGCGAGCGCGCGCGAAAGCGGGCCGACCTCGAGCGCCATCTTCACCGCGTCGTCGATCGCAGCGTCCCGCGTCCCGCCCTCGCCGAACGGGACGGAAGCATCGAAGGGCGCGATAGCGATATCGGTGAAGCCGGCTGCCGTCAGGATGCGCGCCACTCGTCCCTGGTCGCCGAACGAAAATGGGCCGGGCGCTTCGGGATCGGGCAGCGCGGTCAACGGGACGATGCTCTTGAGCGCGCCAATCGGCAGGCGCACCCAATCGTTCTCGGCCACGCCGCGCCAGCAGACGAAAGCGACCCGCCCGCCCGGCCGGAGCGCGCGTCGCAAGTGGGCGAACGCCCCTGTCGGATCGTCGAAGAACATCACCCCGAAACGCGAAAACAGGATGTCGAACGCGCCCTCGGGCAGCTCGGCGCTGCTGGCGTCGGCCACCCGGAACAGGGCCGGCGTATCCTGTGGCGCAAGCGCGCGCGCTCGGTCGATCAGCGCTTCGGATATGTCCACTCCCAGCACTTGGCCCCCCGGGCCAACGCGGGCGGCCAGAGCCAGACTCGACGCGCCCGCGCCGCAGCCGACGTCCAGCACGCGCTCGCCCGTCGCAGGCGCGACGGCTTCGATCGCGGCCTGGCCGAACACCGCCACCATGGCGTCGAGCCGGGCCTGGTTGGCGACCCAGCGCTCTCCGCTTTGGCCATTCCAGTCGGCGACCTGATAGGCATTTTTCTCTGTCATGCTATCTCCTTGTTCTGATTCGTTCTTAACTAGCTACCCTTTTATCGAGGCAGGGGGAAATGACGCTACTCGGCCCATGCCGCGATCCGTTTCGCGATCGCCTCGGGGGCCTCGATGTGCAGGAAGTGACCGACCCCGGGGATGACTTCCAGCGCGTGCGGAGCGGCGAACCGATGTCGGTCGTCGACCTGCTGGGGGAGGATGCAGCCGTCGGCGGCACCGTGAAGCTGCAACAGGGGCACCGCGATCGGCCGAGACAGGCGGCGCGTCGCTCCAAGCATGCCGGGGCGCAGCATCGCCCGGTAGTACTTGAGAGGCGCGGGCATGCTCGCCCGCAGGTGCTCGTGCAGCTCTGCCTGGAGAGCAGGAGCTAGCGAGAGGCCGGGCGACCACTGACGCCAGAGGTGGTCGATGAGGGCGAGATCGCGGGCGGCGGCCATCCAGCCGCTTCCCGGCAGTTGAAAGAGTCCCATGTACCAGCTCCGGCGTAGCTGAGCGGGGCGCGCAAGCTGGCGCATGAACGTGAGTGGATGAGGGATTGCGAGCGTGACCGCGCGTTCGATCCGCTCCGGCGCGGTGACGCAGGTATCGTAGGTGACCAGGGCGCCCCAGTCATGGCCAATCAACTCCACGGGCCGCCCGGGAGACCAGCGGTCGATCAGGGCGATCACGTCGCCGGTGAGGGCAGCGAAGTCGAACGGCCCCGCAGTCGGGGACGGGGCGTAACCGCGAAGCCATGGGGCGACGACGTGACGCCCACGGCGACCGAGCTCGGCAAGGAAGGGCTTCGCCGTCGGCGGATGGTCCGGGAAACCGTGCAAGACAAGCGTCGGCTGAGCTTCGGGATCACCACCCCGCAGCGCGTGAAAAGTGCCGTGTGGCAGGTCGAAGGTGACGTGTTCGAAGTCCATGTGCATCAGGCTTCTCTAAAAGTGCGTTTCCTCAGGCGCCGCGTGCGGATCTATGCCCTCAAGCCAGCATCGATTGCTGGGCGAAGATTCCCGCCATCGCGCCCTGCGACGATGCCTGGGTGACCGAGGGCAAGAAGGGCGTGGTCAGGTCGCCGGCGGCGTAGATGCCGGGCATGCTGGTTTGGCGGCGCTCGTCGACCTTGAGGACGATGCCGGTGGGCGTATCCACCGTGGCGAGGCCCAGTGATTCATGCAGGCTTGCGGACGGCTTGTTGCGCGGATGGGCGAACAGGACGTCGACCGCGACATTGCGGCCGGTATCGAGATTGACTGTGGAGATATGGCCCTTGTGATGGGCGATCTCGACGATCCGGCCATCGATGACAGGTATGTTGCGGCGCGCCAGATCGGCCTGGATATCGGGTGGGATGTCGTGACCATCGGCGAAGACAGTCAACTTGTCGGTCCAATCGCGGAACAGCCTGGCCTGATTGTGCGATTGCGGGCCGGACCAGACGAGGCCCCAATGCCGGTCGGCGACTTCAAAGCCGTCGCAATAGGGGCAGGGCACGATGGACGTGCCCCAGCTTTCGGCAAAGCCTGGAACCTCAGGCATCTGGTCGGCGACGCCGTAGCTCAGGATCACGCGGCGCGCCCCGAGGCTTTCGTGATCGTCAGTGACGACGCAGAAATCGTCGATGGCGCCAGACACGCTCTCGGCCCGGGCATTGACCAGCCTGATCGTTGGATAGCGCGCCAGCTGCTGCCGCGCCTCGGCCAGGATGTCCAGCGGTGGTTTGTGATCGTGGCCGAGCAGGCCATGCGAGTGGCCGGCAAAGCGGTTGCGCGGCCGGCCGGTATCGAGAACGGTGACCTTGCGGCGGGCACGGCCGAGTTGCAGGGCGGCGGCGAGGCCGGCAAAGCTGCCGCCGATGATGATGACGTCATTCATGGTGATGGGCTCCGTGTGGGCTGGTCGATTATTGGACTATCAAGTACAGTAATGTAGAGTCGATATAGTAAACTGTCAAGTCCACTAAATCTGCCCATGACCCGTCTACCAGTTTCTGATCCGAAGCCCCAACGCGGGCGGCCACGCGATCCCGAGCGCGTGCGGCGCATCCTGGAAGCGGCGCAAAGGCACTTCAACGAGCATGGCCTGGAGCGTGCCAGCGTGGATGCCATCGCCGCGGACGCAGGCGTCTCCAAGATGACCGTGTACAGCAACTTCGGCTCCAAGGAGGGGTTGTTCGAGGCGGTCGTGCGCGACAGGACGGCAGCCGTAATGGCTGGCTTCCCTGGCGCCGGGACGCTGGACCCGGACCAGCCGGAGAAGGTGCTGCTGGCGATCGGCGCACGGTTTCTCGCACTGGTGCGCGGTGACGCACTGGGCGCGTTGCGCGCTGTCTATGGCGTCGCGGGGGCGCAGCCGGAAGTCTGCCGCGCGTTGTACAAGGAGGGCCCGGAGCGTGTGAACGACGCGCTGGCTGCATACCTGCGCCGTGCCAACTCGGCGGGCACGCTGAAGGTGCGGAACCCGCTTCAGGCGGCGGACCTGTTCCTGTCGATGTTCCTGGGCTCCGGGCACATCCGCGGACTGCTGAAGCTCGAGATGCCGGATTCCCGGGAAAACAGGGCTCTTCTGCGCGAGGCTGTACGGGTCTTCATGGCGGCCTACGGCGCGTAGGTACCCGATTTCTCGTGCGGCGCTTGGTTGGCTCGCACAACATGCCGATCCCAAATGTGGAGCCTGGTGTTCTCCTCAAGTCAGGCGACGTGCGAAATCTGATCGTCCGATCAGGAATGCGTTTGGCGAAAACTGCGCCTCACGAGGCTTGGCTCTCACATCTTCGATGAACTGCAGCTACTGCGGGTGCACCTTCGCTTTTCACCCGGCATTTACGATTTTTTTGAACTCTATTTTTTGATGGCCAGTAGAGTACCAGGCAATTTTTTGAACTCTATTTGTTTGTTTTGAACTCTATTAGCTTCGACCACACCCGCTTCGACGCAGCCATCGTCGACCTCGACGGCACCATGGTCGACACGCTCGGCGACTTCGCCGCGTCGCTGAACCGCATGCTCGACGATCTCTCGCTGCCGCATGTGGCGCCTGCCGCCATCGAGGCGATGGTGGGCAAGGGCTCGGAGCACCTGATCCATTCCGCGCTCGTGCACGTGATGGCGCCGTCGGGCGCCGACGCTGCTGGCGCGAAGGCGCGTGCGCTGTTCGATCGCGCGTGGGAGCGCTATCAGCATCACTACCTTGCCATCAACGGACAGCATTCGGCGGTGTATGCCGGTGTGATCGAGGGGTTGAAGGCGCTGCGCGCGCGAGGCCTCAGGCTGGCCTGCCTCACCAACAAGCCGACGTCGTTCGCCAAGCCGCTGCTTGCCGGCAAGGGCCTCGACGGCTTCTTCGATCTGGTGTTCGGCGGCGATGCCTTCGAGCGCAAGAAGCCCGATCCGCTGCCGCTGCTGAAGACCTGCGAAGCACTGGGCACCCAGCCCGCGCGCACGCTGATGATCGGCGACTCGAGCAACGACGCGCGCGCCGCACGTGGTGCGGGTTGCCCCGTGGTGCTCGTGACCTACGGCTACAACCACGGCGAGCCGGTGCGCGGCGTTGATGCCGATGGCTTTGTCGATTCGCTGGCCGAGTTCGGGGCGGCCGCGATGCGATAGCGGCGCTGCCTGCTTGTTGGCCGGCTATTGCTTGCCGAGCAGCGCGTCCTTCAGTTTCCAGTCGGCCGGATTCGGCCCCAGCCAGATGCGCAGCAGCGCGTTGAAGAAGGCCTGCTCCCTGATCGGATCGGGCTGCGCCACGCCGCGCACGGTGATCACCGTGCCGGTGCCGGGCAACCAGTCGATGGTGAAAGTGTCGCCGGCCTTCAGCTGCTTCTGGTCGGCGAACATCTGGCCCATGCGCAACAGGCCGGGAATGAGGTTGACCATCTCGCTCTTGGGCGAGTTGTCTTCCACGCCCTTGGTGAAGAGCTTGCCGAGTTCGTTCGCGTCGATGTCGCGCAGCATGGTGATGGCCACGCGCTTGGGGCCCGGCGCGGCCAGTGCCTCTTCGGTGGTCGATGCCTTCTTGCCCATGTACAGGCCGGCCGTGTAGACCTTGAAGATGGCCTTGTAGCGAATGCCCGCGCCATTGAGCACCAGGGGGGTGCCGCGCAGATCCATCTGGTCTTCGAGCTTGACGCCGGCCACGTCGACCTGCGCGGCCGAGGCGCCGAGGGCTGCGGTGGCCAGACAGGCGCCCAGGAGGAGGCGCGAGAAGAACGCGCCCGGAAGCGAAAGAGCAGTCAACGGGGGACTCCTTGGATTTTTGCGAACGGTCGTGCGAATGTATCTTTTCGTTTTACGTTTCGCCCTCGGGGGAACCCTCAAAACCGAGGTTGGCGGCTCCCGGTGCACGCTTGCGCGTTTTCGTGGGCTAAACTCCGCGCCTCATATGTTCGTTCATCACATCATTCAAACAGGTGAAGGCAGCCGGGGAGCCTGGCCCTGGCGTCGCCATACTTCGCTGACTGTTTGATTGCACGGCGCACGCCGTGCGCCCGCGGTTCCGGATCGACACACACGACGACGCCGGACCATCCGTGAATGACCTTGCCACGGCCAAAGCAGCGCCGGCCGGCAACTGGAGAACGAATCCGTGATCACCGAACTTGAATTCAAGAGCCTCAGCGCCCAGGGCTACAACCGCATTCCGCTGATGGCCGAGGCCTTTGCCGACCTCGAAACGCCTCTGTCCCTTTATCTCAAGCTGGCCCATTCGCAGGGCGGTGGCAAGCACAGCTTCTTGCTCGAATCCGTGGTGGGCGGCGAGCGCTTCGGGCGCTACAGCTTCATCGGACTGCCGGCGCGCACGCTGCTGCGCGCCAGCGGCTTCGGCGCCGAGGCCGTCACCGAGGTGGTGACCGACGGCCAGGTGGTCGAGACCGCCAAGGGCAATCCGCTGGATTTCGTGGCCGATTACCAGAAGCGTTTCAAGGTCGCGCTGCGGCCCGGCCTGCCGCGCTTCTGCGGCGGCCTTGCCGGCTACTTCGGCTACGACACCGTGCGCCACATCGAGCGCAAGCTCGAGAACAGCTGTCCGCCCGACACGCTGGGCTGCCCCGACATCCTGCTGCTGCAGTGCGAGGAACTGGCGGTCATCGACAACCTCTCGGGCAAGCTCTACCTTATCGTCTATGCCGATCCGAAGCAGCCCGAGGCCTATGCCGTGGGCAAGCGACGCCTGCGCGAGCTGAAGGAAAAGCTCAAGTACTCGGTGAGCGCACCCATCGTGAAGCCCACGCAGCCGCACCCGCCCGAGCGCAGCTTCGCCAAGGCCGACTACCTCGCAGCCGTGGAGCGCGCCAAGGAAATGATCGCCGCCGGCGACTTCATGCAGGTGCAGGTGGGCCAGCGCATCAGCAAGCGCTATACCGAGTCGCCGCTGTCGCTGTACCGCGCGCTGCGTTCGCTGAACCCGTCGCCCTACATGTACTACTACAACCTGGGCGATTTCCACGTGGTGGGCGCCTCGCCCGAGATCCTGGTGCGCCAGGAGAACACGGGCGAAGGCGAGCAGAAGATCACCATCCGCCCGCTGGCCGGCACGCGCCCGCGCGGCGCATCGATCGAGCTCGACAAGGCGGCCGAGGTGGAACTCATCAACGACCCGAAGGAGCGCGCCGAGCACGTGATGCTCATCGACCTCGCGCGCAACGACATCGGCCGCATCGCCAAGACCGGCACCGTGAAGGTGACGGAAGCCTTCGCGGTGGAGCGCTACAGCCACGTGATGCACATCGTGAGCAACGTCGAAGGCACGCTGAAGGACGGCATGACCGCCATCGACGTGCTCAAGGCCACCTTCCCGGCCGGCACGCTGACCGGCGCGCCCAAGGTGCATGCGATGGAGCTCATCGACCAGCTGGAGCCCACCAAGCGCGGCCTGTACGGCGGCGCCTGCGGCTACATCAGCTATGCGGGCGACATGGATGTCGCCATCGCCATCCGCACCGGCATCGTGAAGGACCAGATGCTGCACGTGCAGGCCGCGGCCGGCGTCGTGGCCGACTCGGTGCCCGAGCTGGAGTGGAGGGAAACGGAAGCCAAGGCGCGCGCACTCCTGCGTGCCGCCGAACTGGTCGAGGAAGGCCTGGAATGAGCACCGCACCGGATATTCAGAACGACTTCTCGCACGAGATCATCGGCGCCGCCGTCGAGGTGCAGCGCGTGCTTGGCACGGGCCTGAGCGAAGACGCCTACGCCGCCGCGCTGGCGATCGAACTCGCCGAGCGCGAGATCGGCTTCACGCGCGACGTGGCGCTGTCCGCCACCTACAAGGGCCGCTCGCTCGGCGAGGTGTACCGCGCGGGCTTCGTGGTCGAGCAGTCGGTCATCGTCGAACTCAGGGCAGTCGACGTGCTGACCGACCTGCATCGCGCCCAGGTGCTGGCCGCACTGCGTCTTTCGGGCCTCAAGCTGGGCCTTCTGATCAACTTCAACGTATTCCCCGTCGTCAAGGGCGTGCACCGGATTGTGAGCAAGCCATGAAACTGCTGATGATCGACAACTACGATTCCTTCACCTACAACATCGTCCAGTACCTCGGCGAGCTGGGCGCGGATGTGCAGGTGCATCGCAACGACGAGATCACGGTAGCGCAGATCGGCGAGCTGATCGCCTCGGGCGTGACGCGGCTCGTGGTGTCGCCGGGGCCTTGTTCGCCGGCGGAAGCGGGCGTTTCGGTGCCGGCCATCAAGCAGTTCGCGGGCAAGCTGCCGATCCTCGGCGTGTGCCTGGGCCACCAGGCGATCGGCGCGGCCTTCGGCGGCAGGATCGTGCGCGCGCAGCAGCTGATGCACGGCAAGACCAGCGAGATCACGACCACGCAGGAAGGCGTGTTCGCGGGGCTGCCCGCGAAGTTCACCGTCAACCGCTACCACTCGCTCTCCATCGAGCGCGAAAGCTGCCCGAAAGAGCTGGCCATCACCGCATGGACCGACGACGGCGAGATCATGGGCGTGCGGCACACCGGCTTCGCGCACGACGTGCGCATCGAAGGCGTGCAGTTCCATCCCGAATCGATCCTCACCGAGCACGGCCACGCCATGCTCAAGAACTTTCTCGATTGATCCCGCCATGACAGACCGCTCCTCCCTCGTCGACCTGCGCAGCGACACCGTCACGCAACCCACCCCGGCGATGCGCGAGGCCATGATGGCGGCGCCGCTCGGCGACGACGTCTTCGGCGCCGACCCGAGCGTGAATGCGCTGCAGGAGAAGATCGCCGCGCTGCTGGGCTTCGAGGCCGCGCTGTTCGTGCCCACGGGCACGCAAAGCAACCTCTGTGCGATCCTGTCGCACTGCGGCCGCGGCGACGAATACATCGTCGGCCAGCAGGCGCACTGCTACCGCTGGGAAGGCGGCGGCGCCGCGGTGTTCGGCAGCGTGCAGCCGCAGCCGCTCGATCACGCGCCCGACGGCACGCTGCCGCTCGCGCAGATCGAGGCGGCGATCAAGCCCGACGACGCGCACTTCGCCCGCACGCGGCTGCTGGCGCTGGAGAACACGCTGGGCGGCAAGCTGCTGCCTTTCGAGTACGTTCAGGCGGCGACTGATCTGGCGAGAAGCAGGGGGCTGCAGCGGCACCTCGACGGCGCGCGGCTCTTCAATGCGGCAACCGCGCAGGCGGCATTGAACAATCGAAGCGACATCCGCGCGGAAGCCCGCCGCATCGCGCAATGTTTCGACAGCGTGTCGGTGTGCTTCAGCAAGGGGCTCGGCGCGCCGATCGGTTCTGCCCTGGTGGGTTCGCGGGAGTTCATCGCGCGGGCACACCGCATCCGCAAGATGGCGGGCGGCGGCATGCGGCAGGCGGGGCTTCTGGCGGCAGCGGCTTCGCATGCGCTCGACCGTCATGTCGACCGTCTCTCCGACGACCACGCACTGGCGCAGCGCCTGGCGCAGGGGCTCGAAGGCATCGAAGGGCTGAAGGTCGAGGCGCCGCACACGAACATCGTGTTCGTCGATCTTGCCGGCGCCGCGCAGGCGCGTTCTTCGGAACTGCTCGCGAGCCTCAACCAGCAGGGCATCCTTGCAACCGGGCTCTACAGCCTGCGCTTCGTGACGCACCTCGATGTCGATGCCGCCGGCGTGGACCGGGCCGTGGCCGCGATCCGCGCCTTCTTCAAGTCCTGAACCCGGCGAGGACGCGATGCCTGATCTTCCCCATCTGCTCGCCTTCATCGCCGCCGGCTGGCTGCTGAACCTCACGCCGGGCCCCGACGTGCTTTACGTCGTGACCAACTCGCTGCGCTCGGGCGTGCGCGCCGGCGTCATGGCGGGGCTGGGCATCACGGCAGGCTGCTTCGTTCACATCTTCGCCGCAGCGGTCGGCGTCGGCACGCTGATGGCGACATCCGCCACGGCCTTCACCGTGCTCAAATACATCGGCGCGGCGTACCTGCTGTACCTCGGTGTGCGCATGCTGCTGTCGCGCGCGAAGCCGCCAGCCGACCTGGAAGCCGTGGCCGCCGTGAGCGAGGCGCGCAGCCTCAAGGCGATCTTCCTTGGCGGCTTCTGGACCAACGTGCTGAATCCGAAGGTTGCGCTGTTCTTCCTGGCCTTCGTGCCGCAGTTCATCGCGCCGGGCACAGACAGCAAGGCATTGGCCTTCGTGTTGCTGGGCGTGCTGTTCAATCTCAACGCCATCCCCGTCAACGTCGGATGGGCCATGGCCGCGAGCTGGATGGCGCATCGCAGCGCCGTGCAGAAAGGCATGCACTGGCTCGACCGCGCCGCCGGCGTGCTTTTCATCGGCTTCGGCCTCAAGCTCGCGTTCACCGACGCGCCCGCCGTTCGCGTCGGTTCCTGACGCACTTTCCAGGAGACTTTCCATGATCACCCCCCAGGAAGCGCTGCAGCGCACCATCGAACACCGCGAAGTCTTCCACGACGAGATGCTGCACATCGTGCGTCTCATCATGAGCGGCGAGTGCTCGCCCGTGATGATGGCTGCGCTGATTACCGGCCTGCGCGTGAAGAAGGAAACCATCGGCGAGATCACCGCCGCCGCGCAGGTGATGCGCGAGGTGTCGACCAAGGTGCCCGTGACGGACACGACGTACCTCGTGGACATCGTCGGCACCGGCGGCGACGGTTCGCACACCTTCAATATCTCGACCTGCTCGATGTTCGTCGCGGCCGCAGCGGGTGCCAAGGTGAGCAAGCATGGCGGGCGCAGCGTGTCGAGCAAGTCGGGCAGCGCCGACGTGCTGGAGTCGCTGGGCGTGAACATCAACCTGAAGCCCGAGCAGATTGCACGCTCGATCGAGCAGGTGGGCATCGGCTTCATGTTCGCGCCGAACCACCATCCCGCGATGAAGAACGTCGCGCCGGTGCGCAAGGAGCTCGGCATCAAGACGATCTTCAACATCCTCGGGCCGCTGACGAATCCGGCCGGTGCGCCGAACATCCTGATGGGCGTGTTCCACCCCGACCTCGTGGGCATCCAGGTGCGTGCGCTGCAGCGGCTCGGCGCCGAGCATGCGATGGTGGTCTACGGCCGCGACGGCATGGACGAAATTTCGCTTGGCGCGGCCACCATGGTGGGCGAACTGAAGGACGGCGAAATTCGCGAATACGAACTGCATCCGGAAGACTTCGGCTTCCAGATGTCGAGCAACCGCGCACTGCGCGTGGAGACGCCCGAACAGTCGAAGGCGATGCTGCTCGGCGTGCTCGACAATCACGCCGGCCCCGCGCTCGACATCGTGTTGCTGAATGCTGGCGCCGCGCTGTATGCGGCGAACGTGGTCGATTCGGTGGCGGCGGGCGTGGAGCGCTCGCGCGCTGCCATCGCGTCGGGCGCGGCGAAGGCCAAGCTGGCCGAACTGGTCAAGGCCTCTGCGGCCGTCTGAGCCTCAAGAAAACGGAACCCCAAAGCTATGTCCGACATCCTCGACAAGATCGTTGCCGTCAAGCACCAGGAAGTGGCTGCGTCCCTGAAGCGCGCGCCGCTCGAAGCCGTTCGCTTCGACGCCGAGAGCCGCGTGCTGACGCGCGATTTCGAAGCCGCGCTGCGCGCCAAGATCGCCGCCGGCCATGCCGCCGTGATCGCCGAGGTCAAGAAGGCCAGCCCGAGCAAGGGCGTGCTGCGCGAGGACTTCATTCCCGCCGACATTGCGCAAAGCTACGCCGAAGGCGATGGAGAGATCAGTGCGGCCTGCCTTTCGGTGCTGACCGACAAGCAGTTCTTCCAGGGCGGCGTGGACTACCTCAAGCAAGCCCGCGCCTCGTGCGACCTGCCGGTGCTGCGCAAGGATTTCATCATCGACGCGTACCAGGTGTACGAATCGCGCGCAATGGGTGCCGATGCGATCCTGCTGATCGCCGCGTGCCTCGACGACGCGCAGATGAAGGACTACGAAGCCATCGCGCGCGGGCTGGGCATGGCGGTGCTGGTGGAAGTGCACGACGCCGCCGAACTCGACCGCGCGCTCAAGCTGAAGACCGCGCTGATCGGCGTCAACAACCGCAACCTGCGCAACTTCGAGGTGTCGATCCAGGCGACCATCGATCTGCTGCCCAGGCTGCCGGCGGACACCCTGCCCGTCACCGAATCGGGTATCGCCACGCGCTCAGACGTGGCTACGCTGCGCGCGGCCGGCGTCAATGCATTCCTGGTCGGCGAGGCGTTCATGCGCGCCAAGGAGCCCGGCGAGGCCCTCGCTGCGTTGTTCAAATGAATCGGCCCGATCAGCTGTCGAGCAGCGATCCTGCCGACTGGCCGGTAGCGCCCGGCTGGCAGCCGCTGGTCGACGACTTTTTCGGTGGCGCCGTCGGGCAGAAGTTGCTGGGTTTCCTGCGCGAACGCCTCGATGCGGGCGCCGTGATCTTTCCGCCGCAGCCGCTGCGGGCGCTGGAACTCACGCCGCCCGACGAGGTGCGCGTGGTGATCCTGGGCCAGGACCCGTACCACGGACGCGGCCAGGCCGAGGGGCTGGCGTTCTCCGTGGCGCCCGGCGTGGCGCTGCCGCCGTCGCTGCGCAACATCTTCAAGGAGCTTCAGCGCGACCTCGGCGCGCCGCAGCCGCCGTTTCCGAACCCGGGCGGCAGCCTGGTGAAGTGGGCGAAGCACGGCGTGCTGTTGCTCAACACCTGCCTGACGGTCGAAGAAGCGCAGCCCGCCAGCCATTCCGGCCGCGGCTGGGAAGTGCTGACGGATGCCGTCATCCGCCATGTTTCGGCTGGCACCAAACCTGTTGTTTTTATGCTGTGGGGCTCGCACGCGCAGAGTAAGCGCGCGTTGATCGATGTTGGGCGCCATAAGGTGCTGATGGCGAATCATCCGTCGCCCCTTTCGGCGCTGCGCCCGCCCGTGCCGTTCATCGGCTGCGGTCATTTCGGCGAAGCGCGCGCATGGCGGGAGGCGCAGCGGCCGGAGGGTTGAACTTCGGAGATAAGCGTGGGCTCACGCCTCGGGCAGTTCTTCCGCATCTTCTTGATGCCGGGATTTCTGGGTAGTCACAAAACCGTGCTATATTTCGAGGTTCGCCGGAGAGGTGGCCGAGTGGTTAATGGCAGCAGACTGTAAATCTGCCCTCTTACGAGTACGCTGGTTCGAATCCAGCCCTCTCCACCAGCGATGAATTTGGTTTCTAGGAGCGATTGGATCTAGCGCTTTGGGTGCCTTGAAGTGCCCCTGATGCGGGAGTAGTTCAATGGTAGAACCCCAGCCTTCCAAGCTGATGACGCGGGTTCGATTCCCGTCTCCCGCTCCAGAGATCCGGTTCGGCGCAGGAATGCGATTTGGTTAGACAAAGCCCTTTTGGCTCAGTGGTAGAGCACTCCCTTGGTAAGGGAGAGGTCGCGGGTCCGATTCCCGCAAAGGGCACCAGTTTTTGGGGGTTGCAACGGCAGCTTTGCAACCCATCTGCATACGTTGGAAACGTTTTTTTCGGAGTCGAAAAATGGCAAAAGGTAAATTCACCCGCACCAAGCCGCACGTGAACGTGGGCACGATCGGTCACGTCGACCACGGCAAGACCACGCTGACGGCGGCGATCGCCACGGTGCTGTCGGCCAAGTTCGGCGGCGAAGCCAAGGCCTACGACCAGATCGATGCTGCGCCCGAAGAAAAGGCCCGCGGCATCACGATCAACACCGCGCACGTCGAGTACGAAACGGCCAACCGCCACTACGCACACGTCGACTGCCCCGGCCACGCCGACTACGTGAAGAACATGATCACCGGCGCCGCCCAGATGGACGGCGCCATCCTGGTGTGCTCGGCCGCTGACGGCCCGATGCCCCAGACCCGTGAGCACATCCTGCTGGCTCGCCAGGTGGGCGTGGGCTACATCATCGTGTTCCTGAACAAGTGCGACATGGTCGACGACAAGGAACTGCTCGAGCTGGTCGAAATGGAAGTCCGCGAACTCCTCGACAAGTACGAATTCCCCGGCGATGACACCCCCATCATCCACGGCTCGGCCAAGCTCGCCCTCGAAGGCGACAAGGGCGAGCTGGGCGAAGGGCCATCATGAAGCTGGCCGAAGCCCTCGACACCTACATCCCGACGCCTGAGCGCGCCGTGGACGGCACCTTCCTGATGCCCGTGGAAGACGTGTTCTCGATCTCGGGTCGCGGCACCGTCGTGACCGGCGCTGTCGAGCGCGGCGTGATCAAGGTCGGCGAGGAAATCGAAATCGTCGGCATCCGCCCGACCGTCAAGACCACCTGCACCGGCGTGGAAATGTTCCGCAAGCTGCTGGACCAGGGCCAGGCTGGCGACAACGTCGGCGTGTGCTGCTGCGCGGCACGAAGCGCGAAGAAGTCGAGCGCGGCCAAGTGCTGTGCAAGCCCGGCTCGATCAAGCCGCACGTGCACTTCACCGCCGAGGTGTATGTCCTGTCGAAGGACGAAGGCGGCCGTCACACGCCGTTCTTCAACAACTACCGTCCGCAGTTCTACTTCCGCACGACGGACGTGACCGGCGCGATCGAGCTGCCCAAGGACAAGGAAATGGTCATGCCTGGCGACAACGTCAGCATCACCGTGAAGCTGATCAACCCGATCGCGATGGAAGAAGGCCTGCGCTTCGCCATCCGCGAAGGCGGCCGCACCGTGGGTTCGGGCGTCGTGGCGAAGATCCTCGACATCTAAGCC
>NZ_AKIW01000025.1 GCF_000282635.1 Variovorax sp. CF313
CGCCAACCCCCTACCGGGGGCGTGCCGGCCGCTTCGGGCGGCCGTGCGCGGCGGCCCCCTGTGAGCGGACCGGCGATGTCTGACAACGCTCGGCCCCCAGCACCTGCCGTTGTCCCCGCCAATTTCCAGAGCTTCCTGGGCTTCGACTTCGGCGCCAAGCGCACCGGCGTGGCCAGCGGCAACCGGCTGCTGCGCACCGCCAGCCCGCAGGCCACCATCAAGGCCGAGGGCGCCGATGCCCGCTTCGCGCAGGTCGAGGCGCGCATCAAGGAATGGCAGCCCGACGCGCTGGTGGTCGGCGTGCCCTACCACCCCGATGGCGCCTCGCACGAGAACACCCGCCGCGCGCAGAAGTTCGCGCGCCAGCTGCGCGGGCGTTTCAATCTTCAGGTGTTCGAGGTCGACGAGCGTTACAGCACCACCGAGGCGCTGGCCTCGGGCGCACGCGATGCCGATGCGGCTTCCGCCTGCATCATCCTGGAGCAATTCTTGAGGAGTCTCCCGTGAGTTCAATCCCCGACGCCGAAGCGCTCTACACGAAGCTGCTCGCCGGCGTGAAGCCGCTGATGCGCCCCGAAACGAAGCTGGTGGGCGTCACTTCCGGCGGCGCCTGGCTGGTCGAGCGGCTGCAGAAGGACCTGGGCCTGAGCGGCGCGCCCGGCATCATCTCGTCGGCCATGCACCGCGACGACTTCGCGCGCCGCGGGCTCTCGGCCAGCGCGCAGACCTCGCTGCCCTTCGACGCGAATGGCGCCGACGTACTGCTGCTCGACGACGTGCTCTACACCGGCCGCACCATCCGCGCCGTGCTCAACGAGCTGTTCGACTTCGGCCGTCCAGCCAGCGTGCGGCTCGCCGTACTGGTCGACCGCGGCGGGCGCGAGCTGCCGGTGGCTGCCGACTTCGCCGCCACCACGCTCACCTTGCCGAACACGCAACTGCTTGCCCTCGCCCGCGCCGAAGATGGCGCCTTCAGCCTCAAGGTGGAGGAAAACCGCTGATGCTCTACAAGCGAAACCCCCAGCTCAACAAGAACGGCGAGCTGATCCACCTGCTGTCGATCGAGGGCCTGCCCAAGGACATCGTCACGCACATCCTCGACACGGCCGCCAACTTCACCAGCGTGAGCGACCGCGAGGTGAAGAAGGTGCCGCTGCTGCGCGGCAAGAGCGTGTTCAACCTCTTCTTCGAGAACAGCACCCGCACCCGCACCACCTTCGAGATCGCGGCCAAGCGCCTCTCCGCGGACGTCATCAACCTCGACATCGCGCGCTCTTCGGCCACCAAGGGCGAGTCGCTGCTCGACACGATCGCCAACCTCAGCGCCATGGCCGCCGACCTGTTCGTGGTGCGCCACAGCGAGTCGGGTGCGCCGTACCTGATCGCTCAGCACGTCGCGCCGCACGTACACGTGGTGAATGCTGGCGACGGCCGCCATGCGCACCCGACGCAGGGGCTGCTCGACATGTACACGATCCGCCACTACAAGAAGGACTTTGCGAACCTCACGGTCGCGATCGTCGGCGACGTGCTGCACTCGCGCGTGGCGCGCTCCGACATCCATGCGCTCACCACGCTCGGCTGCGCCGAAGTGCGCGTGGTCGGCCCCAAGACGCTGGTGCCGAGCGACATGGCCGGCATGGGCGTGCGCGTGTGCCACACGCTCGAAGAGGGCATCAAGGACTGCGACGTCGTCATCATGCTGCGCCTGCAGAACGAGCGCATGAGCGGCGCGCTGCTGCCGTCGTCGCAGGAGTTCTTCAAGACCTTCGGCCTCACGCCCGAGAAGCTGCAGCTGGCCAAGCCCGACGCCATCGTGATGCACCCCGGCCCCATCAACCGCGGCGTGGAAATCGACTCCGCCGTGGTCGACGGCAAGCAAAGCGTGATCCTGCCGCAGGTCACCTTCGGCATTGCCGTCCGGATGGCCGTCATGAGCATCGTCGCAGGCAACGAAGCATAAAGATGTTGCTCGCCCCCCGTCTTCGCGCACTTCGTGTCGCTTCGCCAACCCCCTGCCGGGGGCAACACCGGTGGCCCGGCGGAGCCGGTTCCACGGTGTTTCCCGAAAAGGCCCCGACTGCCACCGGAAGAACAGACGCATGAACATTCTTATTTCCAACGGGCGCGTGATCGATCCCGCCTCCGGCGTCGACAAGAAGGCCGACGTCGTCATCAGTGATGGCCGCATTGCCGGCATCGGCAACATCCCCGCGGGCTTCAAGGCCGAGCGCACCCTCGATGCCACGGGCTGCATCGTCGCCCCCGGCCTCGTCGATCTCGCCGCGCGCCTGCGCGAGCCCGGCTACGAACACGAAGGCATGCTCGAAAGCGAAATGGCCGCGGCCATCGCCGGCGGCGTCACCAGCCTCGTGTGTCCGCCCGACACCGACCCGGTGCTCGACGAGCCCGGCCTTGTCGAGATGCTCAAGTTCCGCGCCGAGAAGCTGCAGCGCGCACGCCTGTTCCCGCTCGGTGCGCTCACGCGCGGCCTGGCCGGCGGCGTGCTGACCGAGATGGCCGAACTCACCGAAGCCGGCTGCATCGGCTTCAGCCAGGCCGACGTGCCGCTGGCCGACACGCAGGTGTTGCAGCGCGCGCTGTCGTACGCCAGCACCTTCGGCTACACCGTGTGGCTGCGTCCGCAGGACCGCGACCTCGGCAAGGGCGTCGCGGCCAGCGGCCCGCTCGCCACGCGGCTCGGCCTCGCGGGCGTGCCCGTGTCGGCCGAGACGATCGCCATCTTCACCATCGTCGAGCTGATGAAGGCCACCGGCGCGCGCGTGCACCTGTGCCGCATCTCCAGCGCGCGCGGCGTGGCACTGGTGCGCGAGGCCAAGGCGCAGGGCCTGCCGCTGACCTGCGACGTCAGCATCAACTCGCTGCACCTGGCCGACACCGACATCGGCTACTTCGACAGCCGCGCCCGCCTGAACCCGCCGCTGCGCCAGCAGGGCGACCGCGACGCGCTCTCGGCCGCGCTGGCCGACGGCACCATCGACGCGCTGGTGTCCGACCACACGCCAGTCGAGGCCGACGCCAAGACGCTGCCCTTCGCCGAGAGCGAACCGGGCGCGACGGGCCTCGAACTGCTGCTGCCGCTCGCGCTGCAGTGGGGCGAGCGCAGCGGCGCGGGCATGGCGCGCGCCATCGAGGTCATCACCTCGGCGCCGGCGCACCTGCTGGCGTCCGCCGACGCGGGCACCGGCATCGGCCGCCTCGTCGAAGGCGGCGTGGCCGACCTGTGCGTGTTCGACCCGGCGCTCGAATGGCAGGTGCAGCCCGATGCGCTCAAGAGCCAGGGCAAGCACACGCCGTTCGCCAGCTACCCCATGCAGGGCCGCGTGCGCCACACACTGGTGGCAGGCCGCGTCGTCCACGGCTAGAAATGAAGCTCGCCCCCAGTCTTCGCGCACTTCGTGTCGCTACGCCAACCCCCTTGCAGGGGGCAACACCAGCGGCCCGGCAGAGCCGGTTCCGCGGTGTTCCGCGACCATGCATTGACATTGAAGCAAGTAGCTGAGAGGGCGCACGTCTGATGTTTCATTCGCTGAAAGCCTGCTGGCGCCTCCTGCATGCGATCGCGCATGCGCTGGCCGGCTGGTGGACGATCCGTTTCACCTTCCCCGGCCTCTCGCAGCCCGAGCGCAATGCACGCGTGCAGGCATGGTCGAAGCGCATGCTCGAGATCATGGGCATCACGCTCAAGGTGCAGGGCACGCCGCCGCCCGAAGGTCCGGTCCTGCTGATCTGCAACCACCTCTCCTGGCTCGACATCACCTGCATCCACGCGGCACGCCATGTGCGCTTCGTGTCGAAGTCGGACGTCAAGAACTGGCCGCTGATCGGCACGCTGTCGAATGGCTCCGGCACGCTCTACATCGAGCGCGAACGCCGCCGCGACGCGCTGCGCGTGGTGCACCACATGACCGAGGCGCTGTGCAACGGCGACCTGATCGGCGTGTTCCCCGAAGGCACGACCAGCGACGGCCGCGGCCTGCTGCCGTTCCATGCCAACCTGCTGCAGGCGGCCATTTCCTCGGGCGCACCCGTGCTGCCCGCTGCACTGCGTTTTGCCGATGCGGCCACCGGCGAAACCAGCCAGGCCCCGCGCTACATCGACGACGACAGCCTCGCCGCGTCGCTATGGAACACGCTGCGTGCGCCGCCGCTGCTGGCCATCGTGCGCTTCGGCGAACCGCAGCATCCGCACGGCCGCGAGCGCCGCGCCTGGGCCCAGTCGCTGCATGAAGACGTGCAGCAGCTGCGCCGCGAGACGCACTGACGAGAGAGACAAAAAAAGCGCCCCACGAGGGAGGCGCTTAACGGCGCACGGATGCGCCGTGAGGAGGAACCGATCCGTTTCTTCTTCGACTTCGCTTTTCTTCTTGTTTCGTCAAAGAATCCCGAAGATCTTCAGGCCGATGATCACGATCAGGGGTACGCCGCACAGCCAGAGGATGATGCTTTTCACGATCAGGTCTCCTTGAAACAGGCAGGCCTGCAGACTGGCCGCGGCGCAGCCTCACCGGTGCGGGAGAAAGCAAACCATGCGCGTGGGCGGGTGCCTACACGAGGAGCAACCCGGTCGGATCAGTAGCGTTCCTCGTAATAGCGGCGGTGCTGTTCGCGCTCCCATTGCCGGCGACGCCATTCACGGCGCTCGGCGCGGCGTTCTTCCCAGCGCGAGTCGGGCTCGTAGTAGACCGGAGGCGGAACCGAGTACGCGGGCTGCTGGTAGCGCACCGGCGGCGGGGGCTGGTAATAGGTGGGCGGCGGCGTATAGACGGGCGCCGGCTCGTAGTAGACCGGCGGCGGCTCGCTGACGACCACGCCCGGCACGCCGATGCCGATGGACCAGCTCGTTTCTGCATTGGCCGATGCGGCCATGCCCAAGGTGCCTGCGGCGACGACGCCGACAGCGGCGAGCTTGAGAACAGTTCTGCGAAAAGTCATTGGGGACTCCTGGAAGGCGGAAAAAATAAGCCCTCATGGGTGTCCAACGCGCCGGTCCCCGCAATCGCGCACTTCGCTGCTGTGAAGAACGTTCCCAGATGTGACGAGCCCGGTCGCGATCGGTGCGGCGGCCGTCAGCCCCTAGCCGCTGCGTGCAGGCAGATCGCGCTGCGGCGGGCCGCCAATCGCGCATTTGCCACCGATTCCGGCATCGACTTCGGCACCCACGCGGAAGCGCACGACCCTAGCATGAAAGATCCCGTGTTCAACTTCACCAGACCTTTCATGTCAAACAATCTGCTCGTCAACTTCAACCTCGACCAGCTCGGCGAACCGCGCGAATACCGGCCGCCGGCCGAACGCGTCATCGAAGGCGACATCGTGTGCCGCAACTGGGACGTCGACAGCGCCAAGGACGGCAAGGTGCGCGCTGGCGTGTGGGAGTCGACACCCGGTGTGAACCATTCCATCAAGGGTGAGACCTGGGAGTTCTGCCTGATCCTGTCCGGCCTGGTCGAGATCACCGAGGCAGGTCAGAGCCCGGTGACTTACGGAGCCGGCGACTGCTTCATCATGAAGCCTGGCTACGTCGGCACCTGGCGCACCATCGAAACGGTGCGCAAGGTGTGGGTCATGGCTTGAGGGGGAGAGAGCCGAGCGTGTGGATCGCGCCGTGGCCGGTGCATGACATGACATCGGCGCGCCGGCATTCGACGAGATCGTGCAGCGCGGCGCACTCACCACCGGCCTGACCTGGCACCTCGCGCGCCTGCGCTGGTCGTGGACATGGATCCAGGGACTGATCGCTTGTTGGCACATGTCGTGCTTGAGCGTTTCCTTTCGTCCTTTTCGCCATTCCACCCAACGGAGTTCCATGTGAAGCGTGCTGCCCCCGCCCTGTTCCTGAAGCCCCTGGCCGCCTGCGCGGCAATCGCGACCCTGGCCCTGGCCGCCCCCCATGCGATGGCACAGGAAAAGACGATGCGCATCGCCATGACGGCAGCCGACATTCCGCGCACGCTGGGCCAGCCCGACCAGGGCTTCGAGGGCAACCGCTTCACCGGCATTCCGATCTACGATTCGCTCACGCAGTGGGATCTGTCGAAGGCCGACACACCGAGCGTGCTGGTTCCCGGCCTCGCCACCTCGTGGGCAGTGGACGCCAAGGACAAGACCAAGTGGGTCTTCAAGCTGCGCCCCGGCGTCAAGTTCCATGACGGTTCGGCCTTCTCCGCCGACGCGGTGGTGTGGAACGTGCAGAAGGTTCTCGACAAGGACGCCCCGCAGTTCGACCCCAGCCAGGTCGGCGTGACGGCTTCGCGCATGCCCACGCTCAAGTCGGCGCGCAAGATCGACGACACGACGGTCGAGCTCACCACCAGCGAGCCCGACGCCTTCCTGCCGATCAACCTCACGAACCTGTTCATGGCCTCGCCCGCGCAATGGCAGAAGAAGTTCGATGTCGCCGCAGGTTCCACGCCTGCCGACAAGGCCAAGGCCGCCTGGACCGCCTTCGCCGCCGACCCCGCCGGCTCGGGTCCGTTCAAGGTCACGCGCTTCGTGGCGCGCGAGCGGCTGGAGCTGGCCGCCAACAAGGGCTACTGGGACGCCAGGCGCGTGCCGAAGATCGACAAGGTCGTGATGCTGCCGATGCCCGAAGCCAATGCGCGCACCGCCGCGCTGCTGGGCGGTCAGGTCGACTGGATCGAGGCGCCCGCGCCCGACGCCATGGCGCAGATCACGCAACGCGGCTTCAAGATCTATTCGAACGCGCAGCCGCACGTATGGCCATGGCAACTCTCGTTCGCCGAAGGCTCGCCCTGGCTCGACAAGCGCGTGCGCCAGGCGGCCAACCTGTGCATCGACCGCGGCGGCATGAAGCAGCTGCTGGGCGGCATGATGGCCGAGCCTAAAGGCACGGTGCCGCCGGGCCACCCGTGGTTCGGCAAGCCCAGCTTCGACATCCGCTACGACGTGAAGGCCGCGCAGGCCCTCATGACGCAGGCCGGCTACTCCGCGGCCAAACCGATCAAGGTGAAGGTGCAGATATCGGCCTCGGGCTCGGGCCAGATGCAGCCGCTGCCGATGAACGAGTTCGCGCAGCAGTCGCTCAAGCAGTGCTACTTCGACGTGCAGTTCGACGTGATCGAATGGAACACGCTCTTCACCAACTGGCGCAAGGGCGCGAAGGACCCCTCGGCCAATGGCGCCAACGCGGTCAACATCAGCTTCGCAGCGATGGACCCGTTCTTCGCGATGGTGCGCTTCGTGAGCACCAAGGCCTTCCCACCGGTGTCGAACAACTGGGGCTACTACGGCAGCCCCGAGGTCGACAAGCTGGTGGCCGACGCGCGCACCAGCTTCGACGACAAGGTGCGCGACGCCGCGCTCGCAAAGCTGCACACGCACATCGTGGACGACGCGCCGTTCGTGTGGATCGCCCACGACGTGGGGCCGCGCGCACTCTCGTCCAAGATCAAGAACGTGGTGCAACCGAAAAGCTGGTTCATCGACATCGCCACCATGACGATGGACTGACCCCCTCCCGCAGCCAGCCACGAGCCATGTTCGCCTACCTCCTGCGCCGCGTGATCTACGCCGTGCCGATCATGATCGGCGTGGCCCTCGTGTGCTTCCTGCTCGTGCACATCGCGCCCGGCGATCCGCTGGTGTCGATCCTGCCGCCCGATGCGTCCGCCGAACTGCAGGCGCAACTGCGCGAGCTGTACGGCTTCAACCGTTCGCTGCCCGAGCAGTTCGCGATGTGGCTGTGGCGCGCGATGCACGGCGACCTGGGCGTGTCCATCGCGAGCAATCGCGCGGTGGCCGGCGAGGTGTTCACCGCCGTGGGCAACACGCTGCGGCTGGCGGTGGTGGCCACCTTCATCGGGTTCGTGCTGGGTTGCCTCTTCGGCTTCGTAGCGGGCTACTTTCGCGGCTCGTGGGTCGACCGGCTGGCCTCGGTGTTCTCGGTATTGGGCGTGAGCGTGCCGCACTACTGGCTGGGCATGGTGATGGTGATCGTGTTCTCGTCGCAGCTCATGTGGCTGCCGGCCACCGGCGCGGGCCCCAGCGGCTCGGACGACTGGGCGTGGGACTGGGCGCACCTGCAGTTCCTGCTGCTGCCGGCGCTCACGATGTCGGTGATTCCCATGGGCATCATCGCGCGCACGGTGCGCGCGCTGGTGGCCGACATCCTCGACCAGGAGTTCATCGTGGGCCTGCGCGCCAAGGGGCTCACTCACCTCGGCGTGTTCCGCCACATGGTGAAGAACGCGGCGCCCACGGCGCTGGCCGTGATGGGCCTGCAGCTGGGCTATCTGCTCGGCGGCTCGATCCTCATCGAGACCGTGTTCTCGTGGCCGGGCACCGGCTTCCTGCTCAACTCGGCCATCTTCCAGCGCGACCTGCCGCTGCTGCAGGGAACGATCCTTGTGCTGGCGCTGTTCTTCGTGCTGCTGAACCTGCTGGTCGACGTGCTGCAAACCTTGCTCGATCCGCGCATCGCGCGCGCCTGAAGAAGAAAGCCGCCAAGCAATGTCCACCGTGCTTCCCATCTCTTCCGCCGTTGCCGTCGAACCCTTGCCGGCCCAGCGCTCTCGCGGCTACTGGGTCTCGGTGTGGCTGCGTCTGCGGCGCGACCCGGTCGCCGTCGGCGCGGCCATCGTCGTGTTGCTGCTGATCGCGCTCGCTGTCTTCGGCCCATGGTTCGCGCCGGCCGACCCCTACCAGTCGTCGATGCTCAAGCGCCTCAAGCCCATAGGCACCGAGGGCCTTCCGCTGGGCAGCGACGAGCTGGGCCGCGACATGCTCTCGCGCCTTATCGTCGGCGCGCGGCTGTCGCTGTTCATCGGCATCACGCCAGTGCTGTGCGCCTTCGTGCTGGGCACGATCATCGGCATCGTCGCCGGTTATGCGGGCGGGCTGACCAACACGCTGATCATGCGCACCATCGACGTGTTCTACGCCTTTCCCTCGGTGCTGCTGGCCATCGCCCTGTCGGGCACGCTGGGTGCGGGGGTGGTCAATTCGTTGATCTCGCTGACCATCGTGTTCATTCCGCAGATCGCGCGCGTGGCCGAGAGCGTCACCACGCAGGTGCGCACTCGCGACTACGTGGAAGCGGCGCGCGCTTCGGGCGCCAGCCCCTTCATCATCGTGCGGGTGCATGTGCTGGGCAATGTGCTCGGGCCGATCTTCGTCTACGCCACCAGCCTGATCGCGGTGTCGATGATCCTGGCCTCGGGCCTGTCGTTCCTGGGTTTGGGCGTGAAACCGCCGGAACCCGAATGGGGCCTGATGCTCAACACGCTGCGCACTGCGATCTACGTGCAGCCATGGGTCGCTGCGTTGCCGGGCGCGATGATCTTCATCACTTCGATCTCTTTCAACATCCTGTCCGACGGGCTTCGCTCGGCGATGGACAACAAGGGGTGAAGCCATGGACGCACTGAAGGATATCGGCGGCCCCGCCCAACCGCTCCTCACCATCAAGGACCTGGTCAAGCACTTCCCGCTCAAGAAAGACCCGCTCGGCCGCGGCGGTGGCGTCGTGCGGGCGGTCGACGGCGTGGACTTCGAGGTGCTCAAGGGCGAAACGCTCGGCGTGGTCGGCGAGTCGGGCTGCGGCAAGTCGACCACCGCCCGACTGCTGATGCAGCTGATCGAGCCGACGCGCGGCGAAGTCGTGTTCGACGGCCGCGAAGTCGGCAGCCGGGACCTGCCGCTGAAAGAATTCCGCCGCCAGGTACAGATGGTGTTTCAGGACAGCTACGCCTCCCTCAACCCGCGCCTCACCATCGAAGATTCGATTGCCTTCGGGCCGCAGGTGCACGGAGTGTCGCGGCGCGAATCGGTTGAACGTGCGCGCGACCTGCTCGCCCGCGTGGGCCTGTCGCCGCAACGCTTTGCCGAGCGCTACCCGCATGAACTCTCGGGTGGCCAGCGGCAGCGCGTAAATATCGCGCGGGCCCTCGCATTGCAGCCGCGCATGGTGATTCTCGACGAGGCCGTCTCCGCGCTCGACAAATCGGTGGAGGCTCAGGTCATCAACCTGCTGCTCGACCTGAAGGCCGAGTTCGGGCTGACCTACGTGTTCATCAGCCACGACCTCAACGTGGTGCGCTACGTGAGCGACCGCGTGATGGTGATGTACCTCGGCCAGGTGGCCGAGATCGGCCCGGCCGATGCGCTGTACGGCGCACCCGCTCACCCCTACACGCGTGCGCTGCTTTCTTCCATGCCGTCGATGGACCCGGACCACCGCACCGAAGAAGCAGCGCTCGCGGGCGATCCGCCGAACCCCATCAACCCGCCCTCGGGCTGCCGCTTTCATCCGCGCTGTGCGCTGGCCGCGCCGGTGTGCGCCAAGGTCGTTCCCGAGCGCATCGTCACCGGCTCGCAGCACGCGGTGAGCTGCCTGATCCACGAGGCGGGCAGCGGGCATCCGATGGCCATCGAAACCCCGAGGAAAGCAGCATGAGCGACAACGATAAACCGATGGTCCGCCTGCGCGACCTCAGCGTCACCTTCAGCGGAGGTCGCAAGCCGGTGCACGCCGTCAGCGGCGTGAGCCTTGAAGTGCAGCGCGGCGAGGTCGTCGCGCTGATCGGTGAATCCGGCTCAGGCAAGAGCGTGACCATGCGCACCCTGCTGCGACTGCACCCCGAGCGCCGCACCCGCATGGGCGGCACGGTGCAGGTGGCCGGGCGCGACGTGCTCGCGATGTCGCAGCGCGAGCTGGCCGACTTCCGCGGCAAGGTCGCATCGATGATTTTCCAGGAGCCGCTGCTGGCGCTCGATCCGGTGTATTCGGTGGGCGCGCAGATCGTCGAGTCGATCCGACGGCACGAATCGGTCACGCAGGCCGAGGCGCAACAACGCGCGCTGGCGCTGTTCGAGCGCGTGCGCATTCCGAGCCCCGAACGGCGCCTGCAGGCCTATCCGCACGAGATGTCGGGCGGCATGCGCCAGCGCGCCATGATCGCGCTGGCACTCGCCTGCAAGCCCCAGCTGCTGCTGGCCGACGAGCCCACCACCGCGCTCGACGCCACGGTGCAGATCCAGATCCTGCTGCTGCTGCGCGAGCTGCAACGCTACCTGGGGCTGTCGGTGATCTTCGTCACGCACGACATCGGTGCCGCCGTCGAGGTGGCCGATCGCATCGCCGTGATGTATGCGGGCCGCATCGTCGAGGAAGGCACTGCGCGCGAGCTGATCCGCTCGCCGCGCCATCCGTACACGATTGCACTGCTCAAGAGCCGCGCGCATGGTGCGCTGGCACGCGGCACGCGGCTGGAAACCATCGGCGGCGCGCCGCCCGACCTGTCCGCGTTGCCGCCCGGCTGTGCCTTTGCCGAGCGCTGTGCGCTCGCGAGCGATGCCTGCCGCGCGGCGCAGCCGTCGGTGCTCGAGCTTGCACCCAGTCATCGCGTGCGCTGCATTCATACCGATGCGGCGGCGGCCATCGCGCCGGTGCTCGTCGCCTGACTGACCACCCCCACACGCCCCATCCATCGCCATGCCCCTGCACGACCCCGCCCACGCCTTCGTTCCGTACCCCGATGCGCCAGTGCCGCGCGCTGCGACCGGTCCGCTCGTCGACCTGAGCTTTGCAGCAAAAGACCTGTTCGATGTGGCCGGTTACCCCACGGGCGGCGGCAACCCCATCGTGCTGGCGATGTCGGGCATCAAGACCCGCACCGCGCCCACGGTGCAGAAACTGCTCGATGCCGGCGCACGCTTCGCCGGCAAGACCGTGACCGACGAACTTGCGTTCTCGATGAACGGCAACAACGCGCACTTCGGCGCACCGGTCAATGGCGGCGCGCCGCTGCGCATCGCGGGCGGCTCGTCGTCGGGCTCGGCCTCGGCGGTGTCGTCGAATCTGTGCGACTTCGCGCTTGGTACCGACACCGGCGGCTCGGTGCGTGCGCCGGCCAACCACTGCGGCCTGTACGGCCTGCGTCCGACGCACGGCCGCGTGAGCCTCGAAGGCGCGCTCGACCTGGCGCCGAGCTTCGACACCTGTGGCTGGTTTGCGCGCGACGTCGGCACATTTGCGCGCGTGGCCGATGTGCTGCTGGGTGCCGACGCGGCCACCTTGCCCGAGCGCGTGCGGCTGCTGCGGCCCGATGACGTCTGGGCGCTGGCCGTGCCCGCCGCGGCCGATGCGCTCCAGGGCGCGGCCGGCCGCGTGCAGGACCTGCTCGGCCCCGCGCAGGGCACGACGGTGGCGCTGGAATCCTTCGACGCGATGTACTGGCACTTCCGCTACCTGCAGTCGCGCGAGGCCTGGCTCACCGACGGACCGTTGATCGAGCGCTACGCGCCGCCGCTCGGACCGGGCGTGGCCGAGCGCTTTGCCTGGTCGCGCGAAGTGACCGATGCGCAGGTGACGACCGCGCGCATTTTCCGCACGGCCTTTCGCGCGCACCTGACCCACCTGCTCGGCACCGACGGCGTGCTGCTCCTGCCGACCATGCCAGACATCGCGCCGCTGCGCAGCGACAGCGAGGCTTCGATGGAGGACTACCGCAACCGCGCGATCCGCATGCTGTGCATTGCGGGCCTGGCGGGCTTTCCGCAGCTGTCGATTCCGCTGGCCACGCGCGAGGGTGCGCCGCTGGGTATTTCGCTGCTCGGGCCGGCCGGGTCGGACCGGTCGCTGGTTGCGCTGGCACAGCGAATCGTGGGCTGAAGCCGGGGCTTCAGAGCCGCACGCTGCCGCTCTGCCGAAGAAGGCAGATGTCGCAATCGACGCCGCCCCCCGCGCGTTCGATCACCACGAAGTCGCCCGCATCCACCGCCAGCAGCGCGTGATGCCAGGTGCCGGGCGCAAGCACCACGCCCTGGCGCCCGTCGGTGACGAAGGCCGCGAGTTGCTTCGCTGACGTGGGCGCCTCGCCCGCGCGGGCGACCACGATCACGAAGCGCCTGTCGCCCAGCGGCACGAAGGTCTGGCTGCCGAGCGCATGGCGCTCCATCTCCGATACCTCGTGCGGAAAGCGCCGCGCCTGCGCGCGGAACAGCGCCAGCATCGGCCGGCCGCCTTCGGCGTCGAGCCGCAGGTCGTCGAGCAGGTCGAAGCGCCGCGCATTGCCGCCGTTGATGGGCCGGCCTTCGACGGCGGGCGCCTCGATCGCGATGCCATACGGCGTGAAGGCTTGGGAAGTCAACGGCTTCGCCACGAGTGCCACGGCGCCTGTTGGGAGGTCATTGTTCATGTCTCGATTGCAGCAGAAATGTGGCCCACGCGGGTCATGTGCCGGGTGTGACCGGCACGCTGCCGACTGAGCCGAACATGGCATTTGGCGAGGCGACCGGTATCCTCAAAAAGCGACTCCGGCTGAGAGGGACTTTCCTACGATGCCCGGCGGCAGGCGCTTTGTCATGAGCGGTCGCAGGAGCGGCGGGGCGTTTGTCTCGGTGGAGAAGGGGCGAACCGCTCATGTGCGCATGCGGTGCAACTTCTACAGTGACTTGACGGCCAAACGCTCTGTGCTCAGACGGTAGAAAGCGGTGCCGGTTCGTCGACACACTGGAGAAGCGCATGAAATCGCACAGTCTGCCACCAGGAGCTTTCGCTCACGGACTGCAACGCTTCGATCCACTCATGCTTCAGAGACCATGCCCGCTGTCTTGATGGATTCCGATCTGCCTGAAGGCTGGAGCTGCTCGGTAGAGCTCGAGATTTCTCTTGATGGCGCCTACACCGCGCGGGCCGAACTGCGGCACGAAATCACGCGGTGCTGCGTGCTGTTGGTTACCCAGCAGCCGACCCGTGAAGCCGCGATCGAATGCATGAAGTCGCGTGCCTCTCGCTTCATAGAGGAATGGAATGCAAGATCGCCATAGCATGGTGTTACGCGACGCGGCATCCGAAGGCGGGCGCACGTACATATCGGGGGCGCTCATGCTGTAAGCCACTCCTTATGTGGCTCAACAGCGGGCATCTGGCGCTCGCATCCGAGGCATGCATTCCCGCAATCGTGCCGCCGTCCCTGACGGCTCAAAAGGGCCGTTGTCGAATCGCGCTCAATGACTTAGTCGACCTCTGCAGATTCGGCGCATCCTGCTCGGTGCGTTGGGATGAATCGTGATTGACTAGCAGAAGTCCGCTTCGCGCTCGAGCGACTGCTGAAGTATCAGCTACCGGGCCAAGAGCCGCCAGTTGCAGCAGTAGGAAGCAGCCCATGTCGACAAGCGCGGCGCAATACCGCTGCATGTCCGTTTCGAAGAACCTGTTAGGCATCAACCCAGCCTCTTGTGAAACGTGCAAAGTTGTACTCGTCGATGACCTTAATCGCGCTAGATCCGTCAGCGCCATTCTGCAAATTTTTCGACAAACCAGTTGCAATGGCTTTCGTCATCCACAGGAAATCGAGATACTTTCCGACAGGGTCTTTTGCGTAGTGACAGCCGTAGCCGCGTGCGATCTTGTCGTCCCAAAGAGGCAAGAAACTTGGGGCCAGAAGATGCAGCGCTTTAGCAGTGGCAACGGGACTCTGCGTTCCCTTTTTAGATCCGCTCCGAATCGCCAGCGCAGCAGAAAAACCTTTGAAGAGCCTTCGAACGAGAGACTCGTCAGCTTCGCCGAATTCCAAGATGTTCCGCGTACGGAGGCTCTCCAGATAGGACATATTCTTCTCTATGCATCGCTCAAGCTTAAAGAAGTCAAACTGCCCATACCGATAGAAGGCTTGGTTCCAGGTGAGAAGGAGAACACCCATTCCGTCTGCCACCTCCCGCGCGTTTCCCCAGTGGTGATTCACCAAGAAGGTAGCAGTTTTGTACATGGCTTCGCGAGGAAGGTTCTTCCTGAATGCCTTGCTGCCGCGCAGGATTACTCTCTGTCCAGGCAAATCCTTGGCTGTCATCACTCTTGCTCCTTTTATTCCTATCGCAATGCAGCAGTTCAGCCGCCCGCGACGCCAGCACCTTCAACGGCTTGCATGGGAGCTTTACCAAACAATCTTTTTCTCGTTTCCCCAACCTTCGCGCCCCGTCTTTACGCCCCTGTGTTCCGGCGTCGCCTGGATGCGGAAGACAAGGCGCCCGTTCTCAGGGCCGCCTTGGTGTACGCGAAAGCCAACGATCTTTCCGCCGAATCGGGGCGGCTCGTTCTGGCCGTCATGAAGGTAAAGGTCTCCGCCCTCGGCCACGAGCCGTTCGGCGGTCGGCACTGAGACGACCCAATAGCCGCAGTCGTATTCGTACGGGTTGGCGGCGTCTTTGACTTTGTGGGTGTTTCCGAGGCGTTCGACGAGGTGAAGGGCTGGCATTCGGTTCGCTCCTGTGAGCAGCAATTGTGCAATCGACCGAGGCGAGCCCGTCAAATCGAAGTCGATGTCCGGTGCTCGCTGCGCTCCGCGGCAGCTCTGCCGATGCCTGCAGGCGGTAGCGAAATGCTCGCCCGGGGCTCGATGGAGCCTCAGTGCCCGCGAGCCACGCCGGGCAACACGTCCTGTGCGGGCGAGGCGCGCCGACGACCGAGTACCGCAAGGCTGAGCCCTGCGGTCAACGAAGCTCCGAGCCCGCCGTACAGCATGACCCATCCGAAGCCATGGGTCACGGCGGCCTGGAGGATCGCGCCGGCGGCATCCGGTGCAGCCAGCGTCGCCAACATCTGCTGCGCGCCCGCCACGTCCCCGCCGGCAAGCCGCTCGGCCAGCGCACGCAGCCGCGCTGCATCGAGCGCCGGCCCCAGCGCCGTGCGCAGCGCGGCCAGGATGCCCGCCACGAGCACCAGCCCCATCACGGCGATGTTGATGGCCAGGGTGATGAGGCGTGCGCTGACGTCCATGCCCGAGGCCATGCCGGCGCGGTTGGCGGGCACCGAGGCGGTGGTCATGTTGGTCGCGGGCGTGGTGGTCAGGCCCAGACCGATGCCGGCGATCAGCGCGCCGGGCAACACCGTCCAGTTGCCCAGGTGCGTGAGGCTGCTGCCCAGCTTCATCAGCGCGAAGCCCAGGCCGATCAGGAACAGGCCGGCGGGGATCACGAAGCGCGCCTGGTAGCGCAGCAGCAGCCATTGCGCGATCGGCGGCATCACAAGAAAGGGCACCGTGTAGAACAGGAGCGCCAGCCCGGCAGTGGTGGTGTCGTAGCCCAGGCCGGCGGAGAAGTACAGCGGCAGGTAGATCATGAACGGCCAGTAGCTGCAGTTCATGCCGATGCAGCCGAGGATGGCGCCCGAGAAGTCGCGGATCTTGAACACCGAGAAGTCGAACATCGGATGCGGATGCAATCGCTCGACCGCGACGAACGCGATCAGGCTGAACACCGTTGCCGCTGCCAAGCCCAGCGCGGCCGTGCTGGTCCAGCCCAGGCCCTCTCCCTGCGTGATGAGGGAGGTGAGCCCGAGCACCGCGACGGTCAGCGTGGCGATGCCGGCGAGGTCCAGCTTCTGCTGGCGGGCCTGCGGGTCGCTGGACTCCGCCACGCCGGCCATGATCAGTGCCAGGCCCAGCAACGTCAGCGGCGCGTGCACCAGGAAGACCCAGTGCCAGCTGGCCAGCGCGACGATGACGCCGCCGATCACCGGGCCGAAGCCCAGACCGATGCCGGCTACCACGCCCCAGATCGCGAAGGCGCGGCCGCGTGCCTTGCCGTCGGGGAACTGGTGCGACAGGATCGCAATGGAGCAGATGAACATCGCGCCGCCGGCCATGCCCTGCAAGAAGCGGCTGGCGATCAGCACCGCTGTGCTGGGCGCCAGGCCGCACAGCAGCGATGCGATGCCGAAGGCCATTACGGTGAGCGCGAACACGCGGCGCCGCCCGTAGCGGTCGGCCAGCGTGCCGGTGGCCATCAGCACCGTGGTGCAGGCGATGGTGTAGGCGTTCATGATCCATTGCAGGTCCTGGAAGTCGGCGTGCAGCCGCGCTTCCAGTACCGGCAGGATGATCGGCACGCTGGAGATCTCCAGGCCGAACAACAGTGCCGCCAGGCAAATGGCGGCCAGCGCAAGGGTGGGATGGCGAGGGGTGGAAGAAGACATCGGCGCGTCGTGAAAGGAAAGAAGGTCGACAGTGGAAACAGGAGGTTCCAGGCATTCTCAAGACCCTGATTTCATTACGCAAATGATTAAATTTCCTTCCATTCAAGAAGCTGGTTCATTAATCTAGCGCCATGAGCTTCGACACCGGCCTGCTGCAGGCATTCATCGCCGTCCACCAGGCCAACGGCTTCACCCGTGCCGCCGAGCAGTTGCACCTGACGCAATCGGCGGTCAGCCACCAGATCCGCCGGCTGGAAGAACTGGTCGGGCGCCCGCTGTTCCACCGCACCACGCGGCGCCTGAGCCTGACCGCCGACGGCGAGGACTTCCTGCGCCATGCCGAGCGCATCCTTCAGGCGCAGGACGCGCTGACGCGGCACTTCCGCTGCTCGCCCATCGAAGGCACGGTGCGCTTCGGCGTGCCCGAGAGCTTCATGAGCGAGGGCCTGCCGCAGCTGTTGCGCCAGTTCTCGCGCAGTTGCCCCAACGTCCGGCTGGAGGTGAGCGTGGGTCTGACGCTCGACCTGGCCACGATGGTGCGCGAGCGCGAGCTCGACCTGGCGGTGGTGGTGTCGGTCTCGGGCGCGGTCGAGGGCACGCTGCTGCGGCGTCTGCCGATGGTATGGGCCGCTGCCGAGGGCTTCGAGCGCCCCGACGGCGCCTCGCTGCCGCTGGCCTATTCGCCGACGCCCTGCGTGTGCCGCCAGGTCAGCATCGATGCGCTGAACAAGGCCGGCATCCCCTGGCACGGCGCCTTCAGCTCGCACAGCCTGCAGGACCTGCGCACGGTCGCGCTGAGCGGCCTCGCGGTGGCCACGTTCACCCGCGACAACCTGCGCCCGGGCATGGTGGCGCTGGACGAGCGCGACGGCCTGCCCGCGCTGCCGACGCTGGACTTCACGCTGGCCTACGGCGAAGGCGACGCGAAGGAGCGCAGTCCGGCCGTGGTCGAGCTCGGCCGCCTGATCGAACAGGCCGAGTGGGCCCGCCAGGACAAGCCCGCGCGGCGACCACGCCGCACGCTGCGCGTGGCGTAACGCCGCCTCGACGCCTGGCTGAAACCGGACCACGCGAACCTGGAGGCCTCGTACGCGGTCCTCGATGAGCGCGAGCGCCCGTATTACGAGCACAGACTACGCGGCGTAGGGCTATGTGCGGCCGCCATTTGCCGACGGCAGCTTCAGACTGGCAATCGACATTCGCTTCTGGACAACGAATGCCGGCTGTAGCAGCAAGTGGCCATAGGGACCAGCGGAGCACGGCCGACCGGTCTGCGGCCCGAACCCAGGCGTTCGCATTGACCGTGCACGGTGCCACCGCCATTGATTGCCTTCCTTGTTGATGAGAACTGGTCCTGGTCCCGGCGCAGGCCATAGTCCGCCAGACGCACGGTATAGGTGGCCCGAGGCTCAGGCACTACATCTTCGAAGTTGAAGGGCACTTCGTTCAAGGCACGAGCAGAGGCAGAAGTAAGGCTCTATCAGATTCGCAAGAGATTCTTCGATCTCAAATGTTGATCTGCAAGGCGGCGCGTCCCTGCTCGACATGCCACGGCAATGCAGCGATAAACTGGGATTTCAGCAGCTTCACGCTTGTGGCCAACCGCCAGTCGATCTACTTCAACTTTCACCACGAGAGCAACCTTGCGGCAAATGGTGCACTCCACCTTCGTCTCTTCAACGTCCTGCGACAGGACTGTGGACTTGTTCAGATCATTCTTAGCTCGTAGATCGCAGCAGCTGCTCCATCCTCGAGCCGCGCTGCATGACCGCGCCGGCCTTCTGCATCCGCTCCTTCTCGCTCAGCCCGGGGTCGCGCATGATCTGCTGGCTCGCCTTGAACATTTCCAGGTTCGCGATGGTGATGAGCTGCCGGTTCGAGGACTGGCGCCAGCCGGTCAGTTTGTTGATGTCCCAGAGGATCCTTTTCTCCTCCGGATCCTTGGTACCGAATCCGTAGGTGAATGAGGCGATCCTCTGTTTCAGCTGCTGCGGCAGCTCGGTGCGCCAGACCATCGGGGATTCGGGAATGTCAGGCGACTCCCACAGCACGCGGATCTTCGCGGCGTCGGCCGGGCGCCGGGAGCGAAGGTTGTCCAGCTCCGAAGTGTTGTTGGTCGCGACATCGACCTCCCCCTTGGCAACGGCCAGCAGGTTGGCCTCGTGGCTTCCGCGCCGGACTTCCCTGAACAGTCCCGCCGGGTCGATCACTCCCTTCTTGACGAAAGCGAAGTACATCGGGACGAGATGTCCCGAAGCACTCTTTTCGTCGCCATCGCCGAAGCGCAGCTGCGGGGCCGAGCGGATCAGGTCCTCGAGATCGCGCAGCTTGCTGTCTTGCGGCACGATGAGGATCGAGCGATAGGAAGCCTTGCCCTGGTTCACCATGGTGGCGAATACGCTGCCGACCCCCATCTCCACGACGTCCAGCGCGGCTGCATTTCCGAGCCACGCTACATCCATGCTCCCCGCTGCGAATTCCTTCACGATCTCGTCGGCGGCGCCGAACACGCGCCGGTCTATCGAAGTACCCGTTGCAAGCGCCATCCGATCGAGGAACGGATTCCAGTTCTTCAGCATGACTTCGGGATCCCGGGGGCTGATGAGTCCGAAGGCCAGCCGGGCGGTGGGCTGAGGCCCGGGCGGTTTTGCGGCCTGGGGCGTGCCTTGCGCCCAGGCGGGTGTGCATCCGGCAGCGCCGGCCCCGATCAAAAAATGACGTCGTTTCACTGTGTCTCCTGATGCTTTTTCAGCATGTGTCGTTGGTGGGCAAGGGAGCGGACACCTGAGCAGCCAGATGCGCAGCCCCGAATCCATGATTGAGTCGTCATGCGCTGGTGCCGAGAGGAAAAGCACGGTGACTGTGCGAAAGCATGTTGAAAGACTCGAGTCCGGAAGATGGATGCCGGCGGCCATGAACGTGCCGGTCGCCCGGGGCGCAAGTGCGAGCCCGGCGGCATCGGCTTCAGGCCGGGCGGTCTTTCTTTCGACTGTCTTTCGACTGTGCGTGGTGCAAGCCCCAGTTCATGGCAAGGCCCTTGATGGCACCATTCGTCCATGAAGCTTTTGCTCGTGGAAGACGACTTTGACCTGTCGGGGGTGCTCTCCCGCAGCTTGTCGTCGCGCGGCTTCGAACTGCTGTGCTGCAGCGACGGCGTCGAGGCCTTGGCCGCGGCTCGCAAGAAGAGCTTCGACATCATCGTGCTCGACCTCTCGCTTCCCGGGCTCGACGGGCTCGAGCTCCTTCACCGTCTGCGCGGCGACGGAAATGCGACCCCGGTGCTCGTGCTGACTGCCAGGGGCGCTGTCGGGGACCGGATCGCCGGTCTCAACGCAGGGGCCGATGACTATCTGGCCAAGCCGTTCGACCTGGAGGAGTTGATCGCGCGCGTTGGCGCGTTGACCCGCCGCTTCGGGCGCGACGGGGAGTTCAGGTGCGGACGACTGCGCTACGAGGCGTCAGCCAATGTTTTCTACAAGGACCAGAGTCCGCTCGATCTCTCGCAGCGCGAGGCCGATCTCCTGAAAAAGCTGATGTCACGCGTCGAGCACGTCGTCCCCAGGGAGGTACTGAGGGACGCGGTGTTCGGCGCGGACGCGGCGCAGGCGGACGCCATCGACGTCGTCGTACACCGGCTCCGGAAGAAGCTGGTCGGCGCGAATGTCGAGGTGCTGAACCTGCGGGGAGTCGGATATCTGTTGTGCGACGACGCGTCGGTGGCAGCGCAGCGTCCATCCCCTTGACATGAAGTCGCCGCTTCAACCGCCGCGCGCTGGGTCGCTTCGGCACTTCCTGCTTCTATGGCTCCTCGGGGGGCTATGGCTCCTGATCGCGTGCCTCGTGCTCGTCCATCTGGTGGCGGGCCTGATCACCTTGGCGCGCGAGCAGGATGCCCGCCTCGTCGCGAAGCTTGGGCGGATCGACGCGGCAGGCGGTGGCGAGGTGCAAGGCGTTCAGGGCCCGGTGCCGCCGGTGCCATCGTTCTATCGGGTCAGTGCCATCGACGGAAGCCTGATCGCGGGCGACCGCATGCTCGAGGCATTTCCGTGGACGGCGACCCTGCCGGAGTCCGGTGATCCCCGCTTCTATGTGAGCCAGCGGAGCGGGACCTCCGTGCGGGCCGTGGCGGCCCTGCGAAAGGACGCCCACGCTCCTGACCGGAAGGTGGTCGTCCAGTTTGCCGAACCGATGCGTGCACGCTTCGAGGTCTGGGACGAGCTCCCCGGGCAGCTGCTCGGATGGATCGGCGTGGCAGCCGTCGGCATGTCCCTGGTGGTGATCTCGGGTGTGGCCATGACCTCGCGATGGCTGGAGCGTGCCCGCCAGGCCCTCGATGCGCCGCAACTGGATGTCGGTCTCTACGACGGGCCGTCCGAGCTGCGCCCGGCGATGGCGCGTATGCACGAACTCCATCTGCGGCAGCGCGAATGGGTGGAAGAGCAGCGCCGCTTCCTCGCCGACGCGTCGCACCAGCTGCGCACCCCCATGTCGGTGCTCCGGACTCAGCTGCAGTCGGCCATCGCGGGCGATGTGCCGGCCTCCGAGATCCTGCCGCAGATGCTGCATACGGTGGATCGGGCGACGGACATGGCCAATCAGCTGCTCAGCCTGAGCAAGCTCGAGCAGATCAAGCGTGCGGGCCGGCTGCAGACCGTGCTGCTGCACGCCGTGGCCCTGGACGCGGTAATGGAGCTCGCACCGCTCGTCGCGGCCAAGCGCCTGGACTTCGCGCTCGAAGGCGACGATGGGCTTGGCGCCACCGGCGATCCGCTCATGCTCGGCGAGCTGCTTCGCAACTTGCTTGCGAACGCGATACATCACACGCCCGACGGCGGCCGGCTCGGCATCCTGATGCGCGCCTATGCCGCAACGATCGAACTGGTGGTGTGGGACGGTGGGCCCGGCTTGGACGATGCGTTGCGCCCGAGGCTGTTCCAGGCGTTCTCGGCGACCAAGGGCGGTGTTGGGCTGGGGCTGTCCATCTGTCGGCAGATCGCGGAAGCCATGGGCGCGACCATGGAGATTCACAACCGCGTCGACGGCGGCCGCGTCATCGGCGTCGACGCCGTGGTTCGCTGGAGCCAGGGGCCCTGACCGCCGACGGCGCGGCGTGCCGCATCGCTGCGCTTGCCGCGTCCTTCAATCCGTGCCTTTTCACAGCCTTCGCGTGGCTGGGGGCAGTGCTTTCACAAATTTCTCTGGTTTCAACCGTCAAGGAGACGAACATGAAGAAGAAAAACGCGCTTGCCGCTCTCGCGGTCCTCGCCATGGCAGGCATGACCGGTCTGACCGGCGTGCCTGTCGCCCACGCGCAGGGCGCAGGCCAGCTGAACGTCATCTGTTCCGTCCAGGACGAATGGTGCTCGCTGATGAGCACGACCTTCGCCCGCAGTTCCGGCATCAAGGTCAATGTGCTCAAGCGAGGCAGTGGCGAGGCGCTGGCGCAGCTGCTGGCGGAGCGCAGCAATCCGAAGACCGACGTGTGGTTCGGCGGCACGGGCGATCCCCATCTGCAGGCCGCGGAGCAGGACTTGACGCTCGAGTACAGGTCGCCGTCCCTCCCGCAGCTCCACGCCTGGTCGCAGTCGCAGGCCGAACAATCGAAATGGCGGACCGTCGGCGTGTACTCCGGTCCGCTGGGTTTTGCATTCAACACCGAGCTGCTGGCGAAGAAGAAGCTGCCCGAGCCCAAGTGCTGGAAGGACTTGCTCTCACCGGCGCTGCGCGGCGAGATCCAGGTTGCCAACCCGGCGAGCTCGGGCACCGCCTACACCATGATCGCGACCCTGGTGCAGCTGATGGGGGAGGACAAGGCTTTCGAGTACATGAAGGCTCTGCACAGGAACGTCGGGCAGTACGCGCGCTCCGGCACGGGTCCCATCAAGGCTGCGGCCCGCGGTGAGACCACTGTTTCCATCAGCTTCGTCCATGACGCGCCCAGCGAGCAGATGCAGGGCTTTCCGATCGCGACCGCGACACCCTGCGAGGGAACGGGCGCGGAGATCGGATCGATGTCGATCGTCAAGGGCGCACGCAACCTCGATAACGCGAGGAAGTTCTATGAGTGGGCCCTGACGCCGGCGGCGCAGCAGCTGGCAGCCGCGGCGCATCAGTTCCAGCTGCCCTCGAACAAGTCGGCCAGGCTGGACAGCCACGTTCCCGATTTCCGCAAGATCCGCCTCATCGACTACGACTACGCGAAGTACGGGCAATCGGCAGAGCGCAAGCGCCTGATCGAACGCTGGGACCGCGAGGTCAATTCCCTGCCACGTTGATCGGTCCGGCATGAAACTCAACGACAACAACCGACCGATCGTGGTCTGGTCGATCATCGGCCTCGTCGCTTTCTGCGTCCTCCCCTGGTATGCGCTGCCCGAAGGCTTGTCCGGACTCCAGAGCATCGGCGAATTGTTTGCCGGGCATGACAGCTCCAGCGCGCTCGCCCAGATTCTGCTGCATCGGCGTCCCTGGCTTGCCGTGGGGGTCTGGCCGCTGGTCGTTGCGCTGGTATCCCTGCGCATGACGCCGGGGGTCGCCCAGGGCCGCCTCCTCGCTTGGTGCAGCGCGCTGGGCGTGGCGGGAATGCTTCTCCAGGGCTTCGCCATCGGATTGCCCGCAACTAGCGTGATCCACGGCGCAAGCCAGCCAGGTTTCGGCTGGGGGGCCATGCTGGTGCTGTGTTCGCTTCTTATGCTGGCCGCATTCGGCATGGCGCGAACCGGCGCATTCCGCGGCGACCTGTTCGTCGCGGCGGCGGTGCTCGGCGCCAGCAGTCTGCTGGTCACCTTCGTCGCCTTTCCGGTCTTCAGGTCGTTGTCCGGCGCCTTCCTCGACGACAGCGGCCACCCCAGTGTTGCGGCCTGGCTCGCACGGATCGCGAGCGAGCGGATCTGGGGCATCGGCTGCGCATACTCCGCGCAGAGCTGCGGCGTCGCGTGGAACACGCTGGCACTGGCCACGCTGACCGGCCTCACAACGACGGTGCTCGGAACGCTGCTGGCCCTGATCGAGAACCGCAGCGACTCCAGAATCCGCAACGCGCTTCGATTCCTCGCGCCTCTGCCCATCATCACGCCTCCCTTCGTCGTGGGATTGGGCCTCATCCTCCTGTTCGGGAGGGCGGGCATCGTCAACCAACTGATCGAGTGGGCCTTCGGCGTGGAGCCTACGCGCTGGTTCTATGGCTGGTTCGGCGTCTGGCTTGCGCAGCTGTTCGCGTTCACACCGATCGCCTTCCTGATCGTGCGCGGCGTCATCGAGGGCATCAGCCCTTCGCTCGAAGAGGCATCGCAGACCCTGCGCGCGGGCGGCTGGCGCACCTTCCTGTACGTCACCTTCCCGTTGATGCTGCCGGGGCTCACGAATGCGTTTCTCGTCGGCTTTATCGAGAGCATCGCCGACTTCGGCAACCCGATCGTCGTCGGCGGGCAGTTCTCGGTCCTGTCCACGGAGATCTTCTTCGCCATCGTCGGCGCCCAGTTCGATCAGGGCAGGGCAGCCGCGCTCGCGCTCATCCTCACCGTGTTCGCCCTGGGCGTCTTCGCGCTGCAGCGCCGCGTCCTCGGCCGGAAGAACTTCACCACCGTTTCGGGCAAGGGCGACGCAGGGCTTGCGATGCGCCTGCCCGACGGGCTGCGGCGCGCGGCGCTGTGCGTGGTCGTGCCCTGGCTGATCTTCACTCTGGTTGTCTACGTCTTCGCGTTCTGCGGCGGCTTTGTGCAGACCTGGGGACGGAACTATTCGCCGACCCTTGCCCACTTCCGCACGGCCTTCGAGGTTGCGATCGAGGGTGGTGCCGTGCAATGGATCGGCGTGGCCTGGGACTCGCTCTTCACGACGGTGCGGCTGGCCGCGATTGCGGCACCGCTCACGGCAGCCATGGGCCTGCTGATCGCCTGGCTGCTGGCCCGTGTCCAGTTCCGCGCGCAGGGCGTGTTCGAGTTCTCGGCGCTCATGGCTTTCGCGATTCCGGGGACCGTCCTGGGCGTCAGCTATGTCCTGGTGTTCAACGTTCCGCCGCTGGAGATGACCGGCACCGGCCTGATCATCGTGATGTGCTTCATCTTCCGGAATCTCCCGGTGGGCGTGCGGGCCGGTGCCGCGGCATTCAAGCAGCTCGACAAGTCGCTCGACGAGGCCTCGCTGATGCTTCGCGCCTCGACGGCGCGGACGCTCTGGTCGGTCACGCTGCCGCTGCTCAAGCCTGCTCTGGCCGCATCGCTCATCTACAGCTTCGTGAGATCGATGACCACCGTTTCCGCCGTGATCTTCCTCGTGACGGCCGAGACGGAACTGGCCACTACTTTCATCATCGGGCGAGTGGGCCAGGGCGACTATGGCGTGGCCCTGGCATACAGCACCGTCCTGATCGTCCTGATGGCACTGGTCACGGGCCTGGTCCAGTGGCGGGTCGGAAATCGCCGCCTGGGCAGAAGAGCTTCCGCGGCGGCAACACCCGCCGGCGCGTCCGACGTGCATCGCAGCCCGGCGGCAACTGCATCGCCGTGATCCCAATCCTCCAGCGAAAGAAACTCATGTACGGCATCGAATTCAAGAACGTCTCCAAGAGCTACGGCACGGGTGCCGGCGCGCCGATGGTCGTCAAGGACATCAGCTTCGGTGTTCCGAAGGGAACGCTGACCACCATCCTCGGACCGTCGGGATGCGGAAAGACCACGACACTGCGGATGATCGCGGGCCTGGAAAGCCCCAGCTCGGGCCGCATCTTCATCGACGGCACGGATGTCACCACGCTCGGTGCGGCGCTGCGGAACGTGAGCCTTGTGTTCCAGAGCTATGCGTTGTTCCCGCACATGAGCGTCATCGAGAACGTGTCCTACGGGCTGCGCATGTCAGGCCTGCCAACGCCTCAGGCCAAGGAAAAGGCGGGGCTGATGCTCGAGACCGTGGGCCTCAAGGGCATGAACGAGCGCATGCCCAGTGAGCTCTCGGGTGGCCAGCAGCAGCGGGTCGCGCTGGCGCGTGCGCTTGCGCTGGAGCCTGCTGTGCTCCTGTTCGACGAGCCGCTGTCCAACCTGGATGCCCGGCTGCGGCGCTCCATGCGCGAGGAGATCCGCTCGCTGCAGCAGCGCCTTTCCCTGACGGTGGCCTACGTGACGCATGACCAAAGCGAGGCGCTGGCGGTCAGCGATCACATCATCGTGATGGATCAGGGGGTGATCGCGCAGCGCGGGGCACCGCACGAACTGTACGAATCGCCGCAATCCGAATTCGTTGCGGGCTTCATGGGCGAGGCCATGCTGTTCGATGGGCTTTGCGATGAACAGCGACGGGTTGGCCTGGGTACCCTGAGCATCGCCGCACCTGCGGGAATCGGTCAGGGCCCCGTGAAGGTCGCGGTGCGTCCGGAGGCCTGGGTCATCAGGCCCGTCTCCAACGACGGCCTCGCGGCGCGGGTGATCAAGAGAACCTACGTTGGCAGCACCGTCGAGTACACGTTCTCCAGCCAGCTCGGCGAGATCTTCGTGGTGTCGCCAGAAGTCAGGCAGACCTTGGCGCATGGCGCGCCAGTGAGCCTGCACCTGGCCGACCACGGCGTTTCCATCGTTTCCTCGGTGAAATAGGCGGGCGCCCGCTGCGTTCGCAGGACATCGGTGTCGACGCCGGCGAGATAGCCTTCAGATCATGCAGATGAGATTCCGACAACCGGCGGTTGCCGCCGGTGGGGAAGATTGCAATCCCTTGCTGCAGCTTCCCGAATTCGACGACAGGCAGTCGAGGAACCTGCAGCCTCGCCAGTCGCTGTTCGACATGAATTCCTGCCTGTCTTTTTCGGAGCATGGCGTGCCATGGCAACCCGGGCGCTTGCGTTACCACCAGGATTTCGAACTCCACGTCATCATGGCTCCGTTTGCTTGTGCTTTCGTCGGTGACGAGATCCACAGCTTCGCATCGGGCAATGTCGTCCTGATCGGCCCGCGCCTGCCGCACAACTTCCGGTTCACGGGCACGGCCGATGGCGCTCGCGCGGCGACGAATCCCGTTCTGCGATTCGCCGATGCACCCTTGCGCAAGAGCATGGTCCTGCTGCCGGAGCTGCGCGAGGCCGAAAGCCTTCTGGACAGGGCCCATCAGGGCGTCGAGTTCGTCGGGTTCCGGGAAGCCGCTATGAAGTACTTGGCGCGAATCGAGCAAAGCCGAGGGCTGGAGCGCTTTTCGGTTTTTTCGGCGCTTCTGGACGAGCTCGCGCGATGGAAGGACACAAGGGTCCTGACGAAGCTGAAGTACGGGCAGGCGCAACCCCTGGCCGGCTGCCGGTCGGGAAAGATCTACGCCGTGCTGGACTACCTCCGGGTGAACTACATGCAGGAATTCAGCCTGCCCGAGATCGGCGCCATGGTCGGGATGCACGAGGCGGCGCTTTCCCGCCAGTTCCGCAAGCTCACCGGCAGAACATTCACCGCCTTCGTTGCCGAGCTGAGGGTGGCCAAGGCCTGCCAGTTGCTCCTCCATAGCGACCGGCAGATCAGCGCCATCTGCTATGCCGTCGGCTTCAACAACATTTCGAATTTCAACAGGCACTTCCTCAAACGCAAGGGCCTGACGCCGACTGAGTACAGAGCGCTCGGCGAGTTGGGCCGACGCAGCGGCTTGGACTGAACCCCATCGACTGGAGCACTAGGGTCATCGGAACTAAGCCACCTGCTGATCATCGCGTTCAGTCCAGGCCCCGCGGGTGAGCCAGGTGCCAGCACGTGGCTTGCTGGTATGCGTGGCCCAGCTGCAAGGCCTGCAGTTCGCCGAGGCCGGGACCAATCACCTGCACTGACACCGGCAAGCCTTGTCGCGTGAAGCCGGCGGGCAAGGCCAGTGAGCAGAGATCGAGCAAGTTCACGAAACGCCCCAAAAGCGACAGTGGCGTGAGCAGTTCGTCCACATCGGACACCGGAATCGCTGCGATGGCATTGGTCGGGAAGATGCAGACGTCCACGTTCATCATGGCTTGCTGCATCGCCGCCTGGGCGTGCGCCCGAGCGGCGAGCAGTTGCTGGTAGCGGGCCGCGCTGATGTCGCGTCCGAGCAGAATGCGGCGCCGCACATGGGGATCGAAGTCCAGGTCGTCGCGCTCGAACAGCGCGCCGAGATTCGCGTAACCCTCGGCGCTCATCAACTGACCTGCGATCTGCATCGCTTCGGTCAGCGACGTCGGCAAGGGCTGGCGCACCAGCGTGACGTCGAGGTCCTGGAAGGCTTGCAACGCCGCGTCATAGACCGAGAGCACCTCGGCGTCCACATGCTGCCGCTCTCCGTCCGGCAGCACCCACGCCCGCATACCCGCGACTGGAAAGCGCAGCGATGGCGCGAGCCTTCGCACCGGAGACGAACGCGATGCCGCGTCGAGCGGGTCGGGCCCTGCGATCACATCGAGCAGCAATGCGCAGTCAGCAACGTCGCGCGTGATCGGGCCGACCGTGTCGTGCGTCGGGCACAACTCGACCAGGCCGTGACGGCTCACCATGCCGTGTGTGGTCTTGAGTCCGACGACGCCGCACAGCCCGGCCGGGATGCGCACCGAGCCGCCGGTGTCCGTGCCGATCGCCGCGCACGCCATCCCGGCGGCCACCGCCACTGCGGAGCCGCTGCTCGAGCCACCTGGCACTCGTCGTGTCGTCAGGTCCCAGGGGTTCCAGGGCGTCCCCATCACGGCATTCGTGCCCCATCCGCCGAACGCGAACTCCACCGTGTGCGTCTTGCCGAGCACCACTGCGCCGGCCTGCCGCAGCCTGTGCACGGCCGTGGCGGTGACCTCGCCGATTCGGGGCGGCCGTGCGACCGACCCCGCCGATGTGGGCCAGCCCTCGATGTCGAACAGGTCCTTGACCGCTACGGTCACGCCATGCAGCGGACCGAGCTTCACGCCGGCCCGCCGCAGTGCATCGAGGCCATCGGCCGCGGACTGGGACTGTGCCACGTGCACATCGACGTAGGCGTGTAGGCCCGGGTCCAGCCGCGCGATCCGCGACAAATGCAAATCGACCAGTTCGCGGCTGCAGATTTCGCCGGCATCGAGTAGTGCCTGCAGGCGTCCGATGGTTGCGAATGCGAGTTCAGTGTCCAGGGTGGTCATGGCACAGGTCCTTCAGAACGCAGCGTGGTTCGTGGCGCCGGACCAGTTCGCCAGGCCGCTGCGCTCCAGTGCAAGCCAACCGCAGGCCACACCTGGCGCGCTGACCACAGCGCGCCCATCGTGCTGAGCTTGACTGCGCTGCAATCGGTGCGATGCCGGGCATGCACCGTAGCGCGGCCAAGGGCGAGGTCGGTGAAGGCAGCTTCGAGCGCGGACGCGCAGCCAGGGACAACCAGCAGCGCGTCGATGCGCGCGTCGTCGAGATAGGGAATGTTCATTACGGGTTCGTGAGGTCGTCGCGTCGGAGATCGGCGCATGACGTGTCTGCCATCGTCATCGCTCAGTTTGCGCCGCCCATCACACGGCGGCCGCGCGCCAACCGCGCCTCCAGCCAGCGCGAGAGCAGCGACAGCGGGAATGCAATGGCGAAGTAGAAGAGGCCCACCAGCAGGAAGATGTGCAGCGGCAGGAAGGACTCGCTGCTGATCGCTCGCGCGGTGAGCATCAGCTCATCGGTAGCAATTAGCGCGCACAGCGAGCTGTCCTTCAGCAGCGAGACATAGGCATTGAGCAACGGCGGCATCATCACGCGCAGGGCTTGCGGCGCGCTCACGTTCACGAAGACCTGCCGCGGCGTCATGCCGACGGCTAGGCCCGCCTCGCGCTGGCCCCTGTGCACTGAACCGAGACCACTGCGCAGGATCTCGGCCACGTAGGCCGACCCCTGCAGACCCAGGCCCAACACGCCTGCCCAGAATCCCGACAGCGTGACGCCGGCCTGTGGCAGCGCGAAGTAGATGGCCAGTAGCAGCGCGAGCAGCGGCACCGATCGGATGAACTGCACATAGACGCCGGCGGTGCGCTGAAGCCCGCGGGATCCCCTGCGCTGCGCCCAGGTCAACAGTGAACCGAGCAATGCCGCCAGGCCGAAGCCGGCGAGCGACAGTGCCACGGTCACCAGCGCGGCGCTGCACAGGCGCCCGCTCCAGTCCCCCCAGTAGTCGGCACAGGTGGCGAAGAATTCGATCATCGACCCACTCCCAGTCGGCGCTCGACATTCGCGAAGCCCCAGATGATCGGCAGAACGATGGCGGCGTAGAGTGCCATTGCGGCCAGATAGATCAGCGTGGTCTCGAAGGTGGAAGTCACGAGGTTGCGGGCGTAGAACATGATTTCGGGAACAGCGATGGCCGACGCAATGGAGGTGTCCTTGACCAGTTGGCTGCCGTAGTTGCCCAGCGACGGCAAGGTGACACGCAGCATCTGCGGTAGCAGCACACAGCGCAGCACTTGCGTCGGCGTGAGGCCGATGGCCAATGCAGCTTCGCGCTGGCCAGTGTGCAAGGACCTCAATCCGGCCGTGAAGATGTCGCACAACACGGCCGCCCCGACCAGGCCTAAGCCCACGCAGGCAGCTGTCACCGGCGACAGCCGGACGCCGGCGGACGCGAGCCCGAAGTACAGGACGAACAAGTGCGCCAGCGCCGGAACGTTGCGCATCCATTCGCTGTAGGCCGCGATGGCGCCTTGCACGAGGCGGCGGTGAGTGAAGGTGCGCGCCAGCGCCAATGCCAGCCCGCACAGCGCCGCGATCAGGAATGCGCCCACAGAGACCTGCAAGGCCGTCAGCGCGCCGACAGACAAGGTCTTGATGATGGCAAGAAAGGTATTCATCACCGCTCAGGTTTTTCAGCGCTGAGACGAGACACGGCCGCCCGCCTGACACAGGAAGGCCTTGGTGCGCGCCGCCTGCGGCCGGTCGATGACCTCGATGGCCGTGCCCTGCTCGACGATGTGTCCGCCGTCCATGAAGATCGCCCGGTCGGCCACCTCGCGAGCGAAGCTGATCTCGTGTGTGACCAGGATCATCGAGCGGCCTTCTTCCGCGAGTTCTTTGATGACGCCCAGCACCTCGCCGACCAGTTCCGGGTCGAGCGCCGAGGTTGGTTCGTCGAACAGCATCACCTTGGGCCGCTGCGCCAGCGCTCGCGCGATCGCGACCCGCTGCTGCTGGCCGCCGGACAGGCGCTCCGGGTACTCTTCGGCCTTGTGGCGCAGATGCACCTTCTCCAGCATCTCATCGGCCAGGTTGTAGGCCTCGGCGCGGCTCAGGCCCGCGCACTCGATCGGACCGAGCGCCACGTTGTCGCGCACGCTCAGATGCGGCCACAGATAGAAGAGCTGGAACACCATCGCCATCTCGGCACGCTGCGGCGCCAGTTCGGTGTCCGTCATCAGGCGCAATTCACCACGCCGATCCGGCACCTGACCGATGCGCTCGTCTTCTAGAAAGACTGAGCCTTCCGTGGGTTTTTCCAGGTAGTTCAAGCAGCGCAGGCAGGTGGACTTGCCCGAGCCGCTGGGGCCTAGCAACGCCAGCGTCTCGCCGCGCTGCAGATCAAACGAGATGCCCTTGAGCACGTCCAGGCTCCCGAACGACTTGCGCAGGGACTGGACGCGCAGCAGCGCTTGCGCGCTGGCTGGGGTGATGGCTGGAGCGATAGCGTTCATCGACTGACGTGGCCTGAATGACGGACCGGTTTACTTGCAGCCGGGCAATTGCCAGCCGGCCGGGCGATCCACGCTGGCGCGGAAGTTCTTGCCGACTGGCACATACCAGACGTCTTGCACCAGGCCGTAACGTTCGCCGATCTTCTTGATCTCGCAGCCCTGCCAGAGCTTGGCGATCTCGGCGTTCACTGCCTTAGCCAGTTCCGGGCTATCCTTGTTAAGGCCGAACACCACCTGACCAAGTCCGGTGAGCAGCGGGAAGTCTGGGTTGTTGTCGGTGAAGGCGTTGAAGCGCAAGTTCCATTGCGGGTTGCGCGAGATGGCGTACTGCACGACCGGCGGGTCGCCGATCACGGCATCGATACGGCCGGCGAGCAGGTCGCGCACCGCTGCGTCTGAAGTGTCGTACTGGCTGAGCTGCAGGCCGGTGATCTTGCGCAGCTCGGGAATGAAGGAAAAGCCGGTGATCGTGCCAACCTTCTTGCCTTCCAGGTCCTTTAGCGTCGCCCAGTTGGTCTTGGACGACTGCATGATCCCGTTCTTGAAGTAGTGGATCGGGTCGCTCAAGGTCATGATCTTCGAGCGCTGCTCGGTCCAGCCCATGGTGCCAGCCATCACGTCGACGCGTTTGGCTTGCACGGACGCGATCGTGCCCGACCACTCCATCAGCGCAGGCTTGACCTGCAGCTTCAGCGCGTCGGCCACGCGCTGTAGGATCTCGCCGTCGTAGCCAATCATCTTGCCGTCTTGATAACCGGTTCCGGGCATGTCGCCGGTGAAGGCGATCGTCAGCTTGTTCACCTCGATGGTTTGAGCCTGCACACTCGCAAGCAGGCCGACGAGGGTGAGCAGGGCACACAGGGGGCGGGGCAGTTTGCCGATGTTCATGGAGGCTCCGAAAAGATTGAAGGGCTAGAAAGAGGACGTGAGCAAATGGTAGAAATGAACGCCGAAACCCTCCTGTATCGGTGCGAGCAACAATAGAACGTATGCGACATTCAGGGATATCCCGGTGAGCCGCCGAGGCGGGGAACCCGCGCCACCGCCACACCAGACAGCCACGCTGGATTGGCTCGATGCCGAGTCGCCTCCGCGGGTCAGCTCGCCACGTCAGGCCGAACTGCGTATTGGCATCGTGTTGTGGCCAACGTTTCCGTTGCTGTCGCTGGCCGGACTCAGTGATGCGCTGCGCCACGCCGCCGACATGGGCGACCGCAGCCGCCAAGTCCGTTGCACCTGGCGCGTGCTCGGGCTGGAGGGCGAGTCGGTGCGTGCCAGCTCCGGCATCGAGGTGCCGGTACAGCAGGCCTTCTCGTCCACGTTCGACTTTGACTACTTGGCGGTGATCGGCGGTCTGCTACCGCAGATCGATCGCGTCCCCGCGGGCTATCCGCGCTATTTGAAGCAAGTGGCGGAGGCCGGCATTCCATTGATCGGCGTCTGCACCGGAAGCTTCGTGCTGGCCCGTCACAGACTGATGGACGAGCGCGTCGCTTGCGTTCATCCGTTCCACGTCGATGACTGGAAGGCCATGTTTCCGGGCCATCCATTCGTTACTCACACCGACTACCACGTCGATCGGGATCGCATCACCTGCGCCGGAGGCATCTCGATCATCGAACTCGCCGCCGAACTGGCGCGCCGGCATTGCGGCCCGGGTACCTCAGCCAAGGTCATCCACCAGATGACCGTCGCGCCGCGAAAGTCCAGCAGCCACATGGCGCGTCGTCAGGCGCTGGGCTACATCACGACCGAGAAGGACAAGCTGCGTCAGGTCGTGCTGCTGATGGAGAAGAACCTGTCACCGCCGCTGGAGATCGCCGTCATCGCGCGCCTCGTAGGTTCGAACCCGCGACAGCTCGAACGGGCTTTCCTCGCCGAAACCGGCTTCACCCCGTCGGACTACTACCGAACCCTGCGCCTGAAGTACGGGCGATGGCTGCTCACAACCTCGGACATCAGCATCAACGAGATTGCCTTCGAATGCGGATTCGCCGACGCGTCACATTTCATCCGCCACTTTCAGACGCAGTTCGGGATGACGCCAGGTCGTTTGCGGCGGGCGTTGGAGGGAGGCGCATGACCGTGGCCCATCCGAACGACCGGTTTGGCCGATAGTACCCATTCGCGCGAGGCCGAGGGATATCGGCAATCACTGCAAAGCAGAAGCCCCAGTGCTCCTACCGCATGATAGGGTTACCCCCTCGGCAACCGCGAGGCAGAAGTTCTCCTACGAACCATGGGTGCGCTACTGAAAGATCCAACGTCACCTTAGCGGCTGTCTCATCGCAAGGGAGATGGTCACCAACCCGTCAGGTGCTGCCGCAGGCCGCTGGATGGTCGCGACCCGCTTGACGGTGCATAAAGGCTCTGGACGTCTTCTCGATGCGGATGGCAGCTTGCATGGCCAGAAGCTCGAGGGCCTGTGGGAGTTGGTGAAGATCGCCAAGGGCGGCGAACGGCAGGAGCCGTGGATCCTGTTCAAGAAGAAGGACGAACACGCGCGCGCGCACGCCAAATGATCCGGATGGCGTTACATTGTCTTGGACGACTCTGGACGGTTCGCTGATGTCTCAAGGGGAGAACTGCGGTTCGGCCGTACGTTGATGGACATTTTTGGACATCAACGTGGTGCTTCGACAGGAACCGCAAAACCCGCTGCAGGCTGCGCCAGTATTGGGTTTTTTCTTTTTCCAATGGAAAGATACCGACAAAAATACCGGCAAACGGCACAGCGTTGCTCATGCGCAACACCATTTGCCCTGGTACGTTTCCGCCTCAGAAGAAGCCGCCGAGCCCTCTAGGGGCCTGTTTCCATTGAGGAAGGGCCCGGGGGCACACTGCACCGGGAAAACCCGCCAGCGGGCCGCCTGGAGGCGTGCACAGCCATTGCACCACGGCTCGCTGCCCTTATGCCAACATTGTTGAAGGTGAGAAGTGCGCCCTGCCCCTGCAAAACGCAACCCCCAAATTTGCTCAGGCTGGCACGAGGAGCCTTTGCACCGTGGCCGGGCGCGCCCCAGTGGAGCGGATGGCCTGGCTTTGCTGCTTGCTGTCGAGGGCGCGCAGAATTTCCTGCGCTAGATGCCCCAATGCGTTGCCAAGAAGCGGCGGCACGGCATTGCCGACTTGCTTGAGTTGCTGCCATTCGCTGCCCTTGAAGACAAAGCCATCGTGGAAGGATTGAAGCCGCGCCGCTTCTCTAACGGTAATCCATCGTTCGAGGTGCGGATGCACCCATTCGCTCATGTCTCGATGCATCTGGGCAAGGATGGTGTACGAGGGCAGGTCGGGGTGCAGTCGCCGCCATTTCTCCGGCCTAGCGCCGTTCCAAATATGCTTGGGTAGGCTGTCCGCCTTCATTCCTGGTTTGAGGAACGAGATAAGGTGAGCCCGTTTGGCCTGCATTTCCTTTGTGTGGTGGTTGTGCAGCACAACCTGTTCGTTGCCCAGGCCGCGTTTGCGCTTTCCGGCTTTTGTGTAGTGCGTGCCGTCGTGGTCCAGCCGCATATCTTTCTGGAAAGGGGTCAACTTTGTCGTTTTGGGGTAGGGCATCACGTCCCCACTGTCAACGATCTTGGCGGGGAGGTCGCTAATAGCTTCCGCGACGGTGACTGGTCGAGCCACCTTGAGACCCTCAAGTACCCATTCGCAAAGCGACCCCAGATCGACGTTCAGTTGTTCTTCGTCCCGAGTCCCTACAAAGATGACCCGTTGGCGAGTCTGCGGAACGCCGTAGTCATCTGCTGAGACTCGAAGCATCACGGTATTGCTGTAGCCGAGGTCCGCGAATTCCTTCAGGATGAGGTGCTTGAAGTGCCCTTTGTTCATCAAGGCTAGATTTGGCACGTTCTCCATCAGAAAGACGCGGGGCTTGAGCTTGGCAACGATGCGTGTGTACTGTTGGTACAGCTCATTGCGCTCATCATCTAGCCGGCGCATGCCGATCTGACTGAATCCCTGACACGGCGGACCACCGAAAACTAGGTCAACGCCCTTCACCCTGAAGCTTTCGACGTGGTCGGTTCCTTCGGTCAAGAACGATTGGACGTCGCCCTCGAACAACTTCGTCCGGGGGAAGTTGTGGCGGTAGGTCTCACATGCGTATTTATCCAGTTCAACGGCTGCTCGTACCTCGAACCCGGACGACTCGATCCCTTCGCAGAAACCGCCACATCCTGAAAAAAGCGACAGAGCCGTGGGAGGGGATTCGCGGGGCACCGTTTTGCCGGGCTCGACCGGCGAGTCTGTGAAACTTTTAGGCATCTATCGAGTGTACCGGGATGCGTGCCTTGGCATCAATGCCTGGGAGCTTGTCGTCGTAGTTCGAATATGTGACTCATATTCCGTGGACCAATAGTCAACTAAAAAATAGCCTCCCCGCATGAGATTGGCTGACCATTTTGGTGCGGCGGTGCGTCGGCACCGAGAGTTACTGCGGCTCAGTCAAGAGGAGTTGGCGGAGCGGGCCGATATGGACCGAACCTACGTAAGCGGAGTCGAGCGTGGTGTACGAAATCCCAGTCTTGACGTGATGCAGCGCATCGCGACTGCGCTTGGTGCCGACCTGGACGTCTTGTTCGCGACTGCCCGGGAAGTGGGCACCCATAAGGACGCATAGTGGCCTTCGAGTTCGATCACGCAAACACTTGCCCAAGCTGTCCATATGGCGGCTGCTCGGAGGACTTGCGAGCCAGCCCCGTAGGCAAACGGGCGACCAAGTTTCGGTTCAACCAGATACCGGCGATGAACTGCACTTTCGCTGACTTCATTCCAGGTACCGATAACGACCCCGCGCCAACCCGAACGTATGGCGAGTATCTGGCACGCTTTCAGTCGAATGCGCGGTTGGCGGGGCCTGTGCTGTTTGGGGCTGAGTTCGACTTGGGGACGTCTGCCATTGCGAAGGTTGAAGGCGACGTCTTTGAGTTGCTTGAGGCCGGTGCTCTCTGGGGCGCAGCGGCGGCGTGGAATCGCTACATGGACGGAGGGGTGTGGGACTCAGGTGTGTTCACGTGCCCGACCGATGCCGTACCTACGCCGACAAGGAAGGTGGCTATCGTCAAGTTGCCTCGTGGCTACGATGCAACCAAGCTTTTCAAGCCCGAAGTGCGTGCATCCATACAAGCCCATGAGGCTGCCCTGAAACGGCGCGGGATGGAGCTTGGCCTCTCGTCGCCAGACATTGTTGGTGTGCGATTGCCGGACCCAATGCCGGCATCGATGGCTGCATTCCTGCGGCCTATCGACAACTTGAGTGCGGCGAATCTCATGCTGCTAGAAAATGCCCACAAGCTCCTAGAAGGCACCATAGAGGCGACGGGGTTTCTTTTGGCGATTGCAGTCAAGCGTACGACGCGAAGCGATCGGTTGTATCAACCGCTCTTCGAGGCCAACGTACTAAAGTATCTAATTGAGTTCGTCTTGCGCGGATCCGCGTTCCGTTTCTACGCCCATCTGAATTCATTCGAAGGGGCGGACGTTCGCGGACGATATGCTGCGGCATCGCTGGTCTCCCTGATTCGTGGGGGTACCCCCGGCCCAGCTGTTGATGCGCTCTATTTGGCCCTCGGGCCGCGGGACTCCGCCCAGTCAGTACTAGACGACCTCCCCCTGTTTGCGCTCTAGGGAGCGAGGGGCTTCTAGGAAACGCACAAGACGCCTCTCGAGTCGTGACAAGTCGCCAAGGCGCGTACTGCATTCCCATACCGTAGCCACGCGCCAGCCGAGCTTGCGCAGGGTCCGCCTGTGCCGCATATCGCGACGCTTGTTGCCCAGGATTTTGTTTTGCCAGAAAGCCGCGTTGGTTTTTGGCTTCGACCCTAGCCGACAGTCGTGTCCGTGCCAAAAGCAACCGTCTACAAAGATGACCGCCTTACGCAGAGGGAACACGAGGTCCGGTTTGCCGGGGAGTCGTTTGTCGTGCAGCACATACCGGTATCCAAGGCGGTGCAGCATTCGACGGACAACAAGCTCGGGTTTGGTGTCGACTGAGCGAATGCGGCCCATCAGCGCGCTTCGGGCTGCTGTCGGTGGAAGCGGCGACGAGTCCGATGTAGGGGGCAGGTTGGATGGCATAACAGAGCGCCCAAACTCCATGGTAACTTGGGACAGCGTCTTTGAACCACCGACACGCCCGGTGCAGCAATATCGATGATGCGCGCATTGAGGAGGTTTTTGCCATCGTCGCGGGCATGTTCCTTAGGCTCGGGCGGCATGGGGCCAGCGCCGCTAGCGCCACGATAGAAGCAAGCCTCCATCGTGACCCGGCAACAACTCAGACGCCCTGCACGTAGGCGCGAACCGCGGGCCCGTACCGCTTGAGCTTGATGTCCAGAAAAGAAACGCCGACGCGGTCGCCTAGGCGCTTCGGATCCAGCACGTACATGGCCCCTTCGATGGTCAGTACTTCATCGCCCATCAGCTTGTGGCGAACCGACTCGCCTAAGACACCCTTCGTCATTCGAGCATGCTCGATCTTTCCGCGGAAGCGTGCGAGTTGGCCCTTGCTGTGCGATCTGAACGACATGACCAAGCGGCGAAGAGCGCGCAGCGCGTCCGCCGTGGCGGGATCCTCCGCCGGCCCGCTTTCGGACGAAAAATTTGTCCACGGATATGCCTTGGAACCTGGCCAAGTCACCTGGAGTTCAGCACCGTGCCGCACCGTCACTAAAGGGGTGCTTTCTGCCGATTCGAACTGCTGAGCTTCGAGCACTGCCGCAGTGTCGGCTTGATCGGAGCTGCCAGCGCCCGTCGGATGCTTTGATGCTTCTAGCTTCACAACTAGTTCTGAGCAGTGCAACAAGAGCGTTCGGACATTCAGGGCTAGGGGCGCCACGAGTTCGAGCTGCCCACCTTCGCCCATTTCGATGTCCATACCACCGGCGTCCACGCTCACTCCAGCAACGCGGCGACCGAATTGGAGGGTGCCACCGTTCTCCGCGAACATCTCGAAGACCCTTGAATCTTGGGGCCCGCTACCGACTGTGATTTCGACGTCAACCAGTTCTTCGTCTGCGTCGCCCTCCACGGAAAGCCTCGCGACCTCTCCGGACTGCGACTTGGCCTGCACGGACTCGAACAACAAGCCGATGTGCGCAGCCGGCAGCTTTTCACCGACTTGCGGGGATCCTCGATAGAAGTCGAAGAGGAAAGGATTCGGAGCATGGTGATCTTTACGTGCGTACGCCTCCGCAGCGCTCCTCAGGTCGGTATTCGAGTGCAGAAGCGCGTGGGCAACGATGCACGCGCTGAAAACGGCGCCTGACGGAGCCCTGCCCGAGCCGTCCAGGAATGGGTGTTGCTCTAGGAAGGTCGCAACGGCATGCTCATACGGGCCGATCGCATGCTGCGGAAGGTCCATCCGTATCGCTGGGGTGGCAACCCCAAGTACTCGGCTTGATAGCCGCACCAACTGCTCGGTCTCGCCGTAAACCGTGGCATCGACCGGGAAACCGGGAACGCTGGCCCTCATCTGGTTCACCAGCTTTGTCGACTCGCGTTGCAGTATCTCCGATACCAGGCGCTCCAGGATCTTGCCTTCCAAGATGCGCAGCGTGGCCGGTCCGACTTGCGACGGATTCGTTTCGCCGGCAATGACTTTCGCTACTGCCTCGAGCACGGGCGCGTATCCAACGAATCGATTGCCGTCCTGCGAAGATGCAATCGTCAGCCGCTCTACGAGTGTCTCGACCGCTTGCCGATACTTGCTGGGGTGAGTCTCGAGCGGCTGCTTGAGGTCGGGGTACTCCTTCTTTGCGAGCTTGGTTAGGGAAGCGACCACGAACGCGATGGCGCGCTCCGCATCGAACAATTCAATGTCAAATATGGGGCAGTCCAGACCCGCCTTGTCGTTCAATATTGCCCAACATTCCTCGACGATTCCGACACGGCCAATGAGAACCAGTGGGAGCGATCCCTTCTGGGCGACGCTGGCTACGTCCGCTAGAAAGTCCTCAAATGCGGCCTGCGTTACGCGAAGCCGGGCCTCATCCAGAGCATCGATGACCAGCGTAGTCTGACCGGCCTCCCATTGACTCAACAGGCCGTTCTGTACCAAGCCGCCCACCACGTAGCTTCCGCCTACGGCAGTGGCCTGGGCGAGGTCGACATAGACCGCGTTGGAAGCCGCACAGATCGCCTTGGCCAGCGTCGTCTTGCCCACGGCCCCGGGGGCCGCGATTAGCCACACTGGCTGGCTGAGGTCAGTGCTATCGGGTCGCAGCGAGAGATCCGCTTGAACGTAAGACTCGTCGCCTTGCTTGATCACCGCCCAGCCGTTCGACTTAAGCGTTTCCCCGGGAGCTTGCACAGCTGCGAGCCTCTGGCGCCAAAAACTTTCGATGGAATACGACATTGCCTTGCTTTCTAAGGAGGATAGGAATAATGCCTGCGCCGCGGATCTGGCTGCGCCTCTGAACCATGCTCAGCATACGCTGGGACCTTGAGGGCAGCGCGAACGCAACTGTTTCGCCGATGCTTCACTTGAGTCTTCGGGCGCCGTAGTGAGTACCACACGGAAGTATTTGACGACGCGCCGGCGGGCAACTTGCGGCTGAACATAGCCGGTGTGCTCTAGCCCTTGCCGAGGTCACTTCGAGACCCAACGCCCGCCTGCATCAACCGTTCGACTGCTCTTTAGAAGCGGCAGCCCAGGCCTCGGGCGTCATGACGCCACCCACTATCAGCACGCCGGCCGCGCTGTTCGCGGTGAGGTCAGTGCGGTTCTCGGTCCGCACCGACGCGTCCAGGCCCAGCATCCGAGCACGCCGCGTCATGATGTTCAGCGCCGAGTTGAGCGCGGCAAGGTCACCTCGGCAGGCGTCGGCATAGACGGGCATGAACATCGCATCAAGTCGCCCAAGCTCCAGCTTCCGAACGTCGTCAGCGGGCTCCTGCAGCGTGCGCTTGAGCGCGCTTTCCACGGCGCTCCATGCGGTTTGCGGGCTGCCCATGCCGAGCCTGTCCGCGATCTCGGCGTAGGTCAGGCCCATCTTGCGGTAGTGAAGCGCCTTCACCTGCTGGTCAACGGCTTCGAGGCGCCGCTGGCTGTGCAGGCTTTCGCCGGGTCGATTCTTCGCCCTGTGCTTGGGCTTGACGGCGGCCAGCGAATTGCCGGCTGCAACCGGAACGGCGATAGTGGCCATGGTTCAGGCCTCGTCCCGCACTGCCATGACCTCGCCCCTGGCAGTGCGCCACAACGAATAGCCGTCGGGCGGAGGTGCCCAACCGGCAGGCGGGTCAATCAGCGCGCCACCATGGATGCGAGCGAACTCAGCGAACGGCAAGCGCTCCATGTGCACAGCCGCATCGGGGACGGCGGCGCCGTCAGCGCGGAAACGATAGGTGACAACCTTCATGGCTTACTCCTTCTGGGCGATGTGCCCGATCGCGCTGGATCGCGCAACGCCTCGTGGCGAACTGGTCTTCGTCGGGGCACTCCCTTTTCCCTCGATCGATTTGTCGACTTCTTGCCAGTCGCGCCTGGCCGGTTCATCCGGTGCCGCGTGGCACCCGCGGAAGTGATCGAGCAAATCACCCCGAAGGTGCAACGGCATCGACAGACAATCCCGCTCCATGTCGGCGCGGGCGGCAAGGCCGTCGCCATGCTGGTCGCACACGCCCATCGCGGCCTCCAATAGGTCGGCGAGGGTCTGGTGGGCGTCGGCCAGGAACGCGAGCATCGCGGACTTGTGTTCGCGCAGAAGCTGCCGAAGCTCGGCAGTCAACCGCTCGGACGGGCCGATTACCAGCTTGTCGCCGTCGGCGCGGAGGTACATGCCAGCGTCGTGAACAGCGCGGTAGAGGTCGACGGGTTTCATCAAAGCACCTCCTCAGAGCATGCGCCATTCGGCACAGCGTCGACCGCAGGGCTGCAGCCGGCAGCATCTCCCGATTCACCGAAGGTGCCCAATTTCTGCCGAAGGTGCCCATCGTTTCGCGTGGGCACCTTCGGAGGTTTCTGGGCATCTTCAGGAAGCTGCCAGTACCAGCCTTCCTTGAGACCACCTTTCCTGGGAACGACTCCAAGGCTGTCAGCGGCACGTCGAACCGTGTGCCAGGCGTGGCCCGCTTCCCCGGCTTCGCGCATCAAGGCATTGACCGGCGTCGGCGCGGTCAAGCGCTCGCGCAGGAAGCTTTCGGCTTTGCCCTTCGCGGTGGCCTTGCTCCGATGTTCGTCCGGCTCTGCCAACAACTGCCGCGCCGTGCCTGCGACCGATTGGCCCCAGGCAATGCGGCTGGCAACGATGCCGGGCGAGGGCTCCACCTGCTCGATGCTGTACTCGAAGCCCCCCTCGTCCGGGCCGATGTTGGACTTCCCGCGGGCAAGGACGCCCCGGTCTTCGCCGTTTTCGGTTTTGACCTTTGCAGCCACCAACACGACGCGGGCCACCGCCGCGAAGGCGATCGATCCGACCACCCGGCTCGCGGGATCAGCCCCGGCGCCAGCCTTGCTGAAGTGGCTGATGCCGACCGCCGCTGCGTCGATTCGGCTCGCAAGATCAACCACGGGCTGCAGAGCGCGCCGCACCTCGGTGTTCTTGTGGCTGTCGCCGCGAACGGCGGAAACGACGGGGTCGACGATCAGCAGTTTCACGCCGCCGACGGCTCGAGCCTGTTCTTCCAGCGCGGCCATGTGGCGGGCCGGGTCAAAAGATTGCACCTCACCCTCGACCCGCACACCGCTGACGAAGTAGCAGCGCGTGCGGTCGGCGCCGGCCGCCAGGAGGCGCGGCAACAGGGTATCGGCGGGGTCATCCTCGCCACTCCAGATCAACACGTTGCCCGGCTCGCAGCGCGAACCATCGGCCCAATGCCCACCGACCGTGACTGTTGCCGCCATCTTCATGGCGATCGTGGTTTTGCCCTGGCCAGTAGCGCCGGCCAACATGTGCAGCTTCCCAAGCGCCAGCCACCCTGGCCACAACCATCGAATCGGCTCAGGCGTCAGGTCGGCGCCGTTGATCAATACCACCACATCGCCAGGCACGGGGGTTGCGGCCTCCATGCCGGCCCGCACCGCGGCAAGACCGGCGTTCATGCCTGTTCTCCGATCCGAACCGCGCCAGCGAGCTGATGCAAGTCGTTGAAGTCGGTGTCCTTGTCGTCGCGTGGCAGACCGGTGAAGTCGGGCACCGCCACCTTGCCGCCCACCGCCTGCGCTGCCAATCTCGCCGCACTCAGACCCGGATTTTCCGGCGTCTTCCAGTCGTCATCCGCTGCGATGATGATCTCGAGGGATGGGTACTTGGCGCGCAGTGCCACGGCAACCGGAAGCAAGTTCCCGGCACTGAAGGCGACCGCAACTGCATCGCCCATGGCCTCGTGAATCGTCGCGCCGGTGGCGTAACCTTCGCAGACGAACACGCGGCCCATCGGCTTTCCGATTGCGTGGTAGCAAGCCCGCACTCGGCCACCGGGCATGAAGCACTTTGTGCCATCGGGGGAGATGATCTGCAGGCTGTTCAGCTTGCCGGTGGCGTCGTGCATCGGGACGAGCAGCCGGTGCCCATCCATTCGGACGCCGTAGGGCTTCACTCCCTTTGCCGCGAGGTACGGATGCGCCACCGCCGGGCCTGCGTCCTCCCATGCAGCGAGCGCGTTCGACGCGGACTCGCCATGCACGCGCACCTCCTCGGCAGCGCGCTTGCGCTGTGCGTCCTTGATGCGCCGGCACATGGCCTGCCGCTCGGCGTCGCTCAACTCGTCTTCGCCCTTGGCACACCAGGTCTGTGACTCCCCAGAACGCCAGTCACCAAATACTCCGGCTGGCACGCCGTCGGGGTGAAATACGTACCAGCCGGCATCGTCACCGCGTTTGCCTGTAGGGCTGAAGCGGTGAATATCGCCGTCGGCATGGAGCGGGTCCGGCGGCGTCAGGCCGGCTGCTTCCATTGCACTCAGGAATTGATCCGTGGCGCTCATGGCATACCGCCTTCGGCGCGTCTGGCAATAAATTCTTCGACGGCTGCAGCATCCCAGACAGTGACGGATTCGCCGAGCTTGAACGGCTTCGGAAATTTCCCTTCACGAACCCACCGCCAAACGGTTGCGGGACTGACAGGCAGCAGCCCGGTCCTGTCCTTGGTAGTTGCCAGGTCTGCAACCCGAATAACACGCTGTGCCACTCAACACCCCTTGAAAATGCGCCATGGCGCGACGGGAGTGACTGTGGAGAAAGCGAGGACTTTAGTGAATTGCCAGTGCGCCGCACCGGCTAGCCAGTGCCACGCATCGGCTAGGACGGATTCGGTTTCGGCACGTTTCGCAGCGCCTTGATTGCCGAAGAATATGACATTCCGAGTGCTGCGTGTTCCTCTTCCGCGCACCTCTCGCGGGTTGAGTACTTGCCGCTGGCCCATTCGCGTCGGATCGATTCTGCTTTTTCTCGAGCACCTCCAGGGCTGCTGTGTCGATGATCAGCTGCGTCCTTCGCCCTTTTGGATGCTTGGCGTTTGTAGACCGCACCTCCCGCCGCGGCCGCCTGGCGCAGCAAACGCGGCATCGCCGCTTCCAACTCCGCAGCCATTTCCTTCAGCAACGCCGCGGTCTTGAGTTCGCTTGCCCCCGCTTCGGCCAACATGGTCGATGCTTGCTGATGGTCCTTGTTCGATCGATCGAACGTGGCCTTGAGATCATCAAGCACGACCTTGTGCACGGCGAAGAGGAAAGTCGCCTGTTCATACGTCATATTCCGACGTGCCCATGCGGTCAAAATCTGGATCTGCTCTTCAAGTTCTTTGTCGATCATGCCTCCACTATCCGTCCGCATCTCGTTGGTCGCGTCGATGGCCCCGGGTCATGATGAGGTACCGGAAGGTATCAATGCTATCCACGCGACCGCTTTGCTTACTGCGCGCCACTCATCTCGGCAAACCCAGAGCTTCGAAGCCACGTGCGCTGACCTCGCCAGCGCACGTGGCTTGGCAAGAATGATTTACTTCTTCGCTTTGCGCAGCGGGATCACTTCTGCACCGATTCGCAGCTTGTCGAGATAGTCGGCCCACCGTTGCATCATGGCCCGTCGTGCTGGCAGATGCGCCGTGCGGTTGTAGGCTCGGCCATTCGGGTCCTTCACCATGTGGGCAAGCTGATGCTCAATCAGGTCGGCGCGCTCCTCCAGCACTTCATCCATGATGGTGCGGGCCATAGCCCGGAACCCGTGGGCGGTCATCACGTCCTTGGCGTAGCCCATGCCGCGCAACGCCGCGTTGATGGTGTTCTCGCTCATGCAGCGCTCACCGGTGCGGATGCTGGGGAACACGTACCGGCCGTGGCCGGTGAACGGCTGCAGAGCCCGCAGAATGTCCACAGCCTGCCGTGACAACGGCACCAGGTGCTCAATCTTCATCTTCATCTTGGCGGCAGGGATGCGCCACTCGGCGGCGTTGAGGTCCATCTCGGCCCACTCCGCGGCGCGCAATTCGCCCGGGCGGACAAACACCAGCGGCGAAAGCTTCAGCCCCGCCACGGCGCAGGGATGGCCCGCATAGGCGTAAATAGAGCGCATGAGCTGACCCACCTGCTTGGGCTCTGTAATGGCGGCGTAGTTGGCCTTCTTGACCGCCACCAGCGCCCCCTTCAGGTCGGTGGTCACGTCGCGCTCAATCACCCCCACGGCGACGGCATAGCGGAACACCTGCGAGCAAATCTGAACGATCCGATGGGCGCTCTCGTGAATACCTCGCGCTTCCATGCGACGGGCGACCTTGTCGAGCACGTCCTTGGCTTTGATGCTGGCAACGGGCAGCTTCCCGATGAACGGAAACACGTCTTTCTCAAGCCAACTCGTGACCTTGGCCTGCGTGATCGCGGCGCGCTTGCTGGCGGTCTTGGTCAGCCACTCCCTCGCAACGGCCTCGAAGCTATTCGCCGCAGCGTCGGCTTTCGCCCGCTTTTCCTCGTGCTTGGCGATGCCAGGATCAATCCCATCTGCCAGTTGTTCGCGGGCCTTGTCGCGCCGTTGGCGGGCCTTGGCGAGCGTCACGCTGGGGTAGACGCCCAACGCCAAGGTCTTGCGCTTGCCGTGGATGCTGTAGTCCAGGCGCCAGTACTTGCCCGGCGCCTTGACCAGCAAGTACATGCCGCCGCCATCGGCATATTTGTCGCCGATGGCTTTGCCGGTGGCCTTTACCTGCCGAACGAAAGTGTCTGTCAGTGCCATCGCTGCTCCTTGACGGTATTCCGTTGCCGGCGCTCCGAAAATACCGTCAAAAATAACGGTATTTCTCCGCGATGTGATGCTACGCCGTGACACGGCTTGAGGCAAAGAAAAACCCGCTACGCTGGGGAAACGTGCGGGTTCTGATGCTTGGTGAGACGCCGTGAACCGGGTCCTTGGTGCCTTCGACAGGAATCGAACCTGTATCTGAGTCTTAGGAGGACCCCGTTCTATCCATTGAACTACGAAGACGGATGGAGGCGCAGGAAGCTGGAAGCCCGCTGCGCGCCGCGATTTTATAGGGTTCCCGATGACGGGATGCGCTGGCCCTGCCAGCGCGGGCTTACCCCGATACGAAATCTCAGAAAAGTTGACCGCGATCAAGCCGGCGTGAATCGGTGGCGCGCACCATCGTGCCCGTTGCATCTCTGCTCAGATCCAAGAACAAAAAAGAGCGAAACACTACACAGGAGACAGCCTGATGAAGAAGTTCGCTTCGCACGTTCTGGGTCGCGCGACAGCCGCTGCCGCGGCGGTCCTGGCGCTGGCAACCGCCGCGCCTGCCCTCGCATGGGAACCCACCAAGCCGGTGGAGTTCGTGATTCCCGCCGGCACCGGCGGCGGCGCCGATCAGATGGGGCGGCTGCTGCAGGGCATCGTCATCAAGTACAAGCTGATGAAGGAGCCGTTGATCGTCGTCAACAAGTCGGGCGGCGCGGGCGCCGAGGGCTTCCTGGCGGTGAAGGAAGCCAAGGGCGATCCGCACAAGATCGTCATCTCGCTGTCGAACCTGTTCACCACGCCGATGGCCACCGGCGTGCCCTTCAACTGGAAGGACATGACGCCGGTCGCGATGCTGGCGCTCGACCAGTTCGTGCTCTGGACCAACGCGGCCGAGCCCTACAAGAACGCCGGCGAGTACGTCACGGCGGTGAAGGCCGCGGGGCCGAGCAAGTTCAAGATGGCCGGTACCGGCTCGAAGCAGGAAGACCAGATCATCACGGTCGCTCTCGAGAAGGCCACCGGCACCAAGTTCATCTACGTGCCGTTCAAGGGCGGCGGCGAGGTGGCGGTGCAGCTGGTGGGCGGCCATGTGAACTCGACGGTGAACAACCCGATCGAGGCGGTGGCGCAATGGCGCGCGGGCAAGCTGCGCGCGCTGTGCGTGTTCGACGACGAGCGCATGCCCTTCAAGGCCAAGGTCACCGACACGCAGTCGTGGAACGACATCCCCACCTGCAAGGAGGCGGGCGTGCCCACCAGGTACACGATGCTGCGCGGCATCTTCATGCCGCCCGGCGTTACGCCCGACCAGCTCGCCTTCTACAAGGACCTGCTGACCAAGGTGGCCGCCACGCCCGACTGGAAGGAATACATGGAGAAGGGCGCCTTCAACCCGACCTTCATGACCGGCGACGCCTTCGCGAAGTGGCTCACCGAGGCCGAGGCCACGCACCGCACGCTGATGTCCGAGGCGGGCTTCCTCGCGAGCGCCAAGTAGGCCGCACCGGCTGCGAGCGCTGCCGACCGAGGCCGGCTGACCGGCGGACCGCGGGCGTGCCGCATCCGTCGCTTTCTTCTCTCACACAATCACGATGGGGGCTCCATGGAGCACGACGAAACATCCGAGGGCGCGGCGCGTCCGGGCATCTCCACGCACCTGGTCGAAGCGGCGGTCGCATTGCTGCTGCTGGCGATCGGCCTGGTGGTGGTCTTCGAGGCGCGCAAGCTCGGCGCGGGCTGGACCAGCGACGGTCCCGGCGCGGGCTACTTTCCGTTCTTCATCGGCGTGATCATCACGATCTCCGGCGCCGGCATCCTCTACCAGTCGCTGCTCGGCAGGAACCGCAACACCGTGGTCTTCGTCGACCCGGTGCAGCTCAAGCGCGTGCTGTCGGTGCTGGTGCCGGCCACGGTCTACGTGCTGGCGATCTCCGTTCTCGGCATCTACGTGGCGTCGGCGATGTATATCGCGCTGTTCATGGTGGTGCTCGGCAAGTACGCATGGACCAAGAGCGTGCTTGCCGCGCTGGCCGTGAACACGCTGTTCTTCTGCATGTTCGAGGTCTGGTTCAAGGTGCCGCTCTTCAAGGGCGCGCTCGATCCGCTTCGATTCCTCGGCTACTGAACCCGTTCAAGGAGCACAAGCGAAATGGAAGAAATCGGCGCCCTGATGCAGGGCTTCTCGGTGATCCTCACGCCGATGAACATCGGCCTGATGTTCGTGGGCATCATCCTCGGCGTGTTGATCGGCGTGCTGCCCGGGCTCGGCGGCGCCAACGGCGTGGCGATCCTGCTGCCGCTCACCTTCACGATGTCGCCGACCTCGGCGATCATCATGCTGTCGTGCATCTACTGGGGTGCGCTATTCGGCGGTGCCATCACCTCGATCCTGTTCAACATACCGGGCGAGCCGTGGTCGGTGGCCACCACCTTCGACGGCTATCCGATGGCGCAGAACGGGCAGGCCGGCGCCGCGCTGACGACGGCCTTCACCTCGTCGTTCGTGGGCGCCTTTCTCGCGGTGGTGATGATCACCTTCCTCGCGCCGCTGGTCGCGAAGTTCGCGCTCAAGTTCGGCTCGCCGGAGTTCTTCGCGGTGTACCTGCTGACCTTCTGCAGCTTCGTCGGCATGGGCAAGGGCTCGCCCTTCAAGATCCTCGCGTCGATGGCGCTGGGCTTCGCGCTCGCCAGCGTGGGCATGGACACCGTCACCGGCCAGCTGCGCCTGACCTTCGGCCAGCCCGAGCTGATGCGCGGCTTCGACTTTTTGATCGCGGTGATCGGCCTGTTCGGCATCGGCGAGATCCTGCTGTCGATGGAAGAGGGCCTGAAGTTCTCGGGCAAGAGCGCCAAGATCGATCCGAAGGTCGTGTGGCAGACGTGGAAGCAGTTGCCCAAATACTGGGTGACCTCCATCCGCAGCTCGCTCATCGGCATCTGGATGGGCATCACGCCCGGCGGCGCGACGCCGGCCTCGTTCATGAGCTACGGCCTCGCGAAGAAGATGTCGAAGAAGGGCGCCAGGTTCGGTACCGGCGAGATGGAAGGCGTGGTCGCGCCCGAGACCGCTGCACACGCGGCCGGCACCAGCGCGCTGCTGCCGATGCTGGCACTCGGCATTCCCGGCTCGCCGACCGCAGCGGTGCTGCTGGGCGGCCTGCTGATCTGGGGCCTGCAGCCGGGGCCGCTGCTGTTCGTGGAGCAGAAGGACTTCGTCTGGGGCCTGATCGCCAGCATGTACCTCGGCAACATCGTCGGCCTGATCGTGGTGCTGAGCACCGTGCCGCTGTTCGCGTCGATCCTGCGCATTCCGTTCTCGATCATCGCGCCGGTGATCATCGTGATCTGCGCCATCGGCGCCTACACCGTGCACAACGCGATGCTCGACATCTGGTTCATGCTCGGCTTCGGCGTGGTGGGCTACCTCTTCAAGAAGCTCGACTTTCCGCTGGCGCCGCTGGTGCTTGCACTGGTGCTCGGCGACAAGGCCGAGGACTCGTTCCGCCAGGCCATGCTGGTCTCGCAGGGCGACGTGATGGTGATGTTCTCGAACCCGCTGGTCGGCGGCATCACGACGCTGGCGCTGGTGCTGCTGTTCTGGCCGCTGATCTCGAAGGCGCTGGCCGTGATCAGGAAGCCGAAGAAGCCCGACGAGTTTGCGGTCGAGCGGCCGGTGGACTGACCAGCAACTTGCCTGTGATCGCGCTGACCCGGGTTGTTCGGGGCGCGCTCACGCCGATGGGGTGCCTTGCGCAGCGAAATAAAGGAGGAGGCCGCAGGCCGGGAGACATTCGCGCAGGGGAGTGCCCGGTGTCATTCGCACGCCCCCGGACAACCGAGAGAGCTATATCTTCCCGCGCTTGCGAAGCCGACTAAGGGTTTCCGCCGAGAGATTCAGATAAGAAGCCAGCTCCTTGCTCGGAATCCGGTCTTCCAGTTCAGGGTGCTTGCGCATGAACCGGTGCACACGCCCGGCGGCGTCCAGAAGATGCAGCGTGATCGTGTGCGCCATGATCTCGCTCATGCCGCGCATCACGAGGAACTCGAACAGTTCCTTCGTTTCCGCATGCCGGTTCAGGAACGCGATCCATTCCTTCAGCGGCAGGCTCGCGACCCGCGCCTTCGTCACGCACACGATGCCGTAGGGCGTGGGCGTGCCCAGCCGCAGCGCGGCGTAGCTCGTCTCCATGTCGTTCTCGTCGGCGAAGCGCAGGATCATTTCCTTGCCCTCCGGGTTGCTCACCACCCGCTTGAGGATGCCGTCGAGGATGAAGTACTGCTCCATCTCGCGCACCCCCTGGTGCAGCAGGAACTCGCCCTTGTTGCCGTCCACGATGACCAGGTGGGCTTCCAGTTCGGCGCGGTCGGCTTCGCTCAGGTCCTTGAGCAGGATGTTCTGCCGGAGCTGGGCGCGAATGATGTTCTTCTCCGGATGGTTTTCCAACAACGTCATGGTCACCGTCTTGCTCGATTTCGCTGCCGGCGCCGGTCATCGGGGCCGTCGCCGTTTTCGGGAAAGTTGACCGAGGTCAACGGCCGAAAGCTTGGGCCCGAATCATAGTCGCGGCTCGGGCCTTGGCCATTCACCCATGCAGAAGGAGAGACATGTCTTCAGTCAGAACAGAGAAAGAGGCAGCCACCACGCTGGAAGATGCCCTCAAGCCCACGAAAAGCCGCGATGCTGACGGCGAAGCGGTGGTCCGCGCCTTCAAGGGTGGCGCGACCGAAGACAGCGCGCCGGCGGCCGAGACCATCGACGGCTTCCACCTGGTCATCGATGCGCTCAAGCTCAACGACATCGACACCATCTTCGGCCTGCCCGGCATCCCGATCACGGACCTCACGCGCATGGCACAGGCCGAAGGGCTGCGCGTCATCTCCTTCCGCCACGAGCAGCACGCCGGCAACGCGGCAGCCGCCGCCGGCTTCCTCACGCAGAAGCCCGGCATCTGCCTGACCGTGTCGGCCCCCGGCTTCCTCAACGGCCTGACCGCGCTGGCCAACGCCACCACCAACTGCTTCCCGATGATCCTCATCAGCGGCTCCAGCGAGCGCGAGATCGTCGACCTGCAGCAGGGCGACTACGAGGAAATGGACCAGCTCGCCATCGCCAAGCCGCTGTGCAAGGCGGCCTTCCGCGTGCTGCATGCCGAGGACATCGGCGTGGGCATTGCGCGCGCCATCCGCGCGGCGCTGTCGGGCCGCCCTGGCGGCGTGTACCTCGACCTGCCGGCCAAGCTGTTCGCGCAGACGATGGACGCCGCAGCCGGCAAGAAGTCGCTGATCAAGGTGGTCGACCCCGCACCGCGCCAGATCCCCGCGCCCGACGCCGTGAAGCGCGCGCTCGACCTGCTCAAGGGCGCCAAGCGGCCGCTGATCCTGCTCGGCAAGGGCGCCGCCTACGCGCAGGCCGATGCCGACATCCGTGCGCTGGTCGAGAAGACGGGTATTCCCTATCTGCCGATGTCGATGGCCAAGGGCCTGCTGCCCGACACCCACGTGCAGTCGGCCGCGGCAGCGCGCTCCTACGTGCTGCAGGAAGCCGACGTGGTGCTGCTGGTCGGCGCGCGCCTCAACTGGCTGCTCTCGCACGGCAAGGGCAAGACCTGGGCGCAGGACAAGGGCGCCAAGAAGTTCATCCAGATCGACATCGCGCCGACCGAGATCGACAGCAACGTCGCCATCGAGGCGCCGGTGATCGGCGACATCGGCTCCTGCGTGGCCGCGCTGCTGGCCGGCATCGACGCCAAGTGGGCCAAGCCCCCGGTCGAGTGGACCGGCGCCATCGCCGAGCGCAAGGACAAGAACCTCTCGAAGATGGCCGCGACGCTGGCTGCGCGGCCCTCGCCGATGAACTTCCAGAGCGCGCTCAGCGTGATCCGCGACCAGGTGAAGGCGCGGCCCGATGCCATCGTCGTCAACGAGGGCGCCAACACGCTGGACTTCGCGCGCAGCATCGTCGACATGTACGAGCCGCGCAAGCGCCTCGACGTGGGCACCTGGGGGATCATGGGCATCGGCATGGGCTTCTCCGTGGCCGCAGCCGTGGTCACGGGCAAGCCGGTGATCGCCATCGAGGGCGACAGCGCCTTCGGCTTCAGCGGCATGGAGGTGGAGACCATCTGCCGCTACAACCTGCCGGTGTGCGTCGTCGTCTTCAACAACAACGGCGTCTACCGCGGCACCGACGTGAACCCCAGCGGCACCGCCGACGTGGCGCCCACCGTGTTCGTCAAGAACGCGCGCTACGACAAGCTGATGGAAGCCTTTGGCGGCGTGGGCGTGCACGCCACCACCGCCGACGAGCTGCAGAAGGCCCTGGCCGAGGCCGTCGCCTCGGGCCGGCCGACCCTGATCAACGCCGTCATCGACGAAACCGCGGGCACGGAAAGCGGGCGCATCACGAGCCTGAACCCCAGCACGGCGAAGAAGAAGTAACTCAATTCCATCCAAGGAGATTTTCCAAATGAGCAGCATCAAGCCCCTCAACGGCATCAAGATCATCGACTTCACGCACGTGCAGGCCGGTCCGGCCTGCACGCAGATGCTGGCCTGGTTCGGCGCGGACGTGATCAAGGTGGAGCGCCCGGGCGCCGGCGACGTCACCCGCAGCCAGCTGCGCGACATTCCGAACGTCGACGCGCTGTACTTCACCATGCTCAACAGCAACAAGCGCTCGATCACGCTGGACACGAAGAAGCCCGAGGGCAAGATCGTGCTGGAAAAGCTGATCCGCGAATCCGACGTGCTGGTGGAAAACTTCGGCCCCGGGGCGCTGGACCGCATGGGCTTCACCTGGGAACGCCTCCAGGAGCTGAACCCGAAGATGATCGTCGCCTCGGTCAAGGGCTTCAGCGAAGGCCACCACTACGAGGACCTGAAGGTGTACGAGAACGTGGCGCAGTGCGCCGGCGGCTCCGCTTCCACCACCGGCTGGTGGAAAGGCGAAAACTCCGCCCCGACGATCTCGGCCGCCGCGCTGGGCGACTCCAACACCGGCATGCATCTGGCCATCGGCATCCTGACGGCCATCATCGGCCGCCAGCAGACCGGCAAGGGCCAGAAGGTGGCCTGCTCGATGCAGGATGCCGTGCTCAACCTGTGCCGCGTGAAGATGCGCGACCAGCAGCGCCTGGACAGCGTGGGCTACCTCGAGGAATACCCGCAGTACCCGCACGAGATGGGCGCATTCGCCGACAAGGTCGTGCCGCGCGGCGGCAATGCCGGCGGCGGTGGCCAGCCCGGCTGGATCCTGAAGTGCAAGGGCTGGCAGACCGACCCCAACGCCTACATCTACTTCACGGTGCAGGGTCACGCCTGGGAGCCGATCTGCGAGGCGCTGGGCAAGCCCGAATGGAAGACCGACCCCGACTACATGACGGCCAAGGCCCGCCAGCCGCACATCGAGCAGATCTTCGCCACCATCGAGGACTTCATCAAGGACAAGACCAAGTTCGAGGCCGTGGACATCTTCCGCAAGTACGACATTCCCTGCGCCCCGGTGCTGTCGATGAAGGAACTGCTGCATGACGAGTCGCTGCGCAAGAGCGGCTCGATCGTCGAAGTTCCGCACAAGGAGCGCGGCAGCTACTGGACCATCGGCAGCCCGATCAAGTTCTCGGACCTCAAGCCCGAAGTCACCGCCTCGCCCTTGCTGGGCGAGCACACCGACCAGGTGCTGGCGGAGTTGGGCTACACCCAGCAGCAGATCGACAACCTGAAGGAATCAAAAGCCGTGTAGTTGGCTCACCCCCAGGCTTGCCCACTTCGTGTGGCAGCGCCCACCCCCTTCGAGGGGGCGACACCTGCGGCCCGGCGGAGCCG
>NZ_AKIW01000026.1 GCF_000282635.1 Variovorax sp. CF313
CGAAGATCCTCGACATCTAAGCCGAGCGAAAAGAGTACCGGAGGGGTATAGCTCAATTGGCAGAGCGTCGGTCTCCAAAACCGAAGGTTGTAGGTTCGATTCCTACTGCCCCTGCCACCTAGGTGGCACCCCGAAAAAGCCCATCGTGACCCGATGGGCTTCGGCGTCTCAAGAGGCGCATTGAATAGAAGGCCGAAAGGCGCAGGAAATCAGCCAACCATGGCCACTTCTCAAATCGAAACCGTGAGCACCGGCGCAGACAAGGCCAAGTTGGCCGCGGCTGTTGTGCTGGCAGTGGGCGCCATCGTGGCGTTCTATCTGCTGTCGCGTCAGGGCTCGCTGGTGCAATGGGCTGCGCTGCTGGTCGGCCTGGCCGCTGCGGTGGGTGCCTTTGGCAGTTCGGAGAATGGCCGTCAGTTGTGGGCTTTTGGCCGCGACTCGTGGCGCGAGGTCAAGAAGGTCGTGTGGCCGACCCGCAAGGAAGCAATGCAGATGACGGCTTATGTGTTCGCCTTTGTGGCGATCATGTCCGTCTTCCTCTGGCTCACCGACAAGACGCTCGAATGGGTGTTTTTCGACCTCATTCTGGGCTGGAGAAAGTAAGCAATGACCGACGACGTAGTTGAAACCACGCCTGAAGAGGAAAACACTCCGATTCTGGCTCCCGCCGCCAACCCCGATCTGCGTTGGTATGTGGTGCATGCCTATTCGGGCATGGAAAAGGCCGTCGAGCGCAACATCACCGAGCGCATCAACCGCGCCGGCATGCAGGACAAGTTCGGCCGCATCCTGGTTCCGACCGAGGAAGTGGTCGAGATCAAGAACGGCCAGAAGCGCACCACCGAGCGCCGCTTCTTTCCTGGCTACGTCCTGGTCGAAATGATCATGGACGACGAGAGCTGGCACCTGGTGAAGCACACCAACAAGGTGACGGGTTTCGTGGGTGGCGCCAAGAACCGTCCGGCCCCGATCTCGCAGAAAGAGGTCGAGGACATCGTCAGCCAGATGCAGCAGGGCACCGAGAAGCCGCGCCACAAGGTCGAGTTCACCGTCGGCGAATTCGTGCGCGTCAAGGAAGGCCCGTTCACCGACTTCAACGGCACGGTCGAAGAAGTCAACTACGAGAAGAGCAAGGTCAGCGTGTCGGTCATGATTTTCGGCCGCGCGACGCCTGTGGAGCTCGAATTCAGCCAGGTCGAAAAGACCTGAGCCACAGGCCGCAAGGCCTGAAGCATTCCCGGCTGCGCGTTGTCCGACTCGGCGCGCGGCCTTGATCGAAGAGTCGTTCAACCCCGGGGAGCCCTGGCCGCAAGCCAAGGCGATATCACCCGCAAGGAGCAAAAAGCATGGCGAAAAAAATCGTCGGCTTCATCAAGCTGCAAGTGCCAGCTGGTAAGGCCAACCCGTCCCCGCCGATCGGTCCCGCACTCGGTCAGCGCGGTCTGAACATCATGGAGTTCTGCAAGGCGTTCAATGCGCAAACCCAAGGCGTCGAGCCGGGTCTGCCGCTGCCGGTGGTCATCACCGCGTTCGCTGACAAGAGCTTCACCTTCATCATCAAGACGCCCCCGGCGATCACCTTGATCAAGAAGGCCATCAAGCTGGAAAAGGGCTCGGCCCGTCCGCACACCGACAAGGTCGGCAAGATCACTCGCGCACAGCTCGAAGAAATTGCCAAGGCCAAGATGAAGGACCTGACTGCCGCCGACCTCGACGCAGCAGTTCGCACCATCGCCGGCTCGGCCCGCTCGATGGGCGTGAATGTGGAGGGCGTGTAAATGTCCAAGATCACCAAGAAGCAGAAGTCGCTCGCAGGCAAGGTCGACAGCAACAAGCTGTACCCGCTGGCTGACGCGATCGTCATCGTCAAGGACGCCGCCACCGCCAAGTTCGACGAATCGATCGACGTGGCTGTGCAGCTCGGCATCGACGCGAAGAAGTCGGACCAGGTCGTGCGTGGCGCCGTCGTGCTGCCCAACGGCACCGGCAAGACCAAGCGCGTCGCCGTGTTCGCCCAAGGCGCCAAGGCTGAAGAAGCCAAGGCCGCCGGCGCCGACATCGTCGGCATGGACGACCTCGCTGCCATGGTCAAGGCTGGCGACATGCCTTTCGACGTCGTGATCGCTGCCCCTGACGCGATGCGCGTCGTCGGTACGCTCGGCCAGATCCTCGGCCCGCGCGGCCTGATGCCCAACCCGAAGGTTGGCACCGTGACGCCCGACGTTGCGACCGCTGTCAAGAACGCCAAGGCTGGCCAGGTCCAGTTCCGCGTCGACAAGGCCGGCATCGTGCACGGCACGATCGGCCGCCGCTCGTTCGACAACGACAAGCTGCAGGGCAACCTCGCCGCGCTGATCGACGCTCTGGTCAAGGCAAAGCCCGCGACCAGCAAGGGCGTGTACCTGCGCAAGGTGGCTGTGTCGTCGACCATGGGTCTGGGTGTCCGCGTGGACACGCAAACCATCTCGGCGAGCTAAAGAGATTTGCCTTGCTCCTGATCTAACGTGAAGGGGCGGGGCGAATGTGGTGGGTCGCGGCAGCTCAGGTTGCTGCGGGCCATCCAAGACCGCTGGTGTGCAGGGCGCTGCACTTAATCGCCGGATCGATCCTTCCGGTATCCAGCGCAGATGGCGATCCCGCTGCAAGGAATTTGATTTTTGTTCCGAAACAGTTGTTGGTCGCTGCATGAAGCGCGATCCCAGGCCCCGGCCGAAGATCGCATTAAAAGGAGTAGACCTTGAGTCTGAATCGCAGTGAGAAAGAAGCGGTCATCAGTGATGTGACCAGCCTCGCCGCAAAAGCTCAAACGCTCGTGATGGCGGAATACCGTGGCATCACGGTGGCCGATATGACCAAACTGCGCATCGAGGCGCGCAGCAAGGGTGTGACCCTGAGTGTTCTGAAGAACACCCTGGCACGCCGTGCTGTCGCCGGTAGCGCGTTTGAGATTGTTGGCGACCAGATGACCGGTCCGCTGATCTACGGCTTTTCCGAAGACGCAGTGGCTGCCGCCAAGGTGGTGGCCGACTTCGCGAAGACCAACGACAAGTTGGTGATTCGCGGTGGCGCGTTTGGCGGCAAGGCCCTGGACGTGAACGGCGTGAAGCAACTGGCCAACATCCCTTCGAAGGAAGTGCTGCTGGCGCAATTGCTGGGCTTGATGCAATCCCCGATCTCTCGTACCGCCCGCGTGCTCGCGGCGCTGGCCGAGAAGCGCGGTGGTGGCGAAGCTGCACCCGTTGCCGATGCACCGGCAGAAGCGCAGGCCGCTTGAGCCTCGCGTTTGAAACATTCAACCCAATTGTTAGGAAACAAAAATGGCATTCGATAAAGACGCATTTCTGACCGCACTCGACGCGATGACGGTCCTGGAACTCAACGACCTGGTGAAAGCCATCGAAGAGAAGTTCGGCGTGAGCGCCGCTGCAATGTCGGCTCCGGCCGCCGGTGGTGGCGCTGCCGCCGCTGTGGTCGAAGAGAAGACCGAATTCAATGTCGTGCTGGCCGATGTCGGCGCGAACAAGGTGTCGGTCATCAAGGCCGTGCGCGAAATCACCGGCCTGGGCCTCAAGGAAGCCAAGGACCTGGTGGAAGCCGCTCCCAAGGCTGTCAAGGAAGGCCTGTCGAAGGCTGACGCTGACGCTGCCAAGAAGAAGCTGGAAGAAGCCGGCGCCAAGGTGGAACTGAAGTAATTCAGACCCCCTAGAGGGCTGGAGGTGCTTGAAAAGGCCCTCCAGCCTTTGCCGCTTTCAGAGCGCACCCGAAAGTCGGCTTGATTGCCGGCTTCCCCGGAGATCTTCAGGTCGAAGGGAAAGTCAAAATCAAGCGGATTTTCGAGTGTCTTCTGACCCCGACTGCAGAAGATCCCTTGGTTCGGGCGATGTGCAACGCATCGCTGTCCGCCAACGGCTGGTAGTGGCCAGCCGCCAAGCAGTGGTGCCTCGGCACTGCTGACAAGTCGCTGAAGATCTCAAGCACCGGAGCTCTCATGGCCCAATCGTCCGCGTACAGTTACACCGAACGCAAGCGCATCCGAAAAAGTTTCGGCAATCGCGACAGCGTCGTCGAAATCCCCTACCTGCTGCAGATGCAGAAAGACGCGTACACCGCGTTCCTGCAAGCCGGCATTCCCCCGAAACAACGCACCGTCGAAGGCCTGCAGGCCGCGTTCGACGCCGCCTTCCCGATCGTCTCGCACAACGGTTTCGTCGAGATGAAGTTCCTCGAGTACAACCTGGCGAAGCCGGCGTTCGACGTGCGTGAATGCCAGACCCGTGGTCTGACCTTCGCCTCGGCCGTGCGAGCCAAGGTCCAGCTCATCATCTATGACCGCGAGTCGTCGACGTCGCAGTCGAAGGTGGTCAAGGAAGTGAAGGAGCAAGAGGTCTACATGGGCGAAGTGCCGCTCATGACCGACAAGGGTTCGTTCATCATCAACGGCACCGAGCGCGTGATCGTCTCGCAGCTGCACCGTTCGCCGGGCGTGTTCTTCGAACACGACAAGGGCAAGACGCACAGCTCGGGCAAGCTGCTGTTCTCGGCCCGCGTGATTCCTTACCGCGGTTCGTGGCTCGACTTCGAGTTCGACCCGAAGGACATGCTGTACTTCCGCGTGGACCGTCGCCGCAAGATGCCGGTCACGATCCTGCTGAAGGCCATCGGCCTGAACCCGGAATCGATCCTCGCGAACTTCTTCGTGAACGACAACTTCCGCCTGATGGACAGCGGCGCGCAGATGGAGTTCGTCTCCGAGCGCCTGCGCGGCGAAGTCGCGCGCTTCGACATCACCGACAAGTCGGGCAAGGTCGTGGTCGCCAAGGACAAGCGCGTCACCGCGCGCCACACGCGTGAGCTCGAGCAGGGCGGCACCACGCACATCAGCGTGCCGGAAGACTTCCTGGTCGGCCGCGTGATCGCCCGCAACATCGTCGACGCCGACTCCGGCGAAATCCTGGCCAAGGCCAACGACGAGCTGACCGAAGCGCTGCTGAAGAAGCTGCGTACGGCTGGCGTGCAGGACATCCAGGTCATCTACACGAACGAACTGGACCAGGGCGCGTACATCTCGCAGACGCTGCGCATCGACGAAACGGTGGACGAATTCGCCGCCCGCGTGGCCATCTACCGCATGATGCGCCCCGGCGAGCCGCCGACGGAAGACGCCGTGCAAGCGCTGTTCCAGCGCCTGTTCTACAACCCGGACACGTACGACCTGTCGCGCGTCGGCCGCATGAAGTTCAACGCCAAGGTCGGCCGCGACGAGTCGACCGGCCCGATGGTGCTGACCAACGAAGACATCCTGGCCGTGGTCAAGATCCTCGTCGACCTGCGCAACGGCAACGGCGAAGTCGACGACATCGACCACCTGGGCAACCGCCGCGTGCGTTGCGTCGGCGAACTGGCCGAGAACCAGTACCGCACCGGCCTGGCACGTATCGAAAAGGCCGTGAAGGAACGTCTGGGTCAAGCGGAACAAGAGCCGCTGATGCCGCACGACCTGATCAACAGCAAGCCGATCTCGGCCGCGCTGAAGGAATTCTTCGGTGCGTCGCAGCTGTCGCAGTTCATGGACCAGACGAACCCGCTGTCCGAAATCACCCACAAGCGCCGCGTGTCGGCCCTTGGCCCGGGCGGTCTGACGCGTGAACGTGCAGGCTTCGAAGTGCGCGACGTGCACGTGACCCATTACGGCCGCGTGTGCCCGATCGAAACGCCTGAAGGCCCGAACATCGGCCTGATCAACTCGCTGGCCCTGTACGCCCGCCTGAACGAATACGGCTTCATCGAGACGCCGTACCGCCGCGTGGTGGACAGCAAGGTCACCCACGAGATCGACTACCTGTCGGCCATCGAGGAAGGCAAGTACGTCATCGCCCAGGCCAATGCGGCCCTGGACAAGGACGGCGTGCTGACCGGCGACCTGGTCTCTGCGCGTGAAGCCGGCGAATCGATCCTGGTCGGTGCCGAGCGCATCCAGTACATGGACGTGTCGCCCGCGCAGATCGTGTCGGTGGCCGCATCGCTCGTGCCGTTCCTGGAGCACGACGACGCGAACCGCGCGTTGATGGGCGCCAACATGCAGCGTCAGGCCGTGCCCGTGCTGCGTCCCGAGAAGCCGATGGTCGGTACCGGTATCGAGCGCGTCTCCGCGGTCGACTCGGGCACCGTGGTCACGGCCACCCGTGGCGGTATCGTCGACTACGTCGATGCGACCCGTGTCGTGGTGCGCGTGAACGACGCCGAAGCGGCTGCCGGTGAAGTCGGTGTGGACATCTACAACCTGATCAAGTATCAGCGTTCGAACCAGAACACCAACATCCACCAGCGTCCGATCGTCAAGCGCGGCGACAAGATCGCCAAGGGCGACGTGGTGGCCGACGGCGCATCGACCGACCTCGGCGAACTGGCCCTCGGCCAGAACATGCTGATCGCGTTCATGCCCTGGAACGGCTACAACTTCGAAGACTCGATCCTGATCTCGGAACGCGTCGTTGCCGAAGATCGCTATACCTCGATCCACATCGAGGAACTGGTGGTGATGGCTCGCGACACGAAGCTGGGCGCTGAAGAAATCACGCGCGACATCCCGAACCTGGCCGAGCAGCAGCTCAACCGCCTCGACGAATCCGGCATCATCTATGTCGGCGCCGAAGTGCAGCCGGGCGACACGCTGGTGGGCAAGGTCACGCCGAAGGGCGAGACCACGCTGACGCCTGAAGAGAAGCTGCTGCGCGCCATCTTCGGCGAGAAGGCTTCCGACGTGAAGGACACCTCGCTGCGTGTGGACCAGGGCTCGCAAGGCACCGTGATCGATGTGCAGGTCTTCACCCGCGAAGGCATCACGCGCGACAAGCGCGCCCAGCAGATCATCGACGATGAACTCAAGCGCTTCCGCCTCGACCTGAACGACCAGCTTCGCATCGTCGAAGCCGACGCGTTCGACCGTATCGAGAAGCTGCTGACCGGCAAGGTCGCCAACGGCGGCCCGAACAAGCTGGCCAAGGGCACCAAGCTCGACAAGGCCTACCTGTCGTCGGTCGAGAAGTTCCACTGGTTCGACATCCGCCCGGCGGAAGACGAAGTGGCCACGCAGCTCGAGTCGATCAAGAACTCGCTGGAGCAGACGCGCCACAGCTTCGACCTCGCGTTCGAAGAAAAGCGCAAGAAGCTCACGCAGGGCGACGAGCTGCCCGCGGGCGTGCTCAAGATGGTCAAGGTCTACCTGGCCGTCAAGCGCCGCCTGCAACCCGGCGACAAGATGGCCGGCCGCCACGGCAACAAGGGTGTGGTGTCGAAGATCGTTCCGGTCGAAGACATGCCCCACATGGCCGACGGCACGCCGTGCGACATCTGCCTGAACCCGCTGGGCGTGCCTTCGCGGATGAACGTGGGCCAGGTGTTGGAAGTGCACCTGGGCTGGGCCGGCAAGGGCATTGGCCAGCGCATCGGTGACCTGCTGCAGCAGGAGGCCAAGGTGGCCGAGCTGCGCAAGTTCATGGAGCAGCTGTACAACGGCTCGGGCCGCCAGGAAAACATCAGCTCGCTGAACGACACCGAACTGCTCGAAATGGCAGCGAACCTGCAGAACGGCGCGACCTTCGCGACGCCTGTGTTCGACGGTGCTTCGGAAGAAGAAATCCGCGGCATGCTGAAGCTCGCCTACCCGGATGACATCGCCAAGCTCAAGGGCCTGACCGATACGCGCACGCAGGCCTACCTGTTCGACGGCCGCACCGGCGACCAGTTCGAGCGCCCCGTCACCGTCGGCTACATGCACTTCCTGAAGCTGCACCACCTGGTGGACGACAAGATGCACGCCCGTTCGACCGGCCCGTACTCGCTCGTCACGCAGCAACCGCTGGGCGGCAAGGCGCAGTTCGGCGGCCAGCGTTTCGGGGAAATGGAAGTGTGGGCGCTGGAAGCTTACGGCGCCGCCTACGTCCTGCAGGAAATGCTGACCGTGAAGTCCGACGACGTGCAAGGCCGTACCAAGGTGTACGAAAGCATCGTCAAGGGCGAGCACTCGATCGAAGCCGGCATGCCGGAATCGTTCAACGTGCTGGTCAAGGAAATCCGTTCGCTGGGGCTCGACATCGAGCTCGAGCGTTCTTAAGTTGAAAAGGGAAAGAGTCTTATGAAATCGCTACTCGACCTGTTCAAGCAATTCACGCCCGATGAGCATTTCGATGCCATCAAGATCGGCATGGCTTCGCCCGAGAAGATCCGCTCGTGGTCTTTCGGCGAAGTGAAGAAGCCCGAGACGATCAACTACCGCACGTTCAAGCCCGAGCGCGACGGCCTGTTCTGCGCCAAGATCTTCGGCCCCATCAAGGACTACGAGTGCCTGTGCGGCAAGTACAAGCGCCTGAAGCACCGCGGCGTGATCTGCGAGAAGTGCGGCGTCGAAGTCACGCAGACCAAGGTGCGCCGCGAGCGCATGGGTCACATCGACCTGGCCGCGCCCTGTGCCCACATCTGGTTCCTGAAGTCGCTGCCGTCGCGCCTGGGCCTCGTGCTCGACATGACGCTGCGCGACATCGAACGCGTGCTGTACTTCGAAGCCTACGTGATCACCGACCCCGGCATGACCCCGCTGAAGAAGTTCGGCATCATGTCCGAGGACGACTACGACGCGAAGCGCAAGGAATACGGTGACGAATTCGTCGCCAAGATGGGCGCCGAAGGCATCAAGGACCTGCTCGAAGGCATCGAACTCGACAGCGAGATCGAACGCCTGCGCGGCGACCTGACCGGCTCCGAAGTCAAGGTCAAGAAGAACTCCAAGCGCCTGAAGGTGCTGGAAGCCTTCCGCAAGTCGGGCATCAAGCCCGAGTGGATGGTGCTCGACGTGCTGCCCGTGCTGCCGCCGGACCTGCGTCCGCTGGTGCCGCTGGACGGCGGCCGCTTCGCGACCTCCGACCTGAACGACCTGTACCGCCGCGTCATCAACCGCAATTCGCGCCTGCGCCGCCTGCTGGAGCTGAAGGCTCCGGAAATCATCGCGCGCAACGAAAAGCGGATGCTGCAGGAAGCTGTCGACTCGCTGCTCGACAACGGCCGCCGCGGCAAGGCCATGACGGGCGCCAACAAGCGCGCGCTGAAGTCGCTGGCCGACATGATCAAGGGCAAGAGCGGCCGCTTCCGCCAGAATCTGCTGGGCAAGCGCGTCGACTACTCGGGCCGTTCGGTCATCGTGGTGGGCCCGACGCTCAAGCTGCACCAGTGCGGCCTGCCGAAGCTGATGGCGCTCGAGCTGTTCAAGCCCTTCATCTTCTCGCGCCTCGAGGCCATGGGCATCGCGACGACGATCAAGGCTGCCAAGAAGGAAGTCGAATCGGGCACGCCGGTGGTCTGGGACATCCTGGAAGAGGTCATCAAGGAGCACCCGGTCATGCTGAACCGCGCTCCGACGCTGCACCGCCTGGGCATCCAGGCCTTCGAGCCGATCCTGATCGAAGGCAAGGCCATCCAGCTGCACCCGCTCGTTTGCGCGGCCTTCAACGCCGACTTCGACGGCGACCAGATGGCTGTCCACGTGCCGCTGTCGGTGGAAGCGCAGATGGAAGCCCGCACGCTGATGCTGGCCTCCAACAACGTGCTGTTCCCGGCTTCGGGCGAACCGTCGATCGTTCCTTCGCAGGACGTGGTGCTGGGTCTGTACTACACGACCCGCGACCGCATCAACGGCAAGGGCGAGGGCCTGATCTTCTCCGACATCGGTGAAGTGCAGCGCGCGCTCGACGCCAACGAAGTCGAACTCACCGCCAAGGTGGCGGTGCGCATCACGGAGTACACCAAGGACAAGGAAACCGGCGTCTTCACGCCGTCGACCTCGCTCGTGGACACCACCGTGGGCCGCGCACTGCTGTCCGAGATCCTGCCGAAGGGCCTGCCGTTCTCGAACATCAACAAGGCGCTGAAGAAGAAGGAAATCTCCAAGCTCATCAACGTCTCGTTCCGCAAGTGCGGCCTGAAAGAGACCGTCGTGTTCGCCGACAAGCTGCTGCAGAACGGCTTCCGCCTGGCGACCAAGGCCGGCATCTCGATCGCGATCGACGACATGCTGGTGCCCGCTGAAAAGCACGGCATCATCGAACGCTCGGCCAAGGAAGTGAAGGAGATCGAACAGCAGTACGTCTCCGGTCTCGTGACCTCCGGCGAGCGCTACAACAAGGTGGTGGACATCTGGGGCAAGGCCGGCGACGAAGTGTCGAAGGTCATGATGGCCAAGCTCTCGAAGCAGAAGGTCATCGACCGCCACGGCAAGGAAGTCGAGCAGGAGTCGTTCAACTCCATCTACATGATGGCCGACTCGGGCGCCCGCGGTTCCGCAGCGCAGATTCGCCAGGTGGCCGGTATGCGGGGCCTGATGGCCAAGCCGGACGGCTCGATCATCGAGACGCCCATTACCGCGAACTTCCGCGAAGGCCTGAACGTGCTGGAGTACTTCATCTCCACCCACGGTGCCCGTAAGGGTCTGGCCGACACGGCGCTGAAGACGGCGAACTCGGGTTACCTGACCCGTCGTCTGGTCGACGTGACGCAGGATCTGGTGGTCACCGAACAGGACTGCGGCACGCACGGCGGCTACCTGATGCGCGCGATCGTCGAAGGCGGTGAAGTGATCGAATCGCTGCGCGACCGTATCCTCGGCCGCTCGGCTGCGGACGACGTGCTGCACCCGGAAAACCGTTCGGTGCTGCTCAAGGCCGGCGAGATGTTCGACGAAGACAACATCGAAGTCCTGGAAGCCCAGGGCGTCGACGAAGTCAAGGTCCGCACCGCGCTGACCTGCGAAACCCGCTTCGGCATCTGCGCGACCTGCTACGGACGCGACCTGGGCCGCGGCGGCCTGATCAACATCGGCGAAGCCGTCGGTGTGATCGCTGCCCAGTCCATCGGCGAACCCGGCACGCAGCTGACGATGCGTACCTTCCACATCGGTGGCGCCGCTTCGCGCGCTGCCATCGCTTCGAGCGTGGAAGCCAAGTCGAACGGCTCGATCGGCTTCAATGCCACGATGCGCTACGTGACCAACAGCAAGGGCGAGCTGGTCGTGATTTCGCGTTCGGGCGAGATCGTCATCCATGACGAGCACGGCCGTGAGCGCGAACGTCACAAGGTGCCGTACGGCGCCACGCTGACGGTCAAGGCCGACCAGCAGATCAAGGCCGGCCACGTGCTCGCCAACTGGGACCCGCTGACCCGCCCGATCATCACGGAATTCGCCGGCAAGACGCAGTTCGAAAACGTCGAGGAAGGCCTCACGGTTGCGAAGCAGGTGGACGAAGTGACCGGTCTGTCGACCCTGGTCGTGATCGATCCGAAGCGCCGCGGCGCTGCCAAGGTCGTTCGCCCGCAGGTGAAGCTGATCGATGCGCAAGGCCAGGAAGTGAAGATCCCCGGCACCGATCACTCGGTGACGATCGGCTTCCCGATCGGCGCGCTGGTGCAGATCCGCGACGGCCAGGACGTGGGCCCCGGCGAGGTGCTGGCGCGTATTCCGGTCGAAGGCCAGAAGACCCGCGACATCACCGGCGGTCTGCCGCGCGTCGCCGAGCTGTTCGAAGCCCGTTCGCCTAAGGACAAGGGAATGCTGGCCGAAATGACCGGTACCGTGTCGTTCGGCAAGGAAACCAAGGGCAAGATCCGCCTGCAGATCACCGATCCGGAAGGCACGGTCTGGGAAGACCTCGTGCCGAAGGAAAAGAACATCCTGGTGCACGAAGGCCAGGTGGTGAACAAGGGCGAAAGCGTGGTCGACGGCCCGGCGGACCCGCAGGACATCCTGCGCCTGCTGGGTTCGGAAGAACTCGCGCGCTACATCGTGGACGAAGTGCAGGACGTGTACCGTTTGCAGGGTGTGAAGATCAACGACAAGCACATCGAGGTGATCGTTCGCCAGATGCTGCGCCGCGTCGTGGTCGACAACATCGGCGAGACCGGCTACATCTCCGGCGAACAGGTCGAACGCAGCGAAATGCTCAACACCAACGACGCCCTGCGCGCCGAAGGCAAGATCCCCGCGACGTTCACCAACCTGCTGCTCGGTATCACGAAGGCATCGCTGTCGACCGACTCGTTCATCTCGGCCGCGTCGTTCCAGGAAACGACGCGCGTGCTGACCGAAGCCGCGATCATGGGCAAGCGCGACGAGCTGCGCGGCCTGAAGGAAAACGTCATCGTCGGCCGCCTGATTCCCGCAGGCACCGGCATGGCGTACCACCAGGCCCGCAAGGTCAAGGACGCCATGGACGAAGCCGAGCGCCGCGCCATCGCCGAATCGGAAGCTGCCGAACTGGCAGGCTCCGCCGACAGCGATGCGACGACCAGTACGGCGGACGCCAGCGAAGGCGCTGCGACCGAATAACTGGGTAGCATCACCGGCCATGACCGGTACACACGCCCCCCGACCGCCCCCGGTTGGGGGGCGTTTTTCTTTGTGTTTTCCATGAGGCGTTGTCGTCGATGAGCGTGTTGCCCGAATCGCTGGCCAGCTGGATCGTCATTGCGATCCTGTTGTTCTGGTTTGTCGGTGCCTACAACCGGCTGGTGCGTTTGCGCGCGGCTGTGCTGCAGGCCTACGGCCTGCTCGACGCGGCCCTGGGCAAGCAGCTGGATTTCGTGCAGGCCAGCATCACCGCCGCGCCAGCGCCAGAAGCAGCGCCAACGGGGGAGTCGCTGTCGTCCATCGCGCCATTGCAGGCCGCGACGACCCAACTCGCGACCTTGCTCGGTGCGACCCGGCTGCACCCGTTGGACGGCGGCGGCATGGCCGCGCTGGCCACTGCGCTCCAGGTGTGGGCCAATGCATGGCGCCGCCAGCACCCGGACGAGGTGACGGTGTTCGATGCCGACGGCACGCTGTCGCGGCCGGCGCAACTGCAGCCTGGGGCCGAGGCCATGTCGCCCAGCGCCAGCGAGCCGATCGCGTGGCCCGAGCCTTCGGCCGCGGCGGAGATCGCTCGGGGCCAGTTCAATCAGGCGGTGGGGCACTACAACGCCGCGATCGCGCAATTCCCGGCACTGCTGGTGGCATGGGCCGTGCGTCTGCGTCCGGCTGCGCCGTTGCTCTGAACGAACCCGGCGCGATTCTTTTCCATCTTTTCATTGCGTGGCGCCCGGCTTTCCGGGCGCCCGTTACCATCGTCCCAACTTGTCAGAACTACCTTCCGATCCTTCCTCGAGCAGCAGCGGCACGCCGTCATTGCAGCCCCCGCTCTGGCGCCAGCTGCAACTGACCGCAGTGGCGCTGGCGTCGATCCGCGCCGGCACCTCGGGCTCCGTCGCGTTCGAAGCCGTCGAGCCCGTGCTGCGGCCCGGCGTGCAGGCGCTCGGCTTCCAGGTGCTGCGATGGCTCGGCCGCGCCGAGGCGCTGCGCCGCCACCTGGCCAAGCGCACGCCGCCGCCCCTGCCCGATGCATTGCTGTGCACCGCGCTGGCGCTGGCCTGGGACGCCGAGCGCGCGCCCTACGAACCGTTCACGCTGGTCGACCAGGCCGTCGAGGCCGCCAAGCGCAACCCCGCGACGCGGGCGCAGGCCAGCTTCATCAACGCCTGCCTGCGGCGCTTCCTGCGCGAGCGCGACGAACTGGTGGGCGCCACCGACTCCGAGCCGGTCGCGCAATGGAACCACCCTCGCTGGTGGATCGAGCGCCTCAAGCGCGACCATCCGCGCGAGTGGCAACGGGTGCTGGGCGCAGACAACGCGCAGGCGCCGATGACGCTGCGGGTCAATGTTCAGAAGTCGACCGCGGCTTCCTATCTTGTGGAGCTGGAGGCCGCCGGTCTCGGCGCGACGCGCGTGGGTCCCAGCGGCCTGCAACTGACGCGTGCACGCCCCGTGCAGCAACTGCCCGGCTTTGCCGACGGTGCCTGCTCGGTGCAGGATGCCGCTGCGCAGATGGCCGCGCCGCTGCTGCTCGAAGGCCTGTTGCCGGCGAAGCCCGGTGCCGCAGTGCCGCTGCGGGTGCTCGATGCCTGCGCGGCTCCCGGCGGCAAGACCGCGCACCTGCTCGAAATGGCGACTCCCGGCGCCATCGACGTGACCGCGCTCGAAGTCGATGCCGCCCGCAGCCGCCGCATCGACGAAACCCTCGCCCGCCTCGGACTGAGCGCCAAGGTGCTCGTGGCCGACGCGGGGCGCCCGGCGCAGTGGTGGGACGGCACGCCTTTCGACGCCATCCTGCTCGATGCGCCATGCACCGCCTCGGGCATCGTGCGGCGCCATCCCGACGTTCGCTGGCTGCGCCGCGAGAGCGACACCGCCCAGCTCGCCGCCCAGCAGGCCGCGCTGCTGGCCGCGCTCTGGCCGCTGGTGCGGCGCGGCGGCCGGCTCCTTTACTGCACCTGCTCCGTGTTTCGCGAAGAGGGTTCGCAACAAATTGATGCGTTTCTTGTACACAACACCGACGCCCGATTGCTGCCATCGCCAGGCCATTTGCTGCCCCAAAGCGGGTCGAATGCCCGCGGCGTCCCGGACAATCCCTCTGGTGACCACGACGGTTTCTTCTACGCCCTGCTTGAAAAGCGCCCGCACTGAGCGGCGCTGGCCGGTCTGGCTGCCCATCCTGTTCTGGGCCTGGGCGATGTGCATGGCCTGGCTGCCGGCTCCGGCGGCCGCCCAGGCCCGCACCGGCGCGTCGATCACGCAGATGCGCCTCGAACAGGCCGACGACGGCGTTTATTTCAGTGCTGCGGTGCAGTTCGAACTGCCCTCGCTGGTGGAGGAGGTGCTCGACAAGGGCATCGCCATCTATTTCGTGGCCGAGGCCGAGCTCTACCAGGAGCGCTGGTACTGGACCGACCGAAAAGTCGCCCAGGTCACGCGCCACATGCGGCTGGCCTACCAGCCCCTCACGCGCCGCTGGCGGCTCAACGTATCGGCAGCGCCGATGACGGGCGCGGCCGGCCTGGGCATCTCGCTGAACCAGAACTTCGACACGCTGGCCGATGCGCTCGACGCCATCAAGCGCGTCGGCCGCCTGCGGTTGGCCGACGTGTCGGAGGTCGGCGACGATCCGCTGCACCAGGTCACCTTCCGCTTCCGGCTCGACACCTCGCAGCTGCCGCGCCCGTTCCAGATCGGCGTGGTCGGGCAGGCCGACTGGAACATCGCCACCGAGCGCACGGCCCGGCTCGCAATGGAGAAGCAGAAGTGAGCATTTCCGGGCGCAGCGGCGCAGCGGCCACGCCGGCCGCGCGCCGCGCGCGGGCCACGCGCTGGGCTATTGGCGTCGGTGCCGCGCTGGTCACGGCCATCGGCCTGGTGCTGATGTTCCTGCTGGCGCAGGCCACCAACAACCGCGCGCTGTACGAGCGCTACTACGTGCGCCTGTTCGGCATCAACGTCGTGGTGGCGGTGCTGCTGGTGCTGGTGATCGGCTGGGTCGCCTTCCGTTTGCTGCGGCGGCTGCGGCAAGGCAAGTTCGGCAGCCGGCTGCTCATCAAGCTGGCTGCCATCTTCGCGCTGGTGGGCGTGGTGCCCGGGGCGCTGGTCTACGTGGTGTCCTATCAGTTCGTTGCGCGCTCGATCGAGAGCTGGTTCGACGTCAAGGTCGAAGGTGCGCTCGATGCCGGCCTGAACCTCGGGCGCGCCACGCTCGATTCGCTGTCAGACGATCTCGCCGCCAAGACGCGCGGCGCCAGCGCACAGCTGGCGCAGGTGCCCGACACGAGCGCGGGCCTGGTGCTCGAACGCATCCGCGACCAGCTCGAGGCCACCGACGTGATCCTCTGGACCGGTTCCGGGCAACTGGTGGCCAGCGCCGGCAGCTCCCGTTTCCAGCTCAGCCCCGAGCGTCCGACCCCCCAGCAGTTCCGTCAGGTCCGCCCGGAGCGCGCCGTCGCGCACGTCGAGGGTCTGGACGAAACCGCCCTACCGGGCGCGACCCCGCCGGTGGCGAGCGTGCGCGCGCTCGCCATGGTGCAGAGGCCGGGCTTCGACTTCGACACCGCGCCCCGGTATCTGCAAGTCACGCGGCCGCTGCCGCCGGCCGTGGTCGCCAACGCGCTGGCCGTGCAGGAGGCCAACCGCGAATACCAGGAGCGGGCGCTCGCTCGCGAGGGCCTGCGCCGCATGTATATCGGCACGCTCACGCTGAGCCTGTTTCTCGCCGTGTTCGGTGCGGTGCTGCTGGCCGTGCTGTTCGGCAATCAGCTCGCGCGGCCGCTGCTCGTGCTGGCCGACGGTGTGCGCCAGGTGGCCGCCGGCGACCTGCGGCCCACCGCGGTGCTTCAGGGCAAGGACGAACTGGGCGGCCTCACGCGCTCGTTCGCCGTCATGACCCAGCAGCTGGCCGATGCCCGCGGCGCCGTCGAGAAGACCGTGGGCGAGCTCGATGCCGCGCGCGCCAACCTGCAGACCATTCTCGACAACCTGACCTCCGGCGTGATCGTGCTCGACGCCAAGGGCACCGTGCTCTCGACGAACCCGGGCGCGACCCGTGTGCTGCGCGCGCCGCTCGCGGCCTACGAAGGTCGGGCACTCGTCGACGTGCCGGGCCTGGCCGACTTCGGCACCAAGGTGCAGCAGCAATTCGAGGACTTTCTCGTCGAGCGCGTGCAGCACGGCCTCGACCACTGGCAACACGCCTTCGAACTGCACGCTTCCGGCACCGACCTGCCGCAGCAGGACGGCGCCATCAACATCGTCGCGCGCGGCGCGGAACTGCCCGGCGCCGCACGGCTGCTGGTGTTCGACGACATCTCCGAGATCGTCTCGGCCCAGCGCGCGCAGGCCTGGGGCGAGGTTGCGCGCCGGCTGGCACATGAAATCAAGAACCCCCTCACGCCGATCCAGCTCTCGGCCGAGCGGCTGGAGATGAAACTGTCGGGCAAGGTCCAGCCGCCCGAACAGGCCGTGCTCGTGAAGTCGGTGAAGACCATCGTCGACCAGGTCGATGCGATGAAGCGGCTGGTGAACGAATTCCGCGACTACGCGCGACTGCCCGCCGCCGACCTCAAGCCGGTGGATCTCAACGCCCTGCTGGTTGACGTGCTCCAGCTCTACAGCGCGGAGAACCTGCCGATCACGCTGCGCTCCGAACTCGACGAGCGCTGCCCGCCCATTCGCGGCGATGCGCAGCAGATCCGCCAAGTGATACACAACCTGTTGCAGAACGCGCAGGACGCCGCCGAGGCTGCCGCCAGCGGGACCGGCAGGGCGGGCGAGGTCGTCGTGCGCACGCGGCTCGGAGATTCGGGGCAGCGCGTGCGCCTGACCGTGCAGGACAGCGGCCCTGGTTTTGCCGAGAACATCCTGAAGCGCGCGTTCGAACCCTACGTCACCACGAAAACAAAAGGTACCGGTTTGGGCCTTGCGGTCGTCAAGAAAATCGCCGACGAGCATGGCGCGCGCATCGAGCTTTCCAACCGTGTCGTCGACGGGGCTGTAGCAGGGGCGCAAGTCTCGCTATCATTCGCGCTGGCAAGCGGGCCGCGGGCAGCGGCCGCTCACACCGAAGATTCAAAGTCTTCCGCCGCCTGAGCCGCACGAATATCCGTCGCACAGGCGACGGATGGGCCCGCGGACCCTACACACATTGCAGACACCAGCGCAAACAACAAGCAGCACTCATGGCAAACATTCTCGTGGTCGATGACGAGCTGGGCATCCGGGACCTGCTCTTTGAAATTCTCAATGACGAAGGCCACAACGTGGAGCTCGCGGAAAACGCCGCCGAGGCGCGCGCTGCGCGCCAGCGCGCGCGGCCCGACCTCGTTCTGCTCGACATCTGGATGCCCGACACCGACGGCGTCACCTTGCTCAAGGAGTGGTCCACCGCCGGCCTGCTGAGCATGCCCGTCATCATGATGAGCGGCCACGCCACCATCGACACCGCGGTCGACGCCACGCGCATCGGCGCGTTCGCCTTCCTCGAGAAGCCCATCACCATGCAGAAGCTGCTCAAGGCGGTGGAGCAGGGCCTGGCGCGCGAGAGCGCGCGCCGCGCCGCTGCAGGCGTGGTGCCCGCGCCCGTCGCCGGCAGCCAGGCAGCCGCCATCACGACGACGGGCGACAGCCTGCTGATGGCCTCGCTGGCTTCCGTGCCGGTGGCCGACGCCGGCCCGCAGTCGACGCAGAGCTTCGATCTCGACCGCCCGCTGCGCGACGCGCGCGACGGTTTCGAGAAGGCGTACTTCGAGTTCCACCTCGCGATGGAGAATGGTTCGATGACCCGCGTCGCCGAGAAAACCGGCCTCGAACGCACCCATCTCTATCGAAAGCTCAAACAACTTGGTGTGGATCTTTCAAGAGGGCGCAGAAGCGCTGTATAATTTAGGGCTGCACTCAAATGCAATGGCCCGGTAGCTCAGTTGGTAGAGCAGCGGATTGAAAATCCGCGTGTCGGTGGTTCGATTCCGCCCCAGGCCACCACTCTTCTAAGCCCTTGATTCTTAACGGAATCAGGGGCTTTTCAGTTTGTGGCGCCTCGCTGTCCGCTTGATTTGGTACGCCAAGCAGGTACACCGTGGCATCTTCGCTTCATAGAATCGGCAGCGCATCAACTGTTCGCCGACGCTCGTTCATGGCCCAGCCGTTCAAGCCCCCCGGCTGGGATCTATCAGTTGCGCCGCAAGGTGCCAAATGAGTTGCGGCGTGTCCTCGGCCACGAATACAAGAGATCTCTCAAGACGCGCGATCCATCCGAAGCAAAGAGCGATTTGCCGAGGAGTGGGCGAGATCCGACGATGTACGGCGTGTCCACACCACGTTTGGCGAACGCCTCACCGTCGACCGTCTGGCCCACGAGGCGGGCATGAGCATCCCCACGTTTCAGACCCACTTTCGTAGCGTCCCCAGAGTTCTCCGATGCAGTACCTCAAGTCGGTACGCCTCCATCAAGTGCGCCTGTTGATGCTGCGAAACGAGAAGACGGCTTCCGCAGCGAGCATCGAGGTGGGATATGAAAGCGCGTCGCAGTTCAGTCGTGAGTTCAAGCACTTCTTCGGACTCAGTCCGGGCAATGAGATTCTTCGCCTGAAGTCGAGCTTCGCGATGCAGCCCTTGCCGGGAGAGCAGACATGGGTGACGTCACATTGATCGACGCGGACTGATTCCCGCGATGCGGCCATCTGGCAAACACTAAGAGCATGTGAACGCCGTTGTGGTCGCGGTGGCGCCGTGCAGCACGCCTGCGGTGTCGGATCCGTTTCCACACGACCTCAGCCAATGGTTGACCCCGGGATTGGCCATGCTAACGCTGCTGAAGCAGGATCAGAACCTAGCCGCATCAACCCGGGCGGCCCACCGGTTAAATGCTTCGAGAACTGCCGCTGGCTGTTCCAGCGTCGACATGTGCCCGCACTCAGAAATGATGACGAGTTCGACATCGCCAGAAAGAAGGCTCGACATCTCTTCGCTGAGTGACGGCGGTGTCACCTGATCTTCGCGGCCGCACACGACCAACGCCGGGCAGCGCAGCTCACCAAGTATCTGCCGGCTGTCTGGCCGGTTGATGGCCGCTGTCTGTTGACGTGCGAACCCTTCACTTCCGACGTTTCGGGCCATGTCGCCGAGCAACTCCAGCAACTTCGCGTCTTGAGAGTGCGACGGATGGATGATCCTTGCCGCGAACCCATTGGCCACCTGAGTGAAACTTGCGGTCGCCGACCCAAGCGCAGTGACCATGCGTCGCCGGCTTTCTTTCATCTCTTCAGAATCGGCACGCGCACCCGTGTCGAGTAGAGCAACTCCGGCGATCCTTTGTTGCGCCTGCCTGCACACCTCCATCGCCACGTAGCCGCCCAATGAGAACCCTGCCACGGCAAATGGTCCTGATGGCATCAAACTAAGCGCCGAGACGGCAAGAGCGGCAACGTTGTTTGCAGTATGGGTCTCGGCAACGGCAACAAAGCGATCCGCTGACAAGGCGTGTCGAATGGTCTCCCACACTCTCTGGTCATTCATAAGCCCAGGAAGCAGCAGCATGGGAAGAGGCTGATTTCTATACATGTCGGATCCTTCTGAGAAGGCTCCGTTTGTTGAACATGCTTTTGTTATAACTATGAAGTGAAGTTCATAGTCAAGCGAAATCGAGGATACAAGGATATGTGGATCAAAGAGTTTTCCGAGTCGGCAGGACTTCCGGTCGCTACCGTGCGCTTTTACGTAAAGAGTAAATTGCTCCATCCGAAATTGGGTACGGCCGGTGGCTCTCGTCCCTATATGGAGTTCTCGGAAAAGGACCTGTGGCTCACTGCTGCAATCAAGGCAGGCCAGGCTTTGGGCATTTCTCTTGCAGAGATCAAATCGCTGATCGATGAGCGGCGCGGCGGCGATAGAACGAAAGCAAAGCTGCTGCAGACAATGATCTCTCACCGGCAGAGACTTTCACAGCGAGCGACAGAAGTGGCGGCCTTGATCCAGTTCGTCGATGCAAAGATTTCATGGCTGCGTGGCGGCAGTTCAGGTCCAATGCCCGAACCCCCGTGATGGTCGAATTTGGCTTGTTGACTTTTGAGCCCTGCGGCTTGCCGCCGACAATCGGCCGCTCACGAATCAGCGCAGATCTAGGGAAGGTCTGAACAAGAGCACGTTTCTTGCATGAAGGACTGAACCCTGCAAAGGAGCACGAGCGATGAGCCAGATCAGTTTTGCGGATGCCGAGCAAGCTGGCAAGAGGAAGAAGACAAGGCGCGAAGTCTTCCTTGCCGAGATGGAACTGGTGGTGCCGTGGAAGGCGCTGCTCAAAGTCATCGAGCCCCACTATCCAGTGGCAGGCCGAGGCCGTCGTCCCTACCCGCTGCAAGCCATGCTGCGCGTGCACCTGATGCAGAACTGGTTCGCCCTGAGCGACCCGGCGATGGAAGAAGCCTTGTATGAGATCGCCTCCCTGCGCACGTTCGCCGGACTCGGTCTGGAGGCTATCCCCGATGAGACGACCATTCTGAACTTCCGCCACCTGCTGGAAGCCAGCGATCTGGCCGAAGACATCTTCAAGCAGGTCAACGCCCATCTGGCCAGGAAGGGACTGCTCTTGAAGCGCGGCTCTATCGTGGACGCAACCATCATTGCGGCGCCCAGTTCGACCAAGAACGAAAGTGGCGAGCGAGATCCGGAGATGCACCAGACGAAGAAGGGCAACCAGTGGCACTTCGGTATGAAGGCTCACATCGGCGTGGACGCAGACTCGGGGCTGGTGCACACGGTGACGACCACTGCAGCCAACGAGGCAGACGTGGAACAGGTGAGCGATCTGCTGCACGGCAAAGAGGATGCGGTGTGGGCAGACTCGGGCTATCGCGGAGCACAGAGCCGAGTCAAGCGCAGCGTGCAATGGCATATTGCGGGCAGGCCCAGCGACATGGCGAAGATGCCGGAGGGCCGAGCCAAGGCCAGAGCGCGCAAGCAGGAATACCAAAAGGCCAGCATCCGGGCAAAGGTCGAGCACCCGTTCCGGGTGATCAAGCGGCAGTTCGGTCTGGCGAAGGTGAGGTTCAAGGGACTGACCAAGAACACAGCGCATGTGATCACGCTGTTTGCGCTGTCGAACCTGTGGATGGTCAGAAGGAAGCTGATTGCGATGATGGGACAGGTGCGCCCGCAGGCAGCGTGAAGCGGCCACAGAGGCTCTCAAACGCGTGGGATGCCCGGTGCGATGAGCCCGCAAGCGCAGCAACTCAACACGCGTCCTCGTCATCAAATCAATTTACGACTTGATCAGACGTTCCCTAGACGGCCGTTCTTCGGCGCGTCAGTCTTCGCGCTCTTGAGCAAACGTCCCTACTTGCTTCGCTACGACAACGAGAAGACGCTGAACTTCAGCGTGCTGGTGAACGTGTGGCCGCGCATCCAGCAGCGCTCCGACGTGCACTACCCTGCCGTGTTGTCTGTCGCCGGGGCGCAGACCCAGTCGGTGACCCGGAGCGGGGTGTGCCTGCCGAACTAAGATGTGCCCGGACAGCGCCACAGCACTTCGCTTACATGCCGACCGCACACTGCCCCAACAACCGATTCGGCCAACACCTGGCGAAGCAGTACGGCGTCGATGCCGTCCCGTCGCTCGTCGCTACGTCGCGCTGGGGGTCGGAGCTCGGCATTGCGCGCCTTCACTACGATCTCCCGCATCTTTTCGTCCTGCCGCCCTTGCCGGCCGAAGACGCTTTCCTGCTCAGCGTGGAAATCTCGTCGGGCGGCTCCCGGCGGATTCACAGCGGCGGCACCATGCTGCGGCTTGGCCCGCAGCGGGAAGGCACTTTTCACATCACAGACCTGTCGGAATGCAACTCTGCCTATGTGTGCAGTCCGTTCCATTCGATGCTGTTCCACGTGCCGCGCGAAACCATCGACTCCTTCGCAGAGGAAATGGACGTACCCCGCGTGCGTGCACTGCGTTGCGACGCGGGCACGGTCGACACCGTGGTGGCGAGCCTCGGCCGCGCGATGCTGCCGGCATTGATGCAGCCCGGAGAGGCGAGCACCTTGTTCGTCGATCACCTCGCGCTGGCATTGAAGGCCCATGTGCTGCATGCCTACGGTGGCGCGGCGGGCGTGGCCAATGCAGCCTCACGAGGCCTGGCGCCCTGGCAGGAGCGCCGTGCCAAGGCCTTCCTGATGGCGCACCTGGCCAGTGATGTGTCACTCGCCGAGGTGGCGCGCGAGTGCGGGCTGTCGCGCAGCCATTTCAGCAAGGCCTTCAAGCAGACTTTCGGCCAGGCCCCGCACGCGTGGCTGGTGGCGCAGCGCGTCGATGCCGCGCGCCGCCTGCTGCGCCAGCCCGATCTTCCAATCGCGGAGATCGCCGCGACCTGCGGCTTTGCCGATCAGAGCCATCTGACGCGTGTGTTCTCCGCGCACATCGGGACTCCGCCGGCGCGCTGGCGTCGCCTGAACGCCGGCTGATCCGCGCGCCGCTTCCGGCTGCGGCTCAGGGCATCACGCCGAGCGTGGCAACAAGGCCGGCACCAACGGCCGATTCAGCTGCTTCACCCACCACTGCAGCGCCTGCCCCGTGGCACCCGTCTTCCACCCCAGCCAGAACGCCTCCGGCGCGCGCGGCTCCTCGGTCTGCAATTCAATCAGCGTGCCGCGCGCCAGCTCGCCCTCGACGCAGGCGCGCGGCAGGAAGCCGTGGCCGAGCCCGGCCACCTGGCACGCGACCTTCGCGGTCATCGACGGCACCGCGATGCGCGGCTGGCCCGCCAGCAGGCCCACGGTGCGGTCCGACAAGGTACGCGCGCTGTCGCTCACCACGATGGCGTTGTGCTCCAGCAGGTCGCCTCGCCGCACCGGGCGCATCACACGCGCCAGCGCATGCGTAGGGGCGACGCAGAAGGCGAAATCGAGACTGCCCACCATCACGGCCTGGTAGCCACCGCCCGCCGGACCTTCGCCAGCGGCAATGACCACGTCGGCGCGGCCCTCGCGCAGCGCCTCCCAGCTGCCGGTGAGCGCCTCGCAGCCGATGCGCAGCCGCGTGCCGCAGCGCAGCTCTTCGAAGGCGCGGACGTCGTCGATGAGCGACTGCGTGGGAATGAGCGAGTCGTGCACGAGCCGCAGCTCCGACTCGAAGCCGGTGGCGATCTGGCGCATGCGCGATTCGAGGTCGCTCGCCGCGCCGAGCAGCCAGCGCCCCTCCTTGAGCATCTCGCGGCCCGCGTCCGTGAGCGCGATGCGCGGCCCGTTGCGCTCGAACAGCTGCATGCCCAGTTGCTCCTCCAGCTTGCCCACGGCGTACGAGATGGTGGAAGGCACCTTGTTCAGGCGCGTGGCGGCGGCGGCGAAGGAGCCGTGGCGGTCGATCGCATCGACCACCTCGATGGCTTCCAGGCTGAGCTTGAGCATGCGGCGTTTCCTTCAAAAAAATGGCGCCCGGAACAATGATCGAAAAATTCGATGATAGATGGCAAAAACGTTCGTCAACAACACCTTCTTGAAGGTCGATGATTCATCCCATGCCTCGGAAACTCCTCCGATGCCAATTATGAATTCAATCGAATTCAAGAACCGCAAAGGAATGAACCATGTTGGAAATTCGCAGTGCCGCCGACCGCGGAATCGCAGACTTCGGATGGCTGAAGTCCCGCCACACCTTCTCGTTCGGCCATTACCACGACCCGAAGCAGGAAGGCTTCTCCGACCTGCTGGTGATCAACGACGACCGCGTGACCCCCGGCCGCGGCTTCGGCACCCATCCGCACCGCGACATGGAGATCTTCTCGTACGTGCTCGACGGCGCGCTCGAGCACAAGGACTCGATGGGCACCGGCTCGGTCATCCGCCCCGGCGATGTGCAGATGATGAGCGCCGGCACCGGCGTGCGCCACAGCGAGTTCAATTCGTCGTCCACCGAGGCGCTGCACTTCCTGCAGATCTGGATCGTGCCGGCCAAGAAGGGCGTGCCGCCGCGCTACCAGCAGGTGCACTTCGCGCCGGAAGAAAAGCGTGGCCGCCTGCGCCTGATCATTTCTCCCGAAGGCACCGACGGCTCGCTCGCGGTGCACCAGGACGCCCGCGTCTACGCCGGGCTGTTCGACGGCGCCGAGCAGGCCTCGCTCACGCTTGATGCCGACCGCTACGCCTATGCCCATGTGGCTCGCGGCAGCGTGGCGCTCAACGGCCAGCGCCTGAACGAGGGCGACGGTGTGCGGCTGCGCGACGTGCGCCAGCTCGACCTGACCCAGGGTGAGGGCGCCGAAGTGCTGGTGTTCGACCTTCGCCCCAACGAGCTGCCTGCGTTCTGAGCCACGCGACGGCAAATGTCCAAACCGCCTCATTAATCGACAAGACACGCACCCTCGCTCCCAACGAGGATTGCTCCACGGGTTAACCCCAGTTTTTTCTCTCGCCGATCTCTCATCCCATCCCATTCACGGAGTTATTTCATGTCCATCAAAGCCACCCCCACCGCCGGCGCCAAGCTGCTCACCCCCAAGGACCACACGCTCGTCATGATCGACTTCCAGTCGCAGATGGCCTTCGCCACGCACTCGATCGACGCGGTCAATTTGCGCAACAACGCTGCGCTGGTGGCCAACGCGGCCGCAGGCTTCGGTGTGTCGACCATCCTCACGACGGTGGCCGAGAAGAGTTTTTCGGGCCCGATGTTCAGCGAGATCACCGACGCCTTCCCGGGCCAGAAGATGCTCGACCGTACCTCGATGAACACCTGGGAAGATGCCGCCGTGATCGACCGCATCAACGAGATCGGCAAGAAGCGCATCGTGCTGTCCGGCCTGTGGACCGGCGTGTGCATCGTCGGCCCGGCGCTGTCGGCGCTGGACCAGGGCTTCGAGGTGTACGTGATCGCCGACGCCTGCGGCGACGTGTCCGCCGAGGCGCACAACCGCGCGATGGACCGCATGGTGCAGGCCGGCGCACAGCCCATGACCTCGCTGCAATACCTGCTCGAGCTGCAACGCGACTGGGCTCGCACCGACACCTACGAGCTGACCACCGGCATCGCCAAGAAGTTCGGCGGCGCCTACGGCCTGGGCGTGACCTACGCCAAGACCATGTTCGGCGCGCACGAAGGCTGAATCCCGCGGTGAGCACGAAGATGAAGCCCTATGTCCTGTCGCTTGCGCTCGGCCTGCTGGTCGGCGTGATCTACGCACTGTTCCAGGTGCGCTCGCCGGCCCCGCCGGTCATCGCCCTGGTGGGGCTTCTCGGGATCCTGCTCGGCGAGCAGATCCCGCCGCTCATCAAGAGCGTGATCAAGCCCGATACCGTGGCCACCTCGTGGCTGCAGCACCAGGTCGCGCCGCATGTGTTCGGCGAGTTGCCGCAGCGCGCGAAGGCCGAGCCCGCTGCCGCAGCCGCCGCCGCCGCCGTATCGACCACACACAAAGAGTCATGAGCGATCTGTTCGACGAACAACGCCGCCGCCTATGCCTGGGCACACTCGGTGCCGCCATTGCCGGCTCGGCAATGACCCCCTCTCATGCCCAAAGGAAGTCTGACATGGCCAGTTCCTCCGCCCCCGATCTGATCCTGCATAACGGCCGCTTCACCACGCTGGACCGCGCCAACCCCGAGGCCAGCGCCGTGGCCATCAAGGACGGCCGCTTCCTGCGGGTCGGTCGCAGCGAAGACGTGCTGCCGCTGGCCGGCACCGGCACCCGCGTGGTCGACCTGCAGGGCAAGCGCGTGCTGCCGGGGTTGATCGACAACCACCTGCACATCATTCGTGGCGGGCTCAACTACAACCTCGAACTGCGCTGGGACGGCGTGCGCAGCCTGGCCGATGCCATGGGCATGCTCAAGCGCCAGGTCGCCATCACGCCGGCGCCCCAGTGGGTGCGCGTGGTGGGCGGCTTCACCGAGCACCAGTTCGCCGAGAAGCGCCTGCCGACCATCGAGGAACTGAACGCCGTGGCGCCCGACACGCCGGTGTTCATCCTGCACCTGTACGACCGCGCGCTGCTCAACGGCGCCGCCATGCGCGCCGTGGGCTACACCAAGGACACACCCGCACCGCCCGGCGGCGAGATCGTGCGCGACAGCGCCGGCAACCCGACCGGCCTGCTGCTGGCCAAGCCCAACGCGTCCATCCTGTATGCCACGCTGGCCAAGGGCCCGAAGCTGCCGTTCGACTACCAGGTGAACTCCACGCGCCACTTCATGCGCGAGCTCAACCGCCTGGGCGTGACCGGCGCCATCGACGCGGGCGGCGGCTTCCAGAACTACCCCGAGGACTACCAGGTGATCCAGCAGCTGGCCGATGCCGGCCAGCTCACCATCCGCCTGGCCTACAACCTGTTCACACAAAAGCCCAAGCAGGAAAAGCAGGACTTCCTGAACTGGACCGCCACCTCCAAATACAAGCAGGGCGACGACTACTTCCGCCACAACGGCGCGGGCGAAATGCTGGTGTTCTCGGCCGCCGACTTCGAGGACTTCCGCCAGCCGCGCCCCGACATGGCGCCTGAGATGGAAGGCGAGCTGGAAGAAGTGGTGCGCGTGCTCGCGCAGAACCGCTGGCCCTGGCGCCTGCACGCCACTTACGACGAAACCATCGACCGCGCGCTCGATGTGTTCGAGAAGGTCAACCGCGACACGCCGCTGGCCGGCCTGAACTGGTTCTTCGATCACTGCGAAACCATCTCCGAGAAGTCGATCGACCGCATCGCGGCGCTCGGCGGCGGCATTGCCGTGCAGCACCGCATGGCCTACCAGGGCGAGTACTTCGTCGAGCGCTACGGTGCCGGCGCGGCCGAGGCCACGCCGCCCGTGAAGCGCATGCTCGAGAAGGGCGTGAACGTGTCCGCCGGCACCGACGCCACGCGCGTCGCGTCGTACAACCCGTGGGTGTCGCTGTCGTGGCTCGTCACCGGCAAGACCGTGGGCGGCATGCAGCTCACGCCGCAGCGCAACTGCATCGACCGCGAGACGGCGCTGCGCATGTGGACCGAGAAGGTCACCTGGTTCTCCAACGAGGTCGGCAAGAAGGGCCGCATCGAGGCCGGCCAGCTGGCCGACCTGATGGTGCCCGACCGCGACTTCTTCGCCTGCGCCGAATCGGACATCGCCGGCACCACCGCGCTGCTCACCATGGTGGGCGGCAAGGTGGTCTACGGCGCCGGTCCGTTCGCACCGCTGGACGAAGGCACGCCGCCACCGGCCATGCCCGACTGGTCGCCCGCGCGCACCTTCGGCGGCTACGCGGGCTGGGGCGACAAGGAAGGGCGCCCCTTGCAGCAGACGATCCGTCGCATGGCGGCGGATTGCGCCTGCGCCAACGACTGCAACGTGCACGGCCACCAGCACGCCACGGCCTGGAGCAGCAAGCTGCCCATTGCCGATCTGAAGAGTTTCTGGGGCGCGCTGGGCTGCGCCTGCTGGGCGGTGTGATGATGACGATGCGCTGGCAACCTTCACCCGTGCTGCGCTGGATCGCGCTGCTGCTGCTGTGCGCGGCCTACCTGCAGGGTGGTTTCAACAAGGCGATGGACTTCGGCTCGGCCATCGCCGAGATGAACCACTTCGGCGTGTCACCCGCGGCACCGATGGCGGCCGCCGTCATCGTGCTGGAGCTGGGCGCCTCGGTGCTCATCCTCACGGGCTTCTATCGTTGGCTGGGTGCCGTGGCGCTGGCTGCGTTCACACTGTTCGCCACCTTCGTGGCGCTGCGCTTCTGGCAGATGCCGGTGGGCCAGGAACGCTTCATGGCCGCCAACTCGTTCTTCGAGCACCTTGGACTGGTTGGCGGCTTCCTGCTGGTGGCCTGGCACGACTTGCAGGGACGCAAGAATGATTGAGGCCGCCAAAGCCGCGCAGCCAGCCGGTGGCGGCGGTGGCAGCTTCGCGCCGCTGCGCCAGCCCGTCTTCGCCGTGCTGTGGACCGCCACTGTGCTCGGCAACATTGGCAGCTTCATGCGCGACGTGGCGAGTTCATGGCTGGTGACCGACCTGTCGGCCAGCCCGACGGCCGTGGCGCTGATCCAGACGGCGGCCACGCTGCCGATCTTCCTGCTGGCCATTCCGGCGGGCGTGCTGTCGGACATCCTCGATCGCCGGCGCTTCCTGATCTTCGTGCAGCTGGTGCTGGCCAGCGTGAGCAGTACGTTGCTGGTGCTGTCGCACACAGGCGCGCTCACCGTCGAGTACCTGATTGCGCTGACCTTCGTCGGCGGCATCGGCGCGGCGCTGATGGGGCCGACCTGGCAGTCGATCGTGCCGGAGCTGGTGCCCAGATCCGACCTGAAGAGCGCGGTGGCGCTGAACTCGCTGGGCATCAACATCGCGCGTTCCATCGGCCCTGCGGCGGGCGGCCTGATCCTCGCGAGCTTCGGTGCGGCCCTGACCTACGGCGCCGACGTGCTGAGCTACGTGTTCGTCATTGCCGCGCTGATCTGGTGGAAGCGCCCGGCCGCGGTCGACAGCGGCCTGTCGGAGAACTTCCTCGGCGCCTTCCGTGCCGGCCTGCGCTACACGCGCGCCAGCAAGGAACTGCACCGCGTGCTGTTGCGCGCGGCCGTGTTCTTCCTGTTCGCAAGTTCGGTGTGGGCATTGCTGCCGCTGGTGGCACGCCAGACGCTGGGCGGCACCGCCGGCTTCTACGGCGTGCTGCTGGGCGCCGTTGGCGCGGGCGCCATTGCCGGTGCGCTGGTCATGCCGCGGCTGCGCCAGCGGCTCGATGCCGATGGCCTCGTGCTGCTGGCCTCGGTGATTACCGCCGCCGTGATGGGTGCGCTCGTGTTCGCACCGCCGAAGTGGCTGGCCATCGTGCTGCTGTTGCTGCTGGGCCTGGGCTGGATCATTGCGCTGACCACGCTCAACGGCGTGGCGCAGGCCATCCTGCCGAACTGGGTGCGCGGCCGCGGGCTGGCGGTGTACCTCACCGTGTTCAACGGCGCCATGGCGGCCGGCAGCCTCGGCTGGGGCCTGGTTGCACAGGAAATTGGCGTGCCCTACACGCTGGTGGCCGGCGCCATCGGCCTGGTGATCGTGGCCGTGCTGTTCCACCGTGCGCGGCTGCCCACGGGCGAGTCGGACCTGCAGGCTTCCAACCATTGGCCCGAACCGCTGGTGGCCGAGCCCATTGCGCACGACCGTGGCCCGGTGATGATCCAGGTCGAGTACCGCATCCGCAAGGAAGACCGCCCGGCCTTCCTCGACGCGATGAAGCGCCTCTCGCTGGAGCGCCGCCGCGATGGGGCGTACGCATTGGGCATCACCGAGCACACCGGTGACACCGAGCGCGTGATGGAGTGGTTCCTTGTCGAATCGTGGGCCGAGCACCTGCGCCAGCACCACCGCGTTTCGCACGCCGACGCCGACTTGCAGAGCGAGGCCGTGCGCTTTCACATCGGGCCGGACAAGCCCGCGGTGCATCACTTTCTTTCTCTCTGACGACAGACGAATTTCGCCGACAACCCGGGCGTACCAAGGAAAAACATGGCTACTTCAAAATCCACCAAGGCCGCCAAGGCCCTGGCCAGCAGCACCAAGGCGCGCCGCGTCGCGTCGCTGCACACCCCGAGCGACCTGGGCGCCGACGCCACGCGCGACATTTCCGCGGCGCTCAATGTGCTGCTGGCCGACGTGTTCGCGCTGTACTTCAAGACGAAGAACTTCCACTGGCACATGTCGGGCCCCTCGTTCCGCGACTACCACCTGCTGCTGGACGAGCAGGCCGACCAGATCTTCGCCACGGTCGACCCCATTGCCGAGCGCGTGCGCAAGGTGGGCGGCACCACGCTGCGCTCCACCGGCCACGCCGCGCGGCTGCAGCGCCTGTCGGACAACGACGCCGACTTCGTGACCCCCATCGGCATGCTGGCCGAGCTGCGCGAGGACAACCAGCGCCTGGCCGGCTTCATGCGCGGCACGCACGCAGTGTGCGACGAGTACGGCGACGTGGCCACGGCCAGCGTGCTGGAGAACTGGATCGACGAGGCCGAGCAGCGCACGTGGTTCCTGTTCGAGTCCGTGCGCCAAGGCTGAGCGCACCCGCCTTCCTGCATCTTTTTTTCCCCTTCACACCATTCCGAAAAGGAAGACCATGACCACACTCACCCTGCGCGACGGCACCGAGCTCTACTACAAGGACTGGGGCTCGGGCCAGCCCATCCTGTTCAGCCACGGCTGGCCGCTGAGCGCCGACATGTGGGACGCGCAGATGCTGTTCTTCGCGGAGCGCGGCTACCGCACGATCGCGTTCGACCGCCGCGGCTTCGGCCGTTCGAGCCAGCCCTGGACCGGCTACGACTACGACACCTTCGCCGACGACATTGCCGAGCTGATCGAGAAGCTCGACCTGAAGGACGTGATCCTCGCGGGCTTTTCCATGGGCGGCGGCGACGTCACGCGCTACATCGCGCGCAAGGGCAGCTCACGCGTCGCCAAGCTCGCGCTCATCAGCGCCGTGACGCCGCTGTTCATGAAGACGGCCGACCATCCCGGGGGCCCCGATGCGTCGCTGTTCGCCAGCATCCGCGCCGGCCTGGCTGCCGATCGGCCGCAGTTCCTGGACGACTTCAGCACGCTGTTCTACGGCACCAACCGCCCGGGCGCCAAGGTGTCCCAGGGCGTGTTCAAGCAGACGCTGCAGATCGCGCTGCAGGCCTCCATCAAGGCCACCATCGACTGCGTGACGGCCTTCTCCGAAACCGATTTCCGCCCCGACATGGCGAAGATCGACGTGCCCACGCTCGTGATCCACGGCGACGACGACCAGGTCGTGCCCATCGAGGCCACGGGCAAGCTGGCGGCCGAGATGATCAAGGGCAGCCAGTTCAAGGCGTACGCCGGCGCGCCGCATGCCACCTGCAACACGCACGCCGACCAGGTGAATGCCGACCTGCTGGCTTTCATCAAGGGCTGATGCTGCCACCGCCCCGGCAGGGCGCCTGTAGCGACCTGCCGGGACGGTGCTGCATGCGCGCCCGGCACATCAAGAATTTCTCATGACCACTTCTCCTTCTTCTATCCAGGTCCGCGACAACCCCGCAAAGCACCGCTTCGAATACGCGGCTCAGGGTGAGCGTGCCGTCGCAATCTATTCGCTCGAAGGCAACGTCATCACCTTCATCCACACGCTGGTGCCCGAAGCCCTGCAAGGCCAGGGCATCGCGAAGCAGCTGGTGCTGGCCGGCCTCGCTTCGGCGCGTGAGCGCGGGCTGCGCGTGGTGCCGCAGTGCCCCGTGTTCAACGCCTACATGCGGTCTCACCCCGAGACGCACGACCTGCTGGCCGACGAAGGCCGCAAGCTGCTCGGCCTCTGAGAAAAAGGCACCGCGCATGACCGCCGACGACCGCCAACCCGGGTTGCGCACCGCCACGCTGGACGAGATTGCCGGGCGCGTGCTGCCGGGTGCCGAAACCGTCACCGCCGTCATCCAGCAGACGGTGAAGCGCGAGTCCGTGGCCGCCTACGAGCAATGGCTGAAGAAGGTGGTGCCTATCGCCTCGCGCTTTCCCGGGCACCGCGGCGTCAACATCATCCACCCGGCCGGCGGCGGCCTGCAGTACACCATCGCCATCCGCTTCGATTCGCTCACGCATGCGCAGGACTGGTTCGCCTCCGTCGCGCGCCGCCAGCTGGTGGAAGAGGTGGCGCCGTTCCTCGACGCCGACGAGAAGGTGGAAACGCGCAGCGGGCTCGAGTTCTGGTTCCATCCGCCCGCAGGGCAGCCGCCGGCCAAGCGCTACAAGCAGTTCCTGTTGACGCTGTCGGTGATCTATCCGCTGACCATGCTGGTGCCGGCGGTGCTGCACCGTCTGCTGGCCTCGGTGCCCGTGCTGTCCGACTACTGGCTGGCGCACTTGTTGGCCGCGGCGACCATCGTCGGGCTGATGGTGTACCTCGTCATGCCGAGGTACACGCGCCTGATGGCGCGCTGGCTCTACAGGTGAGGCGCAGCTGACGCCGGCGCAGGATCGCCTTCGTGCGTACTGCGCTGGAGCATCACGGCGCAGGCTGCCAGCACCGGCGGCACGGCAAAGCACCATACGTTCCACTGCAGGTAGATGAGCGCCGCCGCCGCGCAGCCGGCGGCGAACCAGACCACCGCGGCCGACATGCGCCGCATGCGCGCGCGGGCGGCGGCCGCTTCTTCGGGCGCCTGCTTGCCGCGCATCAGGTCGGCGAGATCGACCATGACCTGCGTCGTCGTGCCGGTCATCAGCGTGGTCGGCGGTGCGCTGCCCAGGTGGATGCGGTGCACCGCGTTCTGGATCGCCATGGCCGACACCAGCACCAGGCCCGTGAGCATCGCGCTTGCGCTGTCGCCATCGGCGAAGGGGCCGAAGCGGATGGCCAGGATGGCGCCCGCCAGCAGCAGCGCGGCCTTGAGCACCAGCATCGTGCGCAGCACCGGCAGGCCGAAGCCGGGAAGGCCATAGCTCAACAACCGTGCGAGCACGACCACGATGCAGAACACCGGCAGCGCAAGCAGCTTGGTGATCGTGCCCGAGGTGCCATGCACCAGCGCCGCGCCGATGGTGACGAAGTTGCCGGTGACGTGCGCGGTGAACAGGCCATGCAGCGCCAGGAAGCCGGCGGTGTCGACGAAGCCGCCGTTGAGGCTCATGAGCTGCGGCAGGGAGGGTTTCATGGTGGTTCCTTCGATGGGGATCCCATGGTGCGCGCGGCGGCGCGCGCCGTCTTGCAGGGTTGGACGCGGCTTTGCATATTCGGACGCATTCCGTATCGGCGTCCGCATTCGGATCCTTTCACATGCCGATTCGGATCTCTCTGCGCCAGGCGCCTGGCGGCTTGCCGGTGTACTGGGAAAAGACGCGTGTGAAGTGGCTCTGGTCCGCAAAGCCGCAGGCCGTCGCAATCTCCACCAGCGGTCGTTCGAAGTCCATCAGCAGCGCTTGCGCACGTTCGATCCGCTGCGCGATCAGCCATTGGTGCGGCGTCTGTCCGGTGGTCTCGCGGAAGGCGTGGATGAAATAGCTGCGCGACAGGTTGCAGGCGTCGGCGATCTCGGCAATCGAGATGCCGCCATTCATCTTGCTGCGCAGCATCTCCTTGACCCGCGCCTCGTGCGAACGCGAAAGCAGCCGGTTCGTCCGGGGCCCGGTTGCCGTGGCTCCGCGGCCGTAGTTGTCGACCAGGTAGCTCGTCATCGCGACGCCGATCTGGTCGATGAACAGCTGGCTGACCTCGGCAGGGCGTTCCAGCGCAGGGGTCAGCGCGCTCGCGAGGTGGGCGAGCACGTCGTCCCTGGCGCCCGCAACATCGACGAGGCCGCCGACGCGAGGCCCCTGTTTTTCGTCGATGGCGCGTTCCAGGGCCGGATGCGAGATCTCGAGCAGCACGAAGTCGAAGCCGCTTTGCATGTCCGCGCGGTAGCGGTCGCAAAAATCACGGACATAGATCGAGCCCTTGCCGAAGTCATGGCACGACGCATGGTGCTCATGGAGGATTCGCCTGCGGTGGCCGTCGCGCAACGAGATGCCGAGCAGCACTCCGCGCGCGCTTGCGGCTGTTTCCACGTAGTGGAGCTCATTGGCGTTCACGGTCTTGCGGTAGATCCGCAAGCCGTTGGCCGAGAGTGCCTGGTCTTTCTGGAGATGACCGACCGTGCATCCCAGCATGTCTTTTGGCGTGGGCCCTGCCGCCGGCTGGGGGAGGCCACTTCGTGCCTCGAGGAGACCGCTTTCAGCGCGCATGGATGGAAGAGAGCGGAGATTGAATTAGCCGAGTATCCGATCGGCGACGCTGCGGCCGATCACAGATGGGAATTTTGCACACTTTCCTGGTGAAGTTTCGTTCGGAATCGAGCGAGAACGCGAATTTTCAGGTAATGCACCGGCGGCGCCCGTTTTTGGACAATGACCGTACGATGAAAAAAGCGGCCTTGTCAGGCCGCCCGGAAGAGGTGCAGGAGCAGATCGCCTTGTCGCTCACGAGCCGGCCAATTGCTTGCCGTCGTTCCCCGGCTCGGTTCGCGGCCGGCCGGCATCGACCATCTGCGCAGACGCAGACCGGCCGTGATTGATCAGAAGAACCGCAACCATGCCGATCACGGCCGGAATCGCGATCGCCATGAAGTTCTGCTGCAGCGGCAGGTTCATGCCCACGAGCACGCCGATCAGGATGGGAGCCAGGATCGCGCCGCTGCGCCCGATTCCCAGTGCCCACCCGAGACCCGTGGCGCGCACTGCCATCGGATAGAACTGGCCGGTGTATGCGTTGGCCACGATCTGCGTGCCGATGGTCGACGCACCGGCCAGGCCGATGAGGACGAACAGCACCGGCGTCGGCATCTTGTAGCCAAGCAGCGTGAGCGAAATCGCGGCCAGCGCATACATGCCTGCCAGCACGTACTTGATGTGGAAGCGGTCCGCGAGCCAGCCGCCGCCGATTGCACCGACCATCGCGCCCGCGTTGAGCACCAGCACGAACGTCAATGCCGAACCGAGGCTGTAGCCCGCACCGGCCATGAGTTTCGTCAGCCATGAACTCAGCGCGAACACCATGAAAAGGCACATGAAGAATGCGAGCCAGAACATGACGGTGCTGAAGCCGCGGCCCTCCTGGAAGAGATGCCTGATCGGTGCGCCGGCAGCCCGGTCGGCGGGCGGCACGACGAAGCGGTCGGTTGCCAGCGGCTTGTAGCCCGGGTCGAGCCTGGAGGCGATCTTCTTCAGCTCTTCGGTTCGTCCCCGGGCCAGCAGGAACGGCATCGATTCCGGCATGTACTTCAGGATGAAGGGGATCAGAACCAGCGGCATGCCCGCCGCGAAGAACACCGACTGCCAGCCGTAGGTTTCGATCAGGCCCTTGCCGAGCAGCGCGGCGATGATCCCGCCGACCGCATAGCCGCTGAACATCAGCGTGACGAGGGTCGCGCGCATCTTCTTCGGCGAGTATTCGGTCATCTGCGCAACGACGTTCGGCATGACCCCGCCGATGCCCAGCCCCGCGAGGAAGCGGACCACGCCGAAGGTGACGGGGTCCCTGGCGAACCCGGCTGCCGCGGTGAACACGCTGAACAGGCCCACGCAGATGACGATGGCCCATCGACGGCCGATCCTGTCGGCGATGGTGCCGAGAAAGATGGCGCCGAACATCATGCCGAAGAGTGCCGAACTGACCATGAAGCCGGCGTTGGTGGGCTGGACGCCCATGTTCGCCATGATCGAAGGCAGCGCGATGCCGACCACGGAGAGGTCGTAGCCATCGAACACGATGATCAGGGCGCACCAGAACAGCACGAGCCCGTGGAAGCGGTTGAAGCGGGTTTCGTCGGCCAGCTTGTGAAGGTCGATCTGACGCATGACTCGTGTCTCCGAGTTGATGGAAAAAGGGGTGCGTCAGCGCCTTGTCGGCGGGCGAACGTTGACGGCGTTCGCATGGTGGATTGCGGGTGCGCGAAGGTCCAACGCATTTTCAGGATGTTCTCTATGAAGCCTGGAAATGTTGGGGCGGGTCTACCCACAAGCTGCCCTTCATGCGAAATCCAGATGTGCGCCATCACCGAATTTCGTTCGACGCTGCAGCGAGGCTTTCGTAAATTGACCTGCAAGGCAAGCGCCGCTGTTGGCGCTGCCGCGAATCAACAGCTGCGGACCGTGCCCCGCAAAAAAGGAAACAGCCATGCAAGGAAAGATCGGCCTCGAGGAACACTTTGCGCTTCCCGAGACGCTGCAGGACTCGGCCGGCTTCGTGCCTGGGGATTACTGGAAGGAACTCAGCAGCCGTCTCATCGACATCCATGAAGGGCGCTTGCGCCAGATGGACGAAAACGGCATGGAGATGATGATTCTTTCGCTCAACGCGCCCGCCGTGCAGGCGGTTCCCGATCCGGTCAAGGCCCATGAACTCTCTGTCCGCGCCAACGATTTCCTGGCGGAGCAGGTCGCGAAGCGGCCCGACCGCTTCCAGGCATTCGCCGCCTTGCCGATGCAGGACCCCGACAAGGCGACCGAGGAGCTCGAGCGCTGCATGACCGTGCTCGGTTTCCGTGGCGCGCTGGTCAACGGGTTCTCGCAGGTCGGCACGGCCGACAACGCCGTCTACTACGACGCGCCGCAGTATGCGTCCTTCTGGGCCACGGCGGAGCGGCTCGATGCGCCGTTCTATCTGCATCCGCGCAACCCGCTTGCGAGCTGGGCCCAGATCTACGAAGGCCACCCGTGGCTGCTCGGGCCCACGTGGGCCTTTGCACAGGAAACCGCCGTCCACGCCCTGCGCCTCATGGCCAGCGGCCTCTTCGACCGGCATCCCGGCCTGAAGATCATCCTTGGCCATCTCGGCGAAGGGCTCCCGTACAACATGTGGCGGGTCGACCACCGCAATGCCTGGGTCAAGGCACCCAAAGGCTATCCCGCCAAGCGCAAGCTTTGCGAGTACTTCCACGAGAACTTCTATCTCACGACGTCCGGCAACTTCCGCACCCAGACGCTGATCGACGCGATGCTGGAAGTCGGTTCGGACCGGATCCTGTTCTCGACCGACTGGCCCTTCGAGAACGTGGACCACGCATCGAACTGGTTCGACGATACGAGCATCAGCGAAGCCGACCGGCTGAAGATCGGCCGCACGAACGCACTGTCGCTGTTCAAGCTGAAGCAATCCTGAGGTGCCGGCGCGGCGAGAAGACCAGATGATCGACATCGACGAATGGACCATCACCGGCGCAACGCTGAAGGCGCAGGGCGGAACAGCCAGCGCGCGCCTGAAGACGGTGATGGACAGCCTTGTGCGCCATCTGCACGATTTCGCGCGCGAGGTGCAGCTCACCGAAGCCGAATGGTCCCGCGGCATCGACTTCCTCACGCGCGTCGGCAGGATCACCGATGACAAGCGCCAGGAGTTCATCCTGCTGTCGGATGTGCTCGGGCTTTCGACGCTCGTTACCGCGCAGTGCAACCGGCGTCCGACGGGCTGCACGGAGGCGACCGTCTTCGGTCCCTTCTATGTCCCCGACGCACCGAAGTACCAGAACGGCGACGACATCTCCAACGGCGCGCACGGCATGCCCTGCTTCGTCCGGGGCAGCGTGCGGGGCATCCAGGGCGAGCGCATCGCCGATGCGCGGATCGACGTCTGGCAGTCCGACGACGAAGGCTTCTACGACGTCCAGCGCCCCGAACTGGGCAGTGCCCAGGGCCGTGGCCAGCTGAGCACGCGCGAGGACGGCCGCTTCGATTTCAGGTCCATCTTGGCCGTGCCGTATCCCATCCCCCACGACGGCCCCGTGGGGCAGCTGCTGGAGCAACTCGGCCGCCATCCCTGGCGTCCTGCCCACCTGCACTTCATGATCCAGGCGCCGGGGTACGAGACGCTCATCACCCACGTGTTCCGCTCGGGCGGCACGTACCTGGATTCCGATGCCGTGTTCGGCGTGCGCTCCTCGCTCATCGCCGACTGGAAGCGCCATGAGCCCGGCGTCGCGCCGGACGGAACGCGCATGGACGAACCCTTCTACACGCTCGACCACGACTTCGTGCTGAACAAGGCGCCACGGGATTGAAGGCATGGAAATCAAGCACATCGTCATGTGGCGCGTCGCCGGAGCCTCGGCCGCGGAACGAAGCGCGAACTGCATCGCGGTGCGCAATGCATTCGAAGGGCTGCGCGGCCGCATCCCGGGGCTCCTGGAGCTGGAAGTCGGAATCGATGTGAGCCGCATCGACTACGCCTGCAACGTGGTGCTCTGCACGCGCTTTCGCGATGCGCGCAGCCTCGAAGACTATGCGACCCATCCCGAGCACCTTCGCGTGAAGCGCGAACTCGGCAGCATCCGCACCGAGCGCCATCAGGTCGACTACGCCTGCTTGCCGGCGCCCTGATGCCGCTGCGAGCGCTCATGGAACAGGCCGAATATCAGCTCGCGCAGCCAGCGGTTGCCGCTGTCCTGGTGAAATCGCTCGTGCCACTGCTGCCGGATCTCGAAGGGCACGACCTCGAACGGCGCATTGACGATGTGCAGGTCAGTGCGCGACGCCACCATCGCCTGGGCGAGGCGCGCCGGTGCCGTCAGCAGCAGTCCCGACGAGGCGACGATCGAAGACAGGCCCAGTGAATGGGCGGCCGTCAGCACCACGCGCCGCCGATCGAGCGCGCCGGCTCGTTCCAGTGTCTGCTGCAATTGAAAGTCGGTCGTTCCATGGGGGCGGTACGCGATGTGTTCGGCCGCAAGATACTCGTCGAGACCAATGCTGTCGCGCCCGCCCAGGGGCGAGGCCCTGGACGTGAGCACGACGAATGTCTCGTCGAACAGCCGCTGCTGGTAGAACGACGGCCCTATAGGCTCCCAGCTGCCCAGGGCGATGTCGATCTGCCCGTGGAGCATGCGCTGGCGCGCCTCGGCAATGGGCACATCAACGGTCTCGAATCGCACCCCTGGCGCTATGCCGCGCGCGACCAGGAGCAGCTCCGACATCATGACCAGCTGCCCGATGTCGTTGACGGCAATTCGAAACGTGCGCCCGGATGTTTGCGCCTCGAAGGTCCTGCCCTGGTCGACCGCCTGCATCAGGCAGGCGAGGCCTTCCTCGATCGGGGTGATGAGCCGCTCGGCGACCGGCGTCGGGACCATGCCGTCGGTCGAGCGCACGAACAGCGCGTCGTTGAAGCGCTCGCGCAGGCGCTTCAGGGCATTGCTCATCGCCGACTGGGTCATGCCGAGGCGCTCGCCCGCCAGCGTGACGCTGCGCGTGGCGTAGATCGCCTGGAACGCCAGGAAGAGGTTCAGGTCGATGGTGTTGATGTTCACCGCGGCATCACTCGTTGTCGAGCACTTCCAGGTTGTCGTAGACCATGCGAAGCATGTCCCTCAGCGATTCGGCCTGCGCGAAGCTCAGCCCCGACAACGACACCCGCTCGTAGAGCTGCGCCAGGGGAATGATCCGCAGCGCGAGGTCGCGCCCCGCGTCGGTCAGGCTCAGGGCGAGCGCGCGGGCGTCTTCGTCCGACCGGTCGCGCACCAGGATGCCGCGCTGCAGCAGCCCGTCGACCACCCGCGAAAGCGTGGAGGGCTCCGTCGAGGTGTGCAGCGCCAGGTCGGACAGCCGCTGATGCGCCGCGTGGTGCAGTGCGACGCACACCCGCCACTCGGTCAGCGAGAGGTTGAACTGCTTGAGCTCCCTGCTGAACGATTGCCCCATCCTTGTTCCTGCACGCGCAAGCAGGTAGGGGATAGCACGCTCCAGGTCGTGCTGAGGCAATTTATCTGTAGATGCATTCAATTCACGAACCAATTCCGCCGACGGACCGGGCCGCTCGGAGGAAGGAATCGAGGAGGGTTTTCTCTTTGCCATGGCCGATCTTACAAACAATCGTCGGCGCCTTCATAGCGTTAATACCTAGGGTTATTTGATTGCATTTGCAAATGTTTTCTTCTCCAATCAAGGCTCCAACCCGAGATCCATCCAACCCTTCCTGGAGACCCCCATGACAGATGCCGCGAACCCGTTTGCCCAACTCAATCACGTCGACCTCCCGGCCCCCGGCAGGAAATCGCCGGTGAAAGACGCGCCTCCGATCGAATCGATAGTTGCATCCGCAAGCGAATTGGTGCCGCTGCTTCGTTCCCGGGCGCAGCGCACCGAGCAGGATCGACGCGTTTCCGACGAAACCACGCGTGCCTTCCACGATGCGGGCTTCTTCAAGCTGATGCAGCCGGCGCGCTATGGCGGCTTCGAGTACGGATTCACAGCCTTCATCGATGTGGTGAGCGAACTGGCGCGGGGCTGCACCTCGTCGGCGTGGGGCTGCTCGCTGGGAGCCATCCACCAGTGGCTCGTCGCGACCTTTCCCGAGGAGGCACAGGACGACGTGTGGCGCAAGGACCCCGGCGCGATCGTCTGCGGTTCGTACGCGCCCGCCACGATGGCCGAGAAGGTCGACGGCGGCTACCTCGTGCAAGGCAAGTGGCTCTTCGCGTCCAACGTGGACAACTCCCAGTGGGCCTTGCTGGGCGTGCAGTTCCCGCCCGAGGAAAAAGGCGCACCGCCGACCGCGGGCTTCCTGCTCGCCCCTCGGTCGGACTGGTCGATCGAGGACAACTGGCACGTCGCCGGCCAGGCGGGCACGGGCTCGAAGGCGGTCGTCATCGACAAGCCCGCCTTCATCCCCGGGCATCGCAAGCTCACGTTCGCCGAGGCCTCCTCGAACTGCCCTCCCGGCGCCAGCGTCAATGCGAATCCGATCTACCGCATTCCCTTTCTCTCGGCGGTGCCGGTCTGCCTCGTGTCGCCCATCCTCGGCACCGCTCAGGGCGCGGTCGACGAGCTGATCGAGCTGGCCGGCTCGCGCGTCACCCGCGGCGCGGTGGCCGGCGCAGGCAGCAGGCTGAGCGAGTTCTTCCCTGTGCAGTCCCGCCTGGCCGAGGCGTCGGCAAGCGTCGATGCGGCGCGGCTGCTGCTCTACCGCGACACCGCGCAGGTGGAGCAGATGGCGCTCGACGGCCATGTCATCAGCGTCGAGCAGCGCATCCGCAATCGCCGCGACCATGCCTTCGCCGCGCGCCTGTCGCGCGATGCCGTCGAGGCGGTTTTCGCCAGCGTGGGAGGCGCGGGCCTGTCGCTGAACCAGCCGATCCAGCGGATGTGGCGCGACGCCAATGCCATCTCGCGCCACATCAGCCTCAACTGGGACGCGGTCTCCTCCATGGTGGGACAGTACCTGCTCGGCCTCGAGCCGAAGGGCCAGTACTGATCGAGGCGCCGGCCATGTATTCCTGGGCTCTGATCACGGGCGACGCCGCCGAAACGGCCGATGCCCGCCAACTCCGGCAGGCGCTCGGCGCCTTTCCCACGGGGGTGTGCCTCGTGACGACCACCACGCCGGACGGCAAGCGCGAGGGGATGACGATCAACTCCTTCTCGTCGGTGTCGCTGGACCCGCCGCTGATCCTGTGGAGCATCCGCGACGACACGCGCAGCGCCGACGCGTTTCTTGCGGCGCGCTCCTTCAACCTCAGCGTCCTGGCTGCCGAGCAGCGCGACCTGGCCTGGCATTTCGCCAAGCCTGCGGCGGACAAGTTCGAGCGCTTCGGCGAAGCCTTCGCCCTTGCATCCAACGGATGCGCGCGATTGACGCGCAGCGTCGCGACATTCGAATGCTCGACGTATTCGCGCCACCAGGAGGGGGACCACACGATCATCCTCGGTCGCGTGGATCGCTTCTCGCGCACCGACACGCCGCCCTTGCTCTTTCATTCGGGGCAGATGGGCTCGCTGTGGGAGCTTGCGGAAACGCTGGCGAGGCCGCAGTAGCGTTGCGCGTGCGGCGGCGTGCGGCGGCGTGCGGCGGCGTGCCGAGGCGGCAGCGCCAGCTGCCTCAGCTGGCCGTGGCGCGCCGCAGCGCCGCGCGTGCCAGCAGGCGCGTCGAGTCGAGCGTCGGCAGCGCGGAGTTGCCGTCGCTCAGCACCAGCGGCAGCTCGGTGCAGCCCAGCGCCACGGCATCGCAGCCGCGCGCCTTCAGGTTTTCGATCATCCGCTGCAGCGCGGCCGTGGATTCCGGCCGGAACACGCCGCACACCAGCTCGTCCATGATGATGCGGCCGAGCTCGGCGCGTTCGCCGGCATCCGGCCGCACGGCGTCCAGCCCGGCGGCCGACAGCGCCTGCGGGTAGACCTCGCTGTCGACCAGCCAGCGCGTGCCCAGCACGCCCACGCGGCGAAAGCCCCGCGACAGCGCCTGCGCCGCGACCACCTCGGCGATGTGCAGCCATGGCAGCGGCGAGCGCGGCAGCACAAGGTGCATCGCCTGGTGGATCGTGTTGTCGGGGCAGACCAGGAAATCCGCACCGGCCGCCGCCAGCTTGCCCGCCGAGGACAGCATCAGCTGCGCGACGCCGTCCAGGTCGCCGCGGTCGAGGCAGTCCACATACGCGGCGAGCGAGTGGGTATGCATCGACACCTCCGGGTGCGCGTGGGCCGCGCCAAGGTGCGAGGCGCCTTCAACGCAGAGCGTGCGGTAGCAGAGCGCGGCGCCTTCGGCCGAGCAACCGACCACACCGATATGCAATGGCATGACAACTTCTCCTGAACGGGTGAATGGAAGATCGGGCGCGTCCACGGCTGTAGCGTTCATCGCCTGTGCGATACCGCCATGCCGGCCTGGCGATCGAGCCGCAGCGTCATCAGCGTCGCGATGGCCATCAGCAGGCCGACCACGTACCAGGCATGGTGGAAGTCCGCGAGCTGCACGGCCGGCGCGCCGCGCAGCGCCTGCGATGCGCCGAGCACCATCGCGCCCAGCGCCACGCCGAGCGCGAGCGACACCTGCTGCAGCATCGTGCCGAGCGTGCTCGCGCCGGCGCGCGATTCGTCGGGCACGTCGGCAAAGGCCAGCGTGTTGACCGCGGTGAAGTTCATCGAGCGCGCCATGCCCGCCGCGACGAGCAGCACGCACACCCACGGCAGCGGGTCGCCCGGCGACAGCAGCCCGCAGCCGAACAGCGTGGCGGCGCAGATCGCGCCGTTCACCGTCAGCACCCTGCGAAAGCCGAAGCGCCGCAGCACCGCCGTGGTGGCGCTCTTCATCACGAGGTTGCCGCCCATGTACACCAGCAGCATGGAGCCGGCCTGGAACGCGTTCATGCCGAAGCCGATCTGGAACATCAGCGGCAGCAGGAAGGGCGAGGCATTGATCGCGACACGCGAAACGAAGCCGGCCGTCGCGGTGGCCAGCGCATAGGTCGGCACCGCCAGCGCGCGCAGGTCGAGCAGGGGCGCCGCCGTCCGTCGCGCATGGCGCACCGCGGCGGCAGCCGCCACGGCGCCCAGGGCCAGCAGGCCGAGGGTGGTGGGCGAGCCCGGCTGCGGCCCGCCCAGGCGCGTGAGGCCTTCGACCAGCGCGGCCAGCGCGACGGCGGTGAGCACGAAGCCGGCCGCATCGAAGCGCGCCGGAGCCGCGTCGGTGCGGCGCGGAAACAGCCGCATGATCAGCCACAGCCCCGCAAGGCCCAGCGGCACGTTCAGCAGGAAGATCCAGCGCCACGATGCATGCGTGGCGATGAGCCCGCCCAGCGGCGGGCCGATCACCGGCGCGATGAGCCCGGGCCAGGTGATGGTGCCGATGGCCTCGATCAGCCGGTGCTTCGGCGTCTCGCGCAGCACCACGAGCCGGCCCACCGGCGACATGAAGGCCGCCGCGGCGCCCTGCAGCACGCGCGCCGCGACGAACACCTCGAAGGTGGGCGCGAGCCCGCAGGCGAGCGAGGCCGAGGTGAAGGCGCCGACCGCGAGCGCGAACACCCGCCGCGCCCCGAAGCGCCCGGCGCACCAGCCCGCCGCCGGCACCAGCGCCGCCATCGCGATCAGGTAGACGGTGACGCCCAGGCTCGCGTCGAGCGCGCCCATGCCGAAGCCGGCGCCGATGGCCGGCAGCGCGGTGACGATGATGGTGGCGTCCAGCGTCTCCATGAAGAAGGCGGCCGCCACGGTGAGCGCGATGCGCTTCGAGGCGCCGTCCGTGGCCGCTGGCGGCTGCGCGGTGTCGTTCATGGAACCGAGTCTGACACCGTCCCGGGCCTAGGGTTTTCCCCGAGATGTCGATCCGGCAGATCGGACGGGCCCTGCCTGCGCCATCCGGATCGTCGGCGGGGCGCCGTTCGCCCGTTCGCGAAAAGATCCATCAAATCAAGGACTTGGCGCGCAGTCGACGCGCTGTTGGCGGTGGCATGTCGATTGCTCAATCACAAGGCCGGCCGTGCGCCCCGCTACGGAGCCTGGCCACGAATTGGAGACAAACCGATGAGCACCCCCATGGAACATCCCACCGCACCCAAACCCTTCTACAAGTCCCTGTACTTCCAGGTCATCACCGCCATCGTGCTCGGTGTGCTGCTAGGGCATTTCTACCCCGACACCGGCGCGTCGATGAAGCCGCTGGGCGACGGCTTCATCAAGCTGATCAAGATGATCATCGCGCCGATCATCTTCTGCACGGTGGTGGTGGGCATCGCCGGCATGGAGGACATGAAGAAGGTCGGCAAGACCGGCGGGCTGGCGCTGCTGTATTTCGAGATCGTGAGCAGCGTCGCGCTGGTGGTGGGCCTCGTCATCATCAACCTCGTGCGGCCCGGCGCGGGCATGAACGTCGACGTGAGCCAGCTCGACACCAAGGGCATCGCGGCCTACACCGGCCCGGGCAAGATGACCAGCACGGTCGACTTCCTGCTCAACATCATCCCGAGCACGCTGGTCGATGCCTTCGCCAAGGGCGAGATCCTGCAGGTGCTGCTGATCGCTGTGCTGTTCGGCTTCGCGCTGCACCGCTTCGGCGGGCGTGGCACGCTGGTGTTCGACGTGATCGAGAAGGGCTCGCACGTGCTCTTCGTGATCGTCGGCTACATCATGAAGCTGGCGCCCATCGGCGCCTTCGGCGCGATGGCCTTCACCATCGGCAAGTACGGCGTGAGCTCGCTGCTGCAGCTGGGCCAGCTGATGGCCACCTTCTACGCCACCTGCCTGTTCTTCATCTTCGTGGTGCTGGGGCTCATCGCGCGCTTCCACGGCTTCAGCATCTGGAAGTTCATCAAGTACATCAAGGAAGAGCTGCTGATCGTGCTGGGCACGTCGTCGAGCGAGTCGGTGCTGCCGCGCATGATGGCCAAGCTGGAGAACCTGGGTGCGAAGAAGTCGGTGGTCGGGCTGGTGGTGCCCACGGGCTACTCGTTCAACCTCGACGGCACCTCGATCTACCTGACGATGGCGGCCGTGTTCATCGCGCAGGCCACCAACACCGACATGACCCTCACGCAGCAGCTCACGCTGCTGGCCGTGCTGCTGCTCACCTCGAAGGGCGCGGCGGGCGTCACGGGCAGCGGCTTCATCGTGCTGGCGGCCACGCTGTCGGCCGTGGGGCACGTGCCGGTGGCGGGCCTTGCGCTGATCCTGGGCATCGACCGCTTCATGTCGGAAGCCCGCGCGCTGACCAACCTGATCGGCAACG